>MLHP01000015.1 GCA_001999425.1 Rodentibacter genomosp. 2 | reverse complement strand
AAGTGTTAAATATCGGCAACAATCTTTCAGTGGATGTCTATGCTAATCAACAGGCTAAAACTGGGCGGGATTATTCTCACCAAGCGAATCGGAATGCACTTTTAAAAGTAGGAACCGAGCTTAAAAAACACAGTAAAGATGTCAAAATGACAGGCTCAACCATGGTGAAAATCCGCGGGCAAGCCGGCACCATTGTGATTGACGGTTCAGGTATTACGTTAAAAGGGAAAGTCACCGTCAAAGGGGATTTAGTTCAACGCGGCGGTTCTCCGGAGGCGCCACAAGTGCTATCCCTTACGGCAAACGAAGCCAAACCGACTTGTGAAGTGTGCGAGGCAATGAAAAATCAAAAACAAGGTTAAAACTGACCGCACTTTAATCACTCAAGGACAGCGAAAACGTAAACCGCGCTGTCCTGTTACTCATTAATTTACTGCTCTTTCGGCGATAAACTATGACAACAGAATCTCAGCTTTGGGTGGGCTACTATCAACTCACCTACCTCAACCAACCCAACGTCCTTTATTTTGGCCACCTCATCGGCTTTGCACTCAATCGCGATGATTTTCAACAAAAAATTGATACCTATAAAGCGCAACATCAATGTAAACTCACCAGCCAATTGGCTCCGCTTCCCGCCCTCACTTGGTTTCAACGTCACGGACATCAAGCCCAAATCTTCGCTCACGCACAGCAACTAAAACCCGATGAACTGCGTTTTTTATTTGTCCAAGAAGAAAATCAAACAAATCACGAAACCAATTATCTAATTGAAGAAAACCTGACTGTCGCCCCCTTTATCGGACAACCACCGATAAAAAACGGGCGGTTTTCTTATCTACCGGAAAAACTCGCCGTTCATCCGTTTTTTGCACAGTTTGATTCCGCACATAATCCCAAAGAGGGGCTGTATTACCCTAATCCCGATTTCACCGAGAATCCACAAGATTGGCGTTATTATGCCGTGATTGACGGCGTCAAAGCCTTTACTATCCCCCAATTAAGCGAACATGAGGGCAGAACCGAATCACTTTATAAAGGCGAACTAAAAGACAAAATGGACAGTAACGCCCCGTTTCTTACCCAACTGACCGTCACCGATAGGGAAGACAGCCCCTTTGTCGAATTGCTTTTCACCCAAGCCGAAAAGCCTTGGATGGGCGCTTGGGATGTCAATCCAACCATTTTTATCCGTTCCAAACAGCCCTTTGAGGCGTTGGCTTATCACCTCCGCAAATTTATTCATCTTTACCGGGAAGAAAACGAGAAATGGTATTTCTTCCGTTTTTATGACCCGATAATCTTGGTTGCTTACTTGCGTTATATCGCCCGTTCCCCGGCAAAATTAGCGTCCTTTTTCGGCGTTCGGGAGGGCGAAACAGTGATAGACGCTTTCGGTGCGCGTATCGGCAACCGCTTTCATATTCTCAGCTTAAAAGACTTACCGCCCGACACTCAACCCAGTGCGGTTGGTTTTGACGCTGAATTTCAAGGGTTTGTCGAAGATTACGACAAACGACAACTACTGGAAAAATTGCAAAAATACATTATCCCGGCAGAGTTTTTCAATTTAGCAATTTCACATCAAAATATTGAACAATATTTCGAGCGGGCATTACAACTAGGATTTAAACATAATGACGCTCTCATTCATCTTGTGAAGGCTCAAATTTATCTAAATAATGACCGCACTTTTGTACAGCTCATAAAACAGGCAAATGATGAAATTGGAGAGAACTTCCCTATCGTTGTTGCACAAACCGTTTATGAACAAGCAAAACAAATTTTCACAAAGGATCCGAAATAAATGACAACCAATCGTCCTGTACTTTCAGATAGTAAAATCGGTAAGCCGCCGGCATGCCAAGTTGAAATTCGTCCGATTTATCCTGCGCGATTTAGTTTAACCCAAACCGCCCTTGATAATATCGCCAAAACAGGGGAAGCACCACCTATGCCCACAGGCATCGGCGATCCTAATTATGAATTACGTCGTTTGCGTCAGGGCTACTTTTACATTTACTCACAAAAACATGTTGGGAAAACCACGGATTTAAAAGGCAAATGGGTTATTTTTAAATATACAGTGAGTGATGATGACAGCAATGCACCGGAATTGCGTGGAGAAAAAGGGAACTTACCTTATCAATTTACGCAATACGAATGGACAGAAGGTAATCCAAGAAAAGAATGGGTGCCAGCCAAAGGGGTAAATACCCATTATCACGCTTTTGTAAATCCGCAAACAGCAATTATTGAATTTGCTTATAGCGAATTCCGTTGGCCTGCCGAGCTGTTTGAAAAGCTTGAGGTTGATCCCGATACCCGCGCAAAAATCATGCAAAAGTTAGCTTTAAAAAAACTGGAATCTGATTTTTCGTTTGTTTTAACCGAGCAATCATTACAAACTCTCGTGCCTGACTTTAATCCCGACTCATCAGATACGAATCAGAATGCACAATATCGGGCAACGACTGTCGGCTATAACGATAAACAAGACTTAAATCTCCCGATAAAGCCTTGCAAAAATGGAGAACCTATTGTCGTTGCCGTATTCGATCCTATCGGTAATATTTACGACATTGCTGCCTGTAGTGTTGTTGCCGTTGCAAACGATGCCGCTGACCGCGCAAAGGAACTTTATCCGGTTACCACCGCAAGAGCGGTCAAATCCCTCGAAAAACTATTAAGAGCAAAATCTTATTCCGGATTCCCGGTTGGAGAGGCGAACAAAAGCGATCATATATTCAGTGGTCTCGGTCGTGTTTTTTCAAAAGAAACCAATGATGGAATGGTCGATAATGAAACTTGGCAACGAATGGAGAAATATCTTCAATATCGTCCGACAAAGTATGAAAACAGGATGGTCAATCTCGCCAAAGCACACCGAGCCATGGCAGAACAAGCGGATAATCACACTATCATTGCCCAAATGGCAGTCATAAACGGTCTCATGTTGGATTACCAAAAACAGCCGGCTAAACTCTATCCTGTTACAAACTATATGATGGAACTCGTCATTGCCGCTCAAAGCGGAATCAGTACCCGCCCTAAAGGCATAAGTGAACAAGCTGAAATGTTGAGACTTGCTAATACAAAACTCAATGACCAAACAGGCTTACCGGATAAGCTGGAAAAATCACCGAAAAGTTATGGCGACTACATCGGAAATATTCTATCTATCGGCGATAAAAGCAATAGCATTGTCAAAGACGGTACGGTACTTGTTGAATTTAACCGCATTAGGTTTGATGCACTACTGGGTGAAGTGTCTGCCGGTCAATTACATTTATGGCAACGCACTGCAACCAATTCATTGATGTATCACAGCTATTTAAAGGTGTTAGGTTTTCGTTTAACACGGCTACAACCGACCGGTGTAAAAGCAGCCTTAAAAGCGCTAAAAAGCCAAATGGAAGCCATCGCAGCCGGGCGGGTAACTAACATTGATTTACCAAGAACAATGCTACAATGGCGTGACGAACGCATACTTTCGGTATGGATGAATATTGACGCACAGGATCAATCCAACGCCAGTAAATGGATAAATGAGAAAACACGTTATGCAGGGATTTTTCTTGCCTCAATCACCGCCATCGCAAACCTTCAAAAATGGACGGAATTACAGGATGAAAAGGGCGTAAACGCCTTGGCTGTTGCGCAAGTTACCGCAGATTTATCCGCCATCGTGGCAGCCTTTGAACGCAAAGAAAATGACATTGCCAAACAAGCAACCGAAAAACTCTTTCAAAAATTAAATAAAGCCGCCATGCGCTACGGTTTACCTTTTCCCGGTGCAACGGCACAACCCGGCACACGTATTTGGAATAAGGTCATCTCATTTGATAATGTCGGACGTATCGCCAGTGTGATGGCAATCATCATTGCCTATAATGATTTCAAACAAGGCAGTGGCAGTGGCGACAAAGCCAAACGGGATGCCGCAGTGCTTTTAGCCGCAGGGGAAATTTGTACCTTGCTCTCAACCTTCAGTTTTGTTTCCGGCGTATTCCCGGCATTGGGGATTGTGGGCGCAGCCTTGGTGATTCTGAGTGTGGTGGTGTCCACTTTTGGCGATAACCCTTATGAGGCTTGGGTAAGAACGGGATTTTGGGGGAATTCGGAGAATTATTGGAGTGATGAACAAAGATTAAAATTAGAAGAACGACTGCTATTGGCTAAAAACCTAAGTAGTCAAGATTCAACACGATATAGAGTAATAAAGAAATTCTTTGATAAAGAAATGGAAGCTTACTATAACCTCGCTTGGGGTTTAACCGTTTCGCCAAAAAATAATCAATGGCAGGTATTAGAAATCAGTTGCCCGGCGTTTGCAGAGGAAAAAGGCTATGCCACTCGTCTGGAGGTTAGCGTTACTCAATATGAATACCCGCATCCGGGCAGTGTGGTTGACGCCATGACATCACTACAAGGCAGAGAAACACATCTCACCCCCAAACGAACAGAAAATAACGGCAATGCCTATATTTATCTTTCGGAGGAAAACCTCTTTAGAGGTTATAAATCTATTAACGTAATTAATACAGAAAAATATCCGACTCATAACACGGATATTTTTGTCATTAAAGTAAAATACCCAAAACTCGGTGAAAAAACCGATACCTTTTGGCAAAAACGGAACGCCGATTATTTTGAAGGTGAAATTGTACTAGAAGGAAAATATTAATGAATGCGAAAAACTACACACCGGATATGATTTCACGCAATATCAACCCCCTTGGCAACGGGGTGATTGAAATCACCCGTTATAATGTCAGTTATTTTAAAGCGATTTTAGTCTGGCCTTGGTTCATTATTGTGAGCGTAATAACCTTAAATGACATTATTTCGCAAACAGGAATGTATAACGATATTCAATGGGCAATATCCGTAGATTGGGCTTTAGAAGAACAGTGGAATTTGATTATTGAGACAAAAAAGGAATTTGGAGAAATTATAGCATATGATGCATATGAAAAGTTTAAAGCTGGAATGTTAGAGTTTCACCCCGATACGATCTACTACGGCTGGTTCTATATCCTATTCCCGATTTTCTGGTTTGTATTACTTTGCCTACCAAACGGTCGCCCCGTGCGTATTGATGCCAAGCGCCGTCTTATTTACTTTTGGTGGTGGGGAAAGTTTTACATTAAACAATACCCCGAAAGTTTCACGCACAATGAACAGCGTTTAATCTACTTTTTACAAACGGATTTTTATTCCTCCTGGCTAAACCGCGAGGGCATGAGCTGCCTGATTATGGATATTCCTTTTGAAAATCCCAAACGCAATAAAAAAGTCTCCCCGGCTCTCGGTGCTTATCGTCCCGTGTGTGAATATCAAAGTTACTACTTACGCGACTTTATCGTGGATTATTTAAAAAGCCCGAATCCTGATAAAGAGTTCGCTCACTACTTCAAAAAAGAAAAACGGATTTGGCAGGATTACTTCCGCTGGTTCTACCGTTTCCACCTGTTCCCAAACTTGGGCTACAACGAAAAGAAAACCGAAGCTAAAATTCAAGCTTGGCTTAAGAAATATGGTGTTCAATAGTAAAAATCTCACCGCACGTTAGAAATAAAAACTAAAGTGCGGTTGTTTTTCCTTTTATTTTTAATAACGGGACATAAGACATTATTGTGCTGGAAGTAAAATACTCGAAACTCGGTGAAAAAACCGATACCTTTTGGCAAAAACGGAACGCCGATTATTTTGAAGGTGAAATTGTACTAGAAGGAAAATATTAATGAATGCGAAAAACTACACACCGGATATGATTTCACGCAATGTCAAACCGCTTGGCAACGGGGTGATTGAAATCACTCGTTATAATGTGAGTTATTTTAAAGCGATTTTAGTCTGGCCTTGGTTTATTATTGTAACAGCAATGACATTGTATGATGTGATAAATCAAATAGGTATGTTTATA
The DNA here is from genome assembly GCA_001999425.1 of Rodentibacter genomosp. 2. Lineage (GTDB taxonomy): Bacteria > Pseudomonadota > Gammaproteobacteria > Enterobacterales > Pasteurellaceae > Rodentibacter. The sequence continues at coordinate 21,719 of MLHP01000015.1, read as the reverse complement.
GATATAAAATGGGCGATTTCTGTAGATTGGGCTTTAGAACGAACTTGGACTGACTTAGTAGCTGTTCGTCAAGGATTTGGAGAGATTATGCCGCCTGGAGCATATGAAGATTTTAAAATGAGAATGTTGAATAAACACCCTGACGCAATATACTACGGTTGGTTCTATATACTCTTCCCGATTTTCTGGTTTGTATTACTTTGCCTGCCAAACGGTCGCCCCGTGCGTATTGATGCCAAGCGCCGCCTAATTTATTTTTGGTGGTGGGGAAAGTTTTACATTAAGCAATACCCTGAAAGTTTCACGCACAATGAACAGCGTTTAATCTACTTTTTACAAACGGATATTCCTCTTGGCTAAACCGCGAGGGCATGAGCTGCCTAATCATGGCGATTCCTTTTGAAAATCCCGAACGCAATAAAAAAGTCTCCCCGGCTCTCGGTGCTTACCGCCCCGTGTGTGAATATCAAAGCTACTACTTACGCGACTTTATCGTGGATTATTTAAAAAGCCCAAATCCTGATGAAGAATTTTCACGCTATTTCCAAAAAAGAAAAACGTATTTGGCAGGATTACTTCGGTTGGTTCTACCGTTTCCGCCTTTTCCCAAACTTTGGCTACAATGAAAAAAAACCGAAGCCCGCATTCAGGCTTGGCTTGAGAAATATGGTGTTCAATAGTAAAAATCTCACCGTACGTTAGAAATAAAAACTAAAGTGCGGTTGTTTTTCCTTTTATTTTTAATAATGAGATATTGTGGTAGTGAAAGTCAAATACCCGAAACTCGGTGAAAAAACCGATACTTTTTGGCAAAAACGGAACGCCGATTATTTTGAGGGAGAAATTATCTTAGAGGGAAAATACTCATGAACACACCCAACTATACCCCCGATATGGTTTCACGCAATGTCAAACCCCTTGGCAACGGGGTGATTGAAATCACTCGTTATAATGTGAGTTATTTTAAAGCGATTTTAGTTTGGCCTTGGTTTATTATTGTGACAGCTATAACCCTACATGATGTTATAAATAAAACAGGAATGTATAGTATCATTCAATGGGCTATATCCATTGATTGGGCGATTGAAGATACTTGGAAATTAGTTACCGGAGGAATGGAAGTATCAGGAATAGCTATAACTCAAGAAGAATATTTAAAATTTAAATATGAGATGCTAGAAATGCATCCTAATATTGTGTATTACGGCTGGTTCTATATCCTGTTCCCGATTTTCTGGTTTGTATTACTTTGCTTACCAAATGGTCGCCCCGTGCGTATTGATGCCAAGCGCCGTCTTATTTACTTTTGGTGGTGGGGCAAGTTTTACATTAAACAATATCCCGAAAGTTTCACGCACAATGAACAGCGTTTAATCTACTTTTTACAAACGGATTTTCATTCCTCTTGGCTAAACCACGAGGGCATGAGCTGTCTAATCATGGCGATTCCTTTTGAAAATCCCGAACGCAATAAAAAAGTCTCCCCGGCTCTCGGTGCTTACCGCCCCGTGTGTGAATATCAAAGCTACTACTTACGCGACTTTATCGTGGATTATTTAACAAGCCCGAATCCTGATGAAGAATTTTCACGCTATTTCAAAAAAGAAAAACGCATTTGGCAGGATTACTTCGGTTGGTTCTACCGTTTCCGCCTTTTCCCAAACTTTGGCTATAATGAAAAGAAAACCGAAGCCAAAATCCAGCAATGGCTTGAAAACAATCCTGAGATTTATTAAAACGCAGCTATTTTTGACCGCACTTTGAGAAAAAAGAATTAAAGTGCGGTCATTTTTCACCGAGTTTTTAAAACGCTGAATAGGAAGAAAATTTGATTCGCAAGAAAGTGTAAACAAACTCAATATTGAATGGCTGCAACAAACGGTATGGGGTGCTCCGGGCGAGCGTGGCGAACAGTTTTCGGATTTAGGATCGGCAAAGGTGAAGAAAAAACGCATACTATCAAATTGTATTGAGTTAGATTTTTCCGAAACACCATCGATTGGTGCGACAACGCCTGCACCGGATTGGCGTAATCAGGGCAGAACCGTTATCGCCACGCAAGGGGTATTAACCTTAAAATACCCGAAATTAGGTTCTTCGACTAATCATTTTATTGTTCAACGTTTATTTAGAAAAAATGAGATCTAGGAGGCTTTATGTTTAATCTTAATTATCAATCAAGATCTTATACTCCGGATACGATCTCAAGAAATATCAAGCAGGTTAGAAAGGGAGTGATTGAAATACGTCGTTATAGTGAGGCTAAATTTAAACAATTTTTTTGGCTGTGGATTATTGCGATTTTCGGCGTATTAGGATTTAACCCCGAATCTAGAACCAATATATACAAGGATATTGAGTGGGCTATAAATCCAGATCTACAATTAAAAATTCAATATGATGAGTTGTATATGCTCTATAAAAGAGATAATGAATTGCACAAACTTAGAACTTACAATGAATATAAAGAAGGAATGCTAAAGCGACATAAAAAAAGCACTTACGCTGGATTTTTCAGCATACTTTTTCCAATATTTCTATTTCTTATGCTTATATCTCCAAACTGGCGCCCATTACGTATCGACACTAAACGGCGGATTGCCTATTTTTGGCAATTCGGTAAATTTTATATTACCCGTTATGATGAAAGAACCGATCCGATTAAAACATTTCAGCCTTATTCTTACCAATCTCGCTTAACTAATCCCGAACATGCGGCATTGGTATTAACCATTCCCCATGAAACCGATCCCGACGATAAAGTACGGGTAGATTTAGGGATTTTCCGTCCCGCCTGTGATTTTCAAGATCAGGTATTAAGAGAATTTTTAACCGACTATATGCAAAGCCTAAATCCCGATGAAGAATTTGCTCGCTACTTCAAAAAAGAAAAACGTTTATGGTCGGACTATATTAACTTTTTTTATCATTTAAGCCTGTTCCCAACTCGCGGCTACAATGAACAAAAAAACCGAAGCGAAAATCCAACAATGGCTTGAAAACAACCCTGAGATTTATTAAAAACGCCGCTATTTTTGCCCTGCACTTTGAATGTAAACCTAAAGTACAGTATTTGCTGAATTTTGAATGATTTTATTATTCTCCATAAAAACAAAAGGCGGCTACTTTTATCAGTATTTTTTTATAAAAAAACTTGAAAATATACCGCATTTTTTTATCAATTAATCAAATAAACTTTTTTCTATTAACCCTTAATTTTAGGTTATTCTCCCCAATTACTAATAAAATCGACCAATGTGCATAGAATTGAACATTGGCATAAATGCTTATAAGAGACTCTTTTAAAGCCTAGTATTCGGTTCCACCCCACGGTTTCGTAAAAACTGGTAATTGAGCAAAAAGATAAGCTGATGATTTGCAAAATTCTGAACCATTATATTATATAGCGTAACATTTATCCTATATCTTCAAAAAGCCAGCTTGTATCATACTGTAAATAATTATACCCATTATAATGATAATGGGTATAAGGTTTCCCACCATAGGATTGATAAAATTTATTATATTTTTGTTTTAATAGAATATAAATTTTATTCATTTCCCATTCTGCGGTATCAACGGGTCTCTTATAATTCTTCTCTAAAGAGATTAATTTTTCTTCTGAATCGATACCGCTGTTTTTTGTTTCAATGGCATATTTTTTATATTCTTCTTGATATTGAATACGCATAAAATTATAAGCTAAAAATTGATTAGCTAAATATTTTACTTCCGGGTCGGTAATTTTTAAATTTTCAATACCGCTTTTTATTTCTTTTAGATGATTAATATAATCATCAAACAAGGTCGTTAAAGATGATATATCATCTAAATAAAACTCTGCGAGCTTCCTTTCTAATTGAAAACCTTTTTTAAGGCTATTGATCTCTACTTGATAAAAATAATTAACCAGTTTTTTATAATCCCGTTTTCCGGAAACTAAGGCGTTTTCACTAATAGTAATCGGCGCTGCCGGAACAAAACCGTATTGTTCTTGATTATCTCGTTGGCGCTGCGCATATATCGCAGAAGAGTGTCCCTCTCGGTTAGCAATAATGTTCCGATTACGATAAATATTGGTAAATTCACCTTGCTCTGTATAAAAATTCTCGCTAGGGAAGGAATTGCTGATAATTTGTTTATTTTCAACCACATCCCATACTCCCCAAAGCCCATTTTTCTCCACAGAAAAGAAACGGCTCGTCTCCTTTTCGGATTTGTCATCATCGCCGTTTCTCAAAGAATAGACCCAGTCATAATCGATTGGAATAATAATTTCACCTTTCAGATTAATAGCACCGGATTTCTTGCCAATTCGCACTAAATATTGTTGTGGATTATGCATCTTGAGGTCATCATATTGTGCTGCAATAATGACCTCGCCGCTTGGTGCAATAAGCCCCCATTTATCTTTTTGTTTAAATTGAAATACCTGATAGTCATCAATAAAATCTAAGTCCTGATATTCAAAAGGTAATACTGTTTGTCCGGCATTATTAATAATTCCTACCGCGTCGCCTTGTTTAACAATAATTGCACCATCAGGGAAGAACTCTTTTAATTTATCGTTATTGAGCGCTTTTATCTTATCCGTCTCATAACGAAAGTCCGTTATTGCTTTGCCTGTAAGTGAGAATAATGCGATTTTGTCCCCTCTGGTTACAATCTTAACAGGGCTGTAATAAGAGTTCTCGATCCGTTTATAGGCAGGCTCAAAAATCACTTTCCCTGCCGTACTATATATACCTTCAAGATTGTCATGAGTGCTAACATTAAATTCGTCTTCATACGCATTATAAGATATGCTCCGGAACGTTATCGGAATAAGTTCTTTCAAATCATTATCTAAGATCCCTAAATCTTCAATAAGACGGGTTTCAATGAGTGGTGGGTTATTTGGGATGTCTACAATATTAAACTCAGTATATTTATAATCCAATACCATGTTTCCATTAAGATCAAGCAATGCACTCTTGTAATTTTCATAAGACGCTAGATTTTTTCCTTTAGAAATTTGAATGTATTGATTACCAACAGTTTCTGCCTTAAGTAAATGATCAAAAAGTTTCTTACCGGATTTCGTCCAAATTGAATGTTGCTTGTTTTTATCATTGATCACAGACATGATTTGGCTATCCTTTGAGAACCCGTCAATAAGTCGATAATTTTTCGGCAGTTCAATTAACTTTCCCTCCGGAGAATAAATTCGTGTTTCTCCGGTTCTCCATCGGTCGATAATAAGGAGCCCGTCATAAAATTCAAACTCCTTTTCTGAAATGGTTGGAATAATTTCACGATTATTTTTTACTATGCCGTATTTTTGGTCTTTTTGAACTTGAATATAATCTTCGCCAAGGAAAGAATACTGATCATATAACCTCGGATCTAACACAGCCTCACCCTGTTGATTAACCAAAACCCGAGAGATCTCCTCACCTGTTTTGAGATCGCGTTCGATTAATTCAACATACCCACTGCCCACATAGTGAGCCTCTTGATATTTAAATGGGACAGTAGCTGCCTTTGTTTCAATATTAATTGCCCCCCAGTTACCCTGTTCATCGACAAAATAAACAACAGGATAAAAATAATTCACTGTCGGCAATTCAGAAACATTAAAATAATGACGCATCGGATCGGGCAAGGTATGCTTCGAATAGTATAAATAAGAGTTATAATTAGGTTTTGTACGAAGAATACCCATATCGCTATATTTAGGTTCAATTACCACTTGACCTTGGTTATCTAATATCCCAATAAGATTATTTTTTACACCATACCAATATCCTTTTTCATAAGGTTCCAACTGACTATAACCCTCGCCATAAGCTTTGCGATACAACTGGTTTTCAATGTCTGCTAGTTTTGAAATTAAAGGTTTTTGGCATGTTTCAATAAGCTGTTTTTGTTGTGAGGGTCGAAAAGATTGTAACTGATGACATTGTTCAAACTGAACGAGAACATCGGCTTTTTGTTCATCAAGAGATGGCTCTGTTATGGGATTCACCGTATCACAGGCTGCAAGATAAAAGCATAAGAAAGGGAGAGATAATTTAGCAATAGTATTTTTCATATTCATTCACAAAGGAAACAGAAACAATTTGACTTTATCATAACAGAGCGTTTATTTGAGAGCAATAATGCCTAACTTGACGGGAAAATACACTCAATTTTGTCGATATTTTCTGTATTATGTAGCAGTTATAGAAAGTTTGAAAATGGATTAAAACAGTTTGAATTTCCGATCTTTTTCTTAATTTTTTTATCTAGGTAAAGCATTTCTTTTCTCTCAAATTTTACTGATAAACCGGCTCTGTTTTACTTAAATTTTTCATTTCTTCAACTCCAGCTATAGAATTTCCCTTCACATTATATTCAGATAATTTGTTCCATGAGTTTCTATTAAAAAATAAAGTTTAATAAGCTAAATTTATTTTAAAAGGTAAATTCGCAATATTTTCAATAGTACTTTATACTCACCGTGATAAACTTAGTATGATAATTTTCTTTTTTAAGGATAACTGATGAAACTTATTTATAGTGAAAAGCTTTTAACCCGCCATGTGAGATTTTTAAATTCTGATCTAATCGAAATCTATCGCCCTACGATGCAAATATGGCGGCTAGTGATTATTATAATCGGCTTGGGGTTAGCTTTCATCAGTTGGATAAAACACGCTAATTCAATATATACGCGCGATGACACTTTTATGACTTATGTAAGTTGGTTTATCCAACCCTCTACAGAAAAGCACAATTCATACCTACAATATGCTGAAGAACAAGCTACTGAACGTCAAGCGATTCAAACTCAGCTTGAGAAATTGGCAAAAGGCTCAAAATTGCCAGCTAATTTCATTGAATTTCGAGAACGTCATCTCAATCTTGATTATTTTAGTGCCAGAGAACAATGGGATAATTACTTAGCATTACAACAAAAATTGGCAGATAATTCTGTTAAATCGGAACAGGAATACTATCAATCCGACGAACATTATACCTTTGACGTTAAACGCGAGGTTGCCCTAGGTCTTATTGGTTTCCCGCTTTTGACATTATTCGTTACCTTGCTTCTGCCTAACCCATATCCTATTCGTATTGATCGACGTCGTCGTATGATTTATCTCAAAGAAACATCGTCAGATCAATTTTATATTCACCAACTACCGGAATGGACTAAGTATGATGATATAGAACAAGCCAACTTACCCTTATTTTTATTGCCACAAGGCTTGTATTTTATTTTACCTGATTCAGGAATGAAACAATTAAACCGGTTTCAGATTGGACGTCTGGGACTGATAAGAGCGAAGGAATTGCAAACTTTTATTCAGGATTTTATTTCAGGTAAGTATGTACATTTTACCAATACTACACCATCGAAATCATTGAATATAATTGATTGCTTATTAGGAACGGCCTTTTATTCTTATCAATATACCCCGGCAATAATTGAAAAAGGCATTGATCATTACCAACAAAATTGGGGCAATTTATCTTTTGAAGAACGCAAAGCGCAAGCTGAAAAGATGTCTCAAGATATGCAGGAAAAGAGCCAAAGCAGAATGAGCGAACTCAAAATCATGCTGAGTATCATTATGGTGATTTATGCGATTTTCCGTTTGCTCCGAGCATTTTAGACTTGTGAAGACTCAAAAAGGCTTGCTTTGCCTCTTAATTTGAAGCATTACAAACAGTAAGTATCAGATCAGGGGAAGAATGATTTATCAAGTCAATCAATAGCGCTATTAAAATTTCAGGTGTTTTTGTGAGAATAAAAAACGCTTAGAAAAATAACCGCACTTTTTATGCTTTGCGCAATATGTGTTTTCGTTAATTGAAAACGGCATAATGGAAACAGATATTGCGCTTTCTGTGGTGTTTACGGATAGAGATACTCACTTCTACAAGAATAATAACTATATGACAACACGAAACTACTCAATAGAGCTGAATATTTAATATATAGAAGGAATTGATAAATTAGATTGGTCAATCTAGGATGGTGCCCGAAGCCAGACTTGAACTGGCACGCCTCGAAAGGCGAGGGATTTTAAATCCTTTATGCTATTTTCTTAAAAAAAATACCGCACAGACTTATCATCAAATTTGCACGATGAAAATAAAAAAGATCCGTTAGCAGTAAAACAACACTGCCAACGGATCTAATTCTACACTTTTTATACTGCTTGTAAAGCCTTTATTCTAATTCTAATACACCGAATCTAATGCTGAACGAAGATCTTCTGGGTCTTCTTCAATATAACTCATCGTCACCTTCAAATCTGAATGCCCTAATATTCGTTTTACATCGTAAATACTCGTTTTATTTTTTATCAGTTTTGTTGCCAAAGTATGTCTAAAACGGTGAGGAGATACCTTACAACGAATCTCTTTAGATAACACATAAAAAATATGAGATAGCTGATTGTTAGTCATCATTTCACCTTGACGATAATTTGTTGTTGAAAATCGATTTACATTAAAAAATTGAGCATTCTCACCGTCCCCTGTTCTTTTTAACTCGTCAGCTATCTTCTCAAAGTCAGTAAACAGTATCTGCGGAATAGGAATTTCGTGGTATTTATGATTTTTGTTTATGTGCGACGGGATACAAATCATTTTTCTTGACAAATCAATGTCCTTGACTCTCAATTTCACAAGTTGAGCACGTCGAATTCCTGTATATTTTAATACGTTAATCAAACATAAAATAAACCATTTGGGCTTTAAGCGGGAAGGTAGATTTTCTTCGCTTTTGAAAAGTAAATCTATTTTCTTAAAAATAGTTTCATCTAAGACTTTTCGAGAAGTTTTACCTTCTCTCACCATCATTTTTTTTAGTGGGTTATCCTTGTTTTCTATAAGGCTCTGCTCAATGGCAAAATTATAAAGGCTTTTCAAATGTCGACAATAATTATTCCATGTCACCGGCTTAATTCTAAATAAAACTTCTGCTCTCCAATGGACTACATCAGCTTTTGTTAGCGTGTGCGGCGATTTGTCAGGGTAAAATTTTAATAGTTGATTGACGACCTTTTGATAGGCTTTCTCTGTGTCGGGTCTTAGTTCACGAAATAAAAAAATTGAGTTAATAACTCATTAAAACTTGAAACTGTCATTGAATATTTCCTTTTAGTTTTAACCAGTGATTATTAAATACCGGTTTATTTCCTACAAAGAGCTTTACATCTTCAATAATATATCCACTCAATGAAGATGTTTTTTTCTGCCCAACTACATCACAAGACCAGATGTTCCAAGAATCTCCATCTGTATAAAAGCGCTTATGGATACCTAGATCTTGAAATTCTTTTTGTAGAAATTCCCAATCCTCTTGCTTATCGCTCCCCAGCTTCTCTCGTGTATATAACTGAAATATAGCCGGTGTAACCATAAACAAATGGTTTTCTACAAAGTGTAATTTTGCATCAGGTTTATTAATGTGAATGGACTTGCCTATAATACCCTCTTTTACCCATTTAATAAATTTTTCAGTTGTTAATAAGTCACCACTATCTATTGCCTTATCCTTAATTTTTACTTCTGAAATCGGGCTTTTTTTACTTTTTGGCTTTTTCTCACTCCCTACACTACTTATTTCTTCTTTCAATAATGTTGTATCCTTCTCTGTTTCAGGTAATTTTTCTTCCACTGTTTCAAGAGTTATATTATCGGATTCGTGGAAAGATGAAGTCATTGATGAATTATTTTCATCCAGTGTAGGAAATAAGTTTAAGTAAGAGCCAAATGGATCTTGTTCTGATTCAGGTTTTATATTGTTATCATTTGTACCAGTATTTAATGTAACATTTGATGTGATGTTAATATTACTTAACGAAAACTCACCGGCATCATCATTGTTCTTAATTAATGCTTCAGTTGTCTCATTAATTCCTAACGTAACTTCTTGTATTTTATTTTTACCTTCCTTATCCGTTACTGTGACAAGTCCATCGAATAAAGGTGGGCGACTGTCAATGCCTTCCCATATAACGTTGGGAGATATCTTGAGTAATGTAAATGGCTCAGGTGGCTGCCATCCACTGTTAGAGGCAATTTTTCCATACCATATCGCTGTATTTTCAGGCGTTGCTTCAATTAATTTATTTGCCTGTAATTCATCAAATACACGGCTATTTTGAGCCGGAACAGAGATACCTTGCTGCATTAAATAAGCTCTGACTTTATCCGTTGTACTTTTACTTAACACCCATAGTCCTTCATTGGTTAGCCATCCTTCCCCGCCACCTTTAGGTGCATTGAGTTTCATATTGCTGATAACTTCTTTCAATGCGACATGTAACTGTTTTGCAAAAGAAACCGGTGCTTTTTCACCAATTTTTTGAATATCCCCGCCAAGAGCCATTGTCACGCTAATTTGATCTGCTTTTTGAATAATATCTGCTAAAACACCGGATTTATCAGAATGCCCACTAATAAAGTACATTAATGCAGAAAAAGCCACCGGAAATTCTGCTAACCAATTAAGCGCTTCTTGAGGAATAAATTGCTGTGCAAATACGCCCCCTATGACAGGGTGAAGTGAATAATCTCGGGATTTAATATAACGGAAACGATATGGACTATCTATTTTCCCTTGCCAAGGAAACCAACGTCGTTGATCTTCTAAAATAACTTCGACATCGACCGCTGTTTTACCTAGGTCATGTAATAATGCTGCATAAATGACAACAGCAGTCCATACATCTCTTTGTTTAGCTTGTTCTTCGGGAGGAGAGTTTGGCGGTAGAACATAATTTTGTCTTAATTTTGCAGCAATAGACAATACCTCTAATCCATGATCAAGCATCCCCCCATTATGGGCATGATGATGACTTTCTGACGCAGGAAGCAATTGAACAATTTCAGCATATCGTTCTATTGGCTTACGATAAAGCGTATCAAACATTTTAGGGGTCATGGATACATTCTGCCAAATATCGGTTAAATACCGCTCTCTTAGAGGTGTATTAAGTAATTCACCCGCCGTAAGTGGTAAATAATATCCACTGCCATTTTTTGTATCTGAACACGCTTGTGATGTTGTAGGATTGTGATTTTTTTGAAAAAGATTAAAAAATCGGTTTAGCATAAAAAATAGAATAATTTAATTGATATATAAAAATCATAAACAAACAGGCTATCCTAATTAAGCATAAATCTAATTTACCTTTGAACTAATTTCGGAGAAAGAAGAGAAAGCCTTTTAGCCCTTTTGCCTTTTCGGGTAAGCCCGTTTCCCCTGGAAACGGATTTACCCTTGAAAACTTCCCCTTGGCCCGGTAGGGCCTCCCTTGGCTTTTTCCTTTTACAAACCTAAATTTGGCAGTCTGAGCAAATAGTTTTGTGAAATGTATTGAAAAAACTCTGAATTGGAAGAGCGAGCAAACAGTTAATCTTCCGTATCTTTCCCATCCATTTCATCTACAGAATCATAATCGCTATTATCAATTCCAGTTTCATCATACCCAACTTCATTAGTATCCTCATTTAACTCAGATTCGAGCATTTCTTTATCTATTTCACTCAGAAACTGCCAATAGTTACAAATGAGTTCATTTTCCCCATATTTTTCCCAAATACCAGGGTAAAAATATTCTGCTTCAACGTGGCAAATCCCCCCTTCATGCGGATCACGAATATTTGCAACGAGACTAACCGGTATCAATAGAATGCTTAAAAAGAATATATGCAGCTTCATTATCTCTACAATTTAAGAAATTTGCTTCAATTCAATGTTACTCATCGGCTCATCCAATTAAATAAAAAACTCTCTACAACTTCGAGATAATTTATCACTGCTATTTTTATACAAACCGCTATGATTCTGGTAATAGCAGAATATAGGAGCTGATTATGTTTTGGTTTAAAAATGCAATTATTTATCGTTTAACAAAATCTCTTAATTGGGATTTAACACAATTACAAAATCAACTGAACGATTGTGCTTATGTTCCTTGTGGTGCGCTAGATATGAGTAAATTTGGTTGGGTTTCACCGTTGCGAGATTCAAATTTGCTGTATTTTTCCGTAGGAAAGCAGATTTTATTGACGGCAAACAAGGAAGAAAAAATGCTACCGGCAAATGTAGTGAATCAAGAATTGGAGAAACGTATTAAAAGTCTGGAGCAAAAAGAAAACCGCAAACTGAAAAAAAACTGAAAAGCAAGCCTTTTTTGAGGATAGAAAAATGGGCGTAAAGGTAAGAATATGGGACTCGAATCCAAGGCTATTAAACAAAAAAACAGTCACTAAGACAAAACCTTACTTTAGTAAATTAGAAAAAGCACTAGGGTTTATCTTTATTGTATTGATATTTGTTTTTTCTATATTAGTCTTTATTGGAAAAACTAATATAGGATTAGTATTATCACTTTGTATATCTATGTTCTGCTTTGGATATTTACCAATCCAAAAGCACATCAAAATAAAAGATTTTGAATATGAGAAAGATATATTAAATGAAGCAAAAGAATACTTAGAAAATTTAGATTCAAAGAAAGTTATAGATAGCAACATTGGGGGAAATTTTAGCTCAATGTCAGGAATCGTTTTTACTAAAAGAAGAAAATTATGAATTATGGTTTAATAGCAATCTTATTATTTTTAATATCAACCAACTTAATACGTGGATTAGAAGGAAAAAATAAAAAAGAAAAAATAAAAACAATCTTACTTTTTCTTTGCTTCTTTCTTCTCTTTGGTGCATTTATGGTGTATTTTAATATTGCTATAAATGACTTATTAGAAAACCCAATAATAAAAAAATAAATCAATAGATAATATAAATAAAGCCTAGTGAATTTTAATTCACTAGGCTTTTTAGCACCAAATAGAGTGCATTTAACTTTTAATAAAACATCGGTTCACTTTCCCAATCAATTTCAGACAATTCTTCTACTGGTTCAGATTCAATTTTTTGAATTTCTGGTTCAGTCTCTAAATCTGCGCATTCTAATTTATTGTTCCAGTTCCCCCATAGATGAGCTGTTGTGTATAAATGATGATAAACCTCATTTTTTAGAGTATCCCCAATTATCACTTCGCCCGGTATATGTAAAAGTGTCATTTGGATATAACACATCATTGCCGCGGTAAAATCCAAATCCCTTGCCTGGACCCACATCTGCTGCTGCGGGTTAAAGTGTTCCTGACGTAAATAATTATAGGATTCTATAATCATCACACCAGAACCGCACGTTGGCTCTTGCAACGTGATAAATCCACGTCGTTGAATTAATTCATGACAATTGGATAATGTCATTGTGGCCATCGCGTGTGCAACATGGCTCGGTGTGAAATGCTGTGCTTTATATCTATCGCCGAGCTCTAAGCCCATAAACACCGAACCTAAAAAATCATAGGTCTTGTTTTCAAGGGCTTCTACCACAATCACACTAAGTTCAACTAACTTTTGCTTTTCCTCATCTGTGTAGTGACTTACAGCCGTCTGATAACGCTGTTTCAGCGTTTCATCCGCTGACTCACCATACAAAACAAGATAAAACTCAAGTCCTAAAATCGTTATAAAGTCATAGAACACTTCCGAACGCCGGTAATGAGGCGCAATTGATTTAAAAAGTGCGGTAAATTTTTGTTCAAAATTCATATCCATAGATTGCTCCTTAAAATCAGGGAGCAATCCTTGAGGATAACTCCCCAAGGGATAAAATAATTAAAGGTTACTTTTCATCACCGTCGATATAATCAAATACATCGTAAGCGAAATTTCCAACTTCCGAATACTCACTGAAGTATTGGTACGAAAAAATCTTGTCTTTAAAATGTATTTTCCCGGCGTAAAATCCATTTATTGAAAAATACTCAAACACCCACTCTACATGAGGAAAACGTTGACAAAGTAATTCAAACCAGACTTTGGGTTCTGAACAAGTCGTGTCAAAGAAACAAATAATTTCCTTTCCATTGTCATCAATTAAGTATGTCTTTGCGTTGAAGTTTGTTCCCCAATGCTTTTCATACCAATTGTGATTCGTCTCTTGACCAAATTGAATCAGGTTAGCAACATATTGCCGACCTAATTTCAAATCCAAACAGTGTTTGAATTCTCTCTCGTTATCTTCCATAAACCATTTAATCAGCTCCCCTATTGTTTTGATGTTGTGATGTTTAATCTCCATCAACAAGTACGCAACATTTGCGTCCTCATCATTAAAGTGACCTTGAATAAATGACTCTCTGAGTGGGGTATCTTCCGGTAACATCAATAATATTTGTGCTCGAGTGGCATCATCCGTAAACGGTATACTGAGGGATTCAGGACATACTTCCAATGCATTAAAATCCACTTCTAGTTCACCTGCGCGGGAATGTTTTCCAAATAAAAAAGGTTTAATGGCATCAATTTCCGCTTTAGAACCGCAAACTGTTAATTTATTTTTACACCAATCAGGCATATTTACTCCTTGTTTGTATATAAGCAGGGAGCAAGCCTCATAGGGCATTTACTCCCTATGGGATGGAAAAAGTGCGGTCAAATTTGACCGCACTTTCAGAAAGTAAAAAAGGATTAAGCAGCAAGACATTCTTCTTGATTGAATTTATCAATCAAATATTGTGTTGCTTCCCGCGCTTGAGAAGACGCACGAAAAATCGCTTTCTTATCGGATTTCAATGCTTGAATCCAATTATCGATATAGGCCGCATTTTGTGAGATGTCATTACGAACATAAAAGTGCGCACAAGTAAATGCGCTGGTCAGTTCAGCAATTAATTCCTCAAATGCATAACGTTCAGAACCAAATTTATCGAATCGGGCTACACCATCACGATTTAACCGGTCTTTATGTCCGGTAGCATGGCCACACTCATGTAAAAGTGTAGCGTAGTAATCGTCAGCGGTTTCAAATTTTTCAAAATCCGGCATCACGATACAATCACGCTTAGGTATATAACAAGCCCGGTCTTGTGCTTTGTTATATAACTGCATCCCCATTTTAGCCGGTAACACATCTAAATCCGGGCGCGGGATCATCTCTGATGAAGTGTCTGGGGCCGGAAAATCTTCATAGTATTCTTCTAGTCCATCGCACTGTTCAATGTTGAACACATGATGGCCACGAATAAATACCGATGATTTCATTTTCGGCTCACCGTTTTCATCAAAGATAACATTTCCGGCTTCATCTTTCTCTTCAAACTGATTTTGTTTGTAGAAAATAATGATCGTACTTTTCTCACCGGTTCGAACTTGTCCGCCTAGATGATTTGCCCCTTGAAATGTTACCCACTTACGTTGAGTAAAATTTTTACGAATGGCACTCATCCAAAGCAATAACACGTTAATACCGGAATATTGACGTCCACTTTCACCGTTACACGGAATAGCCATTTGTGGCCAACCGCTATCCCAAGGTTTCTGCCAAGGCATCGTACCTTGTTCTAACGCCTCGACAATTTGGTCTGTAATTTGTTGATATAAGTCTTTAGGTTGAGTTTGTTTTTTCATGGCTGTTCTCCAAAATAAAGGGAACAGTCTCCCGATGGGAACTGTTCCCATCGGGGTAAAATTTGCCCGAACTTAAAAAGTGCGGTCAAAATTCGTTATGAATAAAGATTCTCCTCCTAGAAACTCATTCTCAAAGAGGCAATGAAAAAAGCCTTAATCCCTTAATATAGTAGGATTAAAGGCTTTGGTAAAAAGTGCAAAAATTAAATCAAGTATGATTTAATGCCTACTTATCAGCAATATTTATCCTCTTACAGTTAAAATATTGCTACCTTGACGATGTAGCGAGACTGTAAAAAAGTGAAATCGCTGCCCATACTCATTTGGAATCGAGAAAGCAAAACGTGCAACGTCACTTCCTTCATCTCTTGATTCCCAAGCAAGACGAGCCTGCTCAGAAAATTCATTTATAAATGATGAATTACGATGAGGTTGCATCTTTGCACTTTTAAACAAATCCAGGCAAGAATGATGGAGTGAAATTTTCATTTGTATTTCCCCTAAATGATATGAGGAAATACATTTCCTTGAGGAAATCTATTCCCTCTAAGGAAAAACCGAAAGGTTAATGAATTAACGAATGAAGAACCAATATCCCATCATCGACATACCGATAGCACCCCCTATCAATAACATCATGATTGCAAATTTGATTCTGCTCCGTTTAAGACGTAAACATTCCTGCTCATGCTCAATTTCACGCGAATGATACATCGCTTCAAAGTGTTCACCTTGCTCATGAAGACGTCTTTCAACATCATCCTCAATACTTTGGTGAATACCTTGAGATACGCCTGAAATTTTATGACGTGCAGAAACAACAACTTTACCCAGTAACCGACCTAAAAAATTTGATTTAGGTTTTGGTTCGGAAAATGGATTAAAGGTTTCAATAGATGGTGAATTGTTCATAATGAACTCCTGGTCAAAGAAGTCCAAAGAGAAGACGCGTCCTATTAGGAATCGCGCTCCCTAATGGACGGTTAAAATGAGTATAAAATGCATTCCTGCCAACGGCAGAGTCCTTTTCAGAATGCTGAGGATCATTTTTGAATCCTATTCACCGCAGTGAATATACAACCTTCTAGATTCCGGTTGCCTTCTTTGCTACCAACGATAGCGAAAGTTAATGTTGATTATTAATATTTTATTTTTTGCTTCAATTTTTAATTAAATTTTTCTCAAGGAGAATTTAATTCTCCTTATTTTGAATAGAGTTTCCCGTTTCTTTTTTTGATTAAAATTCTTAACTTTATCCTACCGAAAATCACATTCAATCACTTAATACTATGCGAAAAAATATTCTTTTTCTGCTGACTTTATCTTTTACGATGAGTGCATTGGCTTCTTTACCTACTCATATTGAGGTAAATGCTTATACCACGAGTTATTACCCAATCAAGAACCGTCAATTAGCCACACATATTTATCATCTCGATCAAGTCGAATTACTTGAAGAACAACTCAGCCATTATTTGAGTACCAATCCTCAAACTGCTGAAACTCAAATTCGGCAAAAAATGTCATCTTCAGAATGGAAACAAACAGAACAAGCCCTGGCTGAGGCTTATATCGGTGTGACAGAAGGTTGGAAAAACGGTATCACTAAAGTCCCCGCCATCTTATTTACCCATCCTGAGACCAGACAAAGTGCGGTTATTTATGGCGAAACAGATATCGCCAAAGCACTTCAATTTTACCAACAATATGAAAATAGATAAGCGCAATGAAAAAACGATATTCATCATTAGTTATATATGGGTTAGCCTCGACTATCATCGGTATAAGCCTTCCGCCAATCTCTTACGCGATAGAAGGCCGCCCAATTAATACAGCAACCATTGCCTCATCCTCCGCATCTCCAAATTGTGCGGACTATAAGGTTGTGGGAATGTGCTATTGGCTTTTCTGTACTCAGTTCGGCTGTAAAGTACGCACTTCAACAAAAGTACATCATTTCATTCCTGAAATGGTTGTTTCAACCTATAACCATGATAATCAAAGTCCTTGGACTGAAATGAAAATGCTGAATCAAGGTGCAAAAGGCGGCGGCTATCAATCTCTGACACAGGGAAAATATACTCAGCTTACTTTTAAAAATGCGGAAGCAATCGGGCATCCCGGCGGGTTATTTTTAAACATGATTAGCTCTATGGGGTATTCCTGCGAAAGCCAAACAACACCTTATGTTCCATACTTTCTCAGTGCACTCGATTACTTTGCTTGGCGCTATAACATGCCGGAAATGTTTTATCCGGAAGCGCTTACGCCCGGTATGAGAGAAGTGAGTAAAAGCGGGGATATGTGGGGAAATCTCTTCCCCCGTGGCGGTTATGTTTCACAAGTTCACGACTACAAAGCCTCTGCGGTTGTTGCACAACGTATCGCAGATATCGTCAGTCGTGATGGACAATTACACGTTTATCTCCCGGCAACAGCAAAACAGCGTGATGGTTACTGGCCTCCGAAAGAAGTTAAAGAAGGCGATGAAAAGACACATAAATGGCAAATGTTAAGCCCTAAGACACAAAATACCTGTGCCATATTTCCCGACGGTTTTACAACTGATGCTTATGGTGACAAGTTATCTAATCAAGAAAGCTACAGCTGGGCATTATGGCGACCTTATGCTTGCTGTAAACGACGTGGACAAACTTTTTTAGGTAGTGTCGATTGGATGAGTTATTAATTATTGAGGAACCTAACCTATGAAAATGAAATTAACCCCCATTGCTTTTAGTTTACTTCTCAGTGTACTCAGCTCAAGCTCAAATGTGGTATACGCAACAGGCTATACTCAAGGTTCGGTATTATCCGATAAAGTGTTCTATCAAATTGGCGGAGGATCAGCCATCATGCCGCCCCCTTCTAAAAAAAGAATGCATGAATATTCTATTGGACTTGGATGGAAAACAAACCTTATGTGCGGTAATTTTGATATAAAAACGACCGTAAAAAACCAATTAAACGGTATTACAGAAGGTTTCAAAGATCTTTATAGCAACGTGATTGAATCGGCTACCGGTGCGGTTGCAAGCCTTCCGGCAATGATCATCCAGCGGGCTAACCCTCAACTTTACGATATTCTCTCAAATGGGTTGTATCAAGCAAAAATCGACTTTGATTCATTAAAAACAAGCTGCGAAGAAATGTCGAGTAAGCTTGCCGATCATGTCATGGATAATAAATGGTTGGAGTTCGCAAAACTTGAGAACTACAAAAATATCGTGTCGTCCGAAACAGATGCCAAAAAAGCAAAGAAAAAATCAGAGCAAGAACTTGGCAAAAAAGGACAGACTTGGATTGGCGGAGAAAAGAAAGGAGGAGAAGGCCAAGATCGTATTGAAGTCCTAAAAGATGTCGTTAAAGCCGGTTTTAATATCATGCAAGGTCGGGGCGTATTAGATAAAACCAAAGTACCGGAAACACAATGTGATGGTATGCTCTGCACAGAATGGAATTCGCCTGAACAAGCGGCTGAATGGGTGCGTGATGTATTGGGGGATAAATCGCTCTCAACCTGTGAAAGCTGTGGTACCCCACCTACTTCGACAAAAGCCGGTACAGGATTAGCTCCTAAAATTGAAGATGAAACCGTCAATGTAATGACTCATTTCCAAGGTGTATTAAATAGTGACAATATTACCGCTGCACAATTAGCTAATATTAGTTCAACAACAATGCCAATTACACGTAGCCTGGTTGAATCCCTTCGAGAAGATCCGGATGTGGTTGTACTTGCGACCCGCCTATCCCAAGAAGTCGCTATTTCAAGAACCATTGAAAAAGCACTTGTTGCCCGCCGAATGATTCTTGCCGGAATGCGGGAACCGAATGTCAGTACAAACACCACAGCACAAGAAGAATTAATGGCGAATTTGACCGCACTTGATCGTGAGATTGAACAGGTCAAATTGGAAATGGATATTCAAAAATCTCTTACTAATAACACGGCAATGGCCATCTTAAATAACCGACTCAATGACACACAAAGTGCGGTTGAAAGTAATAGTTCGGATGATTCTGATAGTAAATTCAGAAACCTGACTAAAGAATACGGTACAAATAACCTTGATAACCGTAACGGTCAAAACTTTAAAGCTAAGGATCGTCAGATTGTGCTCCCGATTCCGAGTGGCACCTCAGGTGGACTGGGCAATATTAATGGACGTTATAATGGTACAGCTTCAAATACAACCGGAACAGGTTTCGGCTCAATACCTTCAGGAAGTTATAATCGTGTGGCAGCCATCACCGGCAGTGCGTTAGAGCAAGCCACCGGACTCCTTAAAAACTTTGAAGGCTATCGTAACACTGCTTACTGGGATGTTAATGCACACCGTGCCGGCTATGGTTCTGATACGATTACTAAAGCAGATGGTACCGTCGTTCGGGTGACGAAAGATATGAAAATTGATCGTGCAGATGCTGAACGTGATTTAGCACGTCGTACTCAAGAGTTTGCCAATACTGCAAGGCGTAATGTGACGACTGAAGTATGGAATAAACTCACCCCAAATGCACAAGCCGCATTGACTTCTTATGCTTACAATTACGGTCATGTTACACAAGATGTTGCAGACGCTGCCCGACGTTCAGTACAATCCGGCAATATGAATGAGTTAGCCAATGCAGTTAGAAATCGTCAAACCAATAATAATGGTATCAATGCACGTCGTCGCAACCAAGAAGCAGATTATATTTTAGGATTGTAAAAGGAGCATATATGAAAAAACTACTCACTATCGCAATGTTAAGTATGAGCACTCTCCCAGCTATCGCTGCTAATAACACGATATTTTCTTGTACAACCAATAGTGGTAACCCCGTGACTATTACCAAAGTTGGAAATGATTATGAATTTGTATATGGCAACACAACCTTTAAAAATCCAGCCAAAGAGGTTTTTGCAAACGAAAATTCTTATATTGCTGCTGGTTCAGGTTTTATTACCAACTCTCTCGAACTTAAAAATAAAGGTGAACGTTACGTGGTTGAATTTGTGCAACCTCGCAGTTCAAAATCAGTTGAATCGCCTATGCTTTATGTGTTTAAAGGCGAAAAAATGGAGACCTTTCAATGTAACACGAGCGGTCTTGTTCATAATCTCGAACAACGCAGCATGAATGCTTCACCTTAGTTTTATCTCTATCCTCCCAGAAAAGCGGCATTAAGCTGCTTTTTTGTTTCCAAACTAAATAGTGTAAATCATGATAAAAGGCATAGTTATACAATTGTTGGGTTTCTGCCGAGAGTTCGGGTTTTTCTTCCTGTTTGCAGACAAATTCCAGACTTGCCTGTAATTGCTCCATTTTTTCCATGTTGATTTTTCTCGCTTGATATTTATATAATCTTCAATAACATTGCTTGAAGGCGAATGCCCTGCCCCACCCAAATCAATCCCGTAAAAGAAACGAGTGCCTGCCCAAACCGCAACAACAATAATGGCGATGATGCCAATCACCAGCCATTTTAAAATTCGAGCCATCATTTATCACTCCGAAAAATCACAATAGGAAAATATCATCCGTAACACACTAAAAACTCGCTAAAAAACGACCGCACTTTTAAATTGTTCAGCCTAAAGGGCGGTCAAAAAATCCGCAGGATTTTAAACCTTGGCTTTGTCAACGATGCCGAAGGCGCGAATAAATCAGTTCAGTGATTTATCAGTCACTTTCCCGTTATTTTTTCACTTTCTTCGGTAAATTCGTTTCTAAATCCAGCCCGTTATCCACCCGAACCCCGGCTTGATTGGCCAGTTTCATCATTAATGCCTCACTTGGTTTGGGTGGGGCGTCGCCTTCATACCAACGTTGAAAAGCAATTTTGCCGTCCCATTCCGGCAAAGGGGCAGGGGGTAACGGCACAATATCGTCGAGATCGGGGACTTTGGGTTGGAGGTAGTCTTTATAGGCTAAATATTTCCAAATCATTTCATAACGTCTAGCACGTTCCGGATCTTCCTTAAGATTTAAAGCAGCTAAGTATTTTTCTTTTCTAGTATTACTAAATACTCCAACTAAAACATTTGCGGAAAGAGCACTACCATTTTTTACACCTTGATGAAACGCTCCCAGTGCTTTTTGATATTCTTTCTTTCTTTCAAGCCCAATACCTAACATAACTGACGCTTTACCTAATCCTTGTTCCGAAGCGCAAGCTAACAGCTGGTCATAAATTTTTAAACGTAGCGGTCTTGTTTCTTCATCGTTAATATCTGTCAGAATATCTCCAACAACATACT
>MLHP01000014.1 GCA_001999425.1 Rodentibacter genomosp. 2 | reverse complement strand
TCGGTTTAACTTTGGTACACCAAAAGAGCAGTTAAAAACATTGCTCAAATGGTGTGAAATTTAGGGCTAATTTACGTCAGCCCCAAATATTAATATCGTTTTCACTATATTTGATTGGCATAGTATAACCTCAATCAATGGTTTTTTATATTCGACTTTTTAAGCGCTACTCAACGTTGGAAAACTTTCTATTTTTTATCATGCATAATCATTAAAATAATTCATAAATTTATTGAAAATAATGAGTTTGCATAATAATAAGAAATACCCCATTCTATCTTCGTTCAGACGTTTAGCCGTCTAAATTACCCACAACACATAGATGAGGAACTTATTATGACAACATTTCATTTATCCGGTTTTCCACGTGTAGGTGCAAAACGTGAACTTAAATTTGCACAAGAACGTTATTGGCGTGGCGAAATTTCTGAGCAAGATTTATTGGATATAGCTAAGAAACTCCGAGAAATTAGCTGGAAACACCAAGCGGAGGCAAATGCGGATTATGTCGCCGTGGCAGATTTTACTTTCTATGATCACATTCTAGATTTACAAGTGGCAACGGGTTCTATTCCTGCCCGTTTCGGATTTGACAACCAACATTTAACCCTCGATCAGTATTTCCAACTGGCACGTGGTAATAAAGATCAATTTGCTATTGAAATGACAAAATGGTTTGATACCAACTATCACTATCTTGTGCCGGAATTCCATGCGGATACTGAATTTAAAGCCAATTCTTCCCATTATGTAGAACAAATTCGTGAGGCCAAAGCACTTGGATTAAATGCAAAACCAACTATTGTCGGGCCATTAACCTTTTTATGGCTAGGTAAAGAAAAAGGTGCAGCATTTAATCGCTTTGATTTACTTCCGAAACTTCTTCCGGTTTATGTAGAAATCCTCAATGCTCTAGCGGCAGAAGGTGTAGAATATATTCAAATTGATGAACCGGCGTTAACCGTTGATTTACCATCAGAATGGGTTGATACATACAAAGAAGTTTATTCAATATTAACCACACAAGTAAAAGCAAAATTATTATTAGCCACTTATTTTGGTTCTGTGGCAGAACACGCCAATTTATTAAAATCTTTGCCTGTTGCAGGTTTACACATTGATTTAGTGCGTGCCCCTGAACAACTTTCTGCTTTTGCTGATTATGACAAAATTTTGTCTGTCGGTATCATTGATGGTCGTAACATTTGGCGTGCAAATTTAAGCCAAGTTTTAGATGTTGTGGAACCGTTAAAAGCGAAATTAGGTGATCGTTTATGGATTGCACCAAGTTGTTCCCTACTCCATACGCCTTATGATTTATCAATAGAAACCCAATTACAGGCAAGCAAACCGGAACTTTATAGCTGGCTTGCTTTCTGTTTACAAAAAATTCAAGAATTAAGAGTCATTAAGACAGCACTTGAGCAAGGTCGCCAAGCTGCTCAATCAGAAATTGATGCAAGCCAAGCTGTATTTGATGCTCGAGCTAATTCAAAAACGATTCATCGTCCTAAAGTGGCTTCACGCTTGGCAAATTTGCCAAAAGATGCCGATCAACGCAAATCACCGTTTGCGGAAAGAATTAAATTACAAAATGCGTGGTTAAATTTGCCACTACTCCCGACTACTACCATAGGATCTTTTCCACAAACTAAGGAAATCCGCTTAGCCCGTGCCGCCTTTAAAAAAGGTGAGTTAAGTTTGACGGATTACGAAGCAGCAATGAAAAAAGAAATTGAATTGGTTGTACGTGAGCAAGAAAAATTGGATCTTGATGTGTTGGTTCACGGTGAAGCGGAACGTAACGATATGGTGGAATATTTTGGCGAATTATTAGAGGGCTTTGCTTTCACCAAATTCGGTTGGGTGCAAAGTTATGGATCACGTTGTGTCAAACCGCCGGTGATTTACGGTGATGTCGTTCGTCCTGAACCAATGACAGTACGTTGGTCTCAATATGCTCAAAGCCTCACCCCAAAAGTGATGAAAGGTATGCTCACAGGCCCCGTTACCATTTTACAATGGTCGTTTGTACGTAATGATATTCTACGTTCAACGGTATGTAAGCAGATTGCGGTGGCGCTTTCCGATGAGGTATTGGATTTAGAAAAAGCCGGCATTAAAGTCATTCAAATTGATGAACCGGCAATTCGCGAAGGTTTACCGCTCAAACGTGCTGATTGGGATAGCTATTTACAATGGGCGGGAGAAGCCTTCCGTTTAAGTTCAATGGGCTGCCAAGATGATACACAAATACACACTCATATGTGCTATTCCGAGTTTAACGACATTTTACCGGCAATTGCCGCTTTAGACGCCGATGTGATAACTATTGAAACATCCCGTTCCGATATGGAACTACTTACGGCTTTCAGTGATTTTAAATATCCAAATGATATCGGCCCCGGTGTGTATGATATTCATAGCCCACGTGTTCCAACAGAGGCTGAAGTCGAACATTTGTTACGTAAAGCACTGCAAGTCGTGCCAAAAGAACGTTTATGGGTCAACCCAGATTGCGGTTTAAAAACCCGAGGTTGGAAAGAAACCCTGGAACAACTGAAAGTTATGGTAGATGTCACGAAAAAATTGCGTGAAAAATTAAATTAATCCCACTAAAGAAAAACCGGATTTCAAAAGTATCCGGTTTTTTCTATCAAGAATATCGGAAACCCTTTGACTTTTCACTATCGTAACAGCTTAGGAATCACTCTGAAAATGAGCGAAAAAAACAAACAAAAAAGCCACTATTAAAGCGGCTTTCTATGTTTAAAATTCTGTTTGGTGCCTAGGGTCGGACTCGAACCGACACGGTTATTCACCGGCGGATTTTGAATCCGCTGCGTCTACCAATTTCGCCACCCAGGCTTGGGTACGGGGGAGATTATACGCATATAAAATCCACTCGCAAGTAAAAACTCAATTTTTTAATTTATTTGATTTAAAATTAAGCAAACTTCTTTTAGCGCTATTACTATATGTTTAGGATAAAAAATATCGCCAAATAAATGCGCCTCCCAGAACACATAATGCCACTAAAATTTGAATCAACCTTTTCTTCGTTAATTTTTCTGCTGCCATCTTCTGAAAATCCCTATTTAGTGTTAAAATCTTTGAGCTAGATCAATTTTACACTATTATTAAAAAAACTCTGAGGGTTAAATGAGAAATTTCGTTTCAGAAACTAAGGCAGGATGCCGTGCTCAATCAGTAACTGGAGCTATTCATTGCCAGGATTGCAGTATTAGCCAACTTTGTATTCCTTTCACATTAAATGAACACGAACTTGATCAATTAGACAATATTATTGAACGAAAAAAACCCATTCAAAAATCGCAAATATTATTTAAAGCAGGCGATAAGCTGAATTCTATTTATGCAATCCGTTCCGGAACAATCAAAAGTTATACAGTGAGTGAAACAGGTGAAGAGCAAATTACCTCTTTTCATTTGCCTGGCGACGTAGTGGGTTTTGATGCGATCACAAATATGAAGCATCCTAGTTTTGCACAAGCCTTGGAAACTTCTATGGTATGTGAAATACCTTTTGATATTTTAGACGAGCTTTCAGGAAAAATGCCTAAACTTCGTCATCAGATAATTCGTTTAATGAGTAGTGAAATCAAAAGAGACCAAGAAATGATTTTATTACTTTCTAAAATGAATGCAGAAGAACGCCTAGCCGCATTTATCCATAACCTTTCTAAACGCTACTCTGCCCGTGGTTTTTCGGCAAAAGAATTTCGTTTGACTATGACTCGTGGTGACATAGGTAACTATCTTGGTTTAACTGTCGAAACTATCAGTCGTCTCTTAGGTCGATTCCAAAAATTAGGTGTACTTTCTGTACAAGGCAAATACATTATTATAAATAATATCAATGAATTAATTGAGCTTTCTGGAATAAATAAAACAAAAATCACAATGGCTGAATAAAAGCTAGGTTCGATTTTCACTCTGCTTATTTATTTGCACCAGATCAGTTTTTTAAGGTTCTTTTCTTGTCATATTACAAATTCTTTTTTATGCTATGAGAGGTAATCCAAGGAGGTAGCAATGAAATTTAAAAATATCTTAGTTGTTCTTAATCCAGATAATGAAAAACAATATGCCCTTGCTCGTGCAGTTCGTCTTGTAAAAGAACAAGAAAGTATTGAAAAAATCAAAATTACAACATTATTAACCGTTTATGATTTATCCTATGAAATGACTGCTTTGTTGTCTTCTGAAGAACGTGAAGAAATGCACAAAACTGCTATAGAACAACATCGTCAAGCCGTTCAGTTTTACATAGATAAATATGCTGATCCGCAAATTGAATTTGACTCTCACATTGTTTGGAATAGTAATGAAGCTGAAGGTATTCGTGAAGAAGTTGAAAAAAACCAATATGATTTGGTTGTTAAATATACTAAAGATGAAGAAAGCTTAACTTCTCTTATCTTTACTCCGGTAGATTGGCAACTATTACGCAAATGTCCCGTTCCTGTTCTTATGGTCCGTGACGGTGATTGGAAGCATCAACGCCGAATTCTTATTGCCGTAAATGTATCAGGTGAACAGGATTATCAAGATGAATTTAATCAAGAACTGGTATCAACCGGTATTTCTCTCGCTGAGAGACTAAACCGAGGCAATGTTCACCTTGTCGCAGCCTATCCTATCACGCCGATTAATATGGCAATTGATTTACCTGAATTTAATACTCAGGGCTATGAAAATGGCATTCGTGGACAGCATTTAATTAATATGAAAGCATTACGTCAAAAGTTCGGTATTGATGAAGATCATACCCATGTATATGAAGGTTTTCCTGAGGACGTAATTCCAGAAGTGGCACAAAAAATTGAAGCTGAACTTGTAATTCTTGGAACAGTCGGTCGCACTGGTTTGTCCGCAGCATTACTTGGTAATACCGCAGAACATGTTATCAGCAAATTAAATTGCAATTTACTTGCTATCAAACCCTCTAAATAAAGAGAAGCTTAATTACAAAGAGTGTGGCTATAAAAATAATTTTTTAAATGACCGCACTTTTTTGTGATCTTCATCACAAATTTAAAAAAAATTACTCGCTCATCCTTTATTTTTCTTCTATATTCCCCTCCCAATTTTTAATAATCATTTTCATTTAAAGGAGGAAAAATAATGAAAAAAAATCTGATCTTAGGATTAGCCCTTTTTGTCGGTGGTGTACAAGCTCACGAAGTTTGGGTATCCGCACCTCAGCAGTTAAAAGCAGAGGATACTTTAAAAGCTGAACTTGCTTATGGGGACTACCCTTACGTTGAAAAAATCCCCGAAGCCCGTTTACATATTTTTGCACCAATGGAAATTATTAACCAAGATGGTGAGCATCAAACCTTGATACAAAAAGGTGAAAATTATCAATATCAATCTGAAAAACCTTTAAAAACCGGTTCTTATTGGGTTACCGCAACCTATAAACCGACTTTTTGGTCGCAAAATGCTGAAGGTTGGAAAATGGATAATATGCAAGGGACACCAAATGCAACTTACTGTGAACAAACCCAGATGTTTGGTAAAAGTCTTGTTACTGTAGGAAATAAACCTTTAAATGCTGAAATGGCATTAACCCGAGTAGGATTGCCTCTTGAAATTGTCCCGTTGAAAGATCCAAGTAAAGTAAAATCAGGCGAGGCCTTCCCTGTTCAAATTTTCTATAATGATATGCCATTAGCGGGAGAAACAGTGATTGCAACGGCAGATACGGTCATAGTAAAAGATTTAGAAGCTGCAACGGGTCATCGTGAACCCCAAGGTTTTTCCGGTAAAACAGATAGCCAAGGACGAGTTAATATCATTCCGTTAATTGACGGTATTTGGAAAATTAAAGTCGTTCATAAAACGCCATTTGCCGATCAAAATATTTGCCAACAATCGGCAAATTATTCAACCTTAATTCTTCCTGTAGGAAAAGGTTTGGATAAACTCCCAGCAAAACCGGAACATCATCATTAAAAGCAAAAAGTGCGGTTAAAATTAACCGCACTTTTTCTTTTCTATTTTTTCCTTTCAACCCATTTTCCATCAACAAAACCAACAATCCATTTTGTTGCTTTACCCTCTTTTTCAGAAGTTACATATTGCTTCTTCTCTTTACGGCTAAAACGAATAATGGCTTCATTACCCTCCGGATCTTTTTGTGGTGCATCAGCAAGATAAGCCAATTTTTCCGGCAGACGCTCACGATATAATGCCAATTCAGCTACTTTTGCCGGACGTGTTTCACGTGATTTAGGAAAATTATGGGCAGACATAAATACACCACTTGCACCATCACGTAGAACAAAATAAGCATCAGATTTTTCACATTTCAATTCAGGGAAATGTACCGGCTCTTCTTTTGGTGGGGCAACTTCTCCATTTTTCAAAATTTTGCGAGTGTTATCACATTTTGTACAAGCCATATATTTACCGAAACGACCTAATTTCAAATGCATATCCGCACCACATTTGTCACACTCAACAACAGGCCCTTCATACCCTTTTATTTTAAAAGAGCCTTCTTCAATCAAATAGCCGTCACAATTCGGATTATTGCCGCAAATATGAATTTTTCTTTCTGCATCAATAAGGTAGCTATCCATCGCAGTATCACATTTCGGGCAACGTTTACGTTCCATTAAGGCTTTTGTTTCAGAAGATTCATCCAATACATTCAACAATTCAGACTCTGGAATTAAGTTAATCGTTGTTTTACAGCGTTCTTTAGGCGGTAAAGCATAGCCGGTACAACCTAAAAATACTCCGGTACTTGCCGTACGAATTGCCATATTTCTGCCACATGTCGGGCAGTTAATTTCTGTTTCAACCAAACTATTTGGACGCATACCGCCTTCCAATTCGTCTAACTCCGCTTTTGATAATTGATTGGAGAAATCTTTAAAAAATTGATTTAATTCTGTTTTCCAATTCGTAGAACCAGAGGCGATTTGATCAAGCACATTTTCCATATTTGCCGTAAAATCATAGTTCATTAAATCACCAAAAGATTCATTTAAGCGATCCGTAACTATTTCCCCCATTTTCTCGGCATAAAAACGACGACTTTCCGTTCTCACATACCCGCGCTCTTGAATAGTCGAAATAATTGTAGCATAGGTAGAAGGACGACCTATCCCACGTTTTTCCAACTCTTTTACTAACGCTGCCTCAGTAAAACGCGCCGGAGGTTTAGTAAAATGTTGGCTTGGTTGTACTTCTTTTAGAGTTAATTTCTCTGAAACAGTAACTGAAGGCAATTCTTGATCTTCTGGATTTTTTCCCAGTTGTGGAAGTACTTTTGTCCAACCATCAAAACGTAAAATTCTTCCCTTGGCTTTCAAAGTATAGTCGCCCGCAGTAACGGTAAGCGTACTACTATCATATTGTGCAGGTGGCATTTGACAGGCTAAAAATTGACGCCAAATTAAATCGTAAAGACGAACCGCATCTTTTTCCATTCCTTCCAAATGTTCCGGCAAAATGGCGATATCGGAAGGGCGAATCGCCTCATGGGCTTCCTGTGCATTTTCCTTGCTCGAATAGAAATTGGGTTTTGCCGGCAAATATTGTACACCAAAGTGTTTTTCAATATGGTTGCGTGCCATATTAAGTGCATCCTGACTCAAATTTGTAGAGTCCGTACGCATATAGGTAATATAACCCGCCTCATAAAGACGCTGTGCTAACATCATGGTTTTCTTAACACCAAAGCTCAAGCGAGTGCTTGCGGTTTGCTGTAGAGTGGAAGTAATAAAAGGTGCGCGCGGACGTGAACTGGTTGGTTTGGTTTCTAAATTTGTGACAACGTAATCAGAAACGTTCAGAAAATCAACCGCACTTTGAGCATCCTTCTTATTCTTGGGATCAAATTTCTTTCCTTTATAATCAGTAACATCCAACCTAATATTTTCTTTACCTAAAGTTTGGGTGAGAACGCCCACTTCCCAATATTCTTCCGGTTGAAATACCTTAATTTCACGCTCACGTTCCACTAATAATTTGACTGCAACAGATTGCACACGTCCTGCGGATAAACCTCGTGCAACTTTTTTCCAGAGTAGCGGCGATACCATAAAACCCACCACACGGTCTAAGAAACGGCGTGTTTGTTGAGCATTCACCCGATCCATATTCAATTGTTCAGGTTTTTCAAAAGCTTGTTTAATCGCATTTTTAGTGATTTCATTAAATACTACACGGCTAAAACGGTCATCATCACCGCCAATCACTTCTCGTAAATGCCAGGCTATAGCCTCTCCTTCCCTATCCAAATCGGTGGCAAGATAAACATGATCAGTTTTCTTTGCCAGCGATTTTAATTCTGCTACTACTTTTTCTTTTCCCGGAAGGATTTGATAATTGGCTTTCCAATCGTGATAGGGATCAATCCCCATGCGTTTAACTAAAGCGCTACGTTCTTTTTCTGCTTTAATTTTCGCTTTTTCTTCGGCACTCATCCCTTTGGTTGAAATTGGCTTAGCTTTCTCGCCCGTACTTGTTCCCACTGTCGGTAAATCCCGAATGTGCCCCACACTGGATTTCACCACATATTGGCTGCCTAAATATTTATTAATGGTTTTTGCTTTTGCCGGTGACTCGACAATCACCAAAGATTTACTCATTTGATTACCTAATTGACTGGAATTTTGTAAAATTGGCGGTATAGTGCAAAGTTACGTAATCAAAATCAAGTATTTTTTGAAAAAAAGGAACATAAATGGACAAACTCAATGCGATTTCCATTTTTTGTAAGGTTGTTGAAACCCAGAGTTTTACTCAAGCGGCATTACAACAAAATATTTCTGTCGCGATGGCAAGTAAATTGGTTTCTCAACTGGAAGAACATCTAAAAACTCGTTTGTTACAACGTACCACAAGAAAAATTATGCCAACTGAAGCCGGTATGATGTATTACCAACGTTGCCAAGGTATTTTACTTGATTTAGATGAAGCTGATGCCAGTATCAGCAACATGACAACAAGTCTGCAAGGGAATCTTCTTATCTCCGTACCGCGTGATTTTGGCTTATTATTTATCTCCCCTAACTTACCTATGTTTATTGCGGCACATCCTAATTTACATATTGAAGTAGAATTTAATGATAAAAAAATAGATCTACTTGCTGAAGGCTACGACCTTGCTTTACGCATTGGCTATATGCAAGATAGTTCTTTAGTTGCACGTAAAATTAGCACATCCACCATTCACTTTGCCGCTTCTCCCCGTTATCTTGAGCGATATGGTATTCCTCAAACACCGGATGATCTCGAACACCATGAAGGATTACTCTATAAAAGCACATTAAATCAAGTGAACTGGCAAGGCGTACGACCAAATCAAATACAACGCTTTAAAATCAAATCAAAAGTTGTAAGCAATAATGGCTTAGCACTATTAGATATGGCGAAATCAGGGCTTGGCATTGTCAATTTACCCCGTTTTATTCTAGGCGATGCTTTTGAAACCGGAGAGTTAGTGGAAATTTTACCGGAGTACAAACAACAAGAATTGGAAATTTATATCGTCTATCCAAACCGCCGACATTTGCCTGCAAAAGTACGGGCTTTTATTGAGTTTTTGGCTAGTTTAGGGTTGTGTTCTGAAGTTTAATTTTTGGCGAATCAACTTAAGTGCGGTCAAATTTTTGAATATTTTCATTGAAAAAATAACATCAAAATTCACCGCACTTTTTATGCTTTTCTTCCTTCCCGGATAAAAAAGATAATTACACCTCCAGCAAAATCAAAATTGCTGCTTCTCCCCCCCATTCTCTTGGAGCTTGATGTAATGCCCGTACTTTGGGATGTTGAACAAGCCAGCGGGGTATTTGCTTTTTTAAGGTGAAAGTGCCATAGCCTGTCATAATACTGGCGCAATATACTCTCTCACTTTCACAGGCAAGCAATAAAGCAGCTAATTCCATTTTTGCCTGTTCACGGGTTAAACCGTGTAAATCTAAAAATAATTCGGGGGAAAAATCCCCTCGGCGTAATTGTTTAAGCAAATGAGAATCCTCACCTTCCCGAAGATATTTTACGACCCCATCGTTTTCATTCAGTAACGGTTCATATTCATCAGAAAAATAGAATAATGTATCTTCTTTTTCACGAATATCACGTAAATGGGATTTTTTTTGACCGCTCTTTTGGCGTGGTGCTACAAACGTATCTTGTTTGATAGGCTTAATACCTTTCGTTTCTGCACGAAACAACTCAAATTCGTCTTGCATTTTTCTTCACTCAATTCAAATTTTGCTTATCATACCATAGTTATCAACGGTCTTATGTGGTATAACTAGGCAAATTTTTTCACTAGGAAAATATGATGGAAATTACATACAATCAAGAATTGGTCGCAACAATTTTAGAAGATAACGTTGCCCATGAACTTCATACCATTCAAGATTTTCTCCGTTGGACATATAGCATATTTAATCGTTCTGATATCTACTATGGTCAAGGTTATGATAATGCTTGGGATGAAAGCCTTCAACTTGTGCTTGCTGGTTTACAATTACCTATTGATCTACCGACCGAATTATTCCACAGTCGTTTAACTCCCTCAGAAAAAGAAAGCCTCGTCCAACTGGTTTTAACCCGTATAGAACAACGTGTACCGGTTGCCTACCTAACAAATAGTGCGTGGTTTTGTGGCCATGAATTTTATGTAGATGAACGTACGATTATTCCACGTTCCCCTATTAGCGCACTCATTCAGGATCGCTTTGAAGGCTTAATGAAACAAACACCACAACATATTCTCGATCTTTGTACCGGCAGCGGCTGTATTGCGATTGCTTGCGCCTATGCTTTCCCCGAGGCAGAAGTGGATGCGGTGGATTTATCCTTTGATGCTTTAAACGTAGCGGAAATCAATATTGCCCGTCACCAATTAGAACACCGTGTATTCCCTATTCAATCAAATTTATTTGAGAATATTCTTGGGCAAAAATACGATCTTATTGTGACAAACCCACCTTACGTGGATGAAGACGATCTTGCCGATATGCCGGAGGAGTTTCATTTTGAACCTGAACTTGCGTTGGGTTCAGGTAAAGACGGCTTGGAGCTCACCAAACAAATTCTAAAACAAGCACCTGATTATTTAACGCCAAACGGTATACTGGTTTGTGAGGTGGGAAATAGTATGGTAAGTCTGATTGAGCAATATCCTGATGTGCCATTTAAATGGGTTGAACTCAAAAACGGGGGGCTAGGAGTATTTGCTATCATTCGTGAAGAATTGGTGAAACATCAAGATTTATTTTAATTTAAAGAGCGGTCAATATTCTCCCTGAATTTCAACCGCTCTTATTATTTCCATAATGTGACTACTTAACTTCCAATTCCACGTTATCAAACAATTTTTTCACGGCATTGTTATCACGTAATCGTTCTGCTTTCTCTACTATTGAACGTGTGAGATGAGGTGAAAAATATTCGATAAAATCATACATATAATTACGTAAGAAAGTGCTGTGTTTAAAAGCGATTTGAGTCATACTGGAAGGGAACAAATGACTTGCATCAATCGCAATAAGATCATCATCAAGCTCAGTATGCGCCATACTTGCCATAATCCCTACGCCCAGTCCCAAACGCACGTAAGTTTTTATCACATCCGCATCAGTAGCGGTAAATACAATGTTCGGAAGAATACCGGCAGCATTAAAGGCGTAATCTAAATCGGATACGCCTGTAAAACCAAAGGTATAAGTCACTAACGGATATTGCCCCAATTCTTCAATCGTCAAATTTTTGACTTGTGCCAACGGGTGATCTTTTTTCACAATCGCAGAACGATTCCACAAATAACAAGGTAATTGAATAAGATCATCAAAAAGATATGGGGCTTCTGTTGTGATCGCCAAATCGACTTCCCCCGATACTAAAGCATCATGAATTTGTGTTGGCGAACCTTGATGAATATGTAAACTTACATTGGGATATTGTTTAGAAAAGCGTTCAATCACTGAAGGTAACATATAACGTGCTTGAGTATTCGTAGTCGCAATGCGTAGCACACCATGATTCGGGCGTGTATATTCACATGCGACGGATTTAATACTTTCCGCTTTCACTAATAATTCGCGCGCAATAGCAATGATTTTTTTCCCTGCCGGTGTAATGGATTTAATGTGTTTGCCATTACGTTCAAAAATTTCTAAGCCTAATTCGTCTTCCAACAAACGCACCTGTTTACTAATACCCGGTTGTGACGTATAAAGCGCATTTGCCGCTTCTGTAACATTCAAATTTTGATTCACTATTTCCACAATATAGCGAAGTTGTTGCATTTTCATCGCAGACACCTATTTTTTATAGCGTTTTCCTAATTCAGAGTAACGTTTCACCGCTTTACGAATTTGTCCTGATTTAGGCCGGCGACGAGGTCTTGTTACATCAAGTTTACTTTCCGTTTCCGGCGGTAATCCCACTAATTCGCGCAGATAGTTCACCTTCTCAAGATCCATTTCTTCCCATCCGCCCCGTGGTAAGCCTTTCATTAACTTGATATTTCCATAACGAATGCGAATCAAGCGACTGACTTGAATGCCTTGAGACTCCCATAAACGGCGCACTTCACGATTTCGTCCTTCCATCAACGTAACTTCATACCACTGGTTCATTCCCACCCCACCGATAAATTTAATTTCTTTGAAATTTGCCGGACCATCTTCAAGCTGAACACCTTTGCGTAAACGAGCTAACATGACATCATCCACTTGCCCGAATACACGGACAGAATACTCACGTTCTACCTCTCGACTAGGATGCATAAGCCTATTTGCCAGTTCGCCGTCAGTAGTAAATAGCAATAGACCGGAGGTGTTAATATCTAAACGCCCTACCGCAATCCAACGCGCGCCATTCAAGCGTGGCAAACGATCGAATACTGTTGCACGTCCTTCCGGATCGCTACGGGTACAAAGTTCACCTTCCGGTTTGTAATACATCAATACACGACACATTTCCTTTTGTGCCTGTTGAAGATTAATAATACGGCCGTCAATACGTACTTTCACGCCGGAATGGACATCAATTCGATCACCAAGTGTTGCTATTTTTCTATCCACACTCACACGATTTTCGGCAATCATTGTCTCAATTTCACGACGTGATCCTTGCCCTGCACGCGCTAGAACTTTCTGTAATTTTTCCCCCTCAATTTTCGTGTTAGGTGATGAGGATGTTTGGCGTTTCATTAGGGGTTTATGCTCAGAATGTACTGCACTTTGCTTCTTTTTGTGATCAAAGTGCGGTCGATTTTCACTCTGTTTTTTGATATTTTTGTTGGCTTGATTGATTTTCATCTTATTTCCTTTGTCGCTTTCACAAGCGTCTTGTATAAATTTAAATTAAATAAATGGTTCGATAGAACCGCTTCCTTCACGTAAAATAACCGGTGTATCTTCTGTTAAATCCACCACCGTTGTAGGCGCTTGCCCCAAATACCCTCCATGAATAATTAATTCCACTTGATGTTCCAGACGTTCTCGAATTTCTTCCGGATCGGATTGTGTTATATGCTCTTCCCCCGGTAACATAAGTGAGCAAGAAAGAATCGGCTCACCTAATGCCGCTAATAAATCTAAGGCAATCTGATTATCCGGCACCCGTAAACCAATGGTTTTACGTTTTGATGTCATCAAACGGCGCGGCAATTCTTTAGTTGCCGTCAGGATAAAAGTATAACGTTCCGGCGTATTATTCTTAATTAAACGATAGGCAACATTACTCACTGTTGCATAATTAGAAAGCTCGGATAAATCACGACACACCAAGGTGAAATTATGCCCTTCCGGCAATTTGCGAATCGCAATAATACGATCCATCGCATGTTTATCTCCAAGCATACAACCTAATGCATAACCGGAATCTGTAGGGTAAACAATCACTCCGCCTTTACGCAAAATTTCTACCGCTTGGTTGATTAAACGTGCTTGTGGATTTTCAGGATGGATATAAAAAAATTGACTCATAATTTTTTCCTTAAAATAAGGTCGAGATTATACACCTTTTAATCATGACGTTATAACAACTGTTATAAAAAACCGCACTTTGAATACATTATCAAAGTGCGGTCATTTCCAAATGCGTTTTTATTTTAATAATATTCTTAATGCCGAACCAATCTCTGCTAAACTTCTTACTGTTTTAACGCCTGCCGCTTCAAGGGCAGCGATTTTATCCTCAGCAGTGCCTTTACCACCACTAATAATTGCACCGGCATGCCCCATTCGTTTGCCTTTTGGTGCGGTAACGCCTGCAATATAGCCAACCATCGGTTTGGTAACATGGGCCTTAATATAAGTCGCAGCTTCTTCCTCTGCTGAACCACCAATTTCACCAATCATTACAATGGCTTCAGTTTCAGGGTCATCTTGGAAACGTTTTAAAATATCAATGAAACTTGAACCCGGAATCGGGTCTCCACCTATTCCCACACAAGTGGATTGCCCAAAACCTTCATCAGTCGTTTGTTTTACCGCTTCATAAGTTAATGTTCCAGAACGGGAAACAATACCGACTTTGCCTTTTTTATGAATATGTCCCGGCATAATACCGATTTTACATTCATCTGGCGTAATAATGCCTGGACAATTAGGCCCAATCATAATCACACCGGTTTCATTTAATTTTTGTTTCACCGTAAGCATATCCAAGGTTGGAATACCTTCCGTGATACAAATAATTAACTGAATACCTGCATTAATGGCTTCTAGGATTGCATCTTTACAAAATGCCGCCGGCACATAAATCATTGTCGCTGTCGCACCTGTAGTCTCCACCGCCTCTTTTACCGTATTAAAAACCGGTAATCCCAGATGCGTACTTCCTCCTTTATTAGGGGATACACCACCTACCATTTTTGTGCCATAAGCCAATGCTTGCTCGGAATGGAACGTACCCTGTGCACCGGTGAAACCTTGGCAAATAACTTTAGTATCTTTATTAATTAAGATCGACATAATTACGCTCCTTTTGCCGCTTTTACTACAGCTTGCGCTGCATCTTTTAAACTATTTTCAACAATAAGATTTACCCCACTGTCTGACAGGATTTTACGTCCTAATTCAACATTCGTACCTTCTAAACGCACTACAACAGGAACATTTATCCCGACTTCTCTGATAGCGGCAATGACCCCTTCGGCAATTAAATCACAACGAACAATTCCGCCGAAGATATTGACCAAAATGGCTTTTACCCCCTTATCTGTCAAAATAATTTTGAAGGCTTCAGTAACCCGTTCTTTTGTCGCGCCGCCCCCAACATCGAGGAAATTTGCCGGATTTCCACCATAAAGTTTCACCATATCCATCGTTCCCATGGCAAGCCCCGCACCATTTACCATACAACCAATATCCCCTTCTAAGGCGACATAATTGAGTTGATGTTTTTCCGCTTCGGCTTCTCGTAAATCGCTTTGGCTTAAATCTTGGAAAGCCAGTAAATCCTTATGGCGAAACAACGCATTATCGTCAATCGTCATTTTGGCATCCAAACACAGTAACTGACCTTGCTTCGTCACCACTAGCGGATTAACTTCTAAAAGCGAAAGATCTTTTTCTATAAATAATTTCGCTAACTGTACAAATGCATGAGCAAACTGTTTATTTTGTTCTCCACTTAAACCTAATTTAAATGCTAATTCTCTGCCTTGGTACGGCATACCGCCAAATAACGGATCAATGGCGACTTTATGAATCAAATGAGGTGTTTCACGAGCGACATCTTCAATATTCATTCCGCCAGCGGAAGATGCCATAAAGATAATTTGTTGTGAAGAACGATCAATCACTGCACCAAGATAGAGCTCTTGAGCAATATCACAGGT
Source organism: Rodentibacter genomosp. 2 (assembly GCA_001999425.1). Lineage (GTDB taxonomy): Bacteria > Pseudomonadota > Gammaproteobacteria > Enterobacterales > Pasteurellaceae > Rodentibacter. Next base: position 13,689 of record MLHP01000014.1, on the reverse strand, counting down.
TTCCTCAATATAGATACTATTTACCGGTTGGCCTTGTTTATCAGTTTGGAAAGTCACCAAACGATTTCCCAACCATTGATGGGCAAAAGCTCGGGCTTCTTCCGCATTATGTACCAGTTTTACACCTCCGGCTTTTCCTCGACCTCCGGCATGGACTTGGCATTTTGCGATCCAACGATCGCCGTTAAGTTGGAAAAGTGCCATGGCGGCATCATCCGCTGAATGACAAATAATCCCTTCACTCACCGGTAGATCATATTCTTTAAAAAGCTGTTTTGCTTGATATTCGTGTAAATTCATAAGGTTTTCCTGCTTTTTTCTGGTTATTTAGGATATGTGAAAATAGTCATCTTTTCGTCGAAAAATAAAAATGCGATCAAAATTGACCGCACTTTTATTCTAAATTTCCAATAATAATCTTGTCGGATCTTCCAATAATTCTTTAACTGCGACAAGGAAACCAACGGATTCTTTACCGTCAATTAAACGGTGATCATAAGATAATGCCAGATACATCATTGGGCGAATGACAACTTCCCCATTCAATGCAATTGGTCGCTCTTTAATCGCATGCATGCCTAGAATCGCACTCTGCGGTGGATTAATAATCGGAGTGGACATTAATGAACCAAACACGCCACCATTAGTGATAGTGAAATTTCCACCGGTTAAATCTTCCACCGTTAATTTGCCATCACGACCTTTTTCCGCCAATGCCTTAATTTGTTTTTCAATTTCCGCCATACTTAGTTTATCGCAGTTACGTAACACCGGCGTAACCAAACCGCGAGGGGTGGAAACGGCGATACTAATATCAAAGTAATTATGGTAAACAATATCATCGCCATCAATGGAAGCATTGACTTCCGGATAACGTTTCAACGCTTCTACCACGGCTTTAATATAGAACGACATAAAACCTAAACGTACATCATGCTGTTTCTCAAATTTTTCACCGTAGGTTTTACGCAATTTCATGATCGGTTGCATATCCACTTCATTAAATGTAGTGAGCATTGCAGTACTGTTTTTTGCTTCAAGTAAGCGCTCTGCAATGCGTTTACGTAAACGAGTCATTGGAACACGTTTTTCAGAACGAGATTGATAAGCCACGGTGCTGATTGTATTTTGTTCTGTTGCTACCTGTTGTTTTGCTTTTTGCGCATCTCGTTTCGCAATTTCACGTTCAATATCTTCGCGGGTTAATCGACCGCCTACCCCTGAGCCTTGAATTTGAGAGGCATCGAGCTCATGTTCCGCTAGCAAACGTCTGATTGCAGGTCCGTGATCATCAGCATTGTGTTGACTATTTTCAATGGCTGAATGATGGCGGTCCGCCGGTGTCGGCTCATTCGATTCATTGATCTTTGTCGTACTAACATCACCTGCTTGAACTTTGGAAAGTTTACCGAGTAGTTGTTTGCTGACTACCGTTGCGCCTTCGGCTTCTAAAATTTCCGTAATCACACCGTCGGATTGTGCCGGTACTTCTAACACGACTTTATCCGTTTCAATTTCAACTAATACTTCATCACGTTTTACAGTATCTCCGACTTTTTTATGCCATGTTGCTACAGTAGCGTCTGCAACAGATTCAGGTAAATCAGGAACAAGAATTTCGATTGTCATGGTCATTTTTCCTTTACTATTCTTTATCATGTGGGCTTTTGCCCGCTGTTTTTATTACTCTTGTTTGTCGGTGGATAACTCCACCCATGAAAAAATTCAAATTTTTTACCGCACTTTATAATGTCAATGCATCTTCCACCAATTGTTTTTGCTGTTTGATATGTAATGACATATAACCAACCGCAGGTGAAGCTGAAGCCGGACGTCCCGCATACTTGAGTTTGACATCCTCAGGGATAGAACTTTCAAAATTATGTTTACAGTTATACCATGCTCCTTGATTAAGCGGTTCTTCTTGACACCATACATAATCTTTTACATGAGCATAAGGCTCAAGCGCTTTCTTCACATCTTCATGCGGATAAGGATAAAGTTGTTCAATTCGGATAATTGCCACATCGGTTTGATTATTGGCTCGGCGCTGCTCCAGTAAATCGTAATAGACTTTTCCTGAACACATCACAATGCGCTTAATACCTTTCGGATCTAGCTCGTCCGTTTCACCAATTACCGTCAGGAATGATCCATTAACCAGTTCGTCCAAACTTGATACGGCTAACGGGTGGCGCAGTAAGGATTTTGGAGAAATCGCAATCAACGGACGGCGCATTTTACGTAAAGCCTGACGGCGTAACATATGATAAACCTGTGCCGGCGTAGAAGGGATACAAACCTGCATATTTTGCTCTGCGCAAAGTTGCAGATAACGTTCCAAACGTGCGGAAGAATGTTCGGGTCCTTGACCTTCATAACCATGAGGTAACAACATCACTAAACCGCACATTCTGCTCCATTTTTGTTCTCCGGAACTGATAAATTGATCGATCACAATTTGTGCTCCGTTTGCGAAATCTCCAAATTGTGCTTCCCAAATCGTTAGAGTTTTCGGATCAGCAGTGGCATAACCATATTCAAAAGCAAGTACCGATTCTTCTGAAAGCACTGAATCCCATACTTCGAAACGTCCTTGGTTGGCATGCAAATGCGTAAGAGGAACATAGCCGGTACCATCATTTTGGTTATGTACTACGGCGTGACGATGGAAGAAAGTACCCCGTCCCGCATCTTCTCCTGATAAACGAACGTTTACCCCTTCGTCAAGCAAGGTTGCGTATGCCATGGTTTCAGCCATACCCCAGTCAAGCGATTTTTCACCTTGATACATGGCTTTGCGATCATGGTAAATTTTTTCAACACGTGGGTGAGGACGCAAACTTTCCGGATATTCGCATATCCGTTTTGCTAGCGTGATAAAACGCTCTTGCGGGAATTTACTTTCATAAGGCGCTGTCCAATCGTAATTGAGATATTGCAACCAATCCATTTTTGCCGTATCCATTTCACGCCATTCAGCGACAACGCGTTCGCCATTATCTAAACCGTCACGATATAGATTCATCATTTCAATGGCTTGTTCTTCGCTAATCACACCTTCTTTTATCAAACGATCTGCATAAACCTGACGCGGCGTCGGATGTTTTTTAATGATGCTGTACATCATTGGCTGTGTGGCTAAAGGTTCATCGGCTTCATTATGTCCATGACGGCGATAAGAAATCAAATCAATGAAAATATCCCGTTTAAATAAACTGCGATATTCCACCGCCATACGGGCAGCAAAAGCAACGGCTTCCGGATCATCACCATTTACGTGGATAATCGGTGCTTGAATCATTTTCGCAATGTCCGTGCAGTATTCTGTGGAGCGAGTGTCATTCGGGTTAGATGTGGTAAAACCGATTTGGTTATTGATCACAATACGAATCGTCCCACCAACCGTATAACCACGAGCATTCGACATATTTAAAGTTTCTTGCACAACGCCTTGACCAGCGACTGCAGAATCACCATGAACGGTTACCGCCAGTACTTGTGAACGTTCTATATCATTTTTCTTAGTTTGACGTGAGCGGACTGCGCCAATGACAACCGGACTAACAATTTCTAAATGCGACGGGTTGAATGCAAGGGTTAAGTGAACATGGTTTTCACCAACAGCAAAATCAGACGAAAAGCCTTGGTGATATTTTACATCTCCGGTACGATCGCCTGAGTGTTTACCGGCAAACTCATCAAATAAATCTTTTGGTTTTTTACCCAGCACATTCACCAACATATTTAAACGCCCACGGTGTGCCATTCCCATCATCACATCTTTAACGCCTTGTTTACCTGCGTGACGAATAATTTCTTTCATTAATGGGATAAAAGCATCACTTCCCTCTAAAGAGAAACGTTTTGCCCCTGGGAATTTTGCACCAAGATAACGTTCTAATCCATCTGCAGCTGTCAATTCGTTAAGAAAATTCACTTTTTCTTCATGGCTAAAGAGCGGTTGATTTAAGCGGCTTTCCAATTTATTTTGAAGCCACATTTTTTGTTCCATATCTTGTACATGCATAAATTCTAAACCGATAGGACCACAGTAGGTCTCTTTCAGCATTGCATGTAAATCGGCTAATTTAATAGTGTCTCGTTGATAAACGTAGTGGTTAATATTAAAAGTTTCGTTGAGATCTTGTTCGGAAAAACCGTGATAACGGTAATCCAATTCCGGCACATTTGATACTTTCCAACGATAATAATTGAGAGGATCGAGTTTTGCTTCCAAATGACCACGGAAACGATAGGCATTGATAAATTGTAATACTTTTACTAATTTTGCACTCGCTTCCGGATCAATCACTGTCACGGCTTCAGTGCTATTTTCACGGGCCAAACGTCGGAAATAATCACGCACTGGCGAATGCGGTTGTTCAACCGTAGTTGATTTTGGCAAAGAATCAAAGATTGTTTTCCAGCTTTTATCAATAGAATTTGGATCGTCTAAATAACGCTCATACAATTCTTCAATATAGGCTTGGTTTGCACCACCGAATGCGGTTGTTGCCAACCATTCATCAAAATCTTTATTTGGTTGCATGTTCACCTCAAATAATATGATCGATTAAGTTCTTCTCCATTATACATAGGATTGAATTGGAAAAATGCCTCATTTATAAGTTTGTTGCAAATTTGTGATCTAGCTCAACAATATTTTTAACTTAAAACAAAAAAGCCCGACCAAATTTGTCGAGCTTTAGAAAGTGCGGTTGACATTGACCTTGTTTTTAGAAGGTCAGATAAGGCGCAATTTTTTCAATGGTCGTCTCACCTAAACCATCAATTTTTGATAATTCCGCCACATTTTTGATTTTGCCCATTTTATTACGATAATCAATAATTGCTTGCGCTTTCTTTTCACCAATGCCGGAAAGTTTTTGTAAGGTTTCAGCATCCGCTTTATTAATATTTATTTTGGTATTTGATGCAATTTTTTGTTTTTCTGTTTTAATCTGCTCTTTTGCTGAATTAAACTTCTCAGAAGCTTGTTTTTTCATTGATGAAGTCTCTGATGATTTCATTGAATTAGCTTTTTCTTTCACTACATCTATTTTTTCTTTTGTCGCTTCTTTTGTAGATTTCACCGCTTCTTTCGCTTTTTCTTTTGTAGCAACGATTTTCTCTTTTAGGTTATTTTTATCTGCAATAACATCTTCTTTTTGTTTCTGAATCATTGAATTTACATTAGTTACTGACTCTTTTTTAAGACTGGTAACCATATTTTCATTTGCAAATGCAGAACTGGAAACGGATATGCTAAGTGCGGTCAAAGTTAATAAAGATTTTAAAGATTTCATGAAAAACTCCTATCAATAGTGATTTTGCTAAAAGGACGAATCTTAAGATTCTAATTTAGAGAATTAGTTCAATCCTATTCTATTTTAGAATAAAAAAAGTGCCTCAAAAGAGGCACTACTCGGAAAGCAAAATAGATGTCGGCTATTTGGGATAGCACTTGTTTTTAGTGAGGCTAGATTACTCTTATCAAAATACTTATGCAAATATCTATTTCCAAATTTGTGAAGTAAGTCACGGTTTTTCTTAAAAATTTTCTTTTTACAAAAAAAAGCGTCTATTATTTAGACGCTTCTTCTATAAAATTTATAATTAGCCGTTAATAAACTTCTCACCTAACTCAATATCTGCATGCAATGTTGGCAACATTGATTCCAATGCACTTTGTTCAAATTCGCTTAATAAACCGATTGGTAGAATCTCTTCCACACCATCTTTGCCTAAACGAACCGGTTGAGCAAAGAAGCGGGCATATTTTCCATCGCCTTCCACATAAGTGCATTCAACGACAGTCTCTCCCCTCAAACCTTTTATTAAAGAGCGGGCAAAACGGGCAGCTGCTTGAGCCATAGAAAGCGTTGCCGATCCGCCACCGGCCTTGGCTTCTACAACTTCAGTACCGGCATTTTGGATACGTTTTGTTAATGGTGCGATTTCTTCAGCGGTAAACTCCGCATAAGGAACTTGAGAAAGTAATGGGAGAATGGTAACACCGGAATGTCCTCCGATAACCGGTACAGTCGTACGGGAAATATTGAGATTTTTTAATTCGGCAACAAAGGTTTCTGAGCGAAGTACATCTAACGTTGTCACACCAAATAATTTACGTTTATCGTAAACACCAGCTTTTTTCAGGACTTCCGCTGCAATAGCGACGGTTGTATTAACTGGATTGGTAATAATACCTATGCAGGCTTTCGGGCAAACAACCGCGATTTTTTCAACAAGATTACGAACAATCCCTGCATTGATATTAAATAAATCGGAACGATCCATACCCGGTTTACGTGCTACACCTGCAGAAATCAATACCACATCCGCGCCTTCAAGTGCAGGGCTTGGATCTTCGCCTGAAAAACCTTTCACTTTCACGGCTGTAGGAATATGGCTAACATCAGCCGCCACGCCCGGTGTTATCGGTGCAATGTCATAAAGTGATAATTCTGTACCTGCCGGTAATTGTAGTTTTAACAATAATGCCAATGCTTGACCGATACCGCCGGCAGCACCTAATACTGCAACTTTCATATATACTCCTTATTAAGTAGATTGACTAACGTTGTAAATTTTAAAAGGTAAACCGACAAATTACAAACATAGAAATTCAATTATGAGATCTAGCTCAAATTTCTAGATAAAACTTGTTTCTTTTTTCACTCAAACTTGCATTTTAGTTGCATATTTTGCATTTTTATGCAACGCTTACACAAATTAGCCCCATCTTAAAACGAATAAATGGATGATTTAACAAAAACATTTAAAGAATTGCTGAGTCAGGAACGTTTTTCCTCTCAAAGTGAAATAGTTGAAGCCTTAAAGAGCCAGGGTTTTCCAACCATAAATCAATCTAAAGTTTCGCGTATGCTAAGTAAATTTGGCGCAGTACGTGTGCGTAATACCAAGATGGAAATGGTCTATTGCTTACCAAATGAATTAAGCGTACCTGCAACCAGTAGCCCGCTAAGAAATCTCGTATTGGATATCGATCATAATGAATTTTTAATCGTGATTAAAACCACACCGGGTGCAGCGCAATTAATCGCACGCCTGTTAGATTCTATTGGTAAAACAGAGGGGATTCTTGGCACAATTGCCGGCGATGACACAATTTTCGTGTCGCCAACACGTACAACTGCAATTTCCACTCTGATTGAGCGTATTAAAAATTTGTTTGAAAGCTCACTTTAATGAAAATTTTTATTACCGGTGGCACAGGATTAATCGGAAAAAAATTAATCTCTGCCCTAGAAGAACAACATCAACTCACTGTTCTCACTCGCAATGAGGAAAAAGCCCGTTCTCTTTTTCCTCAAAAAACTTTGAAATTTTTAACCGCACTTTCCCAGATTAAAAATTTAGATGAGTTTGATGTCGTGATAAACCTAGCCGGTGAACCTATTTTTACTAAACGCTGGACGACATCACAAAAAGCAAAACTATTTAATAGCAGGGTAAAACTGACACAGCAATTAGTTTCATTGATTAATGCCGGTGTGAATCCTCCACGCTTGATTTCCGGCTCGGCAGCCGGTATTTATGGTGATCAAGCCAATCAAGTTCTTACTGAAACAAGCCCGACTGTTCATCATACATTCACGGCAGCACTTTGCCATGCTTGGGAAGACACTGCATTACAAGCCAAAACAGAAGTCTGTATTCTTCGCACCGGTATGGTACTTTCTCCGAATGGCGGGGCATTAAAAAAAATGCTTCCGCTTTATTATTGGAATTTAGCCGGTCCATTAGGCACTGGAAAACAGTACTGGGCATGGATTGCGTTAGAAGATATGGTAAACGGCATTTTATTTTTACTTTCTCATAGCGAGTGTCAGGGCATTTATAATTTTGTTTCACCCCAACCAATTACCAATAGAACGTTTAACCAACAATTAGCTCAATCATTAAAACGTTGTACGCCTTTTCCTGCGCCCAAATTTGCCTTAAAACTCGCCTTGGGTGAGCGTGCCAATATGTTACTAGAAAGCCAATATGTTTTGCCGAAACGGCTTATTGAAGCGGGATTCACTTTTCAATATGAAAATTTAACCCAGTATTTGACCGCACTTTTTTCCAAAAAATAATGTAAAAAATGCGCCTTAATACTAATCAAGACGCATTTTATTTTTTAAGCAAATTTAGTCATTATTGCTTGAAAAAATTGAGAGTAATCTTAGCAAACTTAAGAATAAATTATAAATCGCTACATAAATACTCACTGTGGCACGAATATAATTTGTTTCACCACCGTGAATGATATTGCTGGTTTCATACAGAATTGTCATCGTTGAAAAAACGACAAATAATGCACTAATTGCAATGGCTAACGCCGGTATTTGGAAGAAGAAGCTTGCCACCATACCGAGTAAAAGCACAATGAAAAGGGCAAACATTGCAGTTGCAAGGAATGACATGTCTTTTTTCGTCGTCAATACATAGGCTGAACAGGCAAAGAAAACAATCGCCGTACCGGCAAATGACAACATGATTAAATCTTCCATACCGTTTGCCACATACATATTGAGAATTGGTCCAATGGTATAGCCCATAAAACCGGTAAAGGCAAATGCCGCTAAAATACCCGCAGGACGGTCAGCTAAACGATGTGTAATGAAAAGTAAGCCGTAAAAGCCAACAAGTAAAACAATAATGTTTGGATACGGCAAATTCATCGCCATAGAAATATACGCGACAACTGCCGAAAATGCCATTGTTAGCCCAAGTAAGAAATAAGTATTACGAAGCACTTTATGGGTGCTTAATAAGGACTCGTTTCTTGAGTCAACAATAATGCGTGATTGCATAAAAGCTCCTTAAATAACGTTAGTTAGCATCTAACCGTAAAGTAAGGGCGAGTGTATAAAAAGTCAATGGCTGAGCAAAAATTATTTCCCATTTTGGCTAAAAAGAAAGCAAAACGAATAAATAAACGCCGACTAAATAGATTTCACTCGTTTTTTATTTACATCAAAAAATTTTGAATTATACTACTCACCATCAAGTACGGAGGAATGGTCGAGTGGTTGAAGGCACCGGTCTTGAAAACCGGCGAGGGTTTACGCCCTCCGTGAGTTCGAATCTCACTTCCTCCGCCATTTCTTAATAAAATCCATAATAAATAGTCTTCAAGTTCAATAATTTACGTTTTATTATTTTCTGTAATTTCCTCTCATTCATTATTTTCAGCATCAAATTGTTAAGCCTTAAAAGTGAGTTTGACGAAAATTTGACTTGAGTTAGTCAAGAACTGTCTTGCATTTAAGTCTGCACATTTCCAAACCATTTCGATAGTTTCTTATCTGCCCCTCTCTTCAATTCCATAAGTGGTATTCCATTTTGAACATGCCAACTTGCCCAGTACGGAGTAGATCATGAAATCGAAAATCTTCAATATTTGCTTTTTTTAATGCACATTTAAACGATATTCGATCTACCTATGAAATACATTTCTCATTTCCACAATGAAGGGTATATTGCGACACTCGCTTTTTTGGTTATTTTTGGAGAAATGTCATTGGTTATGAGCTTAATGATAATGTTCTTGCTAACTTAGTGTGATACGCGGATCACTTTTGGATAAGCTTTGTAGTTAAATTTTTGAAGATTATTGACAAAGTAATAACAAGGCGTGATTAATTTAAAAAAAAATTAGTAAAGATAATTTATCTCACTTTGATTTTAAACAAGCGTAATTTCATATTTGAATATTTTGATATAACAATCTGCCCATTAAATGGGCAGATTGTTATTTTAGACATGATGCTTAATTAAGATCTAGTGTCTTAAGTGGATTTTCAATGACCTGATCCTTAATGGTAAACTTCAAGTTCGGGTTATCTCTGTAGTTTTCATACAGGTAACGTAGTTCTCTTGAAGTGACCGAATTATAGAATTCATAATTCGGATCGAACAATTTCTTCAGATTACTCATACTTATTTGAGTTTTATCTTTATTGAAGGTCATTGTATCCGTCGCCAAACCGTCTAGGGCAAAATAGACTTTTCCACCTCTTTCCAGTGTTTCTTTAGCAATCAGCTTTGTTTTTTCAGAGAAGAAATCTTCACGACTTCTGTTTAATCCTTCTCTTGCAGCCGTATATTGGTCAATTGCTTCATTTTGCTCTTTAGTGAAAGAAGATGAAGTTTTTGGATTATCTAAATCCACATTTTCATTTTGCTTCAACTGTTGGTATAAACGTTGCTCCTGCTCATTGAACTCTGAAATTTTTCTCAGCGCTTCCCAAGCGGCCGGAGTATTCAATAATTCACCAATAATTCTTTTGTTATCTTCTACGTTAGCCTGATTGATACGGCTACGAGAAGACGTCGCTAAAGCATTATCAGCACCCGGATCTTGGAAATAGACAATATTGTCAATATCTTGCTGAGTGACTTTTCCTTGTCTCGCTTTATCTGCCAATTTAGATAAATTGCTGAATTCATAACCTAAGTTCAATTCACCAATGTAGCTATCCGCAAGAATTGGGTTTCTTTTTTCTTTATCGGCTTTATTCGCACGATCAATCAATTCTTTGCGACCGTCTCTTAAACCGTAAATTAAAGCATTATTACCCAAATCCGTACTTTGTGGCTTGAGGGTTTCCAAATTACTGTTTTTGCTCGGCAGATGTTCAATCGATTGAATATCACGTTTTGCACCAGTATAGCCCTTGTCGACTAATTTACTCAGCTCTTCACCTAATTTATGACCGGAGAAGAAAGCTTCTCGCTCCTGCGGCTGTTTTTGATAGTGACGCATATTGGTCAAGCCGGAATTTATATAATAGACACCATTTAATGCCATCAAATTTGCATCCGGTTTCATATGTTCCGGTAGTTTATCCTTATGGCGGATAATTTGAGCCTGATCATGATGAGTTAATTCATGAACGATGGTATCCAAAATTTCTTTGTTATTTTGTTTTTTCGTCCGTAAAAAACTCAAAATAGGCGTTTCGTTCATTTGAACTGTATCATTACCGTAAGAGCCTTGTTTCATTGAAAGCGGGTTATTACCGGTAAATTCAACTTTGGCACGGCTACCTTCGACTCCGGTAACTTCTTTCAATGCTTCAAACTTTGCTTGTTCCACTAAACTGAATAAGCGTTTAATCCCTTCTTCATTTCCGGATAGCTTTTGTTTCATTAGTTGATGGAACTCTTGGTTTGAGTCTAGTTTATCCACGATCTTTTGGTTTATTTCACCACGAGATTGTAAATAAGCGGCATCAAGCTCAATTTTACTCATCACCTTACCCATATTTTTTACATTCTGTCCTTCAAATCCTTCAATAGTATCCGGACGATGAATTTTGTTACGAGTTTCTTTGGCTTTATTTGTTAATGCCGTCGCTTCTTCTACACTGGAGCCATACGCTAGATCTTGCAATGCTTTTAATAAATGCTCTTTCGGCAAGTTTTCAGCATTTTCAGCTAAAATCTTTAATTTTTTTTCTGCCTCTTTCGCACTATCACGCTCACGAGCCTTTTGCTTTGCTTGCTCAAATAGTTTTTTCGCATCAATCTTCGGTTTATTAACTTCATTACCGCTTTGATTTTTTTCAGCATTATTATTGCTGTTATTGCTATTTGCCTTCGCAAGCGAAGATATTGCATTATCGCTTTCTGATTTAGCTTTATTGTTTGATTCGGCTAAAGCAGGGATTTCCGCATAATCGCTTTCTGCATTATCCGCTTTGGCTTTAGTACTTGATTTAGCTACAGTTGGAGTGTCCGTTACGTTCTCCACTGCCCCTTTCGCTTGATTCGGGCTTTCCACTCCGGCCATTTCCTCTTTTAAGCGTTTGATCGTCATATAATCGCTGTTATCTTCACGCTGTACCGATTGTTTTTTCCCTAAGGTTTCATCCTTCTCTTTTGCGATTCGGGCTGCTTTTTCCGATTCAGATTCAGTTTTTACCTTTTTCTTGGTCGGATCAATTTGAGCATAGATATCTTCCGCTTTAGCTGCCGAATTTGAGGCTGCTTCAGTTGGCGCAAATTTCGGTTTCGCATCCTCTACCGACTTCTCGCTTAAAATACGCAAGAATTCGTTAATCACTTTCGGACTGGTTGTACTGTCTTTCGTGCTATCTGATTGAGGAATAATGGTTTCCTCAAATTTGCTACCAAACTTAGTAAACGACGGATAGCCTGCATCCAGTAATAATTTATTGGCGATAACTCGTGCAACTCGACCGTTACCTTCGGCAAACGGGTGATAAGCAATTACACGCTGATAAACCATACCGGCTAAGACACTCGGTTCAACACCACGTGCTTTGGCTTCATTGATAAAATTCACCATCTCGGCAAGTTGTAATTTAGATGCCTGCGGACCTGAGAAGATAGCATCTTCTTTCGTCAACGACTCTTTCTTATACAACGTTCTGTTTTCACCTTCATCCGGACGTAAACCGTGATTAAGTTTCTCAATACTTTCTACGGTTAAACCGTCTTTTGTCGTATTTAAAAACTCTTCTACCGCACCTTTCAGTTTGTCTTTTAAATCCGGCGAACGTTGGATAGTTTTAGAAGTTTCAGCTAAGGCATCAACAATACGTTGTGTCTGCTCAGGTACCCCCATAATATCTTCGCTTTTCGGCAATTTTTTCACTAACTGCTGAATGGCGTTGAATTCCTGCTCACTCGGTTTAAAGTGTAAAGCCTCGTTAATCTTACGTTCGGTTCTTTTCGCCCCGTCGGTTAGAATATCGTCCAATTCAGGTGAACCGGCCATTTGTTTTAATACGGCTTCCGGAACACTTTTCTTGGCTGACTCGCGCGCTTCGGCTAAAAATTCACTGTTATTGAGAATTTTTTGTTCAAACTCACCATAGCGTTTTGCTTCAAGGCTTAATAACTCTTTTAAATTCAAGTTATCTTCAAGTTTTTCATAGTTTGGTTTTCCGTTAGCTTGCTCGTCGGCATCCAATAAGCGCTTGCTGTTACTTGCATTTTCCTCAGTCGTTTTTGAAGCACTGCTATCCTTTTTGAAGAATTGCTTGATCTTCTGGAAGAACGAAGGTGAGCTTTGTGTATCAGCTTGTTCCGTATTTTGGATTTCAGGCATTACCGGCAATAATTTACTATTGTTGTTATTGCTGTTGGCCTGTGCAAGCGAAGATGCCGCATTATCAGTTTCTGCTTTGGTTTTAGCTGATTCAGCAAAAGCAGGGATTTCCGCATAATCACTTTCTGCGTTATCCGCTTTGGCTTTATTGCCAGACTGAGTTAAAGCAGGGATTTCAGCGTAATCGCTTTCTGCAATATCCGAATTATCCTTCGATTTTCCACTTTGCGGTAATTCCGGTAGAGGGCGTTTTGCCTTATTTTCTTTAGTTACAGCCGGAATTTCCTCATAGATCGGCTCCGCGGATTTACGCTGAGTATTTGCGTTTACATCACCTAATTTCGCATAAGGACTATCCGGAATTTCTTCATAGATAGGCTCTTGCGATTGTTTCGGTTTTTTCACTTCGCTGTAAATCGGCTCGGACTCGGTGGATTTACGTTGAGCATTGGCATTTGCATCACCTAATTTCGCATAAGGGCTATCTGGAATTTCTTCATAGATTGACTCTTGTGATTTTTTCGGTTTTGTCACTTCGCTGTAAATCGGCTCAGACTCAGTTGATTTACGCTGAGCATTTGCATCACCTAATT
>MLHP01000013.1 GCA_001999425.1 Rodentibacter genomosp. 2 | reverse complement strand
GTCAGCCCCTTTATTTTTATTTCTGATATGTTAATAGTGGTACTTGAGATAAATCCATTTCAGGATTGGCTAATGTTTCTATGGGTAAATTTGAGGTTTTGGAACGATGAAAACAAGCTAAGTTATAATCTAAACCGGAAATTGTTTTTTCCTGATTGAAATAATTATTAGCTTGATAACGATCGGAAATAAACCAAAAACATTGATAATCAAGTTGATTTAAATAATTTAATATTGCTTCGGATTTATGGGGATGAGCTTCAATGAAAATAACAGGTTTATATTGATTAATAATATTATTTGCACCTTGTAATACGTTGAGATCAAAACCTTCTGCATCAATTTTTAGTAAAGATAATTCATTTAGTTTTTGAATTTCGGGATGTTCGTCCAAGGTGAGAACTTGAATCCATTCTTTATGCTGACAGCCTTGAAAATAACCTTCGGTATCAAATCCTTTGTCTAAAGAAAAACTGCCGTAATTCCAAGCCGTATCGTAATTTGATGAGGGAATTTCAATATTTTGTTTTTGATTGCTTACGCCTTGATGATATGTATAGACATTCGTGAGGTGATTTAATGAAATATTGGCACAAAGTGTTTGGAAAATAATGCGTTGGGGTTCAAAACAAAATAATTTCCCCTGTGGAATAAATTTTGCAAGGGGAACGGAGTGCATTCCAATATTTGCTCCCACTTCAATAATATTACTATGGCTAGATAGAACACTACGGAAAAATTGAACTTCAACTTCAGACCATTCTCCATATGTTTTAACAAATTGACTAATAAAGTCACCTTCAATGAGATTAAATAGTCCCCATTTCGTTTGGTGTAATGAAGTACGCATAAATTTAACTAATATTAAAAATTAAGTTCGGATATTATAAATTGTTTTTTAAGAGAAAGGCAATTCTTTGTATATTTTTTTTATTATTAATGTAGCAGATATAATAAAGCGCGGTTAATTTTATATGAGTTTTTATTGATAACTAAAAACTATATTTATAAAAGGTATTTGTTTTTATTTTGGTAATACCGGATTTGCAAGGTTTATATATTTTGAAAATAATCTTATGAAGAGGGAGAGAGATTGATCTAAAAATGAAATGCGTTTAATCGACAATTAACGAGATTTCGTCTATTCGGCAGAGAAAACACAAAATCAAATCGTTGATAGGGTATTCAATGAGAGCATCATAATGCACAATCAGTTTGTGCTTTGGAATTCTTGACATAAACGACGAAATTAGACAACGGCAGACGATTATCAAGATAGGCTTTGTTTAGAAACTGCAAGGATTAATCGCTTATCAAATCTTTTTGTAACATATTGGTGTAGAAATTCGTATAAATGGCTAAATTTTGTTGCATAAAATATGCGGATACTATAGAATTCGTGCGTTTTTGCTCGTTTTACTCGGGTAATAAAATTTGGAATCTTTTGTGTGTTACAGAGGATTTTTGTATAAATCAATAGAAGGAATACGATTATTAAAACCGTGAAAAAAGCGCCGGCAGTAAATCGCCCAAATCGCATTAATGATGAAATTCGCGTAAAAGAAGTTCGTTTAATTGACCAAGATGGTGAACAATTAGGGATTGTTCCTATTCAACAAGCCTTAGAAATGGCGGAGCAAGCAGAGCTTGATCTCGTTGAAATCAGTCCAAATGCAGAGCCGCCGGTTTGCCGTATTATGAATTACGGTAAATTCCTTTACGAAAAGAGTAAAACTGCAAAAGAGCAAAAGAAAAAACAAAAAGTTGTTCAAGTTAAGGAAATTAAATTCCGTCCGGGTACTGACGAAGGTGATTACCAAGTTAAATTACGTAGCCTTATTCGTTTTTTAGAAGATGGTGATAAAGCCAAAATTACCGTGCGTTTCCGTGGGCGTGAAATGGCGCACCAAGAGATCGGTTTAGATGTGTTGGAACGTGTAAAAAATGATCTGGCTGAGATTTCTGTTGTGGAATCCGCACCGGGTAAGTTAGAAGGTCGTCAAGCCGTGATGGTGTTGGCACCGAAGAAAAAATAAGAATTTTTTATTGAGATATTCATTTCAATAAAAATCTTTTCACTTAGGTGAAAAGTCATTGTATGTTGGGCACACTACGCAGCCTAACTACTTTGGGAAAAGGCAATTTGCCTTATAGTGGAAATAATCAGTGCCTCCAAGTAACTTTTTAGTTCGCCTGATTATGTTGTTTTAAACAAAAAATGCGGAGTTATTTTAACAATGCCTAAAATCAAAACAGTACGCGGCGCAGCTAAGCGCTTCAAAAAAACTGCTTCCGGCGGTTTTAAGCGTAAACAATCTCACTTACGTCATATTTTGACTAAAAAATCAACTAAACGTAAACGTCATTTACGTCATAAATCCATGGTTGCGAAAGCAGACCAAGTTTTAGTCGTGGCTTGCTTACCATACGCATAAGCTGTTATTTAAGCAAAACGTACGATTTAGTTAATTTTAGAAAAATATACATAGGAGATTAAATAATGGCTCGTGTAAAACGTGGTGTTATTGCAAGAGCACGCCATAAGAAAGTTCTTAAGGCTGCTAAAGGTTATTATGGTGCACGTTCACGCGTGTATCGCGTTGCTTTCCAAGCGGTGATCAAAGCCGGTCAATACGCATATCGTGACCGTCGTCAACGTAAACGTCAATTCCGTCAATTATGGATTGCACGTATCAACGCGGCGGCTCGTCAAAACGGTTTATCTTACAGCAAATTCATCAACGGCTTGAAAAAAGCGTCTGTTGAAATCGACCGTAAGATCCTTGCCGATATCGCTGTATTCGACAAAGTAGCTTTTGCTGCATTAGTTGAAAAAGCAAAATCTTCACTTTAATTTTAAAGTTTAGAGAATGAGGACGCTGAAAAGCGTCCTTTTTTATTATATTCGTTTTCATTTTTTCGCTTTTCCCACCAAACCGTATAGAATAGTGCGGTTATTTTTAGTTGAATTTTTATGAGGTTATTGTGGCATTAATTAGCTTAACAAATGGCTATCTTTCTTTTAGTGATGCGCCGTTGTTGGATCACACGGAATTACATATTGAACCCAATGAGCGGGTGTGTTTGGTCGGACGAAATGGGGCGGGAAAATCAACGTTACTCAAAATTATTGCCGGTGATGTCTTGCTGGATGATGGCAATATTCAATATGAAAAAGATCTGGTGGTATCCCGTCTTGAGCAAGATCCGCCGCGTAATGCCGAAGGCAATGTATTTGATTATGTAGCGGAAGGCGTAGGGCATTTAACGGATTTATTGAAAGAATATCACCGTATTTCCGCACAGTTAGAAGAAAATTATAGCGATCAGATTTTAAATCAACTGGAGCAAGTGCAAGCAAAATTAGAACACGCCGATGGTTGGCGTTTTGAAAATAAGATTAATGAAGTTTTGCTTAAACTTGATTTAAATCCAAATACAAAATTGACCGCACTTTCCGGCGGTTGGTTGCGTAAAGCGGCTTTAGCCCGTGCCTTAGTTTGTGATCCAGATATATTGTTGCTTGATGAACCGACCAACCATTTGGATGTGGAGGCGATTGAATGGTTGGAAAATTTCCTCTTAGGATTTAGCGGAAGTATTGTTTTTATTTCCCATGACCGGTCTTTTATTCGCCAAATGGCGACCCGTATTGTAGATTTGGATCGCGGGCAGTTGGTTTCTTATCCGGGAAACTATGATTTATATCTCACCACAAAAGAAGAAAATTTGCGTGTCGAGGCACTTCAAAATGAATTATTTGATAAACGCTTAGCGCAAGAAGAAGTGTGGATTCGCCAAGGCATTAAGGCACGTCGTACACGTAATGAAGGGCGGGTGAAGGCATTAAAGGCAATGCGTGAGGAACGTCGCCAACGCCGTGATGTGATGGGAACGGCAAAATTACAACTGGATACTTCAAGCCGTTCCGGAAAAATCGTGTTTGAAATGGAAAACGTGAGTTATAAGGTGGTGGGTAAGACCTTGTTAAAGGATTTCAGCACAACTATTTTGAGAGGCGATAAAATTGCACTAGTAGGGGAAAATGGCTGTGGTAAAACCACTTTTATTAAATTGCTACTCGGTGAAATTCAACCGACAGGTGGAAAAATTCGTACGGGGACAAAATTAGAGATCGCTTATTTTGACCAATACCGTTCGGAGCTTGATCCGGAAAAAACAGTTATGGATAACGTTGCCGACGGTAAGCAAGATATTGAAGTGAACGGCATAAAACGCCATGTACTAGGGTATTTGCAAGATTTCTTATTTCCGCCTAAACGGGCAATGACACCAGTGAAAGCTTTATCCGGTGGAGAGCGTAACCGCTTGTTATTGGCTAAATTATTATTGAAGCCGAATAATTTGTTAGTTCTTGACGAACCGACTAATGATCTTGATGTGGAAACCTTAGAATTATTGGAGGAAATACTTACCGAATATCAAGGCACATTATTGATTGTCAGCCACGATCGTCAATTTATTGATAACACCGCCACTGAATGCTATTTGTTTGAAGGAAATGGCTTAGTCAATAAATATGTAGGCGGTTTCTTTGATGCCAAACAGCAGCAAGCCAATTTTTGGGCAAGCAAAGCAGAACGGGAAAATGTGAAGACATCACCGGTGAAAACACAAGAAAATACAGTAAAAAATGACCGCACTTCTAATAAATCAAAGTCCGTTAAATTATCCTATAAGGAACAGCGGGAACTAGAACAATTACCGCAGCAGTTGGAAGAATTAGAGGAAAAATTGACCGCACTTCAAGCGGAGGTTGGTGAACCTACGTTTTTCCAACAATCACATGAAATTACAGAGACGAAGCTAAAGGAGTTAGCTGATATTGAATCCCTGCTTGAGCAAACATTCTTGCGTTGGGAAGAGTTGGAAGAGAAAAAAACGATTGCAGAAAGCAAACAATAAGGAAAAACCGAGCATTTGCTCGGTTTTTTATGGATTAGAATAAGTTACTGATGAAAATCACGATAATAATCACAGGCACAACAAATTTTACATAGTTAAACCAAATTTTGGTGAAAGTCGAATCCGGGGTTTGGGAGAGCTCTTTTTTCGCTTCATCTTTCAGTACAAAACCAACGAAAATCGCACAGCCTAATGCGGTGAGCATAAATAAAATATTGCCACTCGCATAATCATAGAAATCA
This sequence comes from Rodentibacter genomosp. 2, assembly GCA_001999425.1. Taxonomy (GTDB): domain Bacteria; phylum Pseudomonadota; class Gammaproteobacteria; order Enterobacterales; family Pasteurellaceae; genus Rodentibacter. Next base: position 225,291 of record MLHP01000013.1, on the reverse strand, counting down.
AAAATACTTTTACCGAAAATCGTGACGTTTTTCCAAAGATTATCGCCTAGAATAGCTGGAATGTTGCCCGCTAGAAAAATCCCACCTAAGGTTAAAATGATCGCCTTGCTACGGCGCATACGAAGTTTTTCTTGTAATGCGGTAATAATGACTTCATAAATGGTAATAGAAGTCGTGAGCGCGGCAATTAATAATAAGCTAAAGAAAATGATGGCAAAGAATTTTCCCGCCCATAAATGAGAGAAAACAATCGGTAAGCTTTGGAAGACTAGAGTTGGGCCAGCATTGGGTTCGATACCAAAGGTGAATAATGAAGGAAAGATCATAAAACCGGCAAGTACTGCAATAATGGTATTGGTAAAACCGGTAATTACCGCTGTGTGAATGAGGTTTTCTTCTTTATTAAGATAGCTTGAAAGGGTGATTAAAACACCAAAACCAAGGCTCAAAGCAAAGAAGACCTGTCCTAATACAAAAATGAAAAGTTGAGGGGTAATCTTGCTGAAATCCGGTTTTAAATAGAAAGTAATCCCTTCCATTGCACCCGGCAAGGTAATATTACGAATTACCATACCGATTAAGAAAATAAACAGTAACGGCATTAAATATTTGACTGAACGTTCAATACCGCCAATGATACCTTTTGCCAAAATAATGTAATTGACGATGACGAAAAGGAAAGTGTAAAACATAATTTCATAAGGGCTATTGCCAATATGAAGATCATAGAAGTTTTTGGCGATATCTTTTGTAATTGGTGTTGAAATATCAAGGGTGCCGTTGATTAAGTTCACGATATAAGAAATAACCCAGCCACCCAGTACCATGTAATAAGCCATAATACCAAATGCACCGAGCAACCCCATATAGCCGATGATCTTCCAATATTTTGAAATATGTTTTCCTTTATCTAGAATTTTATCGCCAAAAGCATCAATAGAGTTTACCCGTAAACGGCGGCCAATCACATTTTCCACTAAAATCATGGGAATGCCGATTACAATCATAGCAAGGCAAAAAAGCAGTACATAAGCGCCGCCACCATTTTCACCGACAAGATAAGGGAATCGCCAAGTTGCACCAAAACCAACGGTTGCACCGGCAACGGTCATTACATAAGTCAGCCTACTAGACCAAGTTTGACGTTGTTGTTTATTTGTTGTCATTGTTTTTCCTATTAATAAAAGTGCGGTCAAAAAATTAACTTGTTTTGAACGCAAGAAAGTTAGTATTCGGTTTTTTCTTTATATTCGCAGAGATCTTCAATAATACAAGAACCACAACGGGGTTTCCTTGCAGCACAAGTGTAGCGACCGTGTAAGATCAGCCAGTGGTGTACATCGACTTTAAATTCATCGGGCACCACTTTTAAGAGTTTTTCTTCTACTTTGACGACATCTTTACCCGGTGCAAAATTAGTACGATTGCACACACGAAATATATGGGTATCGACCGCAATAGTAGGATGACCAAAGGCGGTATTTAATACCACATTCGCGGTTTTGCGTCCAACACCGGCAAGTGCTTCTAGGGCTTCACGATCTTCCGGTACTTCACCGTTGTGTTTTTCAATTAAATCACGGCAGGTTTTAATGATGTTTTCTGCTTTACTATTGTAAAGTCCGATCGTTTTAATGTAGCTTTTTAAACCATCCAAACCTAGATTTAAAATCGCCTGTGGAGTATTGGCAACGGGAAAAAGTTTTTCTGTTGCTTTATTTACTCCTTTATCAGTGGCCTGCGCCGATAAAATCACCGCGATTAATAATTCAAAGGGCGAATTATACTGTAATTCGGTAGTCGGGTGGGGATTTTGATCCCGTAGTCGGGTTAATATTTCAATTCTTTTTTTCTGATTCATAATTTTTTTCCTCTACTTTTTGCTTGTGCAAAAAGTAGCAAAAATACACTCCAGCTAATTTGCTTTCTTCGCTTGGTTAGGATTTTCTTAACGGAAAATTTTTAACTCGCTACGCTCAGACAGGAAAAATTTTCCTAAAAATTCTAAGTTGCTCAGGCAAATTAGATGGAGCCTCAATGGTTACTTTTCACTTTTCGTTGATGATTGTCAATTCTGTTTTTTAGGGCAAGGAGTAATCCCAATCCAATAAATGCCCCCGGCGGCAGAATGAAAAGTAAGAAACTGCTATCGCTATGGTAAATATGGAGTGTGAGAAATTTTGCTTGTTCGCCAAAAAGATTTTCGATACCTTCAAAAATCGTCCCTTGCCCGAAAATTTCACGGAGTGCGCCAAGCATAGTAAGGCTTAAAGCCATACCGAACCCCATTGAGAAACCGTCCCAAATAGACTGCAAAAGATTATTTTTGGATGCAAAGGCTTCAGCTCGACCAATTACAATACAGTTTGTCACAATCAGCGGAATAAAAATTCCAAGAGATTGATACAACCTGTAGGTATAAGCATTCATCAATAATTGCACCACGGTGACAGTCGTTGCAATGATCATCACATAAATAGGAATGCGAATTTCGTGAGGAATTTGCTTGCGAAAGGGCGAAATTACCGCATTGGTGCAGATTAAAACCAGCATGGTTGCAAGCCCTAAACCGAGAGCATTGGTAGCAGTGCTGGAAACTGCCAATAAAGGGCAAAGCCCTAATAGCTGCACAATGGCCGGATTATTTTTCCAAATGCCTTGTATAAAAATTTCCCGCCATATGGATTCTTCTGTATTAGCCTTAATGTTATTTTGAGCTAGCGCTTCTTCAAGTGCGGTAGTTTTTTCTGTTAAATTTGTCATATTATTCCCTTTCTTGAATCTTGAATCGCAAGCTGTTGTAGCGTTGCCTGATTATTAAGCATGGTTAGAGCCGAACGTTTTACTTGATTTACAATGGCTCGGGGGGTAATGGTTGCACCAGAAAATTGATCGAATTTACCGCCATCTTTTTTTACCGCCCAATCGGTTAAATTATTTTCATTAATAGACTGGTGATCGAAAGATAAAATCCAGTTGGAAATACGTAGTTCGATTTTATCGCCTAACCCTGGTGTTTCATGATGCTCGATCACCCGTACGCCTAACACGTTGCCCTCAGGCGTTAAACCAACAAGTAAGCGAATATCGCCGGAATAGCCGTCTGGTGCAGTCGTTTCATAGACATAGGCTGAAAGCTGATTGTCTTTCTTAGCGAAATAAACTTTTTGAATACCAGCTAAATTTTCTGAGTTTGGCGTCACTGCACTTTCTAGCAAATTATTATCAAAATAGCTTTGTGGGATAACTTGGAGCAGGAGTTCCCGTTGTTGTGCCGCCATGGCTTCATCAATTTTACCTTTTGTCAGAAAAAAAATGCCGGATGAAATAGCACTACAAAGTAGCGCAATAAAGCCTAACATCACGCCATATTGAGAAGTGGTTTTAACAATGCCCATTAGTTTTTTCTCCCTTTTATGCCGTAGCCCGCAACACGAGGGCGGGTGTAATGGTCGATGAGAGGAACGCAGATATTACTTAATAAAATCGCAAATGCAACGCCGTCAGGGTAATTGCCATGATAGCGGATAAGATAGGTGAGAAGTCCTACTAATGCGCCAAACACGATTTTTCCACGGGGTGTAATGGAGGCTGTAACCGGATCGGTCGCAATAAAAAATGCGCCAAACATCATTGCTCCACTGAATATCTGGCTCACCGCACTTAAATGTGTGCCTCCTGTTATGGCATTAATGGTTGCCAAACAAAAAAATGTGGCAAGCATTGCTACGGGGATTTGCCAATGAATGGTGCGTTTTAAGATTAAAAATACGCCGCCGAGTAAAAAAGCAAGATTGACTTGCCACCAACCTTGTGCAAAATCCGTGCCGTTCCCCATAAAAATTGGCATTTTAATCAGTTCATAGAAATCCGTTAATTCTTTGTGATTAGAATAAAAGATTTTTGCACTATCTAACGGTGTAGCTTGCGTAATGCCGTCAATACTATGGGTAAGTTGTGGCAAAGTAAATCCATCGGTGGTTAAGCCGGAAAAAATTAATGCGACAGCATCAGAGAGTGTAGGCGGTTCTTGCAATAAATGAATTGGTGGAATCCAAGTGGTCATTTGTAATGGGAACGAAATTAATAATACGACATAGCCAATCATTGCCGGATTAAATGGGTTTTGCCCTAATCCGCCATACACATGTTTACCCAGTAGTACCGCACAAAGTGTACCGATAATAATAATCCAATAAGGGGCATAGGGAGGAATCGCCACGGCTAAAATCAAAGCGGTTAATACTACGCTGAAATCGGAAAGATAGGATAACGGCTTTTTACCGCGCAATTTTATTGCTAACAATTCAGCAAGTAATGCAACCATGATTGCCAATACCGATTGAATGAGTACACCGAAACCAAAATAATAAATTTGTGTAAATAGAGCTGGCATCATGGCTAAGATGACCCAAAGCATAATACGAGCTGTTAACTTCCCTGAATGAGAGTGGGGAGAACTGACCATTTTAAGCATTGTTTATTCCTGAGTATTATCTGATTTCTGTTGGGCTTGAGCCAATTTTTTGGCTTTCGCACGGGCAATAGCGGCAGCCACCGCAGCTTTTTTGGGATTTGCTGAGACGGGTTCTTCGCTATTATTTTCAAGATTTTCTGTTTTTATTTCCGATTGTTGGCGGGCTAGACGACGTGCTTTACGCAATGCCGTCATATCGCTATTATCCGGTAAAACTTCGCCTTTTTCTGTTGTTAATGTTTTCTGCTGAGTTGTTTGTTCCGCACCGGTTTTTTTCGCTTTGAGACGCGCTAAGGCTGCTTGTACCGGATCTTCGCCTTTAGTTTTGGCTAATTCTTCGCGACGGGCTTCGGCTGCTCGTTGAGAACGCGCTTTCCGTTCCTGTTCTTCGCGTTCCATGCGTGCTTGTTTCGCTTCAAAGCGAATTTTTGCTTCTTCCGCTTTTTTCTGTTTCTCTTTTATTTGCCAAATTTTTGCTTTTTCTTGGCGGAAATATTGAATAAGTGGGATATGGCTCGGGCAAACATAAGCACATACGCCACATTCAATACAATCTTTTAAAGCATATTCTTCCGATTTTTTGTGATCCTCACTGCGTGCGAACCAATAGAGTTGCTGTGGCATTAAATTTACCGGACAAGCATCAGAGCAGCTTGAGCAGCGAATACAAGCTTGTTCTGGCTCCGGTTCGGTATATTCAAAATGATCCGGGGCAAGCAAGCAGTTGACGATTTTGGTGACCGGTGCATTTAAATTCGGTAACTCCAAGCCCATCATTGGGCCACCGACAAATACAGGGAAACGTTCGTCAAATTGATAACCCGTATGAGTTAATGCGTGATAAATTGGAGTGCCGAGACGGACCCAGTAATTGCCTTTTTCTTGAATTTTATCGCCAGTTAATGTTACTACACGTTCAATTAAAGGTTCGTCATTGATGACCGCTCTTTTTATCGCAAAAGCGGTTCCCACGTTATGCATTAAAACACCAATATCGGAGGAACGTGAGCCGCTTGGCACTTCCATACCGGTGAGTAAATAAATGAGTTGTTTTGCTGCACCGGACGGGTATTTTGTTGAGATTACGCGTACATCAATATCATTTGCGCCGTGTAGCGCTGAATTAATTGCTTCAATGGCTTTAGGTTTGTTATCTTCAATGGCGATAACGACTTTTTCCGGGCGCAGGATGTAGCGTAAAATGCGCACACCTTCAATAATTTCATCGGCATATTCGCGCATCAGGCGATCATCACAGGTGATATAAGGCTCGCATTCCGCACCGTTAATAATCAATAATTTGACTTTTTTATCCGCGGATTGGATCTTAGCGGCAGTAGGGAATACGGCGCCTCCCAAACCCGCAATACCGGCAAGATAAATTTTTTCGATAAGTTGTTCCGCTGTAAAGCTAAGAAAATCTTCAATCGGGTGTTGTTCAATACCTTGATCCAAACCGTCAGCCTGTAAATGAATAGTCATTTCATCAAGCCCGGAAGGATGTGCGGCAACATAGGGAGCAATATTTTTAATTGTGCCGGATGTCGGCGCATGAACGGGCAGTACGCGTAAACCGTCTCCTTGTGTTAAGGCTTGCCCTTTTAAAACATAATCACCTACGCTCACTAAAACATTACCCGCTCGACCTGAGTGTTGTTTGAGCGGAATATAAAAGTCCTTGCTTAAAGGAATTGTTTTGATCGGTTGATGGTTAGATTGATATTTCATTTCCGGAGGATGAATTCCCCCTTTGAAATCCCATAGTTTACCGGAGTTAAAACGAGATAAAACGTCCGCCATTTATTCCCCCACAACCAATTTTTTTTCACTGCCGTTCACATTCACCACAGGAATAACCAGTTTTGCATCAAATTTCCAATCCCAACTATCAATACCTTTTTTCACCGGAATCATTGAGATGCAATCTGTCGGGCAAGGTGCGACACAAAGTTCACAGCCGGTGCAAAGATCGGGAATAATTGTATGCATCATTTTATTTGTCCCAATAATGGCATCTACCGGACAGACTTGAATACATTTGGTGCAGCCAATACACATATTTTCATCAATAAACGCCACGGTTTCGACAGGCTCTTCCATACCATCGGCTGCCGGCACATCAACACCTAGGAGCTCTGCAATTTTTACTATGGTATCTCGCCCGCCCGGAACACATTTTGTAATTGAATCACCATTGCAAACAGCTTCGGCATAGGGTTTGCAACCGGGATAACCGCATTGGCCGCATTGGCTTTGTGGTAATATTGCATCAATTTTTTCGACAAGAGGATCAGCTTCCACTTTTAGTTTTAAGGAGGCAAATCCTAAAATTGCACCGAAAATGAGCGCAAGCAGACTGATGACAATGAGTAGAATAGTCATTATTTCTTCATTTTCCCTGAAAATTTTTGATAGAGCCCGATAAGTAAAATTAACACGGTAACAGCCATTAAAAAGTAAATCATAATTAACGATTAGTGTTACTTAATGAGTCCTGTGAATCCCATAAAGGCAAGTGACATTAAACCCGCCGTGATTAATGCAATGGATGCCCCCTGAAATGTATTGGGTACATCTGCCGCAACTAAGCGTTCACGTAATGCGGCAAATAAGACTAATACTAAGGAAAAACCCAGTGATGCGCCAAAGCCATAGAGGACGGATTCGGTTAAGTTATGGGCAAGATTGACATTGAGTAATGCCACACCCAGAACCGCACAGTTTGTCGTGATCAACGGTAAAAAAATACCAAGCAGTCGGTAAAGTGTCGGGCTGGTCTTATTGATAGCCATTTCGGTAAATTGAACAACAACGGCAATCACCAGAATAAACACAAGGGTTCGTAAAAAAGTTGCATTTAAGGGTAATAAAATATAGTGATCGACCAAATAAGCAGAGAGTGAGGCAACGGTTAAAACGAACATGGTTGCTAAGCCCATACCGATTGCAGTTTCAATTTTTTTTGATACGCCCATAAAGGGACAAAGTCCAAGAAACTTCACTAAGACGAAGTTGTTAATCAATGCGGTACCAATAATTAATAAAATATAATGTGTCATCACTGCCTGCCTTTTGAATAGGGCGTTATTATCCCTATTTATGGGCGGAAGAACAATAGGAAATTTAGGGTAGAACCCTACCCAAAAAGAAGTGCGGTTGATTTAAAAAAAAGTATGATTTCAATGCTTTTAAATGATTGCATAGAGTAACAATTCGTCGCATTTTGCTGTAATACCGGTTTTTACCACAAAGTGCGGTCAAAAAATCCTATTTTTTATTAATCTCCATGGGTTAAGTCATGATTGGATGTTTTATGAAAGTAGCTATAAATTTGTGGCAATAGTTGTGCTATTAGATTTAACTGCTGATATGGGAGAACAAACGCCGTATTTTCAGATACGTGAATCTCTTTCAAACTAGATTCAATATTTTCAAATAATTTAGCAAAAACTTCAGGTGTGAGTTTTTCGATGTTTTCAAGGGCGTAAATAATTTTTTTGGCTGTCGGATAAAAGCCGGATAGAAAACCGGTGGTTTGTTGTAATTCGCGCATTTTATAGCGGTATGAACCAAGTGCGGAGATATAGCTCAATAAAGAATAATTGATTTTGAGTAAATCAAAGCCTTCTTGCAAATGTGCCTGATATTTCATCGGCTCACTATTCATATTGGAAATGGTTGTACTTAGTGCGGCGTTGTATTCGTGTGCATTACGGCGGGCAATGCGATATTTGAGATCATCGCTTTTACTAAATTGTAGCTGACTGGTGATATGTAACAAATATTGTGCATCACTTTTAATCGCAAGTCGGCTGACTTTATCAAGTTGTAAGTATTTCCAATCCGGCCATAAATAAGAGACGCCAAACCAAGCGATAGCCGAACCAAGTAGGGTATCGAGTACACGGGGAATCAGTGCGGTTTCCGTGCTAAAGCCCATGATATCAAAGCCTAATAATACTTGTAGGGTAATGAAAAAAGTTGAAAAACTGTAATTATTACTGCGAAAGAAGAAAAATAATGTACTGGTTAGCACAATTAGACCGAGTTTTAATTCGAGAGTTGGGTTTAAATAAGGTAATAATATCCCGACAATCACACCTAAGATTGTGCCGATAATACGTTGGCGTAATCGTGTTTTAGTCGCAGAGTAATTGGGCTGGCAAACAAAAATTGCCGTGAGTAAGATCCAATAGCCTAAATTGAATTGGAAAAAGTCTATGATAATACAGCAAAGGAAAACGACAATAGATAAGCGCACGGCATGACGGAATAATTGCGATTCAAAGGTAAAGTGTCCGGCAATGGTGGAAAGAATATTCTTTAGCCCTGTTACTTGCACGGTATGAATTTGTGCAAGCGGCTCATTGATGTTGGACTCCTGCTCTAGTTGATTCATTTGCCAATTAATATTTTGCAAATTATCCAATAACCCTTGAATGTCGATAATCAGATCTTTGTCATTGGGGTGTTTTTGACGATACAGCTCAAAAGATTGCAAGGTTCCAAGGAGGGCTTTTTCTACTCGCTGGTTATAATGGTAAGCGCGGTTATGACGTAAACTTTGCTTAATTTCTTGACAGGATTGGGCTTGTAATTCCAATAATCGTTGAATGCGAAAAATCAGATCCGTATTTTTGAGTTTTTCGGCAATTTGTTGATAATCAAAATGGGTAGAATTGGCACGCTCGTGGATTTCTTGTGCGGCAAAATAATAGCGAACCATTTTTTGTGTGCGGATATGTCGGTGTTGTCCTCGAATACGATAGAAAAGTGCGGTTCGGGCAAGGTTAAACGCATTTATGACGTTGGCATTTTTGAGGGCGAATTTGAGGTGTTTTTTCTCGATTTCATCAATTTCATCGGGATCGAAAAACATTGATTTGGCATCTAAATATTCCCCTAAGGCGCAAAAGGCTTTAGCAACACTTTCTTGTACGGGGCGATTTGGGAAAAAAAGATGAACGATTAGAGTTATCACACTGTAAAGTAGCGTACCGAGCAAAATCAGTGTTGTTTTAATAAACCAACTTTCTGTGTCATTGGGATCATGAGTGAGCGTTGTATAGAGCGCGACAACAAGTGCACCGAAAGCAATGGTGCTGTAACGTTGTCCAACAGCCCCTATCATAGTAAAAATGAAGGTAAGCGAAGTAATTAATGCAATGTATTGAATCGGTTTGCCGATATTTAGCTGCACTACAAAAGAAGAAATGGCAAAGGCAACTAATGTGTAAAAAATATTTTTTAAACGACCGGTTAAACGGTTATCCAAGTCCACTAATCCACCTGAAATAATTCCTAAAATTAATGGCATGGATTGACTGGAAATATCAAAGAACCAAACACCGAAAGCGGCGAGATTCACGCTAATAAATATTGGAATGGAAGCGATGACTTTTGCGTTTAACCAGTTATTCATTTTGAATCCTTATGAAAATAGAAAAGTGAGCTTGATAGCTCACTCTCCGTTATAAAGTGCGGTCATTATTTATGGGATTTTGCCCAATTTAAGAAACGGGTTTGGGTTTCTTTATCCGCTTGTTGGAACCAATATTGCAATTGTTGTTCCGCGACATTTTCACCTTGAACAACGACTTTACCCTTGGTTGCTTTACCGTTTGTAGCAGGCATCGCCCCCATCATTGGTTGCATACTTGCCGTAGCCAGTGCCGGAACTGCCGCGGTTGCGCCCGAGGCATTATAGTTTGCCAGATCGCGAACAACATTCGCTGATGGAAACAGACCTTCTTGCTTTAACGTATCTATTTTTGCCGGAATATCCTGACCTGAGGTTGTTTTCACGCTGATGACCGGAGTTCCGTTGAATTTTTCTGCCTCTGCTTTAGTGCGAATGCTAGGAGTGGAAATTACAATATCTTCGGTTGAACCTTGAAAGGTGACAACAATTGGGTTGGATTCAAACAGAGACTGGCTTGAACCGCTACCAACAATTTCGCCCACACGCACGACCACTTGGTGAGTGTTGGTATCATTTATTCTGAATGAATTATTTTTGCTTAGAAGGGATTTACTTGCCTTTTGACCGTCAATAGCTAGAAAATCTATATTTGATGAACTGGAAACCACACCGGCAAAACTTGCCGTACTGGCTAATAGTGTTGCGATACTAAAGGCAAACGTGTGTAATTTCATGATTACTCCTTTTATTATGGTGAAAATAAGTTTCGTTGCCTATACTATGCTAATTTCTATGAAATGGAAATAAAAAAGTGCGGTTAATTTTAACCGCACTTTTTGGTTGCTTGAATATAGCTTAAACTTTCGGAATTTCAGCACCGGAGGCAAGTAGATCTTGAATATCGGATTTCAGTACATCAGCTTTCGGCCCGTAGATAGTTTGAATGCCGGTTCCTTTGATAATAATCCCCATTGCTCCGGCTTGTTTCCAACCCGCTTCATCACCAACCAAATCGGCATTATGCACCGTAACACGTAAACGTGTCATACAGGCATCAACATCGGCGATATTATTGCGTCCGCCAAGTAAGTTGACAATTTGCACGACTTGTGCGCTTGCGTTGGCGACTTTAGGTTCGCCGGAAGTGTTTTCGTCGGCACTTTTCGCATCATAGTTACCATTGCGTCCTGCGGTTGCTAGGTTGAATTTTTTAATCATAAAATTCGCAATAAGGAACATGGCTAATGCAAAGAGAATAGAAACCCAAATAAAGTTGATCACATCCATGCCAATGCCGGCTTTAATTGCCATTGGTGTACGGGTTAAAAACTCAATATTACCGAATGAATGCATCCGTAAATTAACAATATCCGCCATTGCAAATGCTGCACCTTGAACCAAAGCATATACAATATAAAGTGGCATGGCGGCGAACATAAACATATATTCGATCGGTTCTGTTACCCCGGTAAGGAAAACCGCAAGGGCAGAAGAGAGGAAAATCCCTTTGTAGATTTTTTTCTTATCTGCATCAACATTGACATACATTGCTAAGGTAATTCCCATCAAGATACCGCTTGAGCCAATCATTTGCCCGACTTTAAAACGAGCTGGAGTGACACTTGAGAGTAGATCGTTGTATTGCGCCAAATTACCCGTATCTTTTAAATTAATTAAGTCGGAGATCCACGCCAGCCACAATGGGTCTTGTCCAAAGACTTGCACACCTTTTTGCGCTCCTGTTAAGAACTCATAGGTTCCGCCTAATGATGTATAGTTCATTGGGATAGTGAGCATATGGTGCAAACCGAAAGGCAATAAAAGACGTTCTAATGTACCGTAAATAAATGGCGCAAGGATTGGAGTGCTATTTTGTGAGCTGGCTATCCATTGACCGAAATGGTTGATTCCCGATTGTACTAAAGGCCAAAATAACGCAAGGAGTAATGCGACTAATACGGAGCGATAAATCACAACAAAAGGGACGAAGCGTTTGCCGTTAAAGAAGGTGAGAACCTCAGGTAGTTTGCGGAAGTTGTAGTAGCGATTGAATGTTGTTGCCCCTACAAAACCGGCTATGATTCCCACAAATACCCCCATATTCAATGCCGGTTGTCCGAGTATATTGACGAAGTAGTTTGCGACGGGAATTTCACCAGCAAGTAGTGTGCTTACATGAGCGTTGGGATCTGACAGCATTTCAATTTTTACACCCAAAATATGTCCGGTAACAAGGTTGATTAAGATAAAGGCTAATCCTGCTGCAAATGCTCCGCCGGCACGCTCATTTGCCCAACTGCCGCCAATGGCTAAGGCAAATAAGAGATGGAGATTACCGATGATCCCCCAACCAATTTGGGCAATGATGTTACCAATGCGGGCGACCCATTCGGCATCACTCAACAAAGGTAATGAGTTACCAATACTCACCATTAATCCGGCAGCCGGCATAACGGCAATTACCACCATAAGGCATTTACCGAATTTTTGCCAAAATTCAAAACTTAGCAATTTTTTCATTTGTTTTCTCCTAAAGTATGATATCCACTTCCAAGCCAAAATGATCGGAAATCACAGGTTTATTTTTAGCATTAAAAATAACCTGACTAGATAAAACCCTTTTTGCTTGATTTAAAAAAATATAATCCAAACGTTTTTCTTCGCTATGGCTATGCCAACCATCAATGGCTTTTGCCACGGTGATCCCCGAATCTTTTTGTTCCGCTATTTCATAGCTATCAAGTAAACCTAATGCTTTGATTTGTTGATAAGCTTGAGGGTTGGTGATGGCGTCTGTATTGAAGTCACCCATTAGGATTTTTAGATTATTACTCTGACTGCGCGTAATGATGGTACGAATATTGTCAAGTTGATCTTCGCCTTCCGAATCAGGCAAATTAATATGGCAGGAGTAGCAGTCTATAAGCTGTTCTTGATACTCCACGGTTAAACCCAGAATTTTGCGTGAGAGAATGGAATCAAGACGTTGATGGCGGCTGCAGTAAAAAGGATCAACTTCATAAACAGGTAGTCGCGTTAAGAAGGCGACACCTTCATCATATTTATCATAGCCGATGTGTGAATTACTCCAAAACAGCGAATATTTTTGCTCTGCTTGTTGGTTAAGTTGGCGTAATAGTATTACGCCGTAATTATCCCGTTTTAAGGCTTGGCTAATCGGTGGCTCTGCCATTAGTTGATTGACTTCTTGTAACGCAATGATGTCATAGCCTTTTTCTACGATAGTTTGAGCAAGAATGGTTATTTTCTCCGCTTGGTTATCTTCTAACCAAGCGTGTACGTTTAGGGTAAGTAGTTTCATTGCCCCTCCCTTTAATCCTCACAGTGCCAGATATCGGCGTTGTATTGTGCAATAGTTCGATCTGACGAGAAGAAGCCCGCTTTTGCGATATTTTGAACGACTTTTTTATTCCAACTATCTTGATCTTCATAATCCGCCAAAATTTGCTCTTTAGCTTTTACGTAAGCGTTAAAGTCAATCAAGGTCATAAACCAGTCTTTATTCAATAATTCGTTATAGAGGCGTGTTAAACGCACTGAATTACCGAGTTTCACCAATACCGGATTAATAATAAAATCTACCGCACGTTTAATATACTTGTCATTGGTATAGTAATCTTTTGAAACATAGCCGGCGGTTTCATAAAGTTTAATGATACTTTGTGAATCTTTACCAAAGGTATAAATGTTCTCTGCTCCTGCAAGCTCTGCGATCTCAACATTCGCGCCGTCCATAGTACCCAGTGTTAATGCGCCGTTAAGCATAAATTTCATATTACCGGTGCCGGAGGCTTCTTTTGAGGCTAAAGAGATTTGCTCTGAAATGTCCGTCGCCGGAATTAATTTTTCAGCCACACTCACATTATAGTTTTCTACTAAATAAACATTTAAATATTTGTTTACTTCCGGATCATTATTGATAAGTTCGGATAAACAAAGAATTAAGTGAATAATATCTTGTGCAATGACATAAGCAGGGGCTGCTTTACCGCCAAAGATAACGGTAATTTTACGTTGGGGTAATTTCCCTGCTTTGATCTCAAGATATTTATGAATCACATAAAGTGCATTCATCTGTTGGCGTTTGTATTCATGGAAACGTTTAATTTGCGTATCAATAATTGAATTTTCATCTAATTCAATGCCTTTATTTTCTTTAAGATAGGTTTTTAACGCTAACTTATTCTTAAATTTAATTTCAGCGAGTTTTTGATGAACTTGTTTGTCATCGGCAAAGGCAAGTAATTTTTCTAACTGTGTTGCATCTTGTAGATAACTATCTCCTATCAGTTGTTTTAGATAAGCCGCCAGCTCTTGGTTGGAAAATTCTAACCAACGACGGAAAGTGATGCCGTTTGTTTTATTATTAAATTTTTCAGGATAGATAGTATAAAAGGCTTTGAGTTCTGCATTTTTTAAAATGTCTGTATGCAACGCTGCAACACCATTGACCGAGTTTGAAAAATGGATATCTATATTAGCCATATGTACACGATGCTGTTCATCAATAATTTGTACCGCCGGATCCTTATATTCGGCACGTACCAATTTGTCTAATTTTTTGATAATGACGACTAAATGCGGAACGACTTCTTCTAAATAATCAAGGGGCCATTTTTCTAAGGCTTCAGCAAGGATGGTATGGTTGGTATAACCCACCATACTACGTACGATTTTTACAGCTTCTGAAAATTCAAGATGATGTTTTTCGGTGAGTAGGCGAATTAGTTCCGGAATCACCATTGAAGGGTGGGTATCATTAATTTGCACGTAAGCATAGTCCGCAAGATCTTGCATGTTGCTTCCACGTTCAATTGCTTCATCAATTAGTAATTGTGCCGCATTGGATACCATAAAATATTGTTGATAAATGCGTAACAATTCTCCATTTTTATCAGAATCATCAGGATAAAGAAATAAGGTTAAATTTTCTTTAATATTCGTTTTATCAAACTCAATTCCATCTTTGATTAAGTGATAATTCACTGATTTTATATCAAATAAATTGAGATAATTTTTAGTTGATTTTTTATAACCCAGAATATCAATACGATCTAATTTTGAGGTCAAAGTAAAGGATTTAAACGGTACTTCATAGGTAACGTTTGTTGGGCGCAGCCAAGAATTTTTTTCGATCCAATAATTTGGTTCGGTTTTTTGTTCATTTTGTTTAAAAACTTGCTTGAATAATCCGCAATGATAATTTAAGCCTACGCCTTCTGCATTTAAACCAAGCGTTGCCATGGAGTCAATAAAACAAGAAGCTAAACGACCTAAGCCGCCATTTCCTAAAGAGGGTTCGGGTTCAATATCTTCAATATGGCTTAATGATTTTCCGGCACGAGCCAATTCATCTTTAACGTCTTGATATACCCCAAGGTTGATGAGGTTGTTAGATAATAATTTGCCAATCAAAAATTCAGCAGAAATATAATAAACTTTCCGTTTTCCTATATTTTTTGGTTTATCCGCTGAAAGCGTTTTTACATAGTTTAATAATTGTACATAAATAGCCTGATTGTTTAATTTTTCAAGCGGCTTCTTTTCATTGGTTTGTACAAAATCACTAAATTTAATCATTGTTTTTTTCCTTATTCGCTCTTTGATATAACGTGGTTATTTTCGTTAAGAAATCTTTTTTATCTTGAGTTAAATCGGTTTCTTGCATCCGCCATTGCCAGTTTCCGCCAATGGTAGAGGGAATATTCATTCTTGAGCAGGTTGGTAAATCTAAAATATCTTGCATAGTGGCAATCGCCGTATTACTTACTGTTGCAAATAATTGACGGACAACCGCCTGACAAATAGATTCATCTGCACTGCGATGGGTATAATCATTTACGTATTGTTGTTGATCCGAGGTTAAACTGTCATACCAGCCGTTTAGCACGTCGTTATCGTGCGTACCTGTATAGGCAATGCAATGAGGTATGCAGTAATGCGGGTTGTCAAAACTTTCTCCCGTAATATCTTCAAAACCGAATTGTAAAATTTTCATACCGGGATAACCGCAATCGGCTAATAATTTTTTCGCTTTATCATCAATATTACCAAGATCTTCAGCGATAATCGGTAAGTCGCCCAATTGTTGTTTTACGGCTTCAAATAGTTCATAACCTGGACCCGGTTGCCAGCTACCGTACTTCGCAATTTCTGCTTTGCCGTCAACTTGCCAATAATCTGAAAAGCCTTTGAAATGGTCGATACGCAACACATCATAGATTTTAAAACTTTCTTCAATGCGATAAATCCACCAAGCATAGCCTTGTTTTTTATGTTCGTCCCAATCATAAAGCGGATTACCCCAGAGTTGTCCTGTTGCACTGAACTGATCTGCAGGAACCCCCGCCACAAAAAGTGGATGACGTTCAGCATCTAATTGAAAAAGTTCCGGTTTTGTCCATACTTCCACACTATCCGCTGAGACATAAATCGGCATATCACCGATAATTTTAATACCTTTTTGGTTGGCGTAATCTTTCAATGCTTGCCACTGTTGGAAGAAAAAATATTGTGTCACTTTAAAATATTGAATCTGTGGAGCAAGCATTGCGCGGTATTTTTTTAACGCCTCAGGTTTTCGAGCAATAACTTGTTTGTCATCCCATTCTTGCAACGCACGATTGCCAAAATATTCTTTAATTGCCATAAATTCCGCGTAATCCGATAACCAAGTGCGGTTGTTTTTTTCAAAGTTTTTAAATTCAGGCTGTAACTTATCATTTGCAACGAAGTTTTTTACCGCGGTTTCTAAAATAGGGCGTCTTGCACAAGATATACGCTCATAATCAATTTGCGTCGGATCATCGCCAAAATTAACGTAGTGGTAGTCTTTTTCTGTTAAAAGCCCTATTTGCATCAATAAATCAAGGTCAATTAAATGAGGATTGCCAGCAATGGCTGAAAAAGATTGATAGGGGGAATCGCCGTAGCTTGTTGTGGTTAATGGCAGGATTTGCCAGTAAGTCTGCTTGGTTTCAACCAAAAAATCGACAAAATCATAGGCGGATTGTCCGAAACTACCGATACCAAATGAATTGGGTAATGAGGTGATGTGCATTAAGATGCCACTTGAACGAGTAAGCATAGTTTTTCCTTATGGAAACGAGAATGTTGCTAATTTTAGCTAAAATTTCGTGTTACGCAATATCTTTTACGTAAAAGTTAAATCATTAACGGAAAAGTGTGATTTGAATCACAATTTATACGTATAGCTTTGGGTGATTTATGCTATCCTACTTGCTAAGTAGGTAACATGGAATGAAGAATGAGCAAATATAAAAAAGTCTATAATGATATAAAAACTAAAATCAACAAGGGGGAGTTAACGAAAAATCAGGAGTTGCCCAGTGAAAATGAGTTAATGCAGCATTATGGTTTTTCTAAAGATACTATCCGTAAAGCCCTTTCATTACTCGAAATGGATGGTTATATTCAAAAGCAACAGGGAAGAAATTCTATCGTTTTGGAGCAGGATCGATTAAAACCTCAGATGCTTTCTGAAATTAAAACGCAGAGAGAATTGGATTACTCTTCAACCCATCAGGTGAAAACAACCTTAACGAGTTTATATATTGTGCAAGGGGAAGAGGAGCTAATGAATATCTTTAGCGTAAATGATCAAATTGATTTTTACCGTATAGGTCGAATACGTGAAATTGATGGGGAAAATGTGGAGTATGAACTTTCTTATTTTGATCGCCGTATTGTACCCTTTATTAACCGTGACATTGCGGAACAATCTATCTATCACTACTTAGAAAGCGAATTAGGGTTGAAAATTAGTCACTCGCAACGAAAAATTGTCTTTCGTTATGCTAATGAAGAAGAAAAAAGTACGTTGGATCTTGGAGAATACGAGATGGTTGTTAGTGTAACCAGTACAACTTATTTGGAGGATGGGCGCCCGTTTCAATACGGGAGTATTAGTTATCGCCCTGATAAAATTATCTTTGCCGCTACGGCGAAACGGGATGTAAAACATTCATCATCAGAATGATATTTATGTCTTATAGATTTTTGAGGAAACAGGACATTTAACAGGTTGTGGAATCAAATGACTTTCTGTCATAAGGAAATCCCTATTGAGTTAAAAATTTCAATAGGGATTTTACTGTTTTGTACAACAGCGACATAATACTGATAGCTTTTACCGCACTTTTTTATTTATCGTATTTTATTTTTCATTTAATACTCGTGGGAACAAAATATTATTCTCTAAATGAATGTGGTGCATTAAATCGTCAATAAAGGCATTAATGCCATTATAAAGCGCACGCCAACTAAAACAGGCATCTTCCGGCGGTGTAAGGTGATTTGTGATGGATTTCAACACTTCTACATCTTGTCCCGCCTCATCATGTTCCATTTCCATTACTCGAATTGGCATTGCCGCCATTGCATAATTGCCCATTTTAATCATTGGGAAAAGAATGTTTTCTTCTTTCATCATATGCTGACTTAATTCGGCATGGATTTTTTCTAATTGTGCAGTAGTACCACGCGGGCAATCTTCGCGATCACTATGTACACTTTCTATTTTTTTCGCCAATGTGATTAATTCGGGCAGTTGCTCGCGATGGCGATTATGGAAGCGTTCAATAATATGTTCGATTAATTCATTGTAAGAGGAATTTGACCAATCTTTTTCCGTATTTTCTTGCTGTTGTAAATCTGCTAAACGCATTTCAACTTCAGCGAGATTAAGATTTTTTTGTTGTACGGCAACGTCTAAAGTGGCAGAACCGCCACAACAGAAATCAAGATCATATTCGCGGAAAATTTTTGTTGCACCTGGAATTGAAATGGCTAATTCACTAAGTGTTTGTTGGGCAAAAGACATAATAAGCACTCCATTTAAACTAAATAAATCCGATAAAAATAGTAGGATATTTTTGAAAATTGGAAAGCTTAGAATTTCATTTCTTGATAAAATGATGACCAAAATCAAGAAAAATACTTAGTAAGGGTTAGATTGGGAGAATTGATAATATGACAAAACAATTTTTTGTTTATGGACGTGTGCAAGGTGTTGGATTTCGTTATTTTACTTGGAAAGAAGCAAAAAAATTAGGGATTAAAGGTTTTGTACGAAATCGTGATGATGGTTCGGTGGAAGCTATTGCACAGGGTAGTGAAGAGCAGTTGGAGACTTTTGAACAATGGTTAAGGCTAGGGCCTATAACGGCAAACGTTGAGCGAGTGATAGTGAATGCACATAAAGAAATCCCAGATGAAGATTTTTCAGTGATTCGCGACTAAAAATGACCGCACTTTTTTGCCTAACAACGTGATTTTACGTAGAATACACCGCTTTTTAAGCGATAGATTCCACTATTCATTATAAGGACGATTATGCGTAATCAAACCAAACTTCATCTTGAGCTGCTTCAACAAACCATGCAAAACTTGGATTTGTGGCAATCCGTGCTACCAACACAGGAAGCGTTTTTAAGCGAAGAACCTTTTTCGCTTGATACGATGGCGCCGGAAGAATGGCTACAATGGGTGTTTATTCCACGTATGTATGCTTTGTTGGAAAGTGGAGCTCCACTACCGAGTCAAATTGCCATTTCACCTTACATTGAGGAAGCATTAAAAGAATTCGATGGGCTTGCGTTATTGCTAGCCCCTTTATTGGAATTGGAAAAATTATTGCAGAATCAATGATCCTAGAGATTTTATATCAAGATGAATGGCTGGTTGCGGTAAATAAACCGTCAGGGATGTTGGTACACCGTAGCTGGTTAGATCCCCATGAAACGCAATTTGTTATGCAAACATTACGCGATCAAATCGGATGTCACGTATTTCCTATTCATCGTTTGGATCGTCCGACATCAGGTGTGTTGCTGTTTGCCTTAAATAGTGAAATTGCAAATTTGATGTGTCAGCAATTTGAGCAAAAAAAGGTGAAAAAATCCTATTTAGCGGTGTTGCGTGGTTATTTAGAAGGGACGAATAGAATTGATTATCCGTTGAAAATTCAACTTGATAAAATTGCCGATAAATTTGCAAAAGAAGACAAAGTCGCACAAGAGGCGGTAACGGATTATGAAAGCCTAAAAACTATAGAAATGCCTTATTCGGCTGGGCGTTATAAGACTTCACGCTATTCTCTGGTACGCTTAATTCCGCATACGGGAAGAAAACATCAGTTGCGCCGACATTGTAAGCATATTTTGCATCCTATCTTAGGCGATACTCAATATGGCGATTTACATCAAAATCGGGCGTTGACGGAAAATACGGGGTGTAAACGTTTGTTGTTACATTTGGAAACATTATGTTTTATTCATCCTATTTCGCAGGTTAAAATCACAATTCATGCACCATTGGATGAGCAATGGCAAAATTTAATGATAAAATTTGGTTGGTAGATTTATGTTAGATATTCAATTAACACACGAACAACAACAAAGCGCGGTTGAAAAAATTCAAGAATTAATGGCAAAAGGAATAAATAGTGGTGAAGCAATTCAAATTGTGGCGAGAGAATTGCGTGAATTACATGAAAAATCAGCGAAACATACTGAAAAATAAAAATATTTTGTGATCTCCATAACATTTTTTAATATTGCTTGTTGCATAAAAAATCAAAATATTTAAAGATAACGGCCAATTCAGGTGATAAGGCACACGTCTTATTTGTTTTATGATTGTATAGGCGAAGCCTAAGAGGTCAATAATGGAAATTGGTATTGTTAAGTGGTTTAATAACGCAAAAGGATTTGGTTTTATTTCCGCAGAAGGCGTGGAAGCTGATATTTTTGCACATTATTCTGTGATTGAAATGGACGGTTATCGTTCATTAAAAGCAGGGCAAAAAGTGCAATTTGAAGTAATTCACGGCGATAAAGGATCTCATGCCACAAAGATTATTCCAATTGTGGAATAAAAACAGGAGCGCGAATTAAACTGCGCTCTTAAATTTCTCTATTTAGTTTAACTCAAAAGACAAGGTTTACCGCCCTGTCTTTTTTATTGATTTAATAAATTTTTAAGGCTACTTTTCATTGCTGACATTTGGCTTTCATATAGCGCTTTACTTTCATGTTCATCAATCATATAAGTGATCGTTTCTGAAAGGGTCATATTCATTTTGCGTGAATATTTTGAAAGACGTAACCAAACCGCATATTCCAAATCAATAGATTTCTTTTTTGTAGATTGTTTTTCCGCATTGAAAAAACGTTTTCGTCTTGCCCGAATAGCCTGATCCAATTTAATCGGTAGGGCCGTAGAAAGATGTTGTTTGATCCAATTTTCAATCTTTTCCGGATAATTCTGACTTTCCAATAATTCTGCCACAACAGATTCTTGTAAACTTTTTTCTTCGTAGCGCGTGATATTTTCACCTTCACGATATTTTCTGATCAAGTAAATCCATTTCCAGTTGGCTTCTTGATTTTCTAATTTTTGATATTTCATAATATGTAATATTTAGTGACGTGGTAACTCGTTTAATATACGTGTTTTAATTTAATTTTTCCAGCTGATTTTTACAATATACGCAAATGTGCGATAATGCGACTAATTTTACTAACGAGAAATTACCAGTGAGTTCATCTTTCTTTCAAGAACAATCCCTTAATTGGGAATCTCTACAACCCCTGTTAGCCTATACTGAACACCCCACACAACCCCTTGATTTTTGGGCTTTACAGCCAAATACCAAAAACGCGCTTTCTTTGTTTTTGCGTAATCCAAATTGCTCCCTTATGGTATTAAAAGCAGATGATCAGGTAGATTATGCTTCTTTGCTTATACCATTAATACAACAAATGTTACCTAGAGAGCTGTCGATTTTGGGGGTAAATTACATAGTCGAACAAGGGGATTCCTTCTCATTTCCTCGTATTGAAGTTGAGCCAGCTCAATCGTTGGAAGATAATTTTGCTGCTTCAGGTGAAGTGCTAAGTGCATTGTATTGTGATCAGTTCCAGCTTTTTGGTAGTGTCAGACTGCATCCCGGTTCGCAAGATATTCAACTTCATCCGGGGTTAATTCACCGTGCAAATGGAGGCGTACTGATTTTGAGTGCATCAACATTATTGGCACAATTTGATTTATGGCAACGTTTAAAACATATTTTACAAACCAAACGTTTCGATTGGTATTCTGCGCATCCTTTTAAAACACTACCTTGTGAAATTCCAAGTTATCCGCTTGAGACTAAAGTAATTGTGTTAGGCAATCGCACGGAACTCGCCACATTAGGGGAGCTGGAAGAAAATTTATACAATTTTGCGGATTATGCCGAAATTGAAAGTTATCTTTCGGTAACCGATGTTGGTGAACAAAAAAATTGGGTTGGCCATATTCATTGTATAGCGGAAGAAAATCAGTTAGCTTTGGATTTTTCAGCATTGAATAAATTGTATCAATTCCTTGTAAGGGAAAGTGAGAATCGATTTTTAATTAATGCTTCTCCTACCATCTTGAAAAATGTGTTACTTAATACAGCAGTACTTGCACAAAAAAACTCACTAAGTGCGGCTGATTTTGAAGCATTTTTTCAACAGCAAAGGGTACAACACAGCTTTTTAAAAGAGCAAACCTATGCCGATATTCTCAATGAACAGGTTTATGTCGAAACAGAGGGGGAAATTATCGGGCAGATTAATGGTTTATCAGTGATTGAGTATCCCGGTACACCAGTAGTATTTGGCGAGCCGTCACGGATTAGTTGTGTTGTGCAATTTGGCGAAGGGGAAGTGGTCGATGTCGAACGTAAAAATGAACTTGCTGGAAATTTACACGGTAAAGGAATGATGATTGCGCAGGCCTGTCTGTCGAATATTTTAGAATTGCCTTCTCAGCTACCATTTTCCGCTTCTCTTGTTTTTGAGCAATCCTATGGTGAAATTGATGGCGACAGCGCATCGTTGGCAATTTTTTGCGTGCTTGTCAGTGCCTTGGCTGAATTGCCTTTGCCACAACATATTGCGGTAACCGGTTCGATTGATCAGTTTGGGCTTGTTCATGCAGTAGGCGGAGTGAATGATAAAATTGAGGGATTTTTCACGATTTGCCAACGCCGAGGACTTAGCGGAAAACAAGGGGTAATTATTCCGGCTACAACTATTCAGCAACTGAGTCTTTCCGATGAAGTAGTAAGTGCGGTCAAAAATGGCGAGTTTTTTATTTTTCCGGTCGAAGATATTTATCAAACCTGTGAATTGATCTTCCAACGTGATCTATTGGATGAAGAAAATAAAATTTACGAAGATCGTAAAACCCCGATTTCTCGCCTCATCCGGCAGCGAATTGATTTTCGTACGGAACCACCTAAAAAAAGTTTATTTAATTTTTTTCGATGATTATAGTTTGAGAGCGAACAAATGTTCGCTCTTATTTTTCATATCATGCCTATGATTCATTCACCATAAAACTGATCGGACAAGTTCAGCTAACAAGTGTTTTCTATTTACAGTCTTTCTTATTCCCTTTAGAATGCTTAATATCAAAGGTTTTTTGAAATAAAATAAATTAAAGGAAGAAAAATGCAAAACAGTTGTACACTAAATAAAAAAGAAAGTTATAGCTACGAAGATTTACTTGCATCAGGTCGTGGTGAATTATTTGGTGTTGAAGGGCCGCAACTTCCCGCCCCAACGATGTTAATGATGGATCGTATTGTGAAAATGACGGAAGAGGGCGGAGCTTTTGGAAAAGGCTATATCGAGGCAGAATTGGATATCCATCCGGATTTACCTTTTTTTGGCTGCCATTTTATTGGCGATCCGGTGATGCCAGGATGTTTAGGTTTAGATGCTATGTGGCAATTAGTCGGCTTTTTTCTAGGTTGGATCGGTGGCAAAGGGAAAGGGCGTGCGCTAGGTGTCGGAGAAGTTAAATTTACCGGTCAGATTTTACCCACAGCAAAAAAAGTGATTTACCGTATTAATATAAAACGGGTGATTAACCGTAAATTAGTCATGGGAATGGCTGATGGGGAAGTCGAAGTCGATGGACGCATTATTTATATCGCTACGGATCTGAAAGTCGGGCTGTTTCAAGATACCTCTACTTTTTAATGGCAGGAAAGCGATAAAAAATATCGGTTGTAGCGATTTAAAGCTGTAGGATATGCTTAATTGATTTTGAGGACAAGCTGATGGCTTGTCCTTTTTCATTATTCCCAATTCTTATTCTTCATCAATTATATTCACAAACTTAGCATTTAATAAATTGGCTAAATCTCTAGGCGCAAGCTCTACACTTAATCCTCGTTTTCCTCCGGAAACATAAATGGTTTCAAATTCAAGTGCGGTTGAATTTATAACTGTTTTTAAACGTTTCTTTTGTGCGAGGGGGCTAATTCCCCCTAACAAATATCCACTGCTTTTTTGAGCAATATCTTTGTCTGCCATTTCTAGTTTTTTGACGTCAATCGCTTTAGCGGCTTTTTTTAAATTCAGCATATCGGATGTGGGTAAAACAAAACAGGCAAGCTTTTTTTGATCACCGTTCTCCGCTACAAGTAAGGTTTTGAAAGAACGATGGGGATCTATACCTAATTTTTCCGCTGCTTCTTCGCCGAAATGGGTATTATTGGGATCGTGCTCATAAGTATGAAGAATAAAAGGAATTTTTTGTTTTTTAAGTAAATCGATTGCCGGTGTCATTTTATTTTTAGCCCTTTTTTTGTAGAATGGGGCGCTTATTTTATAGCGGAGAAAAAAATGGATGCAAGCCTAAATATTGCCATTGCGGCAGAATTTGAATTATGTGAGAAAATTGCTGAAGCTCTTGAAGAAAGTAAACTAACGATAGGTAGCATATCAATTATAGAAATTTCCCCTTTTGATGAAGAACAAGGTGTACGTTTTAACAATAAAAGCGTTGTACAGCGTTCTGCGCAAGAAATGGATTGGTCTGAGATTAATTACCTCTTTTTTTCCGGTGATGTCGAACAGTTAGCCTCTATTGCGATTGCTGCTGAAAGCGGTTGCGTAATCATTGATATGAAAGGCGTATGCGCTGCACTTTCCGATGTACCTGTTGTAGTACCGACAATTAATGAGGGTGATTTAGTTGAATTAAGACAACGTAATATTGTGAGTTTGCCGGATCCTCAAGTTAGCCAACTTGCTTTGGCGATTTCGCCAGTATTGCAAACAACTAATATTACTCAAATTTTTGCTACTTCCTTGCTTCCTGCTTCTTATCAAAATGGTGAAACCGTCAGTAAATTAGCAGGACAAACAGCACGTTTGTTGAATGGTATCCCGTTAGATGACGATGAAAAGCGGTTAGCATTTGATGTCTATTCACAAAAAACAACAACCCTGTCAGAACAATTTCAAAAGATTTTTCCTCAATGTAATTCTGTGCTATTTCATGCTGTGCAAGTACCGGTATTTTATGGTATGGCGCAGAAAGTGACCGTACTTTGGGATTATGAGACGGATTTCCAACCGCAAGATAATGAACTTTTACAATACCATGGTACAAGTATTACACCAGTAATAAATGGGGAAAGAGAAAGTGGGGAAAAACAGGTAAAACTACATATTAATCTGTTAAGTGCGGTTGAAAACGGCATTGAATTTTGGACGGTAGCAGATGATCAACGTTTTAATCTCGCTTATCTTGCTGTCAAATTACTCGAAGCTATTTATCATCAAGGTTATTAATTTTAAGGAACAATTATGTTAGAACGACTCTTTAAGTTACGTGAAAAAGGTTCAACCACAAAAACTGAAATTATTGCGGGTATCACCACCTTTTTTACTATGGTTTATATTGTATTTGTTAATCCATCGATATTAGGTGATGCAGGAATGGACAAACAAGTTGTCTTTGTTACCACTTGTTTAATTGCGGGTATTGGCACGATGGCAATGGGGTTATTTAGTAATTTGCCGATCGCTCTTGCGCCGGCAATGGGGTTGAATGCCTTTTTCGCTTATGTAGTTGTTGGGAAGTTGGGCTATTCTTGGGAAATCGGAATGGGAACCATTTTTTGGGGTTCTGTCGGTTTATTCGTCCTAACGCTTTTACAAATTCGTTATTGGTTAATGGCGTCCATTCCGTTAAGTATTCGTGTAGGAATTGGGGCTGGGATCGGTTTTTTCATTGCATTAATTGGTTTTAAAAATATGGGGCTTGTGGTGGCTAATCCGGCTACCTTCGTGGCGCTTGGTGATTTGCATGATCCTAAGGTGTTACTTGGCGTACTTGGTTTCTTTATTATCGTTGTATTGGCTGCCCGTAATATTTTTTCCGGTGTATTGATTTCTATTGCGGTCGTCACGGGGCTTGCGCTTTGGTTGGATGAATCGGTAATGTTTCACGGCGTGATTTCAATACCGCCTGCATTAGATGCCGTAGTTGGCAAAGTGGATATTGCCGGTGCGTTGGATACCGCATTGCTGGGGATTATTTTCTCATTTTTATTGGTAAACCTATTTGATTCTTCCGGTACGTTATTGGGTGTAACCGACAAAGCAGGCATTAGCGATGAAAACGGACGTTTCCCAAAAATGAAACAAGCCCTATTGGTCGATAGTATCAGTGCGGTGGGCGGTTCTTATATTGGTACTTCTGCAATTAGTACCTATATTGAAAGTGGTGCGGGTGTGTCAGTCGGGGGGCGCACGGGATTAACCGCGGTGACCGTCGGCGTGTTATTTTTACTCACCATTTTCTTTTCACCGCTTGCCGGTGTTGTGCCTGCCTATGCAACCGCAGGGGCGTTGGTTTATGTCGGTATCTTGATGGCATCCAGCCTAATTCGTGTGCAATGGGATGATTTAACCGAAGCTGCTCCGGCATTTATTACCGCAGCCATGATGCCTTTTACTTACTCTATTACGGAAGGTATTGCATTTGGTTTCATCAGCTATTGTATTATGAAAACCTGCACTGGTCGCAACAAAGAGATTAATGCACCGGTTTGGGTAGTTTCACTTTTATTTGTTGCGAAATTTGTTTGGGTGGGATAATTTTAGGGGCGAGCGGAAGTTCGTCCTTTTAGTATTTGAGAGAAAACAACGAGAGTGATTATGCAAAATATCCTTTTCATTATTCATTCTTCACCTTATGGTGATGAACATTTTTTTAGCGCATTACGCCTTGCTTTGCAGTTACAAGAACAGCATAAAAGTGCGGTCAATTTGAAGCTGTTTTTGATGTCGGATGCGGTTAGCGGTGGGCTTGCGAAACAAAACCCGGCGGAAGGGTATCATTTACAGCAAATGTTGGAAATTTTAACTGCGCAAGGGGCAGTCGTAAAACTTTGTAAAACCTGTACCAATGCACGGGGTATGACGGATTTACCCTTAGCGGAAGGCATAGAAATAGGTACATTGGCTGAGCTTGCCGATTGGACGATGGAAGTGGATAAGGTACTAAATTTTTAAGAAATGAAATGGCTTACAGAGGTAAGCCATTATTTTTTGTCGCTTTCCGCCATTACAGCTTTGGTTTTTTCATCCATTGTGACATTAATCTTATGATCCACCACCACATTCATATTAATTGTGATGCCTTCTTTTGGTGTATCAAGCTGGATAGTCGGGGTGCAGCCCGTTAGTAAGCTAAAGGTTACAAAGATAAATAAAAAGTGCGGTCGATTTTTAACGTGTTTTTTCATGTTCTAAATCTTGATAAAGACGATATTGTAAATTTTGTTCAAATTGCGCGCCGTAGTCTATCATATTCCATAATTCAAACATATTTTCTTGGTGATGATAGTTTAATGTAATCGGTGCATGGTGTGGATTATTGACGTTGAAAGCTTTAATACTGGCACGTAAATTCATTTGCCCGTTCGGGGTAAGATGAATATTTGCATAGGCGTTTTGAAGCTCCATTTCTTTTAATAAATTAACCAGAATACTTTCGGTCAAGCCGCCTTTTTTCAATCCGTTAGCTACCTCATCATTCAGTTTAATTCGCATTTTATCGACTTGCTGTAATGTGCCGTTACAAATTAAACAGGCTGGATGATTGAGCCAAAAAGGCAGGGTGGCATTCACACGTCCTTCCAAATGAATTTGATTATACTGTGCCATTGTCATGACCTGATGGAGGTCAATATTATGGAATGTTAGCATTGCTATTTTATGTTGCGGAAAATTTAGTTTGTCTATGGTCAATTCACCGTCAAATAAACCGATTTTTACATCACTTAATGTAAGTGGCTTTGCATTAGAATTGGGGTAAGTACCGGATAAATTAAATGCGGCATCATTCAGTAGTAATGCTCCCTTACGCATATTGCGGACAGAAACCTTAATAGGATTATTAGCTGGATTTTGTAAAACATTATTCTGATAATTAAGTGGGAAACGAATGTCTAGATCCTCAATTTCACCATCAGGAAAGGAAAGACCGGCATTATAAAGCTGCACATTTCCTTTCATTGAAATTCCTTGATGATCAATATTGAAATTGCTCGTTCCTTTAATATGCCCACTGTGAATTAACCAGTCCCATTGTTGCGGAAAAAGTGATTGGAATACGTTTGCCGATTGTTTTTTCCAACTAATTTTGCCCTTTAGCCTTTGATTTTCATAACGGGCGGACAGATCAATCGGGCCTAGCGTACCCGCCTTTAAATCACCGGTAATATTGAAACGTTCGATACTTTCCCCATCAATACCGACGCCAAAAACAGGCAGAGTGAAACCGCCGCCGTAATCAAAGTTAATCTGGTCGCTTTTGATTTGTAATAAACCTTGAATATGGGATTTTTCATAATCCCAATACAAACGATCTTTTAATTCTAGCGAGAGTGGTGCCATTGTTATACCGTTTGTCCGAATTTTATCGGAATAGGCGGTAAGCTGATTTAATTCAATATGATCACTTTGCCAAAAACCGATACCTTGCAGTTTTATCGGAGTTTTTAAGGTATTCCAATAAGCGTTACCGTTAATTGTCCAATCCCAGCGGTTATCCGCCTCCCGTTCGGCATCAAGTAATTTTTGCTGTGGATCGCGCAATTCAAAGACGGTTTTGATCCCTGCAATAAATTCATCCGTTTCCCCGTCCAATTTTAAATCGATAGCGGAAAATTGCGGAGTGAAACCTTTTAAGCTTGCTTGTAATCGACCGTTTAAGCCGTATTTACCAATTTGTATCTGATCTAATGGCAAACGGACATGAATATTAGTGTCTTGTTGTTGATTATCCATTTTAAAAATAGAACCTTCGTTAAAACGAAGTAATGGATCACCAAATGAACCGCCCAGATAATAAGTTAAATTTGTTTGTGCCACCGTATTGTTATAACGTAAATCGCCTCGTGTTTTTAAATTAAAACGAATCTGATCGTGCTTATCGCCACCGCCAATTTCGCCATTTTCGCCGGAAATCACAATCTCGCCTTTTCCATACTCCCCGAAAGTTTGTACGATAATATTGGTATCAATAGCAAAGGGAAGCCAACCTTTTGGCGGAGTACGTAGAGACAATCCTAAAAAGCCTTTGATAGGTTGATAACCGTCAAACGTCCAATAAAAAGTTCCCCACGAAATTTCCAGCCCGTCCTGTGTAAAAATAAACGGCACGTCCAACAATGGTGATTTACGCGTGAGATCTTGTGCTTTAATCACGCCATTTTCTCCTTGCCAAGAAAGGTTTGCTTCCCCGTTATTAACAGAAAAATTGGGGTTTTGCCATGTTAAGGTTATTTCGCCTTTTGGCTGTATTTGTAGAACTTCATCATTTAATTGAACGTTAAAATGAGATTGATAATGTTGTTTCTCTTCCGGTTGATAATCGGTTTTACCTTGCCAAATAAAATGGCTATCCTGTGGGGAAAGGATTGATTGATGTTGTAATATTAATCCTTTCTCATTTTGGGCGGAAACATTGAGTTGAAATTGATCGTGGTAACGATTTGCCATTGCGGAAATATCGGCATTGAGAAGATCATGAAAAAGAGGCGGAACAAGCCCATCGGCATTTGAGAGTTGAAACTGTTTAACATTGATCTCGAAGGTTGGCACTGTCGCAAAAAGTGCGGTCAATTTTACCGGTGTTTTATCATTGCGATTTGGCATATTTTGAATGCAAGCGCTATCGACAGTGGCTTTGTCAACGATTAAATTCGGTGAAAACCAATTATTAAGTTGAAGATTGTGAAGATTAGCCAGCGTACATTTTCCGGCATTCACTTGCAAAGCGGGGAGTTTTAAGCCTTTACTATTTATCGTCCAATTATCAGATAATTGCACGGAATAATCAGGCGTGAGGAAATAATTTATCGCCCGCTCAATTTGTTTGGGGGCGATCCACCATGGCAACGAAATTGTCCCGATAAAAAATATTAATACCAATAAGGCACAATAACGACCCTTTCGCATATTTTTCAATTATCCTCTTTGTTATTGCGGCTTATTGTAACGAAATAATCATGATTAAAAAATCAATTTATACATAGCCAAACCGATAATTACTCCCTAAAATAATGCCATTTAGTTCCATATTTTCGACGCAATGACAAAATCAACGCCTCTTGACCCTGTCACTTTACCCCTAAACCAAGTCAATTTAATCGAAGCCTCAGCCGGTACAGGAAAAACCTATACTATCGGTTCTTTATACCTCAGACTTTTGCTACAAGCGGGAGAGCAGAATTTTTCACGTCCATTGAATGTGGATGAAATTTTGGTGGTGACGTTTACGGAAATGGCGACGGAAGAGCTGAAGCAAAAAATCCGTGAACGCATTACGGATGCCATTCAAAAATTGTCTGCTTATGCAGAAACAAAAGCGGAAAGTGTGTTTAAAAACGACGAATTTCTGACCGCACTTTCTCAACATATTAATGACCTTACTCTTGCTATTCAGCGTTTAAAATTAGCGGAACAAAACATGGATCTTGCTGCTATTTTCACTATTCATGGTTTCTGTCGCCGAATGCTGATGCAATACGCTTTTCATTCCGGCGTTCATTTTAATTTGGAATTAGTGAAAGATCAGTCGGATTTATTGAAACAATTTGCCAATGAGTTTTGGCGTGAACATTTTTACCCGCAGCCCTTTGAAATTGCCAATTTTATTGCGCAAGAATTTACCTCACCGGATAGCGTATTAGCGGTGCTTAAAAATGATATTGGAAAAAATTTTGATGCGGAATTGGAAGAGACCGATCTGCTAACCTTATCCCTTGAAAGGCTTTTTAAGAAAGTGGCGGAGCAACGCAATATCCTTGATAAATTAAAACAAACATGGCAAGAAAATGAGCTGGAAATTAAGGATTTCATTGCACAAGAACTTCAAAATAAGCGATTAAACGGCAATAAATATAAGTCGAACAACTTACCCGGTTATTATGCACGGGTAGCGGCTTGGGCAAAGAATACGACGGATCATTCATTAAGCGAAGATATTATAAAATATTTTACGCAATCTGCGCTGAATACCAATGCGGCAAAGGAAAAACAGCCTAATAGTTCCCCCATTTTAGAAAAATTGGATCGTCTGGTTGAAGAATTTCAACAAACTATTTCTCCCGAATTATTGTACAAACTTATTCTTTACCATTATCGCCAAGGTATTCAGCAGAAACTGCTTGAATATAAACTTAACCATCAAGAAAAATCCTTTGATGATTTATTGCGATTGCTTTGTGAAGCCCTACAACAAGCACAAGGTAATCAATTAGCGGAAATGATCCGTTTTCAATATCCTTTTGCCATGATTGATGAATTTCAGGATACGGACGCACAACAATACGCTATTTTCTCAACGATTTATCGTGAAAACCCGACTAAAAATACCGGTTTCATTATGATTGGTGATCCTAAACAGGCGATATATCGTTTCCGTGGTGCGGATATTTTTACTTATCTTAAAGCCGCCGCTCAGGCGGATGAACGTTTTAATTTAATGAAAAATTACCGCTCTGAACAACGGGTGGTAGAAGGCGTAAACAGATTATTCGATTTTCCTAACTCGCCGTTTATTTATCGCAATATTGAATTTACCCCGGTTAGTGCAAGAACGGATCATCGTCGATTTTACTTGAATGGCGAACAAGAGCCGGCTTATCGCTTTTATTTGAATGAGAGTGAAAAGCCGGATAAAACGGCACTTGCTCGCACCTGTGCCGTTTCCATTCAACATTGGATAAAAAGTGCGGTTGAAAATCAGGCTGTTTTTAAAGGGGAGCAGCAAGGAGAAATACAGGATAGCAAAATTTTACAAGCCACGGATATTGCCGTATTGGTGCGTGATAAAAATGAAGCCGCACTGGTTAAAACAGAATTGCAGCAGTTGGGCATTGCTTCCGTTTATTTATCCGATCAAAACAGTGTTTTTGACAGCCGGGTCGCCAAAGAATTGGTACTTGTTTTGAAAGCCTGTTTGAATGTAACGGAACGTTCTATTTTAAATGCTATCGCTACCACGCTTTTTGGTTTAAGTGCCACAGAAATTCATCAAATTCATCATAACGAACAAGATTGGCAACGTTGGGCGGACGGTTTTGTGCAGTATCGACAAACTTGGCAGCAGCAAGGGGTATTGCCAATGCTGCATCGACTTTTACTTGAACAAAAAATTGCCGAGCGTTTACTCGGGCTGGCGAGTGGCGAGCGTGATTTAACGGATTTTTTACATCTAGCTGAAATTTTACAGCAAGCTTCGACTTTGAATGATAGTGAAGCGGCTTTATTGAGTTGGTTTGAAAAACAAATTCAAGAAGCAATTCGGCAAGAAGCGCAAATTCGTTTGGAAAGCGAGCGTCAGCTAGTGAAAATTGTAACGATCCATAAATCAAAAGGGTTGGAATATGATTTGGTATGGTTACCGTTTTTAGCTGTGCCGAGCCGTGATCCGACAAAATCCGCGAAAAAAGAGATCAACCTTTATTATTCAAAAGAGCAGGATAGGATTTTGTGGGATATGGAAAATCAGCATTCAGCATTGATCAATCAAGAAACCTTTGCGGAAGAACTGCGTTTGCTCTACGTGGCATTAACTCGGGCAAAATATCAAATGGCGTTCGCTTTACCGGCACAATTTGAGAAAAAATGGAATCCGTTGCTTTATGTGCTAACCCAAGGGGAAATTGGCGAAAATCCAGTGTTGTCGCAAAGCTATCTGACCGCACCATTGCTCGAAATATTCAAAAGCCAAATGTCCGGCGTATTGGTTGAATCTGCCGAAAAATTAAATAAATTGCCGCCTTTAGTTTTATCTCATCACGAAGGCAGGCTTTCGGTTGCGGAATTTTACGGTGAAATTGAACAAAATTGGCGGGTAACGAGTTTTACTGGGATTGAACAAGCACACCGTTGGAAAGACTACCTTAATGAAAGTGCGGTGAAAAATTCCTCTGTTTTTGATGAAGCAAAAGATTACGATACACAACTCATATCGGAAAATTCTTCTGAAATATCAACCGCACTTTCTGATGAAAAAAGACAAATTGTTTCTGATCTTCCACGTGGTACGCAAGTTGGGACGTTGCTCCATCGTTATTTAGAAAAAAATGAATTTAATGCGCTGAGTAATGTGACAACAATAGAAAAACTCTGCCAAGAATTACAATTAGACGAGGCGTTCATTCCTGCTTTACAGCAATGGTTTGAAGGAATCGTGCAAACGCCGTTGTCAGAATCCGTTAATTTGACACTGAATGCGTTAGACAAAAGCGATTATATTAAAGAAATGGCGTTTTATTTGGCTATTCGTGATCATTTTGATGTCGCCGCTTTTAATCGGGTATTAAAACGACACCATCATTTATTGAGTGAGGCACTACAGTTTGAGGATATCCAAGGTATGGTACGGGGGACCATTGATTTAGTTTTTCGCCATCAGGATAAGTATTATTTGCTGGATTATAAATCCAATTTTCTTGGGGATAAACAACGTGATTATGCCTCGGATAACCTAGAAAAAACGATGTTGCATCATCATTATGATTGGCAATATTTACTTTATACATTGGCATTGCATCGTTATTTAAAAACAGTAGATCGCAACTATGATTATGCGCGTAATTTTGGCGGGGTATTTTATCTTTTCCTACGAGGTATGAACGGAGAAACCCAATCCGGCATATTTTTCGATCGCCCTGAGACGCAACTCATTTATGAATTAGAGGAGATCTTTTGATGTTGAGCCTATTACGAATGCTGAATGAGCAGGGGATTATCAGTTTAGCGGATTACTATTTTGCCAAACTTATCGGGGATAAGCAGTCGGCTAATCAGCCCGAAACCGTTAAAAATTTAGCGGTGTTACTTGCCGCACTTTGTAGCTGGCATTATGCACAAGGAAATATCTGCATTGAATTGGATAAAGCATTGGAACGAAATTTGTTCGGGTTGGCATATCGTGTGACCGAAAAAAATTATTTGGCGGAAATTCAGCAAAAAATCAATTATTTGCCCGTAGAACGGTGGCAGCCAGAATTACGGGGGCATATTGCTTTTAGCCAAATCC
This sequence comes from Rodentibacter genomosp. 2, assembly GCA_001999425.1. GTDB lineage: Bacteria > Pseudomonadota > Gammaproteobacteria > Enterobacterales > Pasteurellaceae > Rodentibacter. The sequence continues at coordinate 190,957 of MLHP01000013.1, read as the reverse complement.
CACATAGTCAAACTGCCCCTATGGTGTTTCAATTTAACGCCTTATATTTTTATCGTATCTGGCAAGATGAATATCGTGTGGCGCAATATATTAAAAATACCTTGAAAAATAACCGCACTTTAGCGTTTTCCTATGATGAAATCCGCCAAAAATTGGCAGTTTATTTCCCATCTAAAGTAGAGGAATCCGAAAAAATTGGCGCGATTGATTGGCAAAAAGTGGCTGTCGCGACTGCAATTAAAAGTGCATTTAGTGTGATTACCGGCGGCCCCGGTACGGGAAAAACGACAACGGTTGCTCGTTTATTACTTGTATTGCAAGAGTTATATCAGTATCAATTACACATTAAATTAGTCGCTCCGACAGGGAAAGCGGCCTCCCGTTTAGAAGAATCAATTCATCATGCTTTACAGCATTTGCAAGAATCTATGGCGTTATCCGAGCGCTTATTGCAATCCATTCCACAAAAGGCTAACACGTTGCATAGTCTGCTTGGAATCAATGCTTTTAACGATAATACCCGTCATAATGAACATAATCCTTTGCAATTAGATGTATTGGTGGTGGATGAAACTTCAATGATTGATTTGCCATTAATGGCAAAATTAGTTAATGCGTTAAAACCGGAAACCCGTTTGATCTTGTTAGGGGATCAAGCGCAACTTGCTTCCGTAGAGGCAGGTGCCGTATTGGGTGAATTGGCGCAGTGGGCGAGCCAACCTTATAGCGATGAACAAGCCGATTATTTACGCCAAACGACGGGTTATAATGTGCCGAGTGCCGCAATGACCAACCCTATGCGTGATTGTTTATGTCATCTTACTTTTAGTCGTCGCTTTGATAAACATTCCGGCATTGGCAAACTTGCTGAACAAATTAAGCGGGGTAGAGGGGAAGAGAGTCTGGCATTATTCTCGGAATATCCTCAAGAACTGTGTTTTAATTCTTTTGATGTCGAACAAGATGATTCGGTCTTTGTGCATCAAGTGGTGCAAAGTGCGGTAGAAAATTATCGTGTTTATTTAACGGCATTACGTGAGTTACGGAGACAGAATAAAGATTTTAATAGTCAGGGCGAGGATGGCAAAACCTATGCGGAGATCATTCAATCCCTTTTTAATTCAACCCGATTTTTGACCGCACTTCGTAGCAGTGCATTGGGCGTAGAAAATCTAAATAAAGAAATCGCGTTAGCCCTACGTCGTGCAAATCTTATTTGGTTTCACAATGAGCAAGATTGGTATATTGGCAAGCCAATTATGATTACCGAAAACGATCATAATATACGCTTGTATAACGGCGATATTGGATTATGTTTGGCAAAGGGGAAGGTGTGGTTTGCTGATCGTGAAGTACTAACCAGCCGTATTCCTGCTCATGAGCCGGCATTTATGATGACTATCCATAAATCGCAGGGGTCGGAATTTGATCACACGCTGATGGTATTACCGACAGAGCCTAACCCTGTGCTTTCCCGCGAATTGGTGTTTACTGCGGTAACCCGAGCCAAGAAATCACTCAGGGTTTTTGCCGACGAAAAAATTTGGAAAATGGCCGTGCGGCAAACGGTAAAACGACAGAGTGGATTGGGTAAACTATTAGAAAATTTCATTCAAACAGGAGACTAATATGAAATTATATGCTTATGATCATTGCCCGTTTTGTGTGCGTGCAAGAATGATTTTTGGCTTGAAAAATATCCCTTTTGAATTGGTTATTTTAGCCAATGATGATGAGACCACGTCAATCGGATTAGTGGGTAAAAAAGTGGTACCGATTTTAATTAAAGAAGATGGAACGGCAATGCCGGAAAGTTTAGATATTGTCCGTTATGTGGATGAGAATTTTGCTGAAAAAATGCTTTCCGAACAGATTCGACCTGAAATTGAGGCTTGGATGAAAACAGTCGGGAGCTATTATAATCATTTGCTTATTCCCCGTTTTGTAAAGATGGATCTAGAGGAATTTGAAACCCAAAGTGCGGTGGATTATTTCACTAAAAAGAAAACCGAATCAATCGGCGATTTTGAACAGAATTTAGACGAAACGGCAAACTATCTTGTTCGTTTACATCAGGATCTGGAAAATCTTGTGCCACTGATTAAATCCGATTCTGCATTGAATGTGGCGCTTTCTTTGGAAGATATTATTGTTTTCCCAATGTTGCGTAATTTAACTTGTGTTCGTAACATTCAATTTCCGGCGAAAGTGATGGCATATTTGGAGAAAATGTCCGAACTGAGTGGCGTAGCGTTGTATTTTGATAAAGCAATTTAATAAACTAAAAACCTGCCAAGTGGCAGGTTTTTTTCATCGTTTATCAATTATGCGTGGCAAGTTTGGCAAGCTGCTTGGAACATCCAGACAAGTTTTTCTTGCTCTTTGATGTAGTCGCTCATTTGAGAGGCAGTACCTTCATCATCCGCATCGCCTGCAAGGGCTAAAATTTCGCGTTGTTGTTCAAGTAATACTTTTAAGCCGGATAACGTACCGGATAAACATTCTTGTGCACTGCTTACGGCAATGTCTTCTTGAATGCGGGATACTTTTAAGTATTGGCTATAAGCGTTATTTGGGGTGTAGCCTAAAGTTAAGATACGCTCTGCGACTTCATCTACTTTAGTGACTAAATCCGTATAAATTTCTTCAAATTTTGCGTGTAATTCAAAGAAGTTTACGCCTTTAATATTCCAGTGATAACCACGAATGTTGGTATAGAAAACTTGATAAGTGGCGAGTAGGTCATTTAATTTACTTGCTAATTCTGCTGATTTTGCTGTATCTAGTCCAATTGATGTTTTTGACATAATGATTTCCCCTTATGTTGTTAATGAATTTTTTTAGAAGTCGAAACCGTTTCGCTTCAAGTGTGGTCATTATACATAATAAAAGTAGGGAATAAAGCCACTTTTATTAGATAGAATTGATAGATTATTTGTATCAACCCCTATATTTTGAAAGGTTTTACGATTAATTAACAAATGTCCGCCGTGCTTAGCTTCTGATCTTTTTAACAAATCTTATAAATAAGCGATTGATTAGTCTGATTTTGATCTACAATAAGTGCGGTTAAATTTCAAAATGTTTTTTAAGGAGAGAATATGCAGGAATTAATTAAAAATGTATTGCCATTAGATATTGCTCTCAATCAAGCAATTATCAAAAAACTTGAAGAAGGGCAGTGGGCTGGTTTTTTAAATCATCAACAAGTCGCACGGCTTTGTCGGGATTTTGATTATAAGCCTTTGGCGTTGGCAATGTATTTGCTTCCCGTCGCGGCTTGTTACAGTCATACCGCAATTTCCCATTTCAACGTGGGCGCGATAGCGATTGGCGAACAGGGTGATTTTTACTTTGGTGCGAATCAGGAGTTTGCCGATACGGCGATTCAGCAAACCATTCATGCGGAACAAAGTGCTATTAGCCATGCCTGGTTGCGTGGTGAAAAACGCATTACTGATGTGGTGGTGAATTATACGCCTTGTGGTCATTGTCGCCAATTTATGAATGAGTTGCATGGCGCAGAACGTTTAAGTATCCACCTTCCTCATCGTTTTAATAATCCTTTGCAGAATTATTTGCCGGATTCTTTTGGGCCGAAAGATTTAAATATCACGACACCTTTATTAGCAAAAGAAGATCACCGTTTGATCGCTAATGCTTCCGATGAATTGATTAATCAAGCGATTTTAGCTGCAAATCAATCCCATTGTCCTTATTCCGAAAGTCCGCATGGTATTGCGATATTGTTTAAAAATGGCGTAATGGTTAGCGGACAATATGCGGAAAATGCGGCGTTTAATCCAAGTTTGCCTGCATTACAGACTGCTTTGAATTTCGTTTATCTCAATAATAAAAAGCTCGAGGATATTCAGCGTATTGTGATGGCTGAACGGGCGGTAAATTTGAGCCATAAAAGTATGGCAGAGCAACTTTTACGGGCTTTAAATTTACCCGAATTGGAATATGTGGGCGTATAGAAAATAGGGTAGAGCAATCTACCCATTTTATTGGTTTTCTGTTGGAAAACGTTGAGCGATTTCTTGAAAAAGCATTTGTATTTGTTCGGCACAATGTCCGAGAACACGAAGCATAATGCCTCCCTCGTTCAGGAGCGAAGCACCAACCAACAGATTTTTTTCTTCGGCAATTTGTGTGTGGATCACTTGTAAAATAGCCTTCAATTCAACCGCACTTTTAGCTAAGTTTAGATAGATTAATGAGCCTTGATGAGAATAATTTTCCATTTGGCTTAATGCGGTGAGATTCATTGCAGAGGGCTGCCATTGAAGGCAATCCGATACCAGCGGTCGTTTTTTTCCGTCATTTTGCCGCACATAAATTTTCAAATGAGATGAAAATTGTCTAAAAGCAAAACGTTCATCATTCAACACTCGCCCAACAGCGATAATCTCACCATAAATAAGCTCGGTCTTTTCACACATTTCAATTAAGGTTTTCTGTTTAAAAGCAGAATCTTTATGTAACACTAAGGGATGAGGTAAATAGAATAAACGGCTTTGCTCTGCCAAATGAATTTGTGTAATTTGTTCGGCACAGTTGCCCACATTCATCGATTGAACACGGGTAAACGCCTGAGTATTGAGCGAAAGTGCGGTTAATTTTGCCAGAGAAATTTGAATATCCAATCGATCCCCACCCAACACACCGGGGGAAGACGACATTTGCATGGCATTCAATCCCTGCTGCCAAATACCCGAATAGTTGGCTAAAACCATCACCTTAAAGGGCGGTGTGGCAAAATATTCAGCAAGTTGGGTTTTTCCGTTTGGGGAAAGTTTAGTGGAAAGTTTGAGTTTACTGTTCATTGTTTTTTCAAACCGATAATTCCCTCTTTGTTAATAAAGAGGGAACATTTTTATCTTATTAATCCCGTAGGTTCTTCTACACTTTTCAATAACGCATATTTTTCGATCCAACCGATTACTCCCTCTAAATTTTCTTTTTTCATTAGATTAGTGAAAATAAACGGCTGACCATTACGCATACGACGGGCATCACGTTCCATTATGCTTAAATCTGCCCCCACAAAAGGCGCAAGGTCGGTTTTATTAATCACCAATAAATCCGAACGGGTAATACCCGGCCCGCCTTTACGTGGAATTTTCTCGCCTTGCGCCACATCAATCACGAAAATCGTCACATCAGCTAAATCCGGGCTAAAGGTGGCTGAAAGGTTATCACCACCTGATTCGATAAAGACGATTTCTACATCAGGAAAACGAGCCACCATTTCATCTACCGCTTCAAGATTCATTGAGGCATCTTCACGGATTGCTGTATGAGGACAGCCGCCGGTTTCCACCCCCATAATCCGCTCTGGCGGAAGTAGGCTGTTTTTTGTTAAAAATTCCGCATCTTCTTGGGTGTAAATATCATTGGTGATCACCGCTACGCTATATTTGCTTGCGATCTCACGGGTGAGTTTTTCGATTAACGCCGTTTTGCCCGCCCCGACTGGGCCGGCTACGCCGATTTTAATGTAGTTACGCATTGTTTTTCCTTTTTCTAATGATTTCCCTCTCCACTTCTGGGAAAAGGTGAATAAATTCTTTGGTTTTTTGGAGGGAGAGGGTATGAAACATAGTACCGAATTTTGGGTAAAAAATGACCGCTCTTTCCTTCTCCCGTAAACGTACTTTCTACGACATATAAAGTCTCGTATAAAGCTGTTCGTGTTGCATTGCCCGAATATCATTGGCGAGAGTGGCTGTACCAAGCCAGTCAAGATTAGGATTTAAACTTCGTTCTACCGCTTGTTGCAGCGCTTGACGTAAGCCGAACAAAATATCTTGTCCGTCCATTTGGCTTAATGGAATCAGCTTTACCCCATTGGTGATCGCTCCGACCGCTGCATTGTAATAAAAGGCATAGAGCGTATCGGCTTTGGTAAGCCCCATTGCTTGGGCAATCATGGCGAATACGATAGGGAAGTAGCCTTGTACCAGTTTTTCGGTGATGGCTTGCTGATATGCCATGAGAATAGGATGATTTTCATAGCGAATGAAAATTTTTAGCAACCGCACACCGAGTTTAAAACTTCCTTCACGGCTTTCACGAGCAATTTTCGTAGCGGAAAGTTCCCAATCCAATTCACATAAATGGTCGAAATTGTGATTTTTTATGGCATCGAAAGCGAGGGAAAGATATGCTCCATCGTTGTAAACCCAGTTTTGTAATAGCTGGGTTTGAACATATTCTTCGAGGGTCGCTTTACTTACCATAATTCGTTGCTGAACGAAGGTTTCCAAGCCATTGGAATGATTAAATCCGCCAATGGGTAAAGTCGGATCCACCAAGTGGAGCAAGGCGCCTAAATCCGCCAAACTACGGTTTAATGTTGGTGCCAATTTCCATCTCCGTGGTTGTGATAGCCGTGATGATCGTGACTATGTGAATGGCTATGCGAATGCCCTTGTGCAGAATTGGCTCGTAGCGCTTGGCTTAAACGGCGTTCTGCTTTTTGTGGGTTAAAGCCTGCTGATTGTAGCCATTCAAACATTGGTTTGTCGTAAGGTAGGGTGACTTCATCACCATCTAAAAAGAGTGGTGAATGTTTGTTGCCGATTTCATAACAGGCTCGTGCCATTTCCGGTAGTGTTTTTGGCGAAAGGACGATCACTTCACTCGGTAAAATTTCGATCACTATTACTCGTTCATCGCTGATAAACACCACATCATTATGTTTCAGACGTTGCCCTTCTTTGAGTAAACGAAATGCTACTTCACGCCCGGTATTAGTGGTTTTCCGTAAAATATTGCGTTCACTTTCATACCACTGCAACGCCACCCGTTCGATCGCTTGAGTGGTGATTTTACCTTCATTGCGAAGAGTAGTTAAACTACCCAAAATGCTGTCCATAATGGGGAGGATTGGATTAAGAATTTTCATTTTTGTTATCGACCTTAGGTAATATTTTGGTTATTTCGGCTAATTATTTTTCTGTTCTGTTTAGCCTTGTAAATTAGTTTGTTACGTATTCTGATTTGTCATTTCTATTGCAAATTATTTTAGAAGTACTCGTTAAACATAATTTAACTCCTTTGGGATTATTATTACTGCTTTTCCAAAGGAGAGTCGCTATGTCTAATGCAATTTCTCACTCTCCTCAGGTAATTAGAACATAAAATACCGCTGAGCCAATGGCACTTTCTCTGCTGGTTCGCTGCTGATCAGTTCGCCGTTCACTCGAACTTCGTAGCGTTCCGGATCGACAGTAATTTCAGGTGTGGCATCATTATGAACCAAGTCTTTTTTGCCAATATTACGGCAGCCTTTTACCGCAATGAGCTCTTTTTCGATACCGAAATTTTCTTTAATATTCGCATCAACACCGGCTTGTGAAACGAAGTACACAGCGGTTTGGGCGGTAGCGTTGCCTTGGCTGCCATACATCGGGCGGTAGAATACCGGTTGTGGTGTCGGGATTGAGGCATTCGGATCGCCCATTTTGGCATAGCTAATCAAGCCTTTTTTGATGACGGTTTCAGGTTTTACACCGAAAAACATCGGTTTCCATAACACAATATCGGCAATTTTGCCGACTTCTAATGAGCCAACGTGATCCGCAATACCGTGAGCAATAGCAGGGTTGATCGTGTATTTGGCGATGTAGCGTTTAATGCGGAAGTTATCGTTGCCTTCCGAGCCAAGTTCGCCACGTTGCGCTTTCATTTTGTCTGCGGTTTGCCAAGTACGGGTGACCACTTCACCGACACGCCCCATTGCTTGCGAGTCGGAACTCATAATTGAGAATACACCGATATCGTGCAGAATATCTTCTGCGGCAATGGTTTCAGGACGGATACGACTGTCTGCGAACGCGACATCTTCCGGTACACACTTATCTAAATGATGACAAACCATCAACATATCCAAATGCTCATCAATGGTGTTTACCGTGAACGGGCGGGTCGGGTTGGTGGAAGCGGGGAGTACATTCGGATACATTGCCGCTTTAATGATATCGGGTGCGTGTCCGCCGCCTGCACCTTCGGTGTGGAAAGTGTGGATCACTCGCCCGTCAATGGCTTTCATCGTATCTTCTAAGAAGCCACCCTCATTGAGGGTATCGGTGTGGATCGCTACTTGTACGTCCATTTCGTCTGCGACTTTCAGTGCCGCATCGATGACTGCTGGCGTTGCGCCCCAGTCCTCATGAATTTTCAATCCTAATGCGCCGGCACGAATTTGCTCTCTTAACGGTTCCAGGGTTGAGCAGTTGCCTTTACCGAAAAAGCCGACATTGACAGGCAATGCTTCCGCTGCTTGAAACATTCGTTGCAGATTCCACGCTCCCGGTGTACAGGTGGTGGCGTGGGTACCGTCTGCCGGGCCTGTACCGCCGCCAATTAATGTTGTTGTACCGTTTTCGAGGGCGTGTTGGGCTTGTTGCGGGCAGATAAAGTGAATGTGGGTATCAATTCCCCCTGCGGTCGCAATTAAATTAGCACCATTATGGACTTCTGTGCTGACACCGATAATCATATTTGGGGTAACGCCATCCATTGTATCGGGATTGCCGGCTTGACCTATGCCAACGATTCGCCCGTCACGAATACCAATATCCGCTTTGATGATGCCAAGTTTCGCATCAATAATCATCACATTGGTGATGACAAGATCAAGAACATTGGGATTATCACGTGTTGCCGTACCGGATTGTGCCATACCGTCGCGGACGCTTTTTCCACCGCCAAACTTACATTCATCACCTTGAGTGAGTAAATCTTGTTCAATGGTTGCCCATAAATCCGTATCGCCTAAACGCACGCTATCGCCCACCGTCGGGCCATAAGTTGCGACATATTGGGCTCTTGGAATTGTTAATGCCATTATTTCCCCCTACAATTTGCCGTCAATTTTATTATGGAAACCGTAAATCACTTTGTTTCCGCCAAATTCTACTAACTCCACGGTTTTGACCTCACCCGGCTCAAAACGCACTGCATTGCCTGAGGGGACGTTTAAACGCATACCACGGGCTAAAGTGCGGTCAAATTCAAGGGCATTATTGGTTTCAAAAAAGTGGTAATGTGATCCAACTTGAATTGGACGGTCGCCTTTATTAACGACATCGATTTTTACTGTTTTCCGCCCTATATTCGCGTGAATATCACCGTTTGCTAATTTGTATTCGCCTGGGATCATTGTGTTATTCCTTTATTTTGTTTCGTTTACAAAGGGAGAAAAGAGCGGTTATTTTTCATTGATTTTTGCCACTTTACTACAATTCTTCCTTCAGTCGTATTTAACCTGAATTATCTGATCGGATTGTGCACGGTAACGAGTTTTGTACCATCGGGAAAGGTTGCTTCAATTTGTACTTCGTGTACCATTTCGGGGATGCCTTCCATTACATCATCGACAGTTAAAAGTGTTGCACCGTACTGCATTACTTCCGCCACCGTCATGCCGTCACGTGCCGCTTCTTGTAGATGGCTGGCAATATAAGCGATAGATTCAGGATAGTTTAATTTTACGCCACGGGCTTTGCGTTTTGCCGCAAGCTCACCTGCAAGAAAAAGCATTAATTTTTCTTGTTCTCTTGATGTTAGATGCATAGTTGTCTTCTCTCTTTTTTATGGATTAAATAAATTACTGAGTTTTTCCGAACTCACCTTGCTGTGATCGACTTTGCCCTTAATCCATAGAATAAGCCAAGCCGTAACAATAAAGCCGATAGTATAAGGGGCTAAACCGGTTTTTTCCACGCCAAATTGGATACAAATTGCAAGCGTAATGCCGAAAATCACGTAAACCAGATCTCGGAATCGATTGCCGGAAAAGGCACAGGCAAGCAGAATTGCAGAGAAACTATAAATGCCGTTTGCCAGTTGATTTGGTTCGATATCAAATAGAAAACCCGCCAAGGTAGGGCTGATGATCGTTGCGCTCATTCCCCAGATCGCCACATTAGGCGAGCTGATGGCGATAGCGATAAATAATAGAATACCGGTGATGAGGCTTCCGCCAAAATTGACTTCCGCCCAAGCATAAAAGGGTTGTTTGATAGATTCTAATGTTGCGGTGTGATCCACCAGTTCCGGCGTGGTTTGCCATAAACCGAATAAGCCGATTTGTGAGACACCCCAGCAAAAAATCCAACAGGTGAATACGAAAGGAAAAGTGTAGGCTACCCAATTTCTTTTGGTAAATTCTCGCATAATCAAGGTTGCGACAACGGCACTGATAACCCCTAACAGAAAGACTAAGATTGAAACGCCTTTTAACCCAAAAGTGAACATGGTACACATAAAGGCAAGGCTGGCATTGAAACCGTATAAACCTTGTTTGATTTCTTCTTTAGGATAATTGAGTTTAATTGCGGTTAATGTGCCGATGATTGCACCGAGTAAACAACCGATGCCGAGTGCCCAATGGCTGAAAAACATAGCAATGCAGATGATAAGACCTGATAAGCCGTTTTTTTGTAAAAAAATTTGTCCGATTCCAACAAGGACAATTTTTATAAATTGCATAAAAAATACCCTCCCCGATAAAATAAAATCCTTGTATTTTAAAGGGATTGTTTAAGATTTAAAGTATTAATCTCTATTTTTTTCAATAAGTTGAATGTTAAATTGAATAACGTTTAAAGTATTCGATTATATTTTAAATGTTATTTGATTGTTATGTGTCTAAGACGATGAATACAAAGGCGCATATTAAGATACGCCTTTTGTGATGGGAGAAGGATTAAAGCACCTTCACAATACTTTCACATAAATAACGGATATTATCTTCTGTAATACCTGCCACGTTAATGCGACCTGAACGCACCGCATAAATGGCAAATTCGTCTTTCAAACGATCGACTTGTTCCGCGGTTAAACCACTGAAAGAGAACATGCCGTTTTGTTCAATAATAAAACTAAAATCTTGTTGGGCACCAAATTCTTTTAATAATTGCACGAATAAATGGCGCATTTTTTTGATTCGTTCGCGCATTTCGGTGAGTTCATCATCCCAAGATTGGCGAAGTATCGGATTGCTTAGCACTTGTACTACCGTTGCCGCGCCATGAGAGGCCGGGTTAGAGTAGAGGGTGCGGATAATGGATTTCACTTGGGTTAATGCGGTTGAAGCAATGTCTGAATTTTCAGCCACTAACGTAAATGCCCCGACACGTTCATTATATAAACCGAAATTTTTTGAGAACGAGCTGGCAACCAATAATTCTTTATGATTTGCGGCAAAGGTGCGTAAACCAAGGGCATCTTCATCTAAGCCGTTTGCTAAGCCTTGATAAGCAAAATCGAATAATGGCAACCAGCCGTTTTTTGCAGAAAGATCAGCAAGTTGTTTCCATTGTTCCGGTGTTGGATCGATGCCGGTCGGGTTATGGCAGCAACCGTGTAGAAGCACTACATCGCCTTCGTTTGCATGGCTTAAATCGGCGATTAAATTATCCCAATCTAGCGTTTTGTTTTCCGCATCATAATAGCGATATTCACGAATTGTCATCCCTACCGCATTGAAAATAGCATTGTGGTTTGGCCAAGTCGGTGTGCTGATCCAAACATTTTGTGCTTTAGTTTGGCGTTTTATAAACTCTGCGGCAATGCGTAATGCCCCGGTTCCGCCAAGACTTTGTACGGTTCTGGCACGTTGTTGTTTAATAATACTGCTGTCTGCACCAAATAAAAGTTCTTGGGTTAATCGGTTGTATTCCGCTATACCATCAATCGTGAGGTAATTTTTAGTATTTTCTTTATCAAGTAAGCGTTTTTCGGCTTCTTTTACGGCACGCATAATTGGCGTTGCACCTTGTGCATCTTTATATACGCCAATGCCAAGATTGATTTTATTTGCACGGGTTTCGGATTTGAATGCTTCACCTAAGCCAAGGATTGGATCGGCAGGGGCGGCTTTGATATTTTCAAACATAGCGTTTTCCTTTTTTAATGGATTTAGGTTGGTTGCTTTATACTGCAAGCTTTTGTGTTTAGCAAGTAAAAACACGATAAAAATTAACCGCACTTTTTTGTTTTGTTAATTACATCAAAAAGTGCGGTTAAAAATGAATTTATTTTAATTGTGCGACCGTCCAGTCCAAACCAGATTGATAATCTTCCGGTAGGGTTGGTCGAAGTTTTTCCAGTTGTTGAATGATAATGGATTTATTCGGGTGGGAAAGATTAATATGTCCCACTTTCCGCCCCGCACGCACTTCTTTGCCATACCAGTGAAGTTGGGCAAATTCTGTATTGAGCCATTGCGGGTTATGATCTGTGCCAATTAAATTCACCATGACACTCGGCGCAAAGGTTTCTAAGTTTGGTGTCGGTAAATCCAGTAAAGCACGCAAATGTAATTCAAACTGGCTAATCGTGCAGCCAAGCTGTGTCCAATGGCCGCTATTGTGCACACGTGGGGCAAGTTCATTAATTAGAAGTTTATCGCCAACCACAAAACATTCCATCGCCATTACGCCCACATAATTGAGCTTGTCCATAATTTTACCAAGCATTTCTTCCGCTTGTTTTTGTTGGCTTGATTGTTGTGGGAAAGTGGTATCCATCACGCTATAACGTAAAATCCCATTTTGTTGAAGATTGTGTGTCACAGGATAAAAGCGTTTTTCGCCATTTTTGAAACGCGCGCCAACAAGTGATACTTCATCATCAAAAGGAATAAACTGCTCTGCAATCACTTCACCGAATAAATCATCGGTAATTTCAGTTTTGTTTTTATTTGTGATAATCCATTGTCCGCGGCCGTCATAACCGCCGGTACGGCGTTTTACGACAATTTTTTCACCGATGTTTTGGAACACACTTTGCCATTGTGCTTTATTTTCCAATAGACACCAAGGTGAAGTGGAAAGCGCAAGTTCATCCAAGAGTGATTTTTGGCTAAAGCGATCCGCCAACAAGCCAAAGATAGTTTGATTAACAAAATGGGGGTGGTTGCCAAGTAATTCGGTGAGCGGTGTTTTTTCCCAACGTTCAATTTCAGCTGTGATAACCGCATTTTTTGGCAAGTCAAAAATGGGGGCATTGAAAGCTAAAGGTTCGACTTGAATATCTAAAGGCGCGCCGGCATAGCGAAGCATTCTGCCTAATTGACCGTTGCCAAGCACATAAACCGTGGGATAAAGAGAAGATTGTTGCATTTTATTTCTCGTTAAAAAATAATCGAAAAAACAACCGCACTTTTTAAAGTGCGGTCAAATTTTTTGTGTTTTATATGCGCGGATCAGGATTTTCTAATACCGCGTTTGTTTGTTTTTCACGGAAAGCTTGTAAACGGGAAAGTAAGTCGTGATCCCAAGCCGCTAAAATTTGGGCCGCTAGCAAGGCTGCATTTGCTGCGCCTGCTGGTCCGATGGCTAAAGTACCGACCGGAATCCCCTTTGGCATTTGCACGATAGAATGAAGGCTATCCACCCCGCTTAACATAGAACTTTTCACCGGTACGCCAAGTACGGGAACTAAGGTTTTTGCTGCAATCATACCGGGTAAATGTGCCGCTCCGCCTGCGCCGGCAATAATCACTTTATAGCCGTTTCGCTGTGCATTTTCGGCAAAACTAAAAAGTTTATCAGGGGTGCGGTGGGCTGAAACGATTTCAACGTGGTAGGGTACATTGAGTTCATCTAGAATTTGCGTGCTTTCTTGCATGGTCGTCCAATCACTTTTGGAACCCATCACAATCGCAATTTGTGCTTGTGTTGCGGACATTTTTCGATCTCAAATAAAGGGGTCTGTGGACGTTTTATTTTTTACCTGCGTTGTAGTAAAAATTGCCACAGACAAGGAAGAAAACATGGTGAATAGTGGGCTATTTACAAGTTTTCTGATTAGTAGGTGGCAATTTTTGCCACAACCCAAAGGGACGGGACTATTTTTCGCCAATTCTACGTTGAAAGTCGTTCGTTTAGAATGGCTAAACTTCACAACTTTCGCCTTGACTTGACGAAAAATCGCCACCGTCGCAAGCAAAAAACAAAACGTCCACAGACCCTAAAAAAACGGTGCGTAGAATAGCATAATTTAACAGGGCTAAGCAAACGTTTGCTCAGTTATTGTGAGAGAAAATTCCATTGCAACTTTTGCCGTAAAATCATATCCTAGTGGGCGATTTTTTCTTAAAAAAGAGCGGATTATGTTAGCCAAAGCAAAATATCGAAAAGATTATAAAAAACCGGATTTTACGGTTACAGACATTCATCTGGATTTTCAATTAGATCCGAATCACACTGTGGTTACCGCAACTACAAAGTTCCAACGATTAAATGACGACGCAACAAGTTTGCGTTTAGACGGTCATAGTTTCCAATTTTCCTCCATTAAATTTAATGGTAAGCCTTTTACTGCGTATCAACAAGACGGCGAAAGTTTAACGTTAGATCTCAGCGATCAAAGTGCGGTCGAATTTGAGCTAGAAATTGTCACTATTCTTGTGCCAGCAGAAAATACTTCGCTACAAGGTTTGTATCAATCGGGCGAAGGGATTTGCACACAATGTGAAGCGGAAGGTTTCCGCCAAATTACTTATATGTTGGATCGTCCTGATGTGTTAGCGCGTTACAGCACAAAAATCACCACAGATAAAACGAAATATCCTTACTTACTTTCCAATGGAAATCGTATTGCTGAAGGTGAATTAGACAACGGTCGCCACTGGGTTGAATGGCGTGATCCTTTTCCGAAACCAAGCTATTTATTTGCCTTAGTAGCGGGTGACTTTGATCTTTTGGAAGATAAATTTACCACAAAAAGCGGGCGGGAAGTGGTGTTAGAACTTTACGTGGATCGTGGTAATCTTGATCGTGCCGGATGGGCGATGGAAAGTCTGAAAAAATCCATGAAATGGGATGAAGATCGCTTTAATCTCGAATACGATTTGGATATTTATATGATCGTTGCAGTGGATTTCTTCAATATGGGGGCGATGGAAAATAAAGGTTTGAATATTTTCAATTCTAAATTTGTATTAGCGAATCCACAAACAGCAACGGATGAAGATTATCTTGCTATTGAAAGTGTGATCGCACACGAGTATTTCCATAACTGGACGGGGAATCGTGTAACCTGTCGTGATTGGTTCCAATTAAGTTTGAAAGAAGGCTTGACGGTATTCCGTGATCAAGAATTTTCTTCCGATACCGGCTCTCGTGCGGTGAACCGTATCAATAATGTGAAATTTTTACGTACCACACAATTTGCCGAAGATGCCGGCCCGATGGCGCATCCGATCCGTCCGGAAAAAGTCATTGAAATGAATAACTTTTATACGGTTACAGTGTATGAAAAAGGCGCAGAAGTGATCCGTATGTTGCATATTTTATTGGGCGAGGAAGGGTTCCAAAAAGGGATGGCGTTATATATTGCGGAAAATGATGGCAAAGCCGCTACCTGTGAAGATTTTGTCTCTGCAATGGAGCGGGCGAACGGGCTTGATTTAACTCAATTCCGCCGTTGGTATAGTCAATCAGGCACCCCGGAATTGTTGATTAGCGATGCTTATGACGAACAAACCCACACTTATCGTTTAACTGTATCTCAATCTACCCCTCCGACAGCCGATCAAATGGAAAAAGTCAATCTCCATATTCCACTAAAAATGGCGTTGTATGCTCAAGACGGTACGAAACAAATGCTCCAGTATGACGGCACACCATTAAGCGGGGTATTAAATATTACGGAAAAAGATCAAGTGTTTGAATTTCACGGCATTTATGGTCGCCCTGTTCCGGCATTGTTGGAAGATTTTTCCGCACCGGTGAAGTTAGATTACGATTACACCACGGAACAACTTCTTACTTTATTAAAATTTGCCGAAAATGCTTTTGTGCGTTGGGACGCGGCACAGATGTTATTTACTAACGAGCTACGACGTAATGTGACTCACTTCCAACAAGGAGAGGATTTTGAAATTTCGCCTCAAATTTTGACCGCACTTTTACAAGTGTTAGAAAATTGTGAGGACGATATTGAATTGGCAACCTTAATTCTTACCTTACCACGGGATATTGAATTTGCCGAAAGTTTTAAAACCATTGATCCCGACGGTATTGTGGCAGCCCGTGAATTTATGCTGCGTACTATTGCTGAATATCTAAAAGAACAATTGCTTAAAACCTACAATCATATTCGTTTGGAAGGGTATCATATTAGCCAACAAGGTATTGCCTTACGTGCAATGCGTAACCTTTGTTTAAATTATTTGGCTTACACATCGCTTGGTAATAGTCTCGTCCATAAGCACTATAATGTGGCGAATAATATGACGGATACACTCGCGGCACTGACAGCGGCAACCAAAGCCTCCCTTGCGTGCCGAGATATCTTACTCGCTGATTTTGAGCAAAAATGGCAACACGATGGCTTGGTGATGGATAAATGGTTTGCTTTGCAAGCCACTAGACCAGATGAAAATGTGTTGGAAATTGTGAATCATCTAATGGATCACCCAAGTTTTAATTTCAACAATCCAAACCGTCTTCGTGCTTTGGTGGGAAGTTTTGCCAACCAAAATCTTAAAGCTTTCCACGAAATTAGTGGTTCCGGTTATCGTTTCTTAACGGATGTGTTAATTAAACTCAATGATAGCAACCCACAAGTTGCTGCTCGATTAATTGAACCTTTGATTCGTTTTGCCCGTTATGATACTCAGCGTCAAATGCTAATGAAACGCGCATTGGAACGTTTAAGCACTGTCGAAAATCTTTCCAAAGATTTATTTGAGAAAATTGAGAAGGCGCTGAGATAGATTTAATACAAAGGGCAGGAATTCAAACCTGCCCAAATAATTGGCTGACGTTCTAAAAATATGTTTGTCTAAACATAGTGTCGATCATAAGTAAAATTTTCTACTTTTCCATAGGTTAAAATTTTAGTGTGAAACTTCCAACAATATGTCGAGGTGAACCGTAGCTATGAGAATTAACACTCGTTCGATAAGTTTTATCAAATAGATTTTCGATATTCAGCCCTAATTCAGCTGTTGAATTTAAACGGTAGTGAACCATTAAATCTACTATGGAATAGGATTTTTGGGTTGAAATCTGACGTGCTTTAGTAACCAATTCATTACTTGCTCCGGATTGTAATCCCCAAGGTTTACCTTCATAAATCTTACTTTGCCAACGTATTCCACCACCAAATGTAAAATTACCCAGAGTGTAGCTTGTAAAGAGTTTAAATTGACGTCGAGGAACTTCGGTTCTAAATATTTTTCCATCGTTATGTTTTTCCGTGGATTGACTAAAACCCGCCGTCATTAGCCATTGATCATTAATTTGCCCATTTACTTCTACTTCATAACCTCTTGTTTTGGTGTGAGGTGAAAAATCATAGTAATTGCATGTTAAGTTACCGGCACTATAAGAGGCACAAAAACCAACATTGTGTTTTCGTGTTTCAAAAAATGCCAGAGAGCCATTGAGTTTGCCGTCAAAAAATTCACTTTTTAAGCCAAATTCAAGATTACTCCCTTTCTCGGAATTCAAATACTGGTTATTCTTATTTCGTTTGGTTTGTGGTTTAAAAATTTGGGCATAGCTGCCGTATGCGGAGAAATTCGAATTAAGAGTATAGACTGCACCAAAATAGGGGGTAAAACTTCCTTGAGAATTTTTTCCATCACTGACATATTGAGTGCTTTCTATCACTTTAAAGTGAGTGTAGCGTCCTCCGACGATAAAAGACAGTTTATCGGTTGGGCGCAAGCGGGTTGCAGCATATACGCCGATTTGATGGATTTTATTTTTATCTTCATCATTGGCGCTCCATTCCGGCATAGGGTAGTCACCGTTAAAATTACCAAGTTGTGATGGCGATTTAAATAAACGGAGCATTTGACGAATATAACGTGGTTGATTATTTTTTAATAGATAACCACTTATACCCAACATAGCATCGTGTTCTTGCCCCCATAATTGATAATGTCCATTTAATGAGAGAGCAAAATTGTGTTGGCGGGGGCGTTCATCACTTTTTACCGCTGCTCCTGCAGCCATTGGAACTGTTGGATTAGCAAAAGCAGAACCCACAATTCCTGCTACTTGGTCGCGGTGCCCTTGCGTATAACCATATTGGGCTTTAAGTTCCCAGTTATTATTGCTAAAGCGATGGTTTAATTCGGTAAATAGATTTAAATTATTAAAATTAACATACGAGCCATTGATGGTAGCGTTACTCGTTCGTTGGGCAGGAATGGCATTACCCGTTGTGTCATACAATACTAAACCAAACATTGAACTATTACGGTCTTTCATCATTTGATAGGTTCCGCCTAAGGTGAATGTTGTTTGAGGTGAAACATCCCATTCGACGACACCATAAATCATGCCATTACGATTATTTGCCCGTTCACGATGTGTCTTTGTTTTTGTATAGGCTCCAACAAATCGCCCCCGCATAGAATTATCTGAATTTAGCGGAAAAGATATATCAATTTCTGTACCGTAAAGATTAAAATTCCCTCTATCTAAACGAATGGTTGTTTGTGGGTCTTTTGTTGGACGTTTGCGATGTAGACTAATTGTGGCACTTGGTTCGCCATAACCATCCATCAGTGCTGTTGCTCCACGTAAAATTTCAATTCGATCATATTGTGCTGTATTTAAAACTCCCCAGCCGTTAGGTTCATCACCGGGACCTTTACCACCTAATCCTACGTTATTGCTAGGCATTCCATCTAATTGAAAATTTCTTACGCGATTACCACGAGCATAAAGTACTGAGTATCCGGATGTTGAGGATCCTTTTACATCAGAATAGAGCCCAACAGCATGATTAAGAGCCTTTCCGAGGGTATCTAACCGTTGATCACTGATTTGTTGAGCGGAAATGATACTCACATTTTGTGGGGTTTCCCTTAGTAATAAGGGCAATCCGGTTGCGGTACTCGTGCCAAATGCACCATACCCTTGGTTATAGCTGCTAATTGAGGAAGAAGATTGAATTTCTATAGTATCAAGTATGACGTTATTTCCCATTGCATAGTAGGGAAGTAAGCCAAGGAATACGGTAGAAAGCGAGTATTTAGGATTCATTTTTACCCCTTTTCTGATAATTTACAAATGATAACGATTTTTATATTATTTTAATATGAGGTGTGGATCACCAACACCCGAAAAAGACAATTTTATCCACCTAAGGAAAAAGTAAATTGATATTAAGCTCAAAACTCTACTCACGGAGAAATCCAACACCCGAGTTATTAGGTATAATGAAATACCGTGAATTTAATAATGGTTTTGCATACAAATCGACCGAACTTCATAGCCTTGTATCACGTTGCCACATTAAAACGCACTTTCATCCAAGTTTACGTCTAATTTTTACATTGGCGGGTACCAGTCATTTAACTATCGGTACACAAACACTTTTTCTAAGTGCCGGTGAGGGAGCTGTTTTACCTCAGTGGGAAAATGAACGGGAAGGGGAAAAGATTTTTTATTCGGGACAGATGCAAAAAGAAATTGTGCTCTTTTTTGAGGCATCATGGGTGCGGATGAGTGGCATTCCTCTAGATATGGTGCAATTATTGACTCAATACGATTCCCCACTTCGTTTTAAAATTAACAGTACAATTTCTCTATTAATCACGCAGTTATTGCACAATGAACAGAATTCAACACAATATCAATTGGCTGTGTTAAACAATCTTTCGTTTAATTTGTTATTGGAAGTTATGCAGCAACTTTTTCCTGCCCGTTTAATTGAGGTTGATAGTAAACCAAGCCATAAACGGTTAGCGAAATTATTGGAATTGTTACATAGCCAAGAAGCTGATTGCCTAACACTATCTGAGATTGCAAAAGCTTGTTGTAGTAATCCTACAACGTTGCAGAAGATGTTTCGCCAACAGTATAACTGTACCATTATGCAATATTTAAGACAGCTTAAAATGGAACGGGCAAAGCTTGCTTTACTTGGGGGAATGAGTGTAACCGAAGCAGCTCAATTTGTGGGCTACAAAAAGGTAGAATGTTTTAGCCAACAGTTTTATCAAACATTCGGAGTAAAGCCAAACCAACTAACTAGATAGAGTAGCAAGCCGTTCATTTTAGGGAATTTTCATTACTTCTTTTTTGACAGCACTATGCAAAATTCTTATTTTTCTTACTTGCTTTTTGCGTTTAGCTATATTTGTCAACATATAGGATTTGCTTTTATTGCGACTACTCTTGTGGTGATTTTGCGACAGCAAGGCGCAAGTTTGATGGAACTTGGTTATCTTAAATTGATTATTGTACCCTACTCATTGCGTTTTTTATGGGCGCCATTGGTAGAGTACCTTGGATTTTCTGATAAAGGGCATTTTCGTCAGTGGCTTTTACCTATTCAATTCTGTATTGCATTGAGTTGGCTGTTTATCAGCTTTGTTCAGCCAATGACTCAGTTACCATTATTATTCGGTTTGTTATTGATAAGTGTGATTTTAATTGGTACACAGGATTTAGCTCTTGATGGTTTGGCATGTAGTGCTTTTGAAGAGAAAGCCCGTTTAACTATTAATACCATTCAGATAGCAAGTGGGATGATGGGAAATTTAATTGGTGGGGGATTGGTTATTCTCTATCCGCATTTAGGTTGGCAAAATAGTTTACTAATACTAGCTGGATTTTCGCTATTACCTTGTTTGCTCGTGTGGAATTATCAAGAAAAGGTTTCTCCACTACCTCAATCGACCAAAATGATGCAGAGTTGGAAAATCCTTTTTACATTTTGGCAAGGAAAGTGGCAATGGTTTTTGATGCTTGCTTTTTACTCTCTCGGTTTTTCCGGTGGCTTTGCCATACTTTCTCCGGCTCTTGTCGATCGTGGCTGGACATTATCGGAAATTGGTTTATTGATGAATTATGGGGTAATAATAGGACTTATCGCGGTGGTTATTATTATACCTATCAATCGCCGATTGAGCCGACAAGTCAGTTCTCGGCTTTTTACCTTTGTACAATTGATAAGCCTGTTTGCTTTATTGCCTCTCGCTTCTGGAAATCCTTCACCATTTTGGGCTTATATTGCTGTTACCGCTTGTTATTTAAGCTTCGCACCAATGTTTACAACGAATAGTTCCACCATGATGGATATCGCCTCAAAGCAAACGACCCCGACAATTACATATACCGTGCAAATTGCAGTAGCAATGCTATTTTCTGTTTTAGCCAAAGTCTTTTGTTTACAACTTGCCGAGAATTTTGGCTATGTAAGTGTCGTTATCGTTTGTATTATTTCAACATTAGTTACTCTACTTTTTATCTCTTCAACCATCACAAAAATGATTAAAAAACCGGAATTCTAAAAAATGACTAATAATCAAGATAAAATCGATCTTATCGAACACGTTAATGAAGATCATTTGGCTGAATTACTCGACATTAGCCAAGTATTTTGTTCGCCTAATATAAAAACGGTTAAACTCAATGATGTTTTTGAAAATGGAATAGAAATTTTAGCCGATAGTAAAAAATACTTTGTACCCTTTAATTTACAAATTGGTGATCCTCACGAAAAAATACAATATCTTGCCTATTCTGCAAAAATTAGGTTGGGAAAGCCCCTAAACGCGAAAACAAACCGATATTTTGAAGTCTTAGCAACAGAAAAGGTAACCCCGAATATGTTGCGTTTAACACTAAAAAGCGATGTGCCCATTCCTGATGAAATAGGTTTAGCTTGGAATTTTTCCCTAAAAACGTTAGAGAAAATGCCAAAAATAGTGGAGTTCTCAACAAAGTTAACGGCTTGTGGCAAACTTTTTCACCGTATATTACTTTGGGGACTTCGTTATCTCTCTGTGGAAAAAAGAGGAAGAGTGCTGTATTCTTTTTACAAAGACCGCCGTTATTATACCCTACGAAGTGCATTGAAAAGTGGAGAAAAAAACTTTTATGATTTGGCTTTGGTGGATATTTATCTCCATGGCGATACTCGAGGCGGGATGTGGGCAAATGGATTACAAATTGGTGATATAATTTCTGCCGGTGCAGAATATCATGAGCATACGGAACACTTGCAAAGTGGATATTGTGTATTAATTGGTGATGAAACCGCATTACCTACGGTAGCAAGTATTTTAGAGAAATGGCAAAACCCAATTTCCCCTGTGGTGATTTGTTTAACCCAATCTCAAGCGGAGCAGAGCTACTTGTCGGATGAGGCTATGAGTAATGTAGGAAAAATTCACTATATTCAATCAACCTCAAATGCGACAAATATTATTGATGTTCTAAAATCTTTACCGCAGATTGATAATGTATGGGGGGCATTTGAACATCAAAATGCAAAAGAGGTTAGATTTTATCTACGGACCGAACGGGGGCTGTCTGCGAACCAAAATAGAGTGAAAGGTTATTGGATAAAACGATAGGTTACTTAACGTTATTTTATATTGAATAACTTGATCCTATTAATAAAAAAAGTATCCTAGACAAGATTTATTGCCAAAGGAAAGCCATCATGCAAGACATGATAAACGGATTATTAATCGTTTTAGTGCCAATGTTATTGGGTTACTTATTGAAAGTAGAAAATAAAAAGTATATCGCCGGAATTAATCAGCTGGTAATGTTGCTGTTGTATATTGTCCTGTTTTTAATGGGATATTTACTTGGTCAGCTTGATGATCTTGAAACAAAATTACCCATCATTGGTAAAACAGCAGCGATACTTTCAATGATTATTTTAACTTCAAATATGATTGGGTTAATGATTTATGATCGTTTTAATCCGGCACCTGTACTCAAATCCCAAGGAAAGATCATCTCTCGTTGGCATTCGTTAGTTGATTCTTTTAAACTCTCCGGCTCAGTTGTTTTAGGTATCTTATGTGGTTGGTTATTTAACACTTATCTTGTTTTACCAACGGGTATCAATCTTTATGTGCTGATCGTATTAATCTTTTTTGTCGGTATTCAGCTGCGCAATAACGGAATCACACTAAAAGAAGTATTGTTTAATAAACGTGGTTTTCAAACCGGTATTGTGTTTACCATTACTTCTTTATTGGGTGGGATCATAGCGGCGTTGGTTTTAACGATACCTATTACTCAGGGTTTAGCATTTGCTTCAGGAATGGGATGGTATTCTTTATCAAGTGTGGTTCTGACAAATGCGTGGGGGCCGGTGCAGGGGAGTATTGCATTTTTCAATGATTTATCTCGGGAAATTATTAGTTTATTTATCGTACCGCTTTTTATGCAACATTTTCGCTCAACCGCTATTGGTATCACCGGTGCGACCGCATTAGATTGTACTTTGCCCATTATCCAAAAATCGGGTGGAATAGAAGTCACACCCATTGCTATTTCTTTTGGATTTGTAACCAATATCCTCCCACCGCTTTTATTGGTATTCTTCTCAAGCATTCCTATTTAATCTAATCTTTTTGAATTTTCTATATTATAAATTTTAATCAACAATACTTAACCTAAAAGGAAGAAAAAAATGCAACACAAACATTCAAACCTTACTGCAAGTCTTGTGTGGTTTACTGCAGCTATTTCTATGGCTGAAATTTTAACCGGAACTTGGTTTGCGCCTCTTGGTTGGAAACAAGGGATTCTTGCTATTCTACTCGGGCATATTATTGGCGGCGCAATGTTCTTTTGTGCCGGCTTCATTGGTGCCAAAACACAAAAAAGTGCAATGCAAACCGTGCAGATTTCTTATGGTCAAAAAGGTTCGATACTTTTCTCCGTGCTCAATGCGATGCAGCTTATCGGTTGGACTGCCGTAATGATTTATATGGGGGCGGAGGTGATCTCTATTTTGAATCAACAGGATGCACAAAATGCATTTTTCCCCTTATTTACCGTTGGATTAGGTGTACTCATCATAGTCTGGTTATTAATGGGATTTACCAATCTTGGTGTGATAAAAAGCCTGTCTTTGGTGACGATGTTTTTATTAATGCTTTGGTTAACATTGCAAATCATTAGCCGTGATTTTATCCCGCTGTTGGAAGAGCTACATCATATTAAGTTCGGTACTGCGGTAGAAATTGCAGCCATTATGCCGTTATCTTGGATTCCGGTTGTTTCCGATCATACAAAACACACAAAAACACCGTTAAAAACAACCGCACTTTCAACTCTCGCCTATACTGTCACAAGCTGCTGGATGTACTCCATTGGATTGGGGGCCGCGCTTGTAAGCGGAAAATCGGAAATCGCTCAAATTTTGGCATTATCCGGAATCAGTATCGTTGGCGTACTGATTGTTGTCACATCAACCATGATCAATACAGCATTACCGGCATATTCCACGGGAATGAGTTTGAATAATATTTACTCTAAATTGAGTGTGAAATGGGTTTCAATTCTCACTGTGATTACCGGTATTATTCTTGCAACGATGCTGCCGGTTACACAATATGAGCATTTTCTCTTTTTTATCGGATCGGTGTTCGCTCCTATGATAGGGGTATTGATTGCTGATTTCTTTGTATTTAAACAAAGCGAACCTCAGAAAAATATTGATGTTATAGGTTTAGCTATTTGGTTTATTGGCTTTGTCATTTATCGTGTTTTAATGTGGCAAGAATGGGAAACCGAATTAGGAGTAACTTTTCCTGTTATTGCTTTCACCTTTGGTTTAACCACCGTGGTGCGAAAATTGACGAAAAAATAGAAAAGATAAGGGGGAAATGATGAATTTCCCCCTCTTTTTTACAGGAATTATTTTTTCCAAACAACGTGGAATTCACGATTTTCTTCACTATGAGAAATAAGGAATTTGGCAAAGACATCGTCCATTTCATCGTTATCATTGACTAAACCGATCCAAACTTCGGCAAAAGCCTCTGGATCGATTAATACCCCGATTTCCTGTTCCCAATCTTCTGCCGTTTCGACAAATTCCACGGCGCCACGATCTTCAAATTGGAGATTAAATAGCATAATATCCGCCGGATCTAAATTTTCTCCCGCCATTTCTAAGAAGATATCATAAGCAATGTCAATGGCGACATCAGGATCAAGTTTTTGAAGTTCAGTTGTCATAATTTTGCCTCTTTTTCAATTATGGGCGGTATGATACTGAAATTAAAAGTGCGGTCAAATTCATTTGTGTTTTTAACCGCACTTTATCGTTTCTCTCCTAACCCGTATTACGCATTCCTGCGGCAATGCCGGTGATGGTGATCATCAAGGCTTGTTCCACATCAGGATTTGGTTGATCCAGATTTTCACGGAAGCGGTGGAGCAGTTCCACTTGGAGAAGATTGAGCGGATCGGTGTAGATATTGCGTAATGCAATGGATTCGGCAATCCATTGTAAATCAGACATCAGTTCGTTACGGTGGGAAAGGGAAAGCACCGTTTGAATATCTGCTTGCAACTGTTGGCGTAGGTTTTCGCCTAAATACCAAAGTTCTTTTTTCACTAAACGTTGATCATATTGTTGTGAAAGCCAGAGGTCTGCTTTGCTGAATACCATTTCCAACATCCCAATTCGGGTAGAGAAAAACGGCCATGTTTGGCACATTTCTTCAATAATCTCACCTTTGCCATTTTCAATCACTTGACGCACAGAAGCACCCGCCCCCAGCCATGCCGGCAGCATTAGACGGTTTTGCATCCAAGCGAAAATCCACGGAATGGCTCGAAGGCTTTCAACCCCGCCGTTTGGATTACGTTTTGCTGGGCGTGAACCCAGTGGCAATTTAGAGAGTTCCTGTTCCGGTGTAGCACTGCGGAAGTAAGGCACAAAGTCTTTATTGCCACGCACCACATCACGGTAGATTTTACAAGAAATCGTGGAAAGTTCATCCATGATGGCACGCCATTCTAATTTAGGCTCCGGTGGAGGCAAGATATTCGCTTCTAAAATTGCGCTGGCGTAAAGATCGAAGGTTTCCACTGCTACCGCGGGTAAACCAAGTTTGAAGCGGATCATTTCCCCTTGTTCTGTTACGCGTAATCCATTTTTCAATGAGCGTGGTGGTTGAGAAAGTAGGGCGGCATGAGCCGGTGCACCGCCACGACCGATTGTACCGCCACGTCCGTGGAATAATGTCAGTTCAATACCGAGTTTTTCAGTTAAATTCACAAGGGCTTCTTGTGCGCGATATTGTGCCCATGAGGCAGCCATCATTCCCGCATCTTTGGCTGAGTCTGAATAACCAATCATCACCATTTGGCGGTTGTTAATCACGCCTCGATACCAACCGATATCGAAAAGTTGGGTCATCACATTTTCTGCAGCATCCAAATCATCTAAGGTTTCAAAGAGAGGAACCACCGGTATATGGTAAGAAACCCCGGTTTCTTTTAGTAATAAATGGACGGCAAGCACATCGGATGCACTGCGTGCCATGGAAATTACGTAACAAGCAATAACGCCCTGTTTTTGTGCTGCCACCACTTTGCAGGTATCAAGAATTTCTTGTGTTTCTGCTGATGGTGTCCAATTTTGCGGAATTAACGGGCGGCGTGAACTTAATTCACGAATTAAAAAGGCTTGTTTATCTTCTTCTGTCCATTGTGAATAGTCACCTAAACCGATATAACGTGTGATTTCCGCAATGGCATTGGTATGACGTGTGCTTTCTTGTCGAATATCCATTTGTGACAAGGTGACGCCAAAGCAACGGATACGATGTAAAATATCAAGTAATGAGCCGTTTGCAATAATACGCATCCCACACGCCATCAGTGATTGATAACAATCATAAAGCGGTTCCCAAAGTTGATTATCCTCTAAAATAATATCACTTTCTGTTACACGAGGCAGACGATCGGCAAGGAGATCATCAAAGTAAGAGAGGGTCGTGGTGAGTTTTGTGCGTAAGCTTTTTACAACGGTGCGATATGGTTCTAAATGATCACCATATTTTGTTCGGAATTCATCGGTACATTTCACCATGGAAAGTTCATCAACCAGCTTGCAAATGTCTTGTAGGAATAAATCCGCCGCTTTCCAACGGGCAAAATTCAGGACTTTTTGAGTAATTTGAGCGGTAACAAACGGGTTGCCGTCACGGTCGCCCCCCATCCAAGAAGAAATGCGTACAGGCTTTAAACCTACCGGTAAATCATAACCTAAAAATTCGCGTGCATTTTCGTTTAATTGACGAAGAAATTCCGGCACAGCTTGCCAAAGGCTGTTTTCTAACATCGAAAAGCCCCATTTGGCTTCATCAAAAGGGGTTGGGCGAACGGTGCGAATTTCATTAGTGTGCCAAGCTTCGGCAATTAAACGAAGGAGTAAACGTTCAATAATGCCTCGTTCTTTTAGGGTAAGATCGCCGTGTTCTAATTTACTTAAACATTTGTTGATTTCAACATGTTTATGAATCAGTGAACGGCGCGTGGTTTCTGTTGGATGGGCTGTTAAGACGAGTTCGATTAATAGTTTTTCAATGGTGTTATAAACCTCTTCTTTTGAGGCACTTTCAGCTTTTAAACGTGTGAATAGTGCGTGTAAAGAGCGTTCTGAAGGGGCTTTTTGTGAATGTTCGCGGGAGATAGTTTGATATTGTTCGGCAATATTTGTCAGGTTCAGAAATTGACTGAATGCACGTGCCACAGGAATGATATTATCCGTTGAAATATTCGCGAGGGTTTCGAGTAATGCTTGACGTGCGTTATCGTCCCCTGCTCGGGAATCGCGGGATAATTTGCGGATATTTTCAATAAGCTCAAGAATATCGGCACCCTGTGCGTCGTTAATGGTTTCTCCGAGAAAGCGCCCTAACATATTGATGTTATTGCGCAGAGTAACATACTCTTGTGTCATACAAACTCCTAAAAAGTAAGATAAAAAATAAAACCGGATATAGATATAACTAAAAATAGGTGTAGGGTCAAACCCTACAAGAGAAAAGATTGATGAAGAACAGGGAAAATAAATTTTTCTAAAAAAATAACCGCACTTTTTATGTTTTAATGAAAAGTGCGGTTAATTTTTAGTAAGTTTTATAATATGGTTTTAACAGATTTTCTGATAACCAATTCAGGATGAATATCAATGCGACTTTGCTCATGTGATAAATCATCTTTATCTTTCTGTGAAATGCGTTCAAAGAGCAAATTAACCGCTTGAGCACCTAATCGGGATTTTGATTGGTGAACCGTTGTGAGTGGCGGTGCATAAAAACGTGATGAATGAATATTGTCATAACCAATGACAGAAATATCATCCGGTACACGTAATCCTTTTTCTGTAATGGCTGAAATAGCACCGAGCGCCATAACGTCATTACAACAAAAGACTGCGGTTGGTAGCTCGGTTCGAGTAAGAATTTTATTCATGCATTCATAGCCGTCTTCCGGTTCAAAATGACCTTCCAGCACCCAATTTTCATTAACTGTCAGATTTGCTTCTGCCATCGCTTTTTCAAAACCTTGGTAACGGGTTCTCGCCGTAGTTTTACTCAGCTCCCCTGCGATAATACCGATTTTTTTATGGCCGCAATCAATCAAATGTTTGGTGGCAAGATAGCCGCCCATAAAGCTGTTATCTTCGATCACATCAGTGTCACTGTTAGGCCCCCAATCCATTACAACCATCGGTAAGCTGGAAACATTGGAAAGTAAATCAAGGGAAGTTTGAGTATATTCGGAACACATCACAAGCAAACCATCGACCCGTTTTTTAACCAACATTTCTAAATGATTTTTAATTTTTTCAGGATCATTTTGAGTGTTACATAAAAACAGGGAATAGCTTTGGCGATAGCAATGTTCCTCCACAGCATGAATAATTTCGGCAAAGTAGGGAGCTTCACTGGTCGTGACGATCATACCGATAGATTTTGTGGTATTGACTTTCAAACTTCTTGCCACTGCACTAGGAGAATATTTTAGGGTTTTAATCGCATGCTGAACGGCTTCTTCCGTTTCTTTTGCAACAAATCGGGTTTTATTTATTACATGGGAAACGGTAGTGGTAGATACCCCCGCCATTTTTGCCACATCTTTAATTGTTGCCATAATTTGATTTTCTCTAAAAAAAATTTTTCCCATTATAAGGATTGTTTAGGAATAGTTAAGTAGGTAACAAAATTTTTTTAAAAAAGGTCGTTTTTTTTCTTTTTCTTGTTAGAATAACAACGTTTCAACATCAATTTAAGGAGAAAACATGAGTGATTTTGGTTATGCGATGATTGCCGTTGTGTTAAGTATGTCTTTTATTGTTGGCTTAACACTGGCTATTTTATAATTAAGTAGTTTTTTATCATCACCGCACTTTGGGTATTACAAAGTGCGGTGATTTTTTTCAGTGTTTTTTGCTTGATAGTTCGAAATATGGTAAAACTAACGCCGTTTTATTCATTAACGAAACTAGGAAATAGCATGTCAAACTTACAAGCAATTATTGAATCCGCATTTGAAAAACGCGCGGATATTACGCCAAAAAACGTAGATGCGGAAACCCGAGCTGCAATCGAAGAAGTTATTGATGGGTTAGATAGCGGTAAATATCGTGTCGCAGAAAAAATTGATGGCGAATGGGTGACACACCAATGGTTAAAAAAAGCGGTATTACTTTCATTTCGTATTAATGACAACCAAATCATTGAGGGTGCGGAAACGAAATACTATGACAAAGTGGCATTAAAATTTGCAGATTATACTGAAGAGCGTTTCCAACAAGAAGGTTTTCGCATAGTACCGTCTGCAACGGTTCGTAAAGGGGCATATATTTCTAAAAATTGTGTTTTAATGCCGTCTTATGTGAATATCGGTGCCTATGTTGGCGAAGGTACTATGGTGG
Source organism: Rodentibacter genomosp. 2 (assembly GCA_001999425.1). GTDB lineage: Bacteria > Pseudomonadota > Gammaproteobacteria > Enterobacterales > Pasteurellaceae > Rodentibacter. Next base: position 161,257 of record MLHP01000013.1, on the reverse strand, counting down.
ATACTTGGGCAACGGTGGGGTCGTGCGCTCAAATTGGTAAAAATGTTCATCTATCGGGCGGTGTGGGTATCGGTGGCGTATTAGAGCCATTACAAGCCAATCCGACCATTATTGGCGATAACTGCTTTATCGGTGCTCGTTCCGAAGTGGTTGAGGGAGTCATTGTTGAAGATGGCTGTGTGATTTCAATGGGGGTATTCATTGGTCAATCTACCAAAATTTATGATCGTGAAACCGGCGAAATCCACTATGGTCGCGTACCTGCCGGTTCTGTGGTGGTTTCCGGTAGTCTTCCGTCAAAATGTGGTAAATACAGCCTTTATTGTGCAGTTATCGTGAAAAAAGTGGATGCGAAAACTTTAGGTAAAGTCGGTATCAACGAATTATTGCGTTCAATTGAAGAATAATTAAAATTCTTACTAAAAATAAACCGCACTTTGTTATCACAAAATGCGGTTTTTTATTTTATAAATCAAACTATTATTTCTTCTTAGCTAACATTGTCACAAATTTCATTTTAATGCGATTGCCGTTTTCATCGGTTTTGTGTAATTCTCCCATTTCTTCATTGTATTTAATGAACTCCCAGCCTTGATAATAATCCTTTAATTCATTCTCTTTGAAAGTGAAAGAAAAAGGCATTGGGCAAGGGACATCATCAGTGGACATTGCCGCTACAATTAAATTGTATCCGCCAATATTGGTGTGTTCCTGCATATTTTTGATAATTGCCGGTACACGTTCGCGGTTTAAGAACATAAATACAACAGTAGAAAGAATAAAATCGTAGTTTTCTTGAATATTCGCCGTATTGATATCGTAAAGTGCGGTCGAAATTGTAAGATTTTCTTTTTTTTTCGTTTCATTTAAGAAAGTAAGACTATTTTCATTATGATCCCAAGAAGTGACATCAAAACCGAGCAAACTTAGAAAGAGTGAGTTTCTGCCTTGACCGCAACCAAGATCAAGGGTTTTGCAAGGGGTAATGATTTTGACCGCACTTTTTACTTCGGAATGGGTTGCCGTCATATTATATTTTTTGCTGAAATAATCTTCTTTTTTACAATAAAACCCAAGGGTGCATTCCAAATCATCTGTTAATGCTTCTACGCGATGCCAAGCCTGTGGTTCAACAAATGGGGTTTCCGTTTCAGGCGTAAAAATATGCTCTGCCAGCACATTACCTTCCTCAGTTAATTCATAAAATTTGAGTTTACCTTTTAATACGGTGACCTTTCCCCAAGTGCCGGCTTTGGTGTTATGTTTTTCTTGAAACATTTGAGGGAGCTTATCTTTTGTCCAAATGGGCATTTGTTTATAACAGATTAATTCGTTTTTCATTGTTGTTCTCCAATAAATAGGTCATTCATTTACCTTTATTTTTCAACGGTAAATGCCAACATCATACCGGTGTCTTCATGTTCCAATAAATGACAATGAGCCATATAAGGGGTTTGGTTACCGGCTAAATAATCAAATTTAACGAGTATCTCGCTGACGGCACCATTCACGCTTACCGTATCTTTCCAACCTTGACGGTGTGCGGCGGGTGGTTTTCCGTTTTCACTTAGGATTCGGAATTGTGTGCCATGCACATGAAATGGGTGCAACATCATATCACCTTCTCCGGAAATTACCCATTTTTCATATTGTCCTTGTTTGGTACTAAATACGGGATGATGATGGAAACTTTGCCCGTTAATTCGATTGGCTGTCCAAATATCTAATGTTTCTTTTTTAGGCACACTCATATCTCCACTGTGTTTCATATGTTGCATATGAGCATCGTGTGATATCGGCATGGTGTGTTCCGGCATATTCATATGATGCATCATGTTCATACCTTGATGACCGTATTTTTGCATAAATAATTGCATTCCTTGGTGATCTAATTCCGGATCCATACTGAGCTGAAAGCGGCGAACGACAATATCTTTCGGTATTTTTACTTTAGGTAGATTTGCCAATTTTGTCGGTAAACTGCCTTGCCCCTTTTGTAACGTAGTTTCTAGGCTTAATAACGGTAATTTTTGATTGAAAGGCGGTAGCCCCATGCCCATTTGATTTACCGGTAAACTGACTAAATCCACCGCTTTACCGTCACTCAAATCAATCAACACCTCGAAGCGTTCTCCCATAATCATTTCTAATTCATTGACTTTTATCGGTTCACTCAAAAATCCGCCATCACTTGCGATAACATACATTGGCCGTTCATCGCTGGTAGCAAGTCTTAGTGAACGGGCATTACAGCCGTTGAGTAAACGTAATCGTACCCAGCCTTTTGGAGCAATGTGTTTGGGATATTGCGCACCATTTGTTAGCATTGTATCGCCAAACCAACCAAGGCTTGCGGTGAGTATATCAATTTTGTAATCAATCTGACCTTTTTCATCAAAACGTTTATCTTGTAGTACAACCGGAATATCATCCACTCCCCATTGTTTTGGTAAAGGTAATGTTGAGCTCAATTCGTCTTCTATTAAAAATAATCCGGCTAATCCCATGGCGACTTGGTAGCCCGTTTTACGATGTGGGTGAGGGTGAAACCAACAAGTTGAGGCAGGTTGATTGACGATGAATTTTACCTGATGTTGTTGTTCCGGTTTAATTATTGCTTGTGGTCCACCGTCAACATCACCCGGAATTTCTAATCCATGCCAATGTAAGGTTGTTTCTTCCGGTAAATTATTTTGAATATTGACCCGCACTTCTTGACCTGATTTTGTTCGAATTGCCGGCCCCAACAAACTTCCGTTATAGCCCCAAGTAGTTGCATTATATTGTCCAAACTGACTTGTGCCTTGTTCCATCGTTAAGTGAATTTCGTCTTTATCGGTTTCTAATAATCTTGGAATAGGCAATGTGGTTTGTTTTTCTTTCGCCCAAACCCATTTCATCGGTATCCCTGCCATTGCAATGAAAAGCGCACTGTGTTTTAAGAAATTTCTCCGTTGCATAATAATTTTCTCCTTAAGATGTTGAGTAGGACAGCAAGGATAAAGCTTAACCTTAGGTAAAGGTCAAGTGGGAATTGTATGATCTTGAAGAAATCTTTGATAAAGAAAAAGGCGGCTAATGCCGCCTAATTCGTATTGAATGAATTATTTCACCTGCATACCGGCTGTTACGCCACTGTCTGCAGAAAGTAAGAATAAATCACTGCCACCGCTGCCGGCGGAAAGAATCATCCCCTCCGATACGCCAAACTTCATTTTGCGTGGTGCAAGATTTGCTACCATAATCACAAACCGACCTTCTAATTCTTCCGGTTTACTATAGGCAGCTTTGATTCCGGAGAACACTTGACGGGTATGATCACCAAGATCCAATTCAAAACGTAAAAGTTTATTGGATTCCGGCACTGCTTCGCATTTCAACACTTTTGCCACACGTAGATCAAGTTTGGCAAAATCATCAATAGTGATGGTGTCGGCAATGGGTTCTACGTTAGAAAGTGCGGTTGATTTTGCCGCTGTTTTTTCTGTAACTTTGTTTGATTCGGCAAATAATTTCTTGGTTTCTTCTACCACCGCGTCAATTTGTTTTTTCTCTAAACGGGAGAATAAAGATTTAAACGGAGCGATTTGGTGATCGAATAAAGGTTGGGTAATGTTATCCCAACGCAATTCGCTTTGTAAAAAGGCTTCTGCCCGTTCTGCTAATTTCGGTAATACCGGTTTTAAATAGGTCATCAACACACGGAACAGTTCAATGCCCATCGAGCAGATGGCTTGTAGTTCAGCTTCTTTGCCTTCCGCTTTTGCGATTAGCCAAGGCGCTTTTTCATCGATATATTTATTCGCTTTATCGGTGAGAGTCATAATTTCACGAATCGCTTTATTGTATTCACGGGTTTCGTAATAAGTCGCGATTTGTTCTGCTTGTGCGGTAAATTCAGCAAAAAGTGCCTCATCTTCTAATTTGGAAGCAAGTTTTCCGTCAAAACGTTTGGTGATAAAACCGGCATTTCGAGAGGCTAAATTGACTAATTTATTAACAATATCGGTATTTACACGCTGCACAAAATCATCAAGATTGAAATCAAGATCTTCAATACGATTATTGAGTTTTGCCGCATAGTAATAACGTAAGCATTCAGGATCGATGTGATTCAAATAGGTGCTTGCTTGAATAAATGTGCCGCGAGATTTTGACATTTTCGCACCATCTACGGTGACATAACCATGGGCAAATACATTGGTCGGTTTACGATAATTGCAGCCTTCCAACATCGCAGGCCAAAACAGACTATGGAAATAGACGATATCTTTTCCGATAAAATGATAAAGTTCCGCCTCGCTGTTTTCTGCCCAAAACTCGTTGAAATCAATGCCTTCACGATCACAAAGATTTTTGAATGACGCCATATAGCCAATCGGGGCATCCAACCATACATAGAAGAATTTATCTTTTTCTCCCGGGATTTCAAAACCAAAATAAGGCGCATCGCGGGAAATATCCCATTGTTGCAAACCGCTTTCAAACCATTCTTGCATTTTATTGGCGATTTCAGGTTGAAGCGAACCGGAACGCGTCCATTCTTGCAACATATTTTCAAATGCCGGCAAATCAAAGAAAAAGTGTTCGGATTCTTTTACAATGGGGGGTGCACCGGATACGGCAGAACGCGGATTAATTAAATCCATCGGGCTATAAGTGGAAGCGCAAACCTCACAGTTATCGCCATATTGATCTTCCGCTTTACATTTCGGACAAGTCCCTTTTACAAAACGATCCGGCAAAAACATATTTTTCTCAGGATCATAAAGTTGAGCGATCACTTTGCTTTTTATGAAACCGTTTGATTTTAACTTGTTATAAATTTCAGCTGTGATTTGTTTGTTTTCTTCACTGTGTGTGGAGTGGTAATTATCGAAACTAATATTAAAACCGGCAAAATCACGAATATGATCCGCTTTCGCCTTCGCGATTAGTTCTTCAGGTGTGATGCCTAATTTATCGGCATTTAACATAATTGGCGTACCGTGTGCATCATCCGCACAGACAAAATGGATTTTATTGCCACGCATACGCTGAAAACGCACCCAAATATCCGCTTGAATATGTTCTAACATATGACCTAAATGGATCGCGCCATTGGCATAAGGCAAGGCACAAGTCACTAAAATTTTACGGGGTTGAGTTGTCATTTTTATTCTCTTTTACTTACACAAAAAATTGTGCGCTATCTTACCCGATAAACGGTATTTTTTCTAGTTCGGTCACATTTTGTCTTAACAGAATAGCATTAAAATGGTTAAATACGCCTAATGAATTTACTCTATTGTTTTAGTAGGATTTTTTATGGCAATCTTTTTTTCTGAAAATATCAGCGCGGAGCAACAAGCCGATCTTCTCCAACTTTTTCAGCATTTTACTCATCCCAGTCTGCAAAAAGATCTCATTGCTCTTAATGTGTTAAAAAAAATAGAAAAGGGCGGTGAAACATTACGTATTGAATTGCAATTCCCTTTTGCTTGGAATACCGCTGTCGAGCAACTTAAACAAGCGTTATCCGATGCCTTGTTGCAAGTAGCGGATTGCAAGGAAATCAAATGGTCGGTGAGTTATCAAATCGCTACACTAAAACGTGCCAATAACCAACCTGCCGTAAAAGGCGTGAAAAACATCATTGCAGTGACATCAGGCAAAGGCGGGGTAGGGAAATCTAGCGTTTCCGTGAATTTAGCCCTTGCGTTACAAGCTCAAGGGGCGCGTGTAGGCATTTTAGATGCGGATATTTATGGGCCTTCTGTACCACATATGCTCGGTGCACCACATCAGCGCCCAACATCGCCGGATAATCAACATATTACGCCAATTAAAGCACATGGCTTGTCGGCTAATTCCATTGGTTTTTTAATGGATGAGGATAGCGCGACTATTTGGCGTGGCCCAATGGCAAGTAGCGCATTGAGCCAATTATTGAACGAAACATTATGGGATAGCTTGGATTATTTGGTGATTGATATGCCACCGGGTACCGGCGACATTCAACTTACCCTGTCACAACAAATTCCGGTAACCGGCGCCGTAGTGGTAACAACACCACAAGATATTGCATTACTTGATGCGGTAAAAGGGGTTTCAATGTTTGAACGGGTGTCTGTGCCGGTGCTAGGGATTGTAGAAAATATGTCAATGCATATTTGTGGTAAGTGCGGTCATCATGAGGCTATTTTTGGTACGGGCGGTGCAGAAAAAATGGCGGAAAAATACAATGTGAAAGTGTTGGCACAGTTGCCTTTACATATTCGTATTCGTGAAGATTTGGATGCCGGTAATCCAACTGTCGTTGCCGCGCCGGAAAGTGAAATCACACAAGCTTTCCTACAACTGGCAGAGAAAGTATCGACCGAACTTTACTGGCAAGGCTCGGTGATACCAAGTGAGATTTTGTTTAGGGAAGTGAAGTAAGGATAAGGGCTGTATTGACAGCCCTTTCTTGTTCCCTTTTTCTTTTAGGATTAAAATACCGTGCAATTTCTTATCACCTTTCTAACTAATTGAGTACAACAATGAAAAATTTTACTAAATATGGCCTGATTGATTTACACCTTCACCTAGACGGTTCACTTTCTCCGGAATGGATGTTTAAATGGGCAGAAAAACAGAATATCGCCTTACCAGCCCAAAATGTTGAACAGCTTCTTTCTCTGGTTTCCGCCCCCCAAGATTGCACAGATCTTAACCAATATCTTAACTGTTTTGCGATTCCCGTTTCTTTACTGCAAAGCTCAGAGGCAATCACCTCTGCGGTTTCTGATTTATTAAAACGCTTAGATCAACAAGGGGTAGCCTATGTTGAAATTCGTTTTGCTCCACAACTTCACACGCAAAAAGGTTTAACTCAATCACAGGTGGTAGAAGCTGCCTTAGCAGGTTTACAAGAAGGATTAACGGAAAGCCGATTATTTAAAGCAAATTTAATATTATGCTGTTTACGCGGTATAGGCTCGCAAGAAGGGAATTTAGAAACCGTACGAATGGCAAAAAAATACCTTTCAACAGGGAAAGCAGGGGTGGTTGCAGTGGATTTAGCTGGCCCTGAAGCCGGTTATCCCACCATGAATTTTGCAAAAGAATTTGAACTCGCCAAATCACTCGGTGTACCTTTTACCATTCACGCCGGTGAAGCAGCGGGAGCGGAGAATGTTCAACAAGCCATTGACCTTGGCGCAATCCGTATCGGACACGGTATTCGTGCGGCAGAATCGGAATCAGTCATGCAATCTTTAGCCCACCGCCACATTGCAGTGGAAATGTGCCCTTGCAGTAATTTACAAACCAAAGCTATCGATCACTTAAAACATTATCCGCTTAGAACATTCCTTGTGAAGGGAATTATTGCCACATTAAATACCGACAATATGACCGTTTCTCAAACTAATATTCAGCAAGAGTTTGATTTATTGGCACGAGAATACCAATTAAATGAAAACGAAGCCCAACAGTTGCTTGAAAACGCTATTTGTGCTGCTTTTCTCAGCGATGAAGAAAAGTGTGAGTTGAAAAGCGATATTGAAAAACGGATGAATTGTTCCTAAATAGGGGGAATAATGTCTAAATTGGGCTAGATTGGACCGGTTGGCTTGCCGAGCAGTTGGATATGCCTCTATTGTTCAGACAAGGATCGGATTTTAAACTTCTTATCTTAACTAAAAGCCTATGAACCTAGTAAATAGGGTTGAACAGATAAAATTCATCATTGTAATAAAATAGAGAAAAATATTATGAATAAAAAACCAGCTTGTGTTGTTTTAACCGGTGCCGGTATCAGTGCCGAGAGTGGAATTCCGACTTTTCGTGCGGAAGATGGCTTGTGGGCTGGGTATAAGATTGAGGAAGTTTGTACACCTGAGGCGTTGAAAAAGAACCGGGCTAAGGTATTGGAATTTTATAATGAACGCCGTCGCAATGCTCAAGCGGCTCAACCGAATGCGGCACATCTCGCTTTAGTGGAGCTTGAAAAGGCCTATGATGTAAAGATCATCACTCAAAATGTTGATGATTTACACGAACGTGCAGGCAGCCAAAATGTATTGCATTTGCACGGTGAGCTGAACAAAGCGAGAAGTAGTTTTAATACGGATTACATCGTTCCTTGCTTGGGTGATCAGCATATTGACGATAAAGATAACCAAGGGTATCCAATGCGTCCGCATATTGTTTTCTTTGGGGAAAATGTGCCAATGCTGGATCAAGCAGTCAAATTAGTAAAAAAAGCGGATATTGTGATCGTGATTGGTACATCGCTACAAGTTTATCCCGCCAATAGCTTAGTCAATGAAGCACCTTATGGCGCAACGATTTATCTTATTGACCCAAATCCTAATACTGGCTTTATTCGCAAGCATGTTATTGCAGTGAAAGAAAAAGCTGGCGAAGGTGTGCCGAAAATTGTGAAAGTATTGCTCAATAAAGCTACCGGTTCTAGCAATTAAGTGCGGTCAAAAAATCCGATAAATAATAAAAAGGCTGTGTTACAGCCTTTTTCTGTTTTATTAGTCGTGAACTAATTTAATTTTTAGATAGAGGGAATAACCTCCGACAATTTAGATAAAATTCACGACATTAATATCTAAACCATTTTCCAACATTTCGATTAATTTAGGTGCATTTTGTTGAAAGAATGGAGAAGCTAGGTGAGCATCTAAGTCGGCTTGCGCCATCCAACGTTCAATAAAACAGTAAGTTCGAGCTTTTTCTGTCACTACACCGCAGTCATAGCTTTGACAACCTTGATGAGTTCGGCTTTCAGTGATGAATTGTTTGACTAAATCTTCAAATTCGGTTTCAAAACCTTGTTTTACTTGGCAAGTTGCATAAACGCCTATCATATCTGTCTTCTCCATCGTTACTGTTATAAAAGAGCGGTTAATAATACCAAAGATTAAATTAAATTATGAAAGTGAATTCCTTTTCTTTTTCTAAATTTAGTTATTGCGCCATATTTTTGACCGATTTTAAAAATCCCTGTGCACTGTCAAAGACTGAGGATTTTCCTTGAGCGGTTAGAATCATATCCGACATTTCACGAAATGCGCCTTTTCCTCCACCGAGAGAAAGCACATGATCTGCTGCATTTTTCACATAATAGGGGGCATCTGCCACGGCAAAAGAAAGTCCGCTGACGGCAAAAGCAGGAAGATCCACACTATCATCGCCAATATAAGCGGTTTCTTCAGGTTTCACGCCGGCTTGCTTCATTAATTCAAAACAGGCACTTTCTTTCTCTAATTTGCCAAGAAAGAATAAGGTGATGCCGAGATCCGCAATGCGGCGACGTAAAATGGCAGAATCTCTGCCTGAAAGTAGTGCAACTTGAATACCTGATTCCATCAACATTTTAATGCCTAACCCATCACGCACATGGAAACTTTTAATGGCTTCGCCATTGGCATCATAGTGGAGCAACCCATCGGTGAGCACACCGTCCACATCGGTAATCACCAATTTAATTTTTTTGAGTTTTTGTTGCATTTGTTTTCCTTAACTTGAAAATTCGATTAAACCCACCACGTTATTTTCATCATCGACTGCCACAAGGGAATGGATTTTTTTCTCTTTCATAAAATCTTCCGCTTTTGCTAAAAATTCGTTTTGATTAATGGTTTTTGGTGAACTTGTCATAAAATCTTGAGCCGTTTTCTTAAGTGTTGCTTCGCCATTCGCAGTAAGGGCGCGGCGAATGTCTCCATCAGTGATAATGCCTTTTAATTGATTGTTTTCCATAACAAGTGCAACTCCCATTCGTCCTTCATTCATCACAGTTAAACAATCGGTGAAATTTGTAGCGGGTGAAATAGTCGGTAAGTGTGTTTGCATTTGATCTTTGACTCGACAAAGCAATCGGCGACCTAGACTACCACCCGGATGGAATTTGGCAAAATCGGCAGGTTGGAAATTTCTTGCGGTGATGAGCGATACTGCAAGGGCATCACCTAATGCCAGTGTCACAAGGGCTGAGGTGGTTGGCGCAAGATTATTTGGGCAAACTTCACGCTCAACCGTGATATCCAATACATAATCCGCATGACGGGCAAGGGTGGAGTGTTTATTACTAGTGAGAGCAATAATTGTATTGCCAAAGTTTTTCAAACTTGGAATCAGTTTATTGACATCATCTGTTTCACCGCTATAAGAAATGAGCATGACAATATCAATCGGTTTGAGCATACCTAGATCACCATGAAATGCTTCTGTGGGATGTAGAAAGAAACTGGGTGTACCAGTGGAGGCAAAAGTTGCAACCATTTTTTTTCCAATTAAGCCTGATTTGCCAATCCCGCCGATGACAAGGCGGCCTTGGCAAGCCAAAATAAGATTAACGATTTGGTTGAAATTTTCATCTAAACGTTGGCTTAATTGGGTGAGTGCGAGACTTTCTACGGAAAGCGTATCGCGTGCAATTTGTAGATAGTTCATGAACAGTCCTAAAGTGCGGTTAACATTGTGGGTATTTTAGCTGAATGAGATAAAAATACGAATGAAAAATTATGCCTAATCGCTAATGCGATTACTTACGGCTTCACTGCCGTTGGCAAAGCCAATGTTCAAAATCCATTGGATTTTATTGACCACACTTTTATTAATCTCTATACTACGCGCCGAGTTGGTTAGACAATCGCTGGTTTATTGAAGCCCTTGACCGTGTTCACACGACCTAGTGGGACAAGTAAACGAGAGGAAAGTCCGAGCTACACAGGGCAGAGTGCCGGATAACGTCCGGGAGGCGTGAGCCTACGACCAGTGCAACAGAGAGCAGACCGCCGTGCAAACGGTAAGGGTGAAAGGGTGCGGTAAGAGCGCACCGTGTCGCCGGTAACGGTTGGCAGCAGGGTAAACTCCACTCGTAGCAAGACCAAATAGGAACTCAATGGATGGCCCGTCTAGAGTTCGGGTAGGTCGCTTGAGCGGCGGAGTAATTCGTCGCCTAGAGGAATGATTGTCCACGACAGAACTCGGCTTATCGACCAACTCGAAAAACAACCGCACTTTAGTTTATTCATTATGAATAGATTAAAGTGCGGTTGTTTTTTCACTGTTTTGGTATGATGTAGCTATTTCCTCAAGCTTGTCGTGTTAGATTAAACCTTTATTTCTCATTAAGATCTTTTCCAATATCTCAAATACTACCTGAACCCGTTTGGGGGTGATAGGCTGATAGGGACGGTAAAGATATAGCCCCCAAAGGGAGGATTCTTTGTCGTTTAGCACCATTTGAAGTGTGCCGTTTTCAATGTATTTCTGGCAGTCGTGATACATAATCGGGGCAAAAATTCTACCAGCTAGCACAGCTTGTAATAAGCTACGAATATCGCTGGTTACAACACAAGGTTTTGGTAAGGGAACAGGCTCATTATCAATAAACCAATCCCACACTTTACCTGTTTTAGGGTTCAAAATATTCCCTACGGGAAAATTTTCCACTAAGTCGTGAATATCTTTCGGTAATCCAACATTTGCAATTAATTCCGGGGTGGCAACGATAGGTTCCCGCAACATCATTATTTTCTTTGCAACCCAATGTGCTTTAGGTGTGCGGCTGATTCGGATACCAATATCAATTTGATCCTCTACAGCATTGAGTGTATCGAAATCTGTTCGCCAATCAATGGCAATATACGGATAAGGTTTCAGTGCGGTCAATAATTGTTGCAAAATATGGTCGGCATAATCAGAGGGAGGCAAGGTGATCCTAACCATACCGACTAACTCATTATTTTCCTGTTTTGATCCAAATAATCGTTCCTCTTCTTGCAGAAAAGCAATCGCATTTGGACGAAACCTCTCGCCAAAATCCGTTAAATTAATGGCACGCGTATTGCGCTTGAATAAAGGTTCACCGAGTTCTTTTTCTAATTCAGCAATCACTCGACTGATTACTTGTGGTGAAACGGAAAAATGAAGTGCGGTCAATTTAAAACTTAGATTTTCCGCTGCGGCAACAAAGTATTTAAGGGCATCTAATCGATTCATAATCTCATTTTTTGGAATTGTGTTTTCTTATTTTATTCATTGTATGGAGTTATGAAGATAAATACAATAACACCGCCTCTCAGTTTTGATTAAGGAGAAAATGATGTGGGATAAAGAAGTTTTAAGCCAAATTGATATTGCAGATGATTTAAAAATCGCTCCATTCCGCCCTGATAGTCAAACAACGGGTACGCCTACTTGGATTTGGGCGGTGATTGTGGAAGGGCGATTATTTGTGCGTGCTTATAGTGGTGTACATTCTAGTTGGTATCAAGCAGCAATTCGGCAGAAGGCAGGTAAAATTTATGCAATAAACAATGTTTTTGATGTGACATTTAATTCAATCAATGATTCTCAACTGAATGATAAAATTGATCAAGCCTATCGCAAGAAATATGCGTCAAGTCGTTATATGTTACATATGATCGGGAGCGGCTCTCGGGCAGCGACAGTAGAAATTTTGGAAAAGTAAGTGCGGTTATTTTTAACCGTATTTTGTAATTGAGGCTCTAAATGAAGGATTTGAAAATGAAGAAAAAGTTATTCACCCTTTTGGGGATTTCACTCTTAGGAGCCGGTGTAGCAGGCTTTACTTTTGCGGAGAACAAAACAATGGAATTAACACCACGTCAAGAAGCGTTAGCCGCTATCGGCGTTTTTACTGCAACAGGTAATCAAATTGAACTAAAAACTACGTTAAATCACGCTTTAGATAAAACTTTAACCGTAAATGAAGCCAAAGATGCGATGGTACAACTTTATGCTTATGTCGGTTTTCCACGTAGTTTAAATGCCCTTTCAACCTTATCGGAAACAGTGAAAGAAAGACAAGAAAAAGGCTCAAAAACAGAACAAGGCAGAGTAGCGACAGCTTTGCCAAAAGGCACAAATATCTTAGAGCGCGGTACGAAAACACAAACGGATTTAGTGGGACAGAAGGTTGATTTATCCAGCCTTTCCCCCGATATTGATCGTTATTTAAAAACTCATTTATTTGGTGATATTTTTGCAAGTGACTTGCTCAACTGGCAAGAAAGAGAAATCATCACGATTGGGGCGTTAAATCAATTAAATGTACCAAGCCAACTTAATGCTCATATTGAGATCGGAAAAAAGAACGGCTTAACTGATGTTCAAATCAACGAAATTACAAAAATAGGGGTACAAAAAATGGAAACGCTGAGTCAATTTCCTTTGGGTAAATCAAATGATGCTTATGCCCAATATTTCAGTGGGCAAAGCTATTTAGCTCCGATTTCTACCGAGCAAGTAGGGGTATATAACGTTACTTTTGAGCCAACGGTTCGCAATAATTGGCATATTCACCATGCGGCTAAAGGGGGCGGTCAAATTTTGATTGTTACGGCAGGACGCGGTTATTATCAAGAATGGGACAAACCTGCTCAAGAGTTGAAGGTGGGGGATGTGGTGAATATTCCCGCAAATGTGAAACACTGGCATGGCGCGGCGAAAGATTCGTGGTTTCAACATTTAGCCATTGAAGTACCCGGTGAGGTAACGAGCAATGAGTGGCTTGAACCGGTTTCGGATGAAGATTATGCAAAATTAAAATAAGTGCGGTCATTTTTTAATGTATTTTTGTAAATCAATTAGGAGAAATAACATGAACAATATTCAAGATAAAGTTGTTATTATCACGGGAGCCTCATCAGGTATAGGTGAAGCTACGGCATATAAATTAGCCGAAAACGGTGCAAAATTAGTGTTAGGTGCGCGTCGTGAAGCTAAATTACAAGCGATTGTAGAAAACATTAAAGCCAAAGGTGGGGAAGCCGTTTATCGGGTAACGGATGTAGTGAAATCAGAAGATAATACGGCGTTGGTTGAGCTTGCTAAAAATACGTTTGGCAAAGTTGATGCGATTTTCTTAAATGCCGGTTTAATGCCAAATTCACCACTTTCCTCCTTGGAAACAAATCATTGGAATGCGATGGTGGATGTTAATATCAAAGGGGTGTTAAACGGTATTGCGGCAGTATTGCCCACTTTTGAAGCACAAAAATCCGGTCATATTCTAGCGGTTTCTTCCGTTGCTGGGTTAAAAGTGTATCCCGGTGCGAGTGTTTACTGTGGGACAAAATGGGCGGTAAAAGCCATTATGGAGGGATTACGTATGGAATCCGCTCAAGCTGGTACAAACATTCGTACGGCAACGATTTATCCTGCGGCGGTGCAATCTGAATTAGTCGATCACATCACTAATGAAGCAACATCCAAAGGCTATCGTGAGCTTTATGATACTTTTGAAATCCCTGCGGCGCGTGTAGCGAACGTAGTGGCATTTGCCCTCTCTCAACCTGAAGACACAAATATCAGTGAATTTACCTTAGGCCCAACGACTCAGCCGTGGTAATTCTCCCTAAAATTTAACCGCACTTTAGTTTTTGACTTAAAGTGCGGTTTTTTTTAGCCAGTATGTCGTCAATATAAATCCGCACAAGATGGTATGCTGTTGCGATTATATGCAGACTTATTTTTTATTTATTGTCATACTCTCGTCACTTTTACAAAGTATTCTCTTTAATAGCAATAAACTAAAGAGGAAACTATATGAAAAATAAACATTACCTTGCTATGTTAAGTTTAGCTTTAAGTATGACAAGTATTGCAGAAATACCATCAGCTTTTGAAACTCCGGCTGAACTGGCAGGTTATGCAGTGTTACCGGCAAATGCTGTTGTTACCGTACCGAATGATGCTCCTAATGACTTAAAAACAGCAGGAAAATATACGACTTTCAAGCGGGTAGAAAAATTGCAATCCGTACCGGGAAAATCAAAAGATCGTGAAACGGGTTATTTTTTACCGATTCAAAATCAGCCGAGACAAGGTCATTCCGGAATAAAAGTGGTTGGAAAAGATACCGTATGGATCCTTACCGATAATGGCTTTGGTAGTAAAGCTAATTCATCGGATTCGATGCTTTACTTGAATGAATATCGAATTAATTGGTCGAAGGGCAAATTTGAACCGCTTAAGACGGTTTTTTTAGCGGATCCCGATAAGAAAGTACCGTTTCGTATTGTGCACGAAGATACCAAGGAAAGATATTTAACCGGGGCGGATTTTGATACGGAAAGCTTTCAAATTATCGGCAGTAATATTTGGATTGGCGATGAATTCGGTCCGTATCTAATCAAAACGGATTTAGATGGAAAAGTATTATCTGTGTTTGAAACGGAAATAGACGGAATAAAAGTTCAGTCACCCGATCATTATCAAATAGTCTCACCGGGTATACCAGACGGTCGCCATAAAAATGTCAATTTAAAACGTTCGAAAGGTTATGAAGGCATGGCTGCCTCGCCTGATGGTAAATATCTTTACCCATTATTGGAAGGACCTTTATGGGATGAGAAAAAACAAAGTTGGGAAACAGTGGACGGCAAGGTTGCATTACGTATTTTGGAATTTGCTGTTGATAAACAAGAATGGACGGGGCGTTACTGGTTTTATCCTCTAGAAAACGAACACAATGCGATTGGGGATTTTAATCTGCTTGATGCTAAAAACGGCTTGATTATAGAACGGGATAACGGTGAAGGAACAGAGAACAAAGGCTGTAAAAATCTTGCGGATACTACACATTGTTTTTCTGAGCCAGCAAAATTTAAGCGGGTTTATAAAGTGGCATTTTCCTCTGATAATGTAGGTAAAGCAGTGAAAAAAATTGCCTATATTGATTTGTTGAATATTTCCGATCCAAATAAAATCAGTCTTAAACCTTTGAATGACGGAGTATTGAAATTCCCGTTCTTTACGATTGAGAATCTTGATATTGTTGATAATGAACACATTATTGTCGGCAATGATAATAACTTCCCTTTTTCATCAAGCAGAGAACCTAATCGCCAAGACGATAATGAATTAATTTTATTGAAAGTACCGGCTTTACTAGGTGCTCAATAATCATAGATTATTGAGAATTCAGTTAAAATTAACCGCACTTTGAGTTAGGTTTAGAAAGTTATTACTCAAAGTGCGGTCAAATTTATTTACGTTTTATACTGTTGTTTTATTATTCTTCTTTATATAATTGATTATACAGGCCGCTTTCAAATTGCACCAAAGGGGCGCGTTTCGTTTTATTTTCAAGTTCGCCGGTAGAATAACCGTTAATAAATTGGACAAAAGCGATCTTCTCGCCGCGTGCATTTGTCATAAAGCCCGCAAGGTTGTAAACCCCTTTCAATGAACCGGTTTTGGCGATGACATTTTTTACTAACGGAGGATTAATTAATCCGCCACGTCCACTAATCGTGCCGTCAACGCCTGCGATAGGGAAAGTTTCTATTAAATGCAGTTTATCTTCATTTTTCGCAATGTATTCCAGTATAGAAAGCATAGTTTTAGGTGCAACTAAGTTATGCCGTGAAAGACCGGAACCATCAGCCAAGATGCTATTATCGAACTTGATCCCTTGTTTTTGCAAAACGGATTTAACCGCTAATGTCCCAAGTTGGAAGGATGCCGGACGTTTATAGTAATGGTAGGCTATGGCTCGAAATAGAGAATCTGCAATTTGATTATCGGATTTTTTCATCATTTTTTTTAATAAATCCGGCAAAGGTTTAGAAAAATGCTGTGCCAATAATTGCCCTTGTTGTGGTTTTTGCGGTTGTAATACTTTTCCGTTAAATTCAATACCTAACCGTTTTAGTTGACGTTGAATAATCGCCGCCGCATAAGCATCGGGATCTTGCACGGCAAAACTTAATCCAAAAGGTTTCGCTTGACGGGCAAGGCAACCTTTAACTTGATAACGATTATTATCATGTACCACCACATCTAATTGACAATAGGGTGATTCACGACTGTCAGCCACATAAACTTGTCCGAAAACTTGGATGGGAAATTGTGCCGGTACATTAATTTTAACGGTTTCCCCCGGCGCTTGATTGGCATCCAATTCCGCATAAAAACAGTTATTATCAATATTGGCAGCGGAAGGTGGGGAATTGAAACACATGGTTAAATCATTCCAAATCCAACCCAACCCCCGATCATGACTGGAGAATACGGAAGTATCCAGGATGAGATCGCCATTAATTTTATTGATGCCTTGTTTTTTTAATTCGGCAAGTAAGCTGTAAAGTTGCCCACTAGTGAGATCCGGATCGCCGGTAAAACGTACAATTAAATTGCCTTCCAACAGTCCATTTTGAATTTTGCCATTGGTTAAAAGCGCGGTATCAAATTTGAAGTCATCACCAAGCACTAATTTTGCCGCAACGGCGGTAAACACTTTTTGTGTACTTGCCGGTAGCATAAAAGTTGAGCTGTGATAATCCGCAATGATTTGATCTTGATTGAGATTTTTAGCAATAATGCCTGTACTTGCACCTTCGGGCAAATAGTTGGTAAGCGAGGGAAGGTCAATTTTTGCGTAGCCGGGAAGAGAGAAGCTGAGTGTAAGAAATATTGTTTTAAGTGCGGTTGAAATTGAAGATATTTTTTCCATTATTAACGGTTCTGGTTGCTATTTCTTTCAAGACGGACAATAATAGTCCCCGAACTCACGAGAGTAAATCATTTTCTTGTGTATAGTTAATTTTAAGTCGCTACGGCAATATTTTTTGCAATTTTGCCGTAGTTTTCTTTTTATTAAATTTTAAGGAATGAAGCTATGAAACAAATCCCAATGACTGTGCGTGGTGCAGAGCTGTTGAGAGAAGAATTGGATTTCTTGAAAAATGTTCGTCGCCCGGAAATTATTAAGGCCATTGCAGAAGCCCGTGAACACGGCGATTTAAAAGAAAATGCAGAATATCACGCAGCACGTGAACAACAAGGCTTTTGTGAAGGACGAATTCAAGAGATTGAAGGCAAATTGGCAAATAGTCAGGTGATTGATGTTACTAAGTTACCGAATAACGGCAAAGTGATTTTTGGGGCAACTGTCGTATTGGTGAATACCGATACAGAGGAAGAAATTACTTATAAAATTGTCGGCGATGATGAAGCGGATATTAAGTCCGGTTTGATTTCCGTGAATTCACCGATTGCACGCGGGTTAATTGGTAAAGAACTGGATGACACGGTAAATATTGTGACACCGGGCGGCGCAGTTGAATTTGAAATTATTGAGGTAGATTATATCTAGGAAATAAAAAAGTGCGGTCATTTTTCACCGCACTTTAATATAGATTATTTCCGTGGAAGTTGTATTTTCTTCTCTTCGCTGGCTTTGTAAAGCACGAGAATATGCCCGATGGTTTGAACGTTTGAGGCTTGGGTTTCTCGGATAATAGCGTCAATGATTAATTGTTTGGTTTCACGATCGGCACCTGCAATTTTTACTTTAATCAGCTCATGGTGATCCAGTGCGTTTTCAATTTCGGCAAGTACGCCCTCGGTTAAACCATTGCCACCGAGCATAACAACTGGGTTTAGATGGTGGGCAAGGCCTTTTAAAAATTGTTTTTGTTTGGTTGATAAGGTTGTCATAAGGAATCCTATAAATGAATACGAATAACAAAAAGAGCGGTCAGAAAAAACAGCGATTTTCTCTGTTTTTAAGCTCATCAAGTCTTGAATTTGGCAGATTGTACCCAAATATAGGCGAAACTACTACAAAAAATAGTACGAAAGACAGAAATTATGGGAAAGAAAAAACGTTCGGCGAGCTCTTCTCGTTGGCTAAACGAACATTTTAAAGATCCGTTTGTACAAAAAGCACATAAGCAAAAACTGCGTTCCCGTGCTTATTTTAAACTTGATGAAATTCAGCAAACGGACAAATTATTTAAATCGGGGATGACTGTTGTCGATCTTGGAGCCGCACCGGGCGGATGGTCGCAATATGTGGTAAGCCAAATCGGTAGCAATGGCAAAGTGATTGCTTGTGATATTTTGGAAATGGATCCGATCGTGGGAGTCGATTTTTTACAAGGCGATTTTCGTGATGAAAATGTCCTCAATGCCTTGCTTGAACGGGTAGGTGAAGCCAAGGTAGATGTGGTGATGTCGGATATGGCACCCAATTTTAGCGGTATGCCGTCGGTTGATATTCCCCGTGCGATGTATTTGGTGGAACTGGCACTAGATATGTGCAAGCAAGTGTTGGCAATAAAAGGCAGTTTTGTGGTGAAAGTATTCCAAGGAGAAGGATTTGATGAATATTTGAAAGAGATTCGCTCTCTTTTTAATGTGGTAAAAGTCCGAAAACCGGAGGCTTCACGTGGGCGTTCCCGTGAGGTTTATATTGTGGCTACGGGCTATAAAGGTAAATCGCTTTGATAGCTTTTCATGGCCTATGATATGTAGTATCTTGTGACGAATTTATTAACTTAGGAAAGGCAGGTTAAACTTTGAACGATATGGTCAAAAATTTGGTGCTCTGGATCGTGGTGGCAGTTGTTATGATGACTGCTTACCAGAGTTTCAATTCTAATTCGGTAGAAAACTCCACCGATTACACGACGTTTGTTTACGATGTGAGCAATGGTCAAGTAAAAGAAGCGCGTTTTGATACCAATGAAATTACGGTAACAAAAAACGATGGCTCAAAATACATGACTGTCATGCCGCCATTGGAAGATAAGAAATTACTTGATGATTTATTAAGTAAGAAAGTGAAAGTAGAGGGTACGCCGTTTGAAAGACGTAGTTTACTTTCACAAATTTTAATTTCTTGGTTTCCAATGTTATTTCTTGTGGGCGTGTGGATTTTCTTTATGCGTCAAATGCAAGGCGGTGGCGGCAAGGCGATGAGCTTTGGTAAAAGCCGCGCAAAAATGTTAAGCCAAGATCAAATCAAAGTGACTTTTGCCGATGTGGCAGGTTGTGATGAAGCAAAAGAAGAAGTCGGCGAAATTGTTGATTTCTTACGTGATCCGACCAAATTCCAAAATTTAGGCGGTAAAATTCCAAAAGGAATTTTGATGGTAGGGCCTCCGGGTACCGGTAAAACCTTATTGGCAAAAGCCATTGCCGGTGAAGCTAAAGTGCCGTTTTTTACTATTTCGGGTTCTGATTTCGTTGAAATGTTTGTCGGTGTGGGGGCTTCCCGTGTACGCGATATGTTTGAACAAGCGAAGAAAAATGCCCCTTGTTTAATCTTTATTGATGAAATTGATGCAGTGGGTCGTCAACGTGGTGCCGGTTTAGGCGGCGGTCATGATGAGCGTGAGCAAACCCTTAACCAAATGCTTGTTGAAATGGATGGTTTCGGTGGTCACGACGGGGTGATTGTTATTGCCGCAACTAACCGTCCAGATGTATTGGATCCAGCATTAACCCGTCCGGGGCGTTTCGACCGTCAAGTTGTGGTGGGATTGCCGGATGTAAAAGGCCGTGAGCAAATTTTAAAAGTACATATGCGCAAAGTACCGTTGGCTGATGATGTTGATGCCATGACATTAGCTCGTGGTACACCGGGTTATTCCGGTGCGGATCTGGCTAACCTTGTCAATGAAGCTGCGCTATTTGCCGCCCGTAATAATAAACGTAAAGTTTCCATGCTTGAGTTTGAAAAAGCAAAAGACAAAATTAATATGGGGCCGGAACGCCGCACCATGATTATGACGGAGAAACAAAAAGAATCGACGGCTTATCATGAGGCAGGCCATGCCATTGTGGGGTATTTAGTGCCTGAACATGATCCTGTTCATAAAGTGACCATTATTCCTCGAGGTCGTGCATTGGGGGTTACGTTCTTCTTACCGGAAGGGGATCAGGTCAGCATTAGCCAAAAACAATTAGAGAGTAAACTGTCTACCCTTTATGCAGGACGTTTGGCGGAAGATTTAATTTATGGTGAAGAAAATATTTCTACCGGCGCTTCTAATGATATTAAGGTGGCAACCAATATTGCCCGTAATATGGTGACGCAATGGGGGTTCTCAGAAAAACTTGGACCGATTCTTTACTCAGAAGATGAAGGGGAAGTTTTCTTAGGTCGCTCAATGGCAAAAGCGAAACATATGTCTGATGAAACAGCACATCTGATTGATGAGGAAGTACGTGCCATCATAACGCGTAATTATGGGCGTGCGAGACAAATTCTTATTGATAACATGGATATTTTACATGCGATGAAAGATGCACTGGTGAAATATGAAACGATTGAAGAAGTGCAAATTAAACAGCTAATGAATCGTGAACCGATTACACCGCCATCGGGTTGGGAAGAGCCTAAAGTCTCACAAGCTGCTTATTCGAATGCATCTCCTGAAAATAAATCGGAAAGTGCGGTCGAAAAAACACAAGATTCAGAATAATGAAATAAAGCCTCCTAAAGGGAGGCTTTATTTTTTACTGAATGATTTTTTTCCTTAGCATATTTAGTTATAATCTCACCCTCAAATTTACCCTAAAAATTGACCGCACTTTATGAAACTTTACGCCAATCAAAAGTCTCTTGATCTATCATTTCCTCAGATTATGGGAATTTTAAATTTTACACCGGACTCTTTTTCAGATAGCGGAAAGTTTTTTAGCCTTGATAAAGCATTGTTTCAGGTGGAAAAAATGCTCAATGAGGGGGCGAGCATTATTGATATTGGTGGTGAATCTACACGCCCAATGGCGAATGAGGTGTCGGAACAAGAAGAATTACTACGGGTTGTCCCCTTAGTAGAAGCGGTGCGACAACGTTTTGATTGTTGGATTTCAGTCGATTCCTCTAAGGCGATAGTAATGCAAGAGGCGGCAAAAGTCGGAATGGATTTAATCAATGATATTCGATCCTTACAAGAACCAAATGCATTACAAGTTGCCTCAGAACTAGATTTACCCGTTTGTATTATGCATATGCAAGGACAGCCAAGAACGATGCAAACTAATCCTCAATATAAAGATGTAGTGCAAGATGTCCTCACTTTTTTACGGGAACGTTCGGAACAATGTATTACTGCAGGAATAAGAAAAGAAAATTTAATTTGGGATATGGGGTTTGGGTTTGGTAAAACCGTTCAACACAATTATAAGTTATTGCAACGGTTAAATAGGTTTTGTGAAGAGGGATACCCTGTGCTTGCGGGATTATCACGCAAATCAATGATTGGTGCGGTGTTGGATAAACCTGTTGATGAAAGAATGGCAGGGAGTGTTGCTGGGGCATTAATTGCAGCTCAACATGGGGCGAAGATTTTGCGTGTACATGATGTAGCAGAAACATCAGATGGGCTCAAAGTTTGGTTGGCAACAGAACACGCCTAATTTTTTAGAAAAAATTGAGAAATAAGGGAATTTATTATGGCAAATCGTAAATATTTCGGTACGGATGGCGTGCGTGGTAAAGTAGGAACTTATCCGATTACGCCTGATTTTGCATTAAAATTAGGCTGGGCGGCAGGTAAAGTGCTTGCTTCACAGGGATCAAAAACCGTCTTAATCGGTAAAGATACGCGTATTTCCGGCTATATGTTGGAATCGGCGTTAGAGGCGGGATTAGCCGCTGCCGGACTATCCGCAGCCTTTACTGGACCAATGCCAACACCGGCAATTGCTTATTTAACCCGTACTTTTCGTGTAGAAGCCGGTATCGTTATTTCAGCCTCTCATAATCCTTACTATGATAACGGCATTAAATTTTTCTCTGCACAAGGGACAAAATTGCCGGATGAAATTGAAGAAGCGATTGAAGCAATGCTTGAACAGCCAATGGATTGTGTTGAATCGGCAGAATTAGGTAGAGCTCGTCGTATTAATGATGCGGCCGGACGTTATATTGAATTCTGTAAAGGCACGTTCCCGGCTCATTTGGGCTTAGAAGGCTATCGAATTGTGGTAGATTGTGCAAACGGCGCAACCTATCACATTGCACCGAATGTATTACGTGAACTTGGTGCGGAAGTGATTGAGATAGGCACGGATCCGAATGGTGTTAATATCAATGAAAAATGTGGCGCAACGGATGTTCGGGCATTACAAGAAAAAGTGTTGGAAGTGAAAGCGGACATCGGTTTAGCCTATGATGGCGATGGCGACCGTATTATGATGGTTGATCACCTCGGAAATAAAATAGACGGCGATCAAATCCTCTTTATTATTGCTCGTGAAGCACGGCGTTCCGGTCAATTAAAAGGCGGTGTAGTAGGAACGTTAATGAGTAATATGAGCCTTGAAATCGCACTCAAAATGCTGGGTGTACCGTTTTTGCGCGCAAATGTAGGAGATCGTTATGTACTTGAAAAAATGTTAGAAAATAATTGGACACTTGGGGGAGAAAATTCCGGTCATATTATTATTTCCGATAAAAATTCTACGGGAGATGGGATTGTTGCTTCATTAGCTGTATTGGCTGCAATGGTTCAACATAAACTTTCACTCAATGAATTGGCTAGTGCAGTGAAGTTATTCCCTCAAGTATTAATTAATGTACGTTTTACCGGTGGGGAAAATCCATTGGAAAGTGATAAGATAAAAGCTATTGCTGCAGATGTAGAAAGACGTTTAGAAGGTAAGGGGCGAATTCTATTGCGTAAATCCGGCACAGAACCGCTAATCCGTGTCATGGTGGAATGTCAAGATAATGAAATGGCCCAACAATATGCGGAAGAAATTGCTGAGGCTGTGAAAACAAATTAATTCATACGACCGCTCTTAAAAGAGCGGTCGGTTTTTATCTTTAATTTAGGAAAGCAATATGAAAATTTTTATTATGCGTCATGGTGAAGCTGAAGTTATGGCTAAAGC
Source organism: Rodentibacter genomosp. 2 (assembly GCA_001999425.1). GTDB lineage: Bacteria > Pseudomonadota > Gammaproteobacteria > Enterobacterales > Pasteurellaceae > Rodentibacter. Next base: position 137,611 of record MLHP01000013.1, on the reverse strand, counting down.
CGACAAAGATCGTCGTTTAACCGAATATGGAAGAAAACAAGCTTTTGCACAAGGAGAATGGTTAAAAAATACGATAAAATCAACCGCACTTTCATTTAACTGTATATTGGTTAGCCCCTATCGACGTACGTTAGAGACCTTTGAGCAAGTGAATTTGGCGTTTGATTCAGCACTACAGCCTAATTTAGAAATTTGGGAAGGAATTACACCTTACGGCTCGGCAGAGTTAGTCGTAGATTATTTGTCCGTGTTGAAAAAGAAAGGTATAGAAACTATCCTTATTATTTCCCATTTGCCGTTAGTCGGAGAAATTGTCGCGGAACTTTATGGTAAACGAAACCCGATTAGTTTTTATCCGGCAACCATTGCTCAAGTTGATTGGAAAAATGGAAAAGGGGAGATTATGAGCTATAGCTACTCACCGGAAATGCTTTGATTTGTCTAAAAGATAGACATATTACATTTTTTATTTTCTTTACAAAAAATAAATTTTAGAAGGGGAATCTTTCATAAATCGATTGTTTTTTCAATGGGTTATAGTTAAAGATTAAGGTTTGAAACAGTATTTTTACTTTTATGGAATGTAAATTTTGTTTTCGATTATTTTATTTTTGAGTAAACTACAACCGCACAAAGCGGGTATGCTTTGCTAGTTTATGTACTCAATTAGGAGATAAAAATGAAAAAGACAGTATTAGCGACATTAGTATTAGGTGCAAGTTTAGCCGTAACAGGTTGTTTTGATAAACAAGAAACGACACAAAAAGTTGAAGCGGCAAAAGAGGCGACAGCCAATGCCGCTGCTGATGTAAAAGATGCAGCGGTAAGTGTGGCATCAGATGTTAAAGATTCAGCAAAACAAGCCGCTTCAGATGTGAAAGAGGCAGCAAAACAAACAATGTCTGATGCAAAAGAAACAACCGTGAATGCTTTAGACTCAGCAAAATTTGCGGCAGCGGATGCAAAAGATAAAGCTATGGAAAAAGCAACTGAAATGAAAGAGGCGGCAGTAGCTAAAGTTGAAGAAGCCGGAGAAGCAACCAAAGCTAAAATGGCAGAAGTTAAAGATTCAGCCATGGAAAAAATGGCGGAAATGAAAGATGCAATGAGCAACAAAGCATCTGAAATGAAAGATGCAGCAGCAGAAAAAATGGATTCAGCAAAAGAAGCAATGTCTTCAATGAAAGAATCTGTAACTGAAAAAGCGGCTGAAGCTGTAGATGCAGCGAAAGACGCAGCAAAATAATTTTATAAAATAGAATAAATCCCTACTGGAGTTTCCTGTGGGGATTTTCTTTATGGGGCAAGGTAAATGTTATGTGCGATTTACAAAAGTAAGAAAAAAGCGGGTAGTTACCTTTATATTCGAAAACGTGATGATTTCTCTGCCGTTCCTGGGAATTTATTGGAGCATTTTGGTAAACCCGAACTGGTAATGATGTTTAATTTATCCGGTCATAAACCGCTTCATCATGCGGATAAAAATGAAGTAGAGGAAAAAATTAAATCACAGGGCTTTTATTTACAAATACCAACTCAGGATGATGGCTTATTTAATAGCTTGAGTGAAATAAAATAATCCTTGATTATCTAAAAGTAGAATACAGGTATTATGTAGCGAACACACAAGATAAAAAATTTATACAAAATGAGTACGCTCTGCTCAATAAGCGATAGCAGCTATTGATATTAGACAGAGGCGGTGTGTCTCTCCAGTGACATCAAAATATCATTTGTGTGCAATTGCTACATAATTTCATAAAATGCAAAAAGTGCGGTCAATTTTAACCGCACTTTTTTATTCAGCATATTCCTTTTTAAGGATATCTTCTTCGCCTAAAGTGAGTAAACGAGCAATGGCGTTACGATAAGAAATTTCAAGGCTTTCACGGCTTGTTGCTATCACTCCTTGATCAATGAGAAAACCATCATTTACATCATATACCCAGCCGTGTAAAGAAAGTTTCTGCCCACGTTCCCAAGCACTTTTTATAATAGAAGAGCGACCGAGATTATAAACTTGTTCATTGACGTTAATTTTAGTCAGCATATCGGCACGTTTTTCCGGTGAAAGTTTTCCAAGCAAATGGCTATGTTTAAACCAAATATCACGAATGTGGAGTAGCCAATTATTAATTAAGCCGAGATCTTGATCTGCCATTGCTGCTTTAATGCCACCGCAATTAGTATGCCCACAAATGATGATATGCTCAATCTTCAGTACATCAACGGCATATTGTACAACAGAAAGACAGTTGAGATCCGTATGGATAACTTGATTTGCCACATTACGATGCACAAATAATTCGCCCGGCTCTAAATTTGTCAGTTTTTCTGCAGGAACACGACTATCAGAGCAGCCAATCCAAAGATAATGAGGCGTTTGATGATCGGCAAGCTCTTTAAAATAGGTGGAATTTTCCTCTTTCATTCGCTGTGCCCAGCTTAAATTATTAGCGAAAAGCTGTTCAATTTTTTTCATTTCACTTTCCTTAAAACAATAAAAATTTAACCGCACAAAAAAGTGCGGTCAAATTATCTCTAATTTTTGATTAAAAATTCGCATTACGCGGTGTACGAGGGAATGGGATAACATCACGGATATTTTGTACTCCGGTAACGTATACAATTAAGCGTTCAAACCCGAGTCCAAAACCAGAATGAGGCACAGTGCCGTATTTACGAAGATCACGATACCAATAGTAATCTTTCGGATCTAACCCCATTTCTTCCATTCGTTTATCAAGCACTTCTAAACGTTCTTCACGTTGTGAACCACCAATAATTTCACCAATTCCCGGTGCTAATACGTCCATTGCGGCAACAGTTTTACCATCATCATTTAAACGCATATAGAATGCTTTGATATCTTTTGGATAGTTTTTTACCACAACCGGAGATTTGAAATATTCTTCCGCTAGATAGCGTTCATGTTCAGAAGAAAGATCGATCCCCCACGAAATCGGGAATTCAAATTTCTTGCCGGATTTTAATAACACATCAATGGCATCGGTGTAATCAATCTGAGCGAAATCGGATTTTACGAAGTTTTCTAAACGACTAATCACATCTTTATCGACGTGTTTTTCAAAGAATTTTAAATCATCTTTACGTTCAGCCAATACCGCACGGAAAACATATTTCAACATGTCTTCAGCTAATTTTGCGTTATCCTCTAATGTGGCAAAGGCAACTTCCGGTTCAACCATCCAGAATTCCGCAAGATGGCGGGTGGTGTTAGAGTTTTCCGCACGGAAAGTTGGACCGAAAGTATAAATTTTGCTTAATGCACAAGCATAGGTTTCACCGTTTAACTGACCGGAAACCGTTAAAAAAGACTCTTTGCCAAAGAAATCTTGGCTAAAATCGACAGCACCTTTTTCATCACGCGGAAGATTTTCGAGATCCAAGGTAGAAACGCGGAACATTTCGCCTGCGCCTTCCGTATCTGAAGCGGTAATAAGCGGAGTGGCAACCCAATAAAAACCATGTTCATGGAAGAAGCGATGAATGGCTTGGGCTAAACAGTGGCGTACACGCGCTACGGCACCGATAATATTGGTGCGTGGTCGTAAGTGTGCGACTTCGCGTAAGTACTCGATCGAATGACGTTTTGCTGCCATTGGGTAGGAGTCGGGATCTTCTACGAAACCGGCTACTTCGACTTTTTCCGCTTGTAGCTCAACAGCTTGACCTTCAGCCGGCGATTCAACGACTTTACCGGTCACAACAACAGAACAACCGGTTGTGAGACGTAAAACTTCGTTTTCATAATTTTCAATATCGTTGTTAATAATCGTTTGGATAGGATCAAAACAAGAACCGTCATATACGGTTAAGAATGAGAGTCCCGCTTTCGAATCGCGACGAGTACGAACCCAGCCGCGCACAGTAACAGTTTCATCAATCGCGATTTTTCCTTGTAATACATCCGCAATAGATGCAATTTTAGACATACGAACTCCTAGGTGTCATAAGAATAATAAAAAGTCCGGCTAGTTTACCTTAAATCCCGAAATTTTCCATAAAAAGTTAGAGCTTAACGTGATACTCAAGTAGAATAACCGAACCATAATAGAGGAGAGTATTTTATGTGGTCAGATATTTTAACCGGCTACGGTATTTTTATTTTAGAAATCTTAACTATCTTACTTGTCATCGCAGCGATTGCTGCATTTATTATTTCTGCCCGTCGAAATAAGGAGGCAGAACAAGGGGCGCTGGTAATTACCAATTTATCCGAAGATTTTGAGGATAGAGTCAAATATTTACGTGATTTTCATTTATCAGATGAAGAATTAAAACAGCAAAAAAAAGCGGAAAAGAAAGCTGAAAAACAAAAGTCAAAAGATTTAAAGGCAAAATTGAAAAAAGGTGAGCCACTTGATAAACCTAAATCGTGTGTTTATGTTTTAGATTTTAAGGGTGATATTTCTGCCTCACAAACAACCGCACTTCGTGAAGAAATATCTGCGATTCTGAATGTAGCTAAATCTGATGACGAAGTATTATTACGTTTAGAAAGTCCCGGTGGTGTTGTGCATGGATACGGTTTGGCGGCCTCGCAGTTAGCGCGTTTAAAACAAAAAGGAATCAAATTAACTATTGCGATTGATAAAGTCGCGGCAAGTGGCGGTTATATGATGGCTTGTGTAGCGGATAAAATTATTGCTACTCCTTTTGCTATTATTGGCTCAATTGGCGTGGTCGCTCAAATTCCGAATATTCACCGCCTATTAAAAAAACATGATGTTGATGTCGATGTGATGACTGCTGGAGAATTTAAGCGCACTGTAACAATGCTAGGAGAAAATACTGAAAAAGGAAAACAAAAATTCCAACAAGAATTAGAAGAAGCCCATGAATTATTTAAACAATTTGTTCATCAAAATCGACCGCACTTAGATGTTAATAAGGTTTCTACCGGTGAACATTGGTTCGGTACGCAAGCGTTAGAGTTGCAATTAATAGACGGGATTTCTACCAGTGATGATCTGTTGCTTGATATGATGAAAGATAAATCGGTTATTGGAGTGACCTATAAGATTAAAAAAACATTATTGAAAAAGTTAGGGCAGCAGGCAGAAGAGAGTGCTAATGCACTTATTCAACGTTATATGAATAAAACTTATCAGGATTTTATTCATTAAGCTTTTTACATTACTTTACAAAAAACATTATGAACGGAAGATTTCAGTCATAGTTTAATATTTACAAAATTGGCTTTTACTATTAGTATAGCCCCTCGAAACTTTTATAGTTTTCTCATTTAGAATTAGTAAAGTTTAGTTGTGTGTTTCTTAATTACAAGGATGACACTTTTTTAACAGTTAAAAAAAGGTAAGAACATGAAATTGTCTCGTATTTTATTATCTGCAGCTGCCATTGCAACAGTTGCAGCTTGTGGTAACTTAAGTAAGGTTACTTCTGAAGGTATGCCTGAGTATAAAGATGTTGATGGCGTTCAGGTGCCACAACTGGTATGGCCAAAGATTGACAGTGCAAGTTTTAATCATGATGGTAGCCAATTTGGTTCATGGCCAAACTGGGATAATGTTCGTATGATCGAACGTGGTATGAACAAAGATCAATTGTATAATTTAATTGGTCGTCCGCACTTCTCTGAAGGCTTATACGGTGTGGAAGAATGGGACTATGCGTTTAACTATCGTGAGAACGGTGTGCATAAAATCTGCCAATATAAAATCTTATTTGACAAAAACCATAACGCGCAAAGTTTCTTCTGGTATCCAAACGGATGTAATGGTCAGGCAGCATATACTTTAAGCGGTGATTTCTTATTTGACTTTAATAAAGATGTATTGACTCCACGCGGTAAAGAAGTAGTTGATAATGTTGCGGCACAATTAAAATCAGCTGATGCTAAGGAAATTAAAGTTGCAGGTTATACTGACCGTTTAGGTTCTGATGCTTATAACATGGATCTTTCTCAACGTCGTGCAAATCGTGTAAAAGCACGTTTAATTGAAGATGGTATAACAGCGCAGATTACAGCTATCGGTTATGGTAAAAATCCACAGGTTAAAGCTTGTGAAGGTTTCCGCCACGCAAGTCAAGAAGAAAAAGATTGTTTACGTCCTAACCGTCGTGTAGAAATCTCTTCTTCAGGAGCTTTAAAAAAATTACATCAAGAAGTAAACCATATGAACGGTGGAACACAAGGTCCTGCACCACTTTATAAAAAATAATAGTTTTAACTAAGAAATAGCATAACTTTCGTTATGCTATTTTTTTATGTTTAATTTTCGACAGTTCCCATTCTTTAAAAGTGATAGTTAAATAGCAACAATCGCCCAGCTTATACTTTCTATTCTTTCCAATAACACTATAAAAGTACATTCATCATTTACGTAGAATTTATCAGAAAAAATTCAGGTACCGTAACAGCCCGAATTGTGGCAATTTTAACCCTGTGTTTAAAAAACATGGTGATAACACCTAATTTTCAGAAATTGCTATTTAACACTAATGGAGAGGATACCTTAACGCAAATAAAAACGTGATTTTTTAATGCATTGGTATTATTATTAAAGGAATTTTTTAGATAAAGGTAAATCAGAGGAAACTATGCAGCATCTGAAAGATCTTGCAGACAAAGCAAAATCAGCGATTAATTCGATCGAGAATAAGAGTTTAGCAGCACTGGATGAGATTCGTGTTGAATATTTTGGTAAAAAAGGTCATTTCACGCAATTAATGCAAGAACTGAGAAATATTGCGGCAGAAGAACGCCCGGCAGTAGGGGCAAAAATAAATGAAGTCAAACAAGTTGTACTTGAGTTTTTGAACACGAAAAAAGCTGAGTGGGAACAAGAGGAACTGAATGCTAAACTCGAAAAAGAACGCATAGATGTAACTTTACCGGGTAAAAAAGTGGACAAAGGTGGGTTACACCCTGTTTCTATAACAATTAATCGCATTACTCAATTTTTTTCGGAACTTGGTTTTTCAGTAGAAAATGGTCCTGAAATTGAAAGTGATTATTATAATTTTGATGCGTTAAATATTCCAAAACATCATCCGGCACGTGCTGACCATGATACATTCTGGTTTAATCCCGAATTATTATTGCGTACTCAAACTTCAGGGGTACAAATCCGTACTATGGAGAAAATGCAACCGCCAATTCGAATTATGGCACCGGGGCGTGTTTATCGTAACGACTATGATCAAACACACACGCCAATGTTTCATCAAGTTGAATTACTTTATGTGGATAGAAAAGTAAACTTTACAGAATTAAAAGGCTTATTACATGATTTCTTACGTGCTTTTTTTGAAGAAGATTTAAAAGTACGTTTTCGACCTTCTTATTTTCCCTTTACCGAGCCTTCGGCAGAAGTGGATGTCATGGGTAAAAACGGCAAATGGCTTGAAGTATTAGGCTGCGGTATGGTTCACCCAAATGTATTACGTAATGCCGGAATCGATCCGAATGAATATTCCGGTTTCGCAGTGGGAATGGGCGTTGAGCGATTAACCATGCTGCGCTACAACGTCACAGATTTGCGTTCATTCTTTGAAAACGATTTACGTTTTTTGAAACAATTCAAATAAATTATTTTTCAGGTTATCCTCAAACGAGGTTATATATAACAAATTTTAAAAGGTAAAGAATAATGAAATTTAGCGAGCAGTGGGTAAGAGAGTGGGTTAATCCGGCTGTTTCTACGGAACAGTTATGTGATCAAATCACCATGCTAGGGTTGGAAGTGGATGGAGTAGAAAATGTCGCAAGTGATTTTACAGGCGTTGTTATCGGAGAAGTGGTTGAGTGCGCCCAACATCCTGATGCGGATAAGTTGCGTGTAACTAAAGTGAATATCGGTAGTGATAGATTATTAGATATCGTGTGTGGCGCACCGAATTGTCGTCAAGGGTTAAAGGTTGTTTGTGCTACTGAAGGAGCGGTATTACCGGGTAATTTCAAAATTAAGAAAACTAAATTACGTGGTCAACCGTCAGAAGGTATGCTTTGCTCGTTTTCTGAACTTGGTATTGATATTGATGCTGAGGGAATTATAGAGCTACCACAAGATGCACCAATCGGCATAGATTTTCGTCAATATTTGAATTTAAATGATAAAGCTATTGAGATCAGTTTGACTCCAAACCGTGCGGACTGCTTAAGTATAGCGGGGATTGCCCGTGAAATTTCTGTTGTTAATAAACAGCCGGTAAATCGACCGCACTTTGATGTAGTGCCAGCAATAATTTCAGATAAAATTAATATTGAACTAGTCGCGCCGGAAGCTTGCCCACGTTATTTACTTCGATTGGTAAAAAATGTGAATGTAAAAGTCGATTCACCAATTTGGATGAAAGAGAAATTGCGTCGTTGCGGTATTCGTTCTATTGATCCTGTCGTTGATATTACAAATTATATTTTACTTGAACTAGGCCAACCGATGCATGCTTTTGATGCGTCAAAAGTTGTGCAACCGGTGCAAGTGCGTTTAGCAAAAGATGGTGAAGAACTGATTCTATTAGATGGTACCACGGCAAAATTACAATCAAATACTTTACTTATAGCAGATGCAAATGGTCCGCTTGCGATGGCAGGGATCTTTGGGGGACAAGCAAGTAGTGTTACCTCTGAAACTAAAGATGTTATTTTGGAAGCGGCCTTTTTTACTCCGCTAGCGATTGCCGGTCGAGCAAGACAATATGGTTTACATACGGATGCATCACACCGTTTTGAACGTGGAGTTGATTTTGAGTTAGCACGTCATGCGATGGAGCGTGCCACTGCATTATTACTTGAAATTTGTGGTGGTGAGAGTGGAGAAATTAATGAAGCAGTAAATGAAGAATTTTTACCGAAAGTCAAAAAAATCCAACTTCATCGTGAGAAATTAGATGCTTTACTCGGTCATCATATTGAAACTGAGATTGTTACCGATATTTTTGAACGCCTCGGTTTTGATGTTCAATACGAAAATAATGTATGGACAGTAACCTCAGCAAGCTGGCGTTTTGATATTGATATTGAAGAAGATTTAATTGAAGAAGTTGCGCGTATTTATGGTTATAACAGCATTCCAAATAATGCACCATTGGCACATTTACGTATGCGTGATCATAAAGAAGCCGTATTGGATTTAGCCCGAATTAAGACCGCACTTGTAGATTCAGATTACCAAGAAGCGATCACTTATAGTTTTGTTGATCCAAAAGTACAAAGTCTATTGCATCCTCATCAGGAGGCACTTGAGCTGCCAAATCCTATTTCCAGCGAAATGTCGGTAATGCGGGTTTCGTTGTTAAGTGGTTTACTCGGAGCAGTGCTATATAACCAAAACCGTCAACAAAATCGTGTTCGCTTGTTTGAAACGGGATTACGATTTATTCCTGATGCCGATGCTGAATTTGGCGTACGCCAAGAATTTGTATTAAGTGCGGTAATTAGTGGTACGACAAGTAACGAAGGTTGGAATAATAAAGCGGAATCAGTAGATTTTTTTGATTTAAAAGGCGATTTAGAAAGCCTGCTGTCTTTAACCGGAGTGGGAAATAAAGTACGTTTTGTCGCAAAAACTTTTGCTGCATTACATCCGGGACAATCTGCATCAATCGAACTGGACGGTAAGGAAATTGGTTTTATTGGTACACTTCATCCATCAGTTTCTCAAAAATTGGGGTTAAATGGAAAAATAGTTGTATTTGAAATTTTATGGAACGCAATTGCAAATCGAAATGTCATACAAGCAAGGAAAATTTCCAAATTCCCGGCTAACCGCCGAGACTTGGCACTTGTGGTAGCAGATGAAATTGCTGCTGGTGATGTCATTGAGGCATGTAAGCAAGCTGGTGGAGAAAAACTCATTCAAGTTAATTTATTTGATGTGTATAAAGGTATTGGCGTGCTGTCAGGTACGAAAAGCCTTGCTATCAGTTTGACGATTCAAGACAATGAAAAAACCTTGGAAGAAGATGAAATCAACGCTGTAATTTCCGCTGTGTTAGATAAAGTTAAACAACGTTTTAACGCTGAATTAAGAGACTAAACCTATGACGCTTACAAAAATTGATATTACCGAATTTTTAATTGAAAAATATCGGTTGCAAAAATTAGAGGCTAAGAACTTAGTGGATGACTTTTTTGAAGAAATTCGCTTATCTCTTGAATCTGGCTGTGATGTGAAATTATCGGGATTCGGTAATTTTGAATTACGTGATAAAGCTTCTCGTCCGGGACGTAATCCTAAAACAGGGGAAAGCGTACCGGTTTCAGCACGTCGTGTAGTGGCATTTAAACCGGGGCAAAAATTACGTACGAGAGTTGAAAAAGCGAAAATAAGTTGATAAATGAAAAGTGCGGTTATTTTTAGCCGCACTTTTGTTCTTTGAGATATAAAATGAAATCGATTGAAAGGTTACTTCTTGTTTTTACTACAATGCTGTTATTTGCTTGTTCTTCAGGGTACTCCGAAAAGGAAAATTACGCCATTAATTACAAAGGAAAAATTGATGATCCTATTATGGCAATTACTTTATTGAGCGAACAACAGTATGAATGGGCGGGAACGCCTTATATATTGGGCGGAAAATCCAGACGTGGGGTAGATTGTTCCGGATTTGTTCAAAAAACTTTTTTTGATCGTTTTAATATTGCGCTACCTAGAACGACAAAAGAACAGGCTAGACATGGAAAACTTATTCGTAAGGAAGACATTCAAACCGGTGACCTAATTTTCTTTAAAACAGGACGTGGGCCGAACGGTTATCATGTTGGAATCTATGTTAAAGATGGCAAATTTCTTCACGCCTCCACGAAAGGTGGCGTTATTTATTCTTCTATGCATACACCTTACTGGACAAAAACGTTTTGGCAAGCAAGGCGAATTTAAAGGTAAAAAGTGCGGTTAATTTTAACCGCACTTTTGTTTTCTAGACTGACGGGCGAACTCCCAACATATGACAAATTGCATAGGTTAATTCACTACGATTAAGCGTGTAAAAGTGGAAATCACTCACCCCTTCACTGGATAAAATTTTCACCATATCCATAGCAACACTTGCGGCAACAAGATTACGAGTGGTCGGATCGTCATCTAATCCATCATAAGCTTTTGTTAGCCAATTTGGTATTTTCACATTGGTAAATGATGCCATTTTCTGGAGCTGCTTAAAATTCGTTACAGGTAGAATACCCGGTACTATTTCCGTATCAATGCCAATAGACGCGCAACGATCACGGAAGCGTAGATAACTATCAATATCAAAGAAAAATTGAGTAATAATATGGTTTGCACCTGCATCAATTTTACGTTTTAAGTTAATTAAATCAGCTTGTGCTGATTTGGCTTCCGGATGGACTTCCGGGTACGCGGCAACGGAAATATCAAAATCAGCAACCGATCGGAGTAGTGCCACTAAATCGGAGGCGTAGAACGGTTTTTTATCATAACCTTTCGGTTCGTCTCCACGTAATGCAACAATACGGCGAATACCACTGTCCCAATAATCTTGAGCGATTTTTTTCAACTCTTCCGTTGTTGCATCAATGCCGGTCAAATGAGGTGCAGCTTCTAACCCTGTTTCCTGGTTAATTGCTTTTACAATGCCGTGAGTGCGATCCCGTTCGCCTGAATTGGCGCCATAGGTTACAGAGACAAATTTCGGTTTTAATACTTTTAAACGATGAATTGACTCCCATAGCAGATTTTCCATTTTTTCATTTTTAGGAGGAAAAAACTCAAAGGATACGTTGATTTTTTTATTAAAATCAGCGATGTTTTGATTTAGATTATTAATTTCTTTTGCATAGCTCATGGCGATTCTTCCTACGAATTAATTGTGTGATATGACAATAAATTAACTTTATTCATGAGTCAATTTTAATAATTTCATTAAAAACATTAATTATATTAATACTCGTAAGATAAACATAACTATGAAGATTTTTTACACAAAGAATTAGCATTTGATGGAAAAATATGTATAATATGCCGACCCTGTAAATGCACGGATTCCCACCGTGCATTATTTTATCTATATCACACTTGAAGGGGTGATGATTAAGATCAATGGTTGTGTTTCATGGAAACACTGGGTATCAAACTTAATTTTTGGTAATTAATTAATGAAAACTTTTGTAGCAAAACCAGAAACGGTAAAACGCGACTGGTATGTAGTAGATGCGACAGGTAAAACTTTAGGTCGTTTAGCTACTGAATTAGCACGTCGTCTTCGTGGTAAACACAAGGCAGAGTACACTCCACATGTAGATACCGGTGATTACATCATCGTTATCAATGCAGATAAAGTGGCGGTAACAGGTCGTAAAGAAACAGATAAACTTTACTACTGGCACACCGGTTATGTAGGTGGTATTAAACAAGCGACTTTCAAAGAAATGATCGCTCGCCGTCCTGAAGCGGTGATTGAAATTGCGGTTAAAGGTATGTTGCCAAAAGGGCCATTAGGTCGCGCAATGTTCCGTAAATTAAAAGTGTATGCGGGTAATGAACACCAACACGCTGCACAACAACCACAAGTATTAGACATTTAATCACGAGGTTTAGGATATGGCAGAGAATCAAAACTACGGCACAGGTCGCCGCAAAAGCTCTTCAGCTCGTGTATTTATTAAACCGGGCAGTGGTAAAATCACTATCAACCAACGTGAGTTAGACGTGTATTTCGGTCGTGAAACTGCACGTATGATTGTACGTCAACCTTTAGAATTGGTTGAATTAACTGACAAATTAGATCTATATATCACTGTGAAAGGTGGTGGTATTTCTGGTCAAGCTGGTGCAATCCGTCACGGTATTACTCGTGCATTAATCGAATACGATGAAACTTTACGTCCTGCACTTCGTGCAGCCGGTTTCGTTACTCGTGATGCACGTCGCGTTGAACGTAAAAAAGTGGGCTTACACAAAGCACGTCGTCGTCCACAATACTCAAAACGTTAATTTTTTATTTTCGTTTCAGAAGCAGGGAAATATCCCTGCTTTTTTTATATTTATAAAATAATATAACTTTATGAAACTAAAGAAAAAGTCAGATTTATTTGGCAATATAAAGCGGATTTATGTTAGAATGTCCAACCTTTTTTAAGAAAAATAATATAGCATTTTGAATCTTCGGAGGAATCAATGTCCAATGCATCAAGTAAACGTTCTGTTATGACTCTTTTCTCAAATAAAGATGATATTTACTGTCATCAAGTGAAAATAGTGTTGGCAGAAAAAGGGGTGGCTTATGAAAATGAAGAAGTTAACCCACAAGCATTATCGGAAGATTTAATGGAATTAAATCCTTATGGCTCTTTGCCAACATTGGTTGATCGTGATTTAGTATTATTTAATTCACGTATTATTATGGAATATCTTGATGAACGTTTCCCTCATCCGCCGCTTATGCCGGTTTATCCTATTGCAAGGGGGAAAACCCGCCTTTTAATGCTACGTATAGAGCAAGATTGGTATCCAACTTTAATGAAAGCAGAAAAAGGCAATGAATCGGAACGTGCGGAAGCATTAAGACAGCTAAAAGAAGAATTATTAGCTGTTTCACCTATTTTCCAACAAATGCCTTATTTTATGAGTGAAGAATTCAGTTTGGTTGATTGCTACATCGCCCCATTACTATGGAAACTAAAACAATTGGGTGTGGAATTTACCGGTGCCGGCAGCAAAGCTTTAAAAGGCTATATGGATCGTGTATTTAGTCGAGATTCCTTTTTACAATCAGTAGGTGAAGCCGCACCTAAAAACCTGATGGACGATAAATAATGGAATATAAATCCTCTCCAAAACGACCTTATTTATTAAGGGCTTATTATGACTGGTTGAGCGATAATGATTTTACGCCCTATTTGGTTGTGGATGCCACATATTGGGGCGTGAATGTACCTGTTGAATATGTCAAAGACGGGCAAATTGTGCTAAATCTCTCTGCAAGTGCCACGGGAAACTTGCAACTTACGAATGATTTTATTCAATTTAATGCGCGTTTTAATGGCGTGGCTAGAGAGCTTTATATCCCTATGGGAGCCGCACTTGCTATTTATGCTCGGGAAAATGGTGATGGTGTAATGTTTGAACCTGAAACAGTTTATGATGAATTAAACCGTAAACCACAGTCTGATCAACCAACTAATTTTACTGAAGCGGTTGATAAACCAAAAACCAATAAAAAAGTTTCAGCAAAATCAGCTTCTCATCTAAGAATTATAGATTAAGATAAAAATAGAAAATCACCCGTATTTTAGAAAGTGCGGGTGATTTTTTACTATTTTGTTTATTATTTTGTTGCCGCTTTCATCAGCTGAACAAACTCAGCGAGTTCAACTAAACATTTTGTCTGATTGTTCAAATTAGATTCAATGATTTTTACGGTTGCAGAACCTGAAATCGCGCCGGCAGCGCCTAATTGCAACGCTTCTTTCACTTGATTTGGTTGTGCAATGCCGAAACCTTGTAGAATAGGGGGCGCATTATAATGTTTCAACTGTTCCACAAGTCTGTCTAAATTTGTTGCGTGAACTTGATTTTCAGCACTGGTAACACCTGCACGGGAAACCAGATAGGTATAACCCTCGGTATTCTCCGCCACACCTTGTATGGTTTTTTCATCGGCATTTGGCGGGCAAATAAAGACAGGTTGAATACCGTATTTTTTCGCGGTTTGAATATATTCGTCCTTGGCGAATAGCGGAATATCTGCAACTAATACCGCATCTACTCCGACATCGGCACAGTGTTGATAAAACGGATCAAGCCCTTTGGCAAAAATAAGATTGGCACAAAGCAGTAAACTAATGGGAATCTCCGGATATTTTGACCGCACTTTTTCCAGCAATTTAAAGCTATCTTCCGTGCTGTGTCCTGCCTCTAATGCTCTATTATTTGCGGCTTGAATAACAGGACCGTCTAACAGTGGATCAGAAAAAGGAAAGCCTAATTCAAGGGCATCGGCACCATTATCAACAAGCGTGCAAATAATCTCAAAAGAACGCTCAAAAGTAGGATCACATAGTGTTACGAAAGGAACAAATGCGCCTTCATTTTTTCCCTTAAGGGCGACAAATTTAGTTTCAAAACGGCTCATGATTTCATTCCTTTTTCTGTTAAAATTTTGTCCACGGTAAAAATATCTTTATCCCCCCGTCCCGATAAATTCACCACAAGAATTTGTGCTTTATTGGGTTCTTGATGAATCATTTTTAGCGCTTGTGCAAGGGCGTGTGAACTTTCCAATGCGGGAATAATACCTTCGTGTTTGGCGAGTGCTTGGAACGCATTTAAGGCTTCATCATCGGTGATAGAGGGATATTCCGCTCGTCCAATACTTTGTAAATAAGCGTGTTGAGGCCCGACAGAAGGGAAGTCCAATCCCGCCGAAATCGAATAAGATTCTTCAACTTGCCCGTCATTCGTTTGCATTAACGGTGATTTCATTCCGAAATAAATACCGACTTTGGCATGCCCTAGCGGTGCACCGTGTTCACCGCTTTCAATACCTTTGCCTGCGGGTTCTACACCGATCAAACGTACTTTTGGTTCATCTATAAAATCAGTAAACATCCCTATTGCATTAGAACCGCCTCCCACTGGGGCAATCACTGCATCCGGTAGACGACCTTCTTTTTCCAGAATTTGGCGTTTGGTTTCTTCTCCAATCATTTTTTGGAACTCACGCACAATGGTTGGAAAAGGGTGAGGACCGGCTGCAGTACCGAGCAAGTAGTGGGTATTTTCATAATTTGCCGACCAATCACGCATTGCCTCGCAACAAGCATCTTTTAATGAACAAGAACCTTTCTGCACAGGCACAACTTCAGCGCCCATTAAACGCATACGGAATACATTAGGGGATTGGCGTTCCACATCTTTTGCCCCCATATAAACACGACAGGGCATATCAAGCATTGCACAAGCGAGAGCCGTTGCTACACCATGCTGACCGGCGCCTGTTTCGGCAATAATACGGGTTTTCCCCATCCGTTTTGCAAGTAAAATTTGACCGAGGACTTGGTTGGTTTTATGTGCACCGCCGTGTAAAAGATCTTCACGTTTCAGATAAATTTTGGCTTTTGTGCTTTTTGTCAGATTGCGACAAAGAGTTAGTGCGGTTGGTCTGCCGGCATAATTTTTCAGTAAATCTTGAAATTCCCGTTGAAATGCTGGATCACTTTTAGCTTCAACAAAGGCTTTTTCCAATTGTTTAAGCACCGGTACGAGAATTTCCGGCACGTACATGCCGCCAAATTCACCGAAATACGGATTTAATAACATTTCTGACATTGTGTTTCCTTATCGTTATGAGTTTGAATTTCTTGCGACATTGAGAGGCGCGAAAGTTTGTGCCGTAGGCATGACTTCAATACGATTAATATTGATATATTCAGGTTGTTGATTAAGCCACAAGACGATATTTGCAATATCTTGTGGGGTGACATATTGAACATTTTCATAAACTTTTTCAGCACGCTGGTCATCCCCTTTAAAGCGAACATTTGAAAACTCTGTCCCACCGCATAACCCCGGTTCTACATTGGTCACACGAATATTTTTACCGACAAGGTCTGCACGCAAATTTAAACTAAATTGTTTTACGAAAGCTTTTGTGCCACCATATACGTTACCGCCTGGATAAGGATAATTGCCAGCAATTGATCCAAGATTGATGATATGTCCGGTATTGCGTTCGACCATTTGGGGGAGTAAAAGACGGGTGATTGTCACAAGACCTTTAATATTGGTATCAATCATTTGTTCCCAATCGTCAAGATTTGCTTGATCCGCCGTTTCTAAACCGAGGGCAAGACCGGCATTATTAACAAGCAAATCAATATTACGCCATTCCGTGGGGAGCGATTGGATGGCCTGTTGTGTTTTTTCGCGATCAGAAATATCGAAAGCAAGAGGAAGAAATTGTTCGCCAAGTTCGGCGTGGAGAAGGGTTAATCGTTCGGTTCGGCGACCTGTACCAATGACATGGTAACCCGCGCCCACTAATGTACGGCAAATTGCCGCACCAAATCCGGCTGTTGCACCGGTAACAAATGCTATTCTAGACATAATCATCTCCTAGTAAAGTCTCGGAATGTTTATACGACATCTTTGCAATATTGAATTAAAAGAATGATATCGTATTAAAAATCGTCTCAAAAGCTGACCGCACTTTCAACTCATCTTTTATACCGGGCGCACTTTCTACGCCGGAATTCAGATCTACACCTAAACAGCCTTGAGCTATTGCCTGTTCAATATTTTCCGGTGAAATCCCACCGGCCAAAATCGTTTTGTATTTGAGCCTTTCAGGGATTAATGACCAATCAAAAGTTTGACCTATCCCCCCTTGTTGGTTTGAGGTCTGGCTATCAAAAATATAACGATCAACATTTAAATCATCTGTAAAATTAACCGCACTTTTTTCATCAATGTTGATTGATACAGCTTTCCAAATTTGACAGGTTTCGGGTAATTTACTGCGTAGATCAGTGATAAACGCCGGCGTTTCCGAACCATGTAACTGCACCGCATAAAGCTGCAATTGTTGAGCGATTCTAACGATAAAATCCGCTTCTTGATTTTGAAATACGCCGACAAAACGAAGTGGCGCGGCGGTGACTAATTCTTGAGCCTGACGCAAACTCACCGCACGTTTTGAATGTTCAGCAAAAATTAATCCGCCATAAAGCGCTCCGTTTGCATAAACGGTTTTCACATCTTGGGTGCGTGTCAAGCCACATACTTTGTTTTCACCGAAAATCACCGAACGAACCGCATTATTTAAATCAGTATTTCCCATTAAACTACTGCCGATTAAAAATCCTTGTGCAACTTTTTGTAATTGACGGATTTGTTGATGAGTATAAATACCGGATTCGCTGATGATGCGAACATCCTCTGGTATACGATCTGCATATTTTTCCGTTAATTCGACTACACGATTTAAATCCACGGTTAAATCATGCAAATTACGATTATTCACACCGATGATTTTTGCTCCCAACGATAAAGCACGTTCAAATTCCGCTTCATTACCGGTTTCGGTTAATATACCCATTCCCAAAGAATGAGCAAGATCTGCCAACACGCAATAAGTTTCATCATTCACCACGGAAAGCATTAATAAAATAGCATCGGCTTGATAATAACGGGCAAGATACACTTGATATTCGCTGATTATAAAATCTTTGCAAAGCACCGGTTGGCTCACGATGTTTCGCACTTGAGGCAAAAATTCAAAATCCCCTTGGAAGTATTTTTCGTCCGTAAGCACAGAAATGGCTGAGGCATAATGTTTATAGACATTGGCGATTTCATCTAAATTAAATTCAGCCCGAATCAATCCTTTTGAAGGCGAGGCTTTTTTACATTCCAAAATATAAGCAGGCTTTTGCTGAGTGCCTTTTGATAGCGCAGCGTAAAAAGAGCGGTCGGATTTTGTGATTTTTTGTTGAAATTCACCAAGCGGAAATGCCGCTTCTTTTGCTTTCACCCAGGCGGCTTTATCAAGGACGATTTTTTGAAGTATTGTTGGTTGCTCTTTATTTATCATTTTTCTTTTTTCTCATTTTTAATACTTCAATATCAAACCCGGCTATCATAAGTAGAGGTTCTAAAAATTTTGATATTGCGGAACCATATAAAATTGATACTGTTGTTGCAATAATAGTTCTGTAGTTTTCGTTTTTTATTTCAAAAAATGTGAACCATAATAAACAGCTGGAAATAATGATATAGGAAACTAAAATTAGTAATTTTAATTCATCTTCTGTAGCTAGTTGGTTACCACTATCAGTGGGTAGATCTAATTTAAAAAGTTTATTAAGAATATTTATAATAATATTAACTATAAATACTGTAGGTTTTAATATACATAAAAGGCATAGGGATATAGCTTTTACTAAAAAAATAGGTAACATAAGCCCCAAGATTGATAATCCTAATAAACCATATAATTTTCCCGTTTCAGATGGGGTTACATCAATACTATATGATAAATATATAACTATAGGGACTAATATTATCCTAAGTATGAAACTAGCAATTTTACGACGTTGTTTTTCCTTTATTTTATCCATAAACTCTTTATCAATTAGATATCTATCTTCGTATGAATACTGGAAACACATAAGATTCTCCTAATATTGGGTTAATTTTTGCAAGGTTTCAAATGCTTTACCACCGGCTAAGGTTTCCAAAACATTTTGGGTATTTTGTTTGAGATCGTTATAGCCGAATAATTTGAGCAATAGGGCGGTATTGGCGGCAACGGCATTGGCGTGTTCCTGTTTGCCTTTGCCTTGTAAAAGTGCGGTCAATATTTTGGCATTTTCTTGTGGTTCACCGCCACGTAAACTTTCCAGCGACTGTGTTTTCAAGCCAAAATCTTCCGCTGTTAGCGTGAAATATTCAATATTGCCGTTTTTGACTTCCGCTACTTGAGTATCACCGTGTAGCGCCACTTCGTCTAATCCCGAACCGTGCACAACGAAGGTATGTTGATGCCCTAAGCTAACGGCGGTTTCAGCATAGGTTTTCACCAGTTCCGGCGCATAAACACCGAGTAAATGGTAATTTGGGCGGGCAGGGTTGATGAGCGGTCCGAGAATATTAAAAACAGTACGGGTTTTTAGTGCGGCACGAACAGGGGCAACATAGCGAAATCCCGAATGATATTGTTGTGCGAATAAAAAACAAACACCTATCTCATCTAGCGCTTGGCGTGCTGATTCTGCCGAAATACCGACATTGATGCCTAATGCGGTTAATACATCACTTGCTCCGGATTGGCTGGACACGCTGCGATTACCGTGTTTGGCAACCTTAACCCCCATTGTTGCAGCAACAATACAACTTGCGGTGGAAATATTGATCGTATTTTGTCCATCGCCTCCGGTACCGACAATATCGGCAAAAGGGTAGTCGGGACGTGGGAAAGATTTTGCATTTTGTAATGTGGCTGCCACCGCTCCGGTAATTTCCTCAACGGTGACACCACGGACTTTTAGAGCCATCAACATTGCCGCAAGTTGTTCATTAGAAAGATGACCTTGAATGACCGCATTAAAAAGTGAGGTACTTTCTGATTGGTTTAATTGATGACCATCATAAAGTTGTTCTAATAAGAAGTTGTGTTGCATAGTTTGTTCCTTAATATAGTGCTATTTACTGCTATTGGGATTGAAATCTTATTATGATGGCGTAAATAACACATGGCTATTAGACGTAAATATCGTAATCCAAATCCCGTGCTTCATCGCCTGTCATTCCACGGAATCCCCAGCAATGAGCAGGTTGCTCTTTAATGGTAATTTCTACATCATGGGCACGAATCCCGAGTTTATATTCAAGCTCACTGAATAGCATTTTTATTAAGCGTTTTTTTGTCCCTTCCATTCGACCCGCCATTAGGTTAATTTCAATAACGGTGTAATCATCACTACGATCGAAAGGGTAGTAAAAATCTTCTTTTTCCAAGCCTAAAAAACGAATCGCGTGTTTTCCTTTGGGAATGTCTAATCCTAAATAGAGGCTGTTATAAATCACGTCAGCTAACATTTCTCTGCGTGGTGTGAGTTTAGATTTAAGTCCAAATACAGTAATCATATCGTTTTCCTTATTAGGTTGGATAGGCTGGTGCCTATCATTGTTTTTAGTGATTGAGTAACCATTCAATGGATTGTTGTAATAACTGTGATCCTTGCACGGTTAAAATACTTTCCGGATGGAATTGGAATGAGCAAATAGGCAACTCTCGGTGGCGAATTGCCATAATAATACCATTGTATTGGGCATTGATAACAAATTCCGGAGGTAAATCTTGTCCCATGAGTGAATGATAGCGTGCGACCGGCATTGGATTAGCCAAATTTTGAAACATCGCTTCACCATCATGGGAAATTTTTGAGATTTTACCATGTAACACTTCACCGGCATGGACAACTTTACCACCAAATGCTTGGATTAAGGCTTGATGACCTAAACAAATTCCAATAATGGGGATTTGTGATTTTAAACGCTCAATTAATGGTAACAAAATACCGGCTTCTTCCGGTGTGCCGGGGCCAGGCGAAAGGGCAAGAATAGTATCTGGTGTACTCATCGCCGTTGCAATGAGTTGTTCTAAATCACAATCATTGCGGTAAATTTTCACTTGATGTCCTAAGACACGAAATTGATCCACAAGATTATAAGTGAAGGAATCAAAGTTATCTAAAAAAAGAATATTTGCCATAACGTATCCCTTATTTGGCTTGTGTATTGATTTGACGAATTGCTTTTAATACCGCAGCGGCTTTATGTCGGGTTTCGTCCGCCTCCATTTGCGGATCGGAATCTAACACCTCACCACAGCCCGCTTGCACGTGTGCGATACCATTTTGAACAAAGGCTGAACGAATCACGATGCAGGTATCTAAACTGCCATCGGAAGTGAGATAACCCACTGCACCGCCATAACTGTGGCGTTTTTGTTGTTCATATTGATAAATAAGCTGCATTGCCTTGATTTTCGGTGCGCCGGTGAGTGTCCCCATATTCATACAGGCTTGATAAGCGTGAAGGGCATCTAATTCAGGGCGGAGTTTACCCACTACTCGTGACACAAGATGCATAATATGGGAATAACGATCCACTTGCATTAATTCTGCCACTTGACGAGTACCACTTTGACAAACTCGAGCGATATCGTTGCGTGCTAAATCCACTAACATCAGGTGTTCTGCTTGCTCTTTGTGATCTAATCGTAATTCTAACTCTAAACGGGTATCCAATTCAGGATCAATATTACCGTGCGCATCAAATCCACGTGGGCGTGAGCCGGCAATCGGATAAATTTCTAACTGACGATTTTTCGGCGTATATTTGAGCGCACTTTCCGGTGAGGCGCCAAACAAAATGAAATCTTCATCGTTCATGTAGAACATATAAGGACTAGGATTATTTTGTTTAAGTTGAGCATAACTGGCAAGCGGATTCGGACAAGCAAGAGAAAAACGACGGGAGGGCACGATTTGGAAGACATCGCCAATATTAATATGGTGTTTTAAAGCTTTCACCACATGGATAAATTCAGAATCATCAAAATTCGTTTTTATCTCATCACTTGCCGATTTGATGGATAAGATGTGATCAATATTTTTTAATTTTTGTGCGATAGCCAGGGCTGTTTTTGCCACATTGACTTGTTCTTCTTGTGAGAAACAGTAACTTTTTAGCTTTGCCTGCTGGCTTTGATGATCGACTGTGATGAGATGTTCGGCGAGATAAAAACTGTAATCAGGGCAAGAAATCCCATCATCTTTTAATCTGATGTTATTCATCGGAATGAAATTAGCCACTAAATCATAAGCAAATAAACCGCCTAAAAAAATAGCCGTATCGCTGTGTTGGTAAAGATTTGAAATCACCCGTAATCCATCAAAAATTGTCGTTGATTGTAATTTACTGTCTTCATCTAATTGATTATCAAGCGGAGGGAAATTAACAGAAAATTCATCATCAAAATCGACCGCACTTAGCGGATTAAGCTCAGTTAAAACAGAGAAAATCTCTTTCAAAACCTGTTTACCATTTGCATTTAATGCTTTAAATGTGACGTTGTGACCTACGCAGGTAATTTTGACTGCCGCATTGATAAATATAAGGCTTTGTAAGCTATTTTTACTACCGATTTCAGCAGAGTCGAGTAGTAGTGTGTTGGGATGATGACATAATGTGTTAAAAATAGCCGTGGTATCCGGATGATAAGGGACAGGTTGTGTGGTAACCGTAATAAAGGCATTGTTTTGCATTTTTTAAATCCTTTTTATTTATTTTGTACTATTAAACTAGTGCAAAATAAATAAGTCAAGAAAAGATTTAAAAATTCTATTTCATTTTACAAAATGCATATCAATAAGAGAAAAAGAAGCCATCTTGAAAGATGGCTTAAGAAAAGATTAAAGTGCGGTCACAATATCATTAATTTTTACTTTGGCAGACTGTAATGCTTTTTCGACCGCTTCCGGGCCAAAGCCAATACCTTGTGCATACACAAATTGCACGTCAGTAATTCCGACAAAACCTAAAATAGATTTCATATATTGTGTGACGAGGTTTTCATCATCATATAAGCCACCAAATGCACACAATACGATGGCTTTTTTACCTTTCAATAAACCTTCCGGACCATTTGCCGTATATTGGAATGTGACACGTGGACGAGCAATGAAATCAAAATAAGATTTTAATTGAGTGGGAATATTTAAGTTATACATTGGCGCACCAATGACAAGAGTATCCGCATTTTTTAATTCGGAAACCAGTTCATCTGAAAATGCAAGAAGTTGTTTTTCTTCTTCTGTTTGAGGTTCACCACGCACCGCAATAGCCGCTGTAGCATCGAAGTGGGGAAGGGGATCTTTAGCTAAATCTCGAACCACAATATGATTACCTTGCAGTTTTTCAATCGTATAATCAACTAATTTATTAGTTTGAGAATTATCAGCAAGAATGCTTGATTTTAACACCAATACGTTGCTCATTTTATTTCCTTTAACTTGCGTAAAATAAGGGTTGCGATTCTAGAGTTTATTTTTTTATAGATAAAGCTGTTTCTGGGAAAAACATTATTTCTTTTTATGAAAAAATCAAAACTGTTTTTTATTTAACAAGATTGTAAGAAAGTGATAGAATTTGCGGTCGCACTTTTCTCATTCAATGGTAGGAATGAAGCTAAGTGCGGTTAATTTTTATTGAATTTTTAAACGAGCATGTCACCTTTCGTATGGGTGACCACTGTATAAGGAAAAATTATAAAATAAAGCATTTTTACTTAAATATTTATTTTTAAATTCAATGGGTTAGTGTTTTTTTTGTTGTATAACGAGTTCCGAAATAATGAATGACGTTCCGAAACTCACTATATTGTTGGATTGATTATTTTGGTTTTTCGTATGTAACGTTTTGTCATCTGAGCTGACGTATGTCCAAGCTGTTGGCGTGCTTCATCCTCGTTTGTTTGCAAGAATTTATCCGTACCGGCTTTGGCTCGAATATCTCTAAATTGGAACTCTTTAATATCTTTTTCCATTTCGGGATATAGCTCAATTGCTCTTTTTCTTAATTTGTAAAACCAACCAGTGACAACGCCACGACTTAATGGTCTGTTTAGTTTATTTTTAAATAAATATCCATCTCCTTTCAATCTATTTAGTATTTCTTCTAATTTACCTTTAATTGCCATTCTAATTTTATTTCCTGTTTTTTCTTGAACGATGTAAAGAACGCCATCAATAATTTGATTTGAGTGAATTTTTACAACATCCACTGGTCTTTGTGCGGTTAAATATGCAACATCCATCAAATCTTTCTCTACTTGATTTCCTAGTTCGTGAAATATTTTGAAGATGTGATCTTCAACATAAACATTTCTTTTTTTCAGTTTGAATTTTTCAATTCCTTCACTTGGACAGGCTAAACTTGTATATCCCCAAGCTCTAGCTTTATTCCAAATAGCGTGAAATAAAGAAATTTCCATATTGGCTGATGTTGGCTTGTTTTTTCTCCACTCTAGATACATTCTGATATGTTTGGGCTCAATTTGAGTTAATTTTGCAGGAGGGTTGCAGAAAAACATTTTGAGGAATTTTATTGCAGTCTTGTATTGTTTTTGTGTGTTTTTAGATTTCTCACTTGTCATCAATTCTTCAGACTCATACCTGGCAAAAACATCCGCTATTGTAATAATAGTTTTATTGACGCCTCGACCCAAATTCAATTTTGCCGTTTCAAGAATTGCTACTTGCTTATCTGTTCCAAGGCCTTTTTCTTTTCCGTCAGCCATAACGTAGTAATAATATGTGACTTTTCTTCCGCTCGCACGTGTACGAGTACGGCAAAGTAGGTTTTGTGGTAAGCCTTGATTTTCTCTTTTGCGCGGACGAGCCATATAAACCTCCTATGTTAATACTGCCGGTACCCAAGATTCTTCAGCAGGCGATTCAGGTAGTTTTATTTTTTGAGATTTTGTTTTCTCATAGTCTCTGCGAACAATAGGGTAGCCGTGGGCATTTTCTTTGAAGGGGATACCCATAGCATTGAGTTGCTCAATAATGAGTAATTTATTCTTTCTTCCCGTTAGAAACTCAATTTCAGGCTTGGAAAGAAAGTCTTTGTAGATATTAATTTCCATATTTCCTCCATCATTTCAAAATATCCGGTACCTCAACAACTTTTAGTTGCTGAGGTGTTACATCTTTGTATTTAAGCCAATACTGGACGATTTCCAATGCTTCGCCTTCTGTTACGGTATGTTTTGATTCCCTTACAACATCCCACTCTCTTCTAAATTGGCACTCAAGCACGATATATCGTTTTCCGTTCATGACTTGTAATTCTTGTCTAAACATCTTTAACTCCACGTGAGGTTAGCCAAATTTTTACTAGGAAAAAGAATTCATCTTCACTATCTCGTGCTTTTACCCATCTAGAGTAAATTTGATCTAAGTAGATCGTAAATAGTCCGGATATTATTACGCTGTCTATTAAATTCCAGTTCATAGTTTTAGCCTCAATAAAAAAACCTAGCTTTCGCTAGGCTGTGTTTAATCTTGCTCTGGCCAGTTCAAAATAATGTGAATTTATTTCAAATCCTACACAATTATAGCCAAGTTCTTTACAGGCAATTAAACTACTTCCGCTACCCACATGGGTATCTAGGATAAGTTGTCCAGGAATGGCATATTTCTGCAGTAACCATTTGTACTGATTAACGGGCTTTTGCGTAGGGTGAATACGTTTCTCATTAAGTTTTTTGTTTCCCCGTGCAATATGACCTTCTTCAATACTCTTGCCTTGTAACATGCCGTTCCACATATACCTAAATTGACGGACGCTGTTATGCAAACTGCAGTACGCA
Source organism: Rodentibacter genomosp. 2 (assembly GCA_001999425.1). GTDB lineage: Bacteria > Pseudomonadota > Gammaproteobacteria > Enterobacterales > Pasteurellaceae > Rodentibacter. Next base: position 111,721 of record MLHP01000013.1, on the reverse strand, counting down.
ATCTCACAATCGCTGAATGTACTTTTGCCGTTTACCTTGTCCCAGATAATACGTCCAGGGCCAAATGAATAATTATTGAAATAATTCACTCCCCAGATAATCTGATGTTTGCTTACTCTAAATAGCTCATTAAAATATTCTTCGGTGGGTAAGTTCCAAGTGTCTGTTCTTGCATATAAGCACTGAACACCTATGGGGCTGATCTTTTTTCCGTAGAATTGTCGTCTTTCTGGTCCGGAAAAATAGGGTGGATCGACAATGGCTAAATCAAAGTGCTTATCAGGATATGTTTTCATTCCTTCAATGCAATCTTGGTTTCTGAAATCAATCATTTTTTTCTCCATAAAAAACCGCTCACATTTCTGTAAGCGGTCGGTTAGTCTCTCATTGTTGATAAACAAACTCCGTTGTTAATCAAAAACAACGGAATTTGATTGGCAAATCAGGGATTAATCAACGATGGCGACTTTGAGTTTGCCACTCAAAGCATCGCACCAAAGTTGAGCGTGTTCTTCTGTTGCAAATAACTGCTTATTTTGTAAACGTAATTTAACATCTAAATCATTAAAATTTTTTGAAGAATAATAAGCTGGGAAAAGACAGCTAGGCATAGATCCAACAAACCAAGCCTTTTCTAAATCCCCGAACTCCGTAATTGGTTTCGGCAATTCTTTATATTGAGCTTGTGCGTTAGCTTGTGCGTTTTCAGGCTCTTTCCACATTCCGATAATATCAAATTGTGTATCTGCTGCTCGACTATGACTCCCATCTAATTCCCACGAACAAGGTGAACTATGGTCAAAATACCCGATAAGCGTGTCATCAATTTGTTTAAGAATGTAACCTTTAAGACCGTTTTTTAATAATATAGGCTCTCCCACCAATGCACGTTCAAGATTAAATGGTTCTTCCCATAATCCAACAATATCCAGCCCGCTATCTTCATTTTCATAGAGAGTAAAATTTGACCGCAAAGGTTGATACTCATCATGTCCATTGACCTCAACTAAACACAGAATGGAGTATGGAGGTTTATGATTTGTACTAACAATTCTTACTCTCTGCCCTTGTCTGTTTATACCATAAGCACCTTTCTTCAATGCTTCAATTTCTTTTTCACTTAACATAATTTTTTACCCAAGATATTTACCAATTCATAATACAAGCACACTCAACCCCAAGTTGTCTTATTGCCATAAGACTAATTTCATAAGATAAAGTGTTATCATCACCCTCATCGCAATAAATAATAAAAACTCCACTGCCGTCTTGATCTAGCGAATAACTGACAGACCAACATTTAAAATCAGCAACATTAATATTTGATTTATACAATAATGATGATTTATCTTTTTTGTTTCTCTTTATCCAAGCATTGACGACTTCTTGTATTTCATTACAAGTTTTTATGCAATCATTCTTGAAGTCTTCAACTGCCTCTTCTTTTGTTTGTACTATATTCATAGCTTTAACCTTCTTTTGGTGGTTGTGGCAAAGGTTGCCAGTGGGTTATTTTCGTGCACTCTCCGTTAAATCCATAAAACCGATTACCTTGAATCATATAAGCTAATACATAAGTTTCATCATCATCGGGCTCATCAATACCAAAACACATCACAACATCGCTGCGTTCAACTCCGTTATGATCGAATACTTTTGGCAATTCTTCCGAACACTTAATCCAACCGTTGTTTTCTTTAGTCATTTTGTAAATCCTCCTCTTTAACAAACACCCCATCAATCATTTTTCCTTTACGGTCTTTGATTTGGTTGTAGGCGAGCTGAATGCAATCAGTTATATTTAAATCAAGACGAATTGAAAGGATATTTAATGCACCAATAACACTCACTAAACTTTCAAGTACCTCATCACTATCAAGCATTACAATAGAGCGAGATAACCTGCCGAGGCTGGAGGAAGCAAGAAGAAGGTCTGTTTCTAATAAAAAACGAGAAGTAGAATCAACATTTTTTGCTATTTCGCAAGATTTGATAATGGCATCATAAAATGGACTTGGTTCGAAAGTTTGTTTGCTAAGAATAATTAGCACAACGGCACAATCCCCGATACTATCCTCAATCACTTCCAGCTTATTCTTTGCGATTCCGCTGCATAGCTCACCAAATTCTTCCATCAGTTTTAGCATTTGCTTTTGTGGAGTAGAGCCTTCAATCAAATTTCGCTCTTCTGCCCATTGTTCTATGTTTTTGATTAACTCTTGCATTTTCTTCCTCTCTTTTGTTTTTTAAAAAGTCCGTTCGATTTTATGTAATGGAGCCATTCTTCCGTCGTAGTCGTTACCTAAATCAAAGTGCCATGCCAAGCTGATAAATACCAACGTCACCAGTGCGATTCTTATTCTCTTAGTGTTCATCTTTTATCCCTTTTGCTGAATTTTGGGTGTAGAAAACCGCCACACGATTTTCACGGGGGAAAGTGCGGTCGGTTTTAATTAAGTTTTAGAATAAGTGGACTAATCGGCTACTTCGGATGATGGCGTTCGGGTGTCGCACATTGTAGATAATGCGGTTCCAGCCGTTGCCGTGCGTAATATCTTGATTAAATTCAGCGGTTATCCGTTGCAAGGTTGGTAAGAGCTCTTGCGGTATATTCCGATAACGTTCATTCATCTGACGTATTGCTCTTGCGTAGTCACCGCCAAAAGCACCAAGTAAATTTGCCAGTTTATCGGTTAGTTCAATGTAGTTGCGTAAGCCATACCACGCCCAGCAGAAATCTTGCATTTCTTTTTCGGTTAGTTCACGTTGATACATTTTCGGTGGCTCGGGTAGGGCAAGTTGTTTTGGCTCGTTCCGGTGCATTGCTAAAAATGCCCGTAGTACGACTAAATGAAATTTTGGGCTAATCCAAGTTGCATAGGCTAAAACGAGTTCTTCGCAAACATAAGTACCACGATCTTTACCGCCATTTATCACTTTTATTGCACTCTGTAAATTTTCAGAGTTGATTTCAGTAATTAATTCTTGAGTTGTATCAAGACGGACAAAATTTGAGGGTTTATGTTTATCTTTTCCACCACTTGCTTGATGAAGATCATTTAAAGAAAAAAGATTTTCGTACGGACGAATATTTTGATTAAGAATGGTTAAGTTTGACATTTTTATGCCCTTTCTGAAGATTTAAGTAATATCCAATCATTAAGTTAGGTGATCGGGGTTCAACTTACCGCTTCAGACGGCGGAGCTTATTCAGATGTATTGTATATCGCTCTCTCGCCCCGATCTTAGATCTTCACTTCTCAGATATGAGAAGTGTGAATTTTAGGCATAAAAAAACCGCTATGCTGTCGGGTGCGGAAAACCGCTGAAGAAGTAAGTGCGGTTATCTTAATCCGAGTTAGAGCGGTTTGTCAAATAAAAAAGCCCACAAATAATTTGTAGGCTTTCTTGAAATTTCTCTTGTTTTGTATGTAAACATACAATATAATAACCTCACTTTCAAGGGGCAATCTTGAAAGTGAGCGTAAGGCTTAAACCTTACAACGAAGAGGATAATAAAATGTTGAAGTACATTATCCTAGTTATCGTTTTATTACTCTGGTCTTTGCCAGTTTACTAATCCGATAACTTACTGGGGAGCTGCAACTCCCCAGTTCTTCAAAATCATAAGGAATTATTATGGCTCTGTCAAGAACTGAAATTAACGCCCGCAGTGAGGCAAAACGTGGGATTGTGACGAAAGCGTTTAAAATCCCTCAAAGTGTATCACAAGATATTGATGAGTTGGCAATCGCTCTTGGTATCTCAAAAGGTAAAGTCCTTCAGCAAGCGGTGGAATTACTTAAACAATCTCAAAAAGGGGCGTAATGCCCTTTTTTAATCCGAAAGGGCAGTGGGTGTCAAATTTTTACAAAACAAAACCACTTATTAAAATGTGAGATATGCCTCAAAATTAAAATGATTTTGTTGAAGATGAAAATCGCTGTGCTATTCTTTTGATCGCCTTTGCTAACCACGAGGTATCTTTTACTGGAATGTGAATTGATTGCGTAATTTCGCCTTCGTAGGTTGCTTGGGAAACTGCCTTTATTTTTTCTTTGGCTTGCTTTGGCGTATCGGCAAAGATATTGATAACCCAAGTTTGACCCTCAAAATGATAAGTAAAGGTATATTCTTTCATTTGGTGCATAAGGAGCTCCTATGTATTTTGAAATTTATAAAGATGCGAAAGGTGAATTTCGCTGGAGATTGAAAGCAGGTAATCACCAATCTATAGCGACAAGTGGTGAAGGCTATACAACAAAGCAAAGTTGCCAACACGCCATTGGCGTTATTAAAACTGTAAATGAACAAACAGAAGTTAAAGACTTGACTGTTGCTTAAAATTTAGCCCTGTAATAACAGGGCTTTTATAAAATGAAACTGTGCATAAGAGCGGTTCGGTTAATTGCGGTTTGTATCAACAACCGGCAACTCAACAAACGCATTGAGCGGTTGTGGTGTCGGTTGGTGTTGATTGCGGCGGACTTCTATCCAATCCAACAATTCTTTAAATTCATCATAATATCGGGCTTGTCTTGTCGCCTGTTTAATAATGAATTCTCGTTGTTCGCTGTCTAAAAGTAGCCAATATTTTTTGACTTGCTCAATAGCTCTCAGTCGTTCGTCCGCTGAATTGGCGTTAAAATTGTCATAAACATATTTACCAAACAATTCATCGAAAAACGAATAGGCAATGCTGATATAGATTTCGTTCATTTTGTTTACCTATAAAAAGCCACTATGATGTGGCTTTGGTTATTTATCTAAAATTTTAATGCGTCTTTGAGTGCATCAACCGCATTATCTAACTCAGTCATCACGTCAAGTTGCTGTTCTAGAAGCCGGTTATATTTTCCTTTAGCTTGGCAGACGGCAAGAATGAGGGGATTGAGTGTTTTTCGGATTTGATCGCCATTTTTAATTTCATCTTTCTTAGCCTGAGAGAGTTCAAGAAGTTGTTTTGCCATTGCTTCAAGTTCTTCAGGGGTTTTTGCGGTCAATTCTTTATTATTCATTTCTGTTTCCTTATTTTGAATTTTAGATGTTGAAGTGTAGATATCTTGTTCTTGGGCAATGCAATTGCTGAGAAATAATTTGCAATTATCAATACGCATATTGCCTTGCCGAACAATTTTGATAAGGTTTAAATCCTCCAAGATTAGAACGATTTTAGACCTATCTTTTTTAGAGATACTATTTAACTCAGGATTTTTTCGTATAGCCTCAGCCAGTGTAATGCCATCATGTTTAACTAAAACAATCATTGAGAATAATGACTTACCGTAATACTTTAGGTGGTTTGGCAAGCGAGAGTTAATATTCTTGATGGCCTCTTCTATGCCGCCTGTAATCACATACAAATCCTGCGTTGGCGTTAAACCTAAAGCGACATTCGTCACTGCATTATCACCATACAATTCTAATGCTTTATTATCCCTCACCCGTGCCGCCTCATATTTGTCATCAAATAAACCTAATTGAATATCGACACCTTGATGTTTTATGACGGCTCGCCATTTATTTGTGCCTTTATCTTGGCGAACACCAAGTAATTTTGAAGGGCTACTTTCAGCAACATTGAGTAAGTGTTTTTCAGCATCTTCAGAAAGAGGAAATGTAGTAAAGGGGCTTTTTCTCATATTTTCTCCTATGTTTTCCCCTGTGTTATTTGGATAAAAAAAGCCCACGGAAGTGGGCGTTGTAATTTAGAATGGAATATCATCGTCAAATCCGCTGTTATCTTGCATTTCTGCTTGTGCGCTAAGTGGATCGACTTGTTTTTGTTGCACCGGTTTTCCTTGTGGCTCTTGCGCCCAATTATTATTGCCTTGTGTACTGCCTAACATCTGCATTTGGTCGGCAATAATTTCGGTTGTGTAGCGGTCTGTGCCGTCTTGTGCCTGCCATTTTCGGGTACGGAGCTTGCCCTCAATGTAGACTTGCGAACCTTTTTTAAGGTATTGCGCCATAATTTCGGCAAGTTTTCGATAGGCGATAATGCTATGCCATTCTGTCAGTTCCCGCTTTTCACCGGATTGCTTATCTGTCCAACTTTCGCTTGTTGCCACGCTGATTTTGGCGGCTGTGTCACCATTTGGCATTGTGCGAACATCGGGATCGTTTCCTAAGCGGCCCACAATAATGACTTTATTTACTCCTGCCATTTCATTCTTCTCCTTTTTCTAAGGTTTGCTTCTTGGTTTCAATGGCTTGTTTCAGTTCTTCTGCAAGTGGTGGATAATTCGCAAATTTTTCTTCAATGTATTTTTCAGCTTCAATGAGTTGCTCAATACTTTCTGCGGTGTTGATCCGTTCAAGCACCTTGTCTTTATGAGCTTCGGCTTTTTTGCGTTTTTGTTCTTCCACATCAACGCCACTTTCCAACCATTCGTTGAGCTTTTGTCCAATTTCAGGAGATAAGCGGAAAGGTGTACAGTTCGGCGGGAATAAACCGGTACGGTCTTTGCTTGGCTGCGCAAAATTTCCATCGTGAACTAAATCTAATACGGTGGTAAATTCGTATTCAATACCATCATTTTGTTCAGCCTTCATTCCTAACTTTTGCACCTGCTTACGCCCATTTACTTCCACTTGAGCGGTTTCTGTTTTGCTACGCATTGTTACGATAACGTGAGCGGGGCAAGCGAGTAAATCATCAATTAGGGCCCGGTGGCGTGCTTTAGTTTCGCTCCACGCACTCCAAGTATTCCCTTTGAATTTCGCTTTAGCGATGTCATCGTTTAACTCCAAACAACCACCTGCCCCAGACCATTCGTGAGTAATGCTATCGATAATAACCACGTTATACCCACCTTCTATGGCTAACTTAACCGCTTGGCGGTAGCGTTCAGGCGAATAAGGCGGTGCTAAATCTAAGGTATCAAATTCAGCAATATCAGAATAAAGTGAGGCACTGCCTTTTTCGGTATCAATTACGGCGATGTTGCCACCAAGCCCTTTGGCAACAAGTAAGGCACCGTAGGTTTTTCCTGAGCCACTTGGCCCGGTTAAAGCCAATCGAAGTTTTGATTTTTTGCGTTCTGCTTTGGTAAATTGCATTTCAATTACTCCATAAAATTCATTCGCTTATAAACTTGTCGCACCCGTTCAACATCTTTGGCGCAATATTCGGCGACTTCAGCAATTCGCCCTGCTTGGACGTATTCCCACACTTTCGAACCATCAATCTCGCCTTTTTGCTCAATACCTAGCACTTGGCATAATTTATCCAGTGACGGGTATTTGTTTTTGTCATAACCGCACCATTCCAACATCGTGTCGTAAGTGTTGCGTTTATCAAGGCAATAATAGGGCTTGATACCGTTGATAATGTGCCGTTGTTGCAAAAATAATCCGTCAAATTTGGCGAGGTTATGCCCGATAAAAAGCGGTACGGTTTTAGATTTATTTACCATTTCTTTTAAGTAAGCATTAAAACGGCTCAATATATCGCTTTCACGATCGGGCAATTGCCAATCTTCCCGATAAAAGGTCACAACCGGTTCATCATTAATGGTTACTCCTATCACAGCGATTTCACCAAATGTGCCATCAAGGGCTGTTTTATGCACTGCTTCCGCCTGATTTTCGGCTAACCATTTTTCAATGGTTTCCGCATTTTTGTAATTCGCCGGGGCTTTTAAATTTTCGCAAACATAGGTTTGGTGTTGTTTGTTTTGGGTTGGAATGGTTTCGATGTCTAAGTAAATGTTCATTTTGATTTTCCTTGCGGTTTAGCCATAAATAATCTGTATTATCAGTGCGGACGGTGCCGGTTTGTATATCTTCCCATTCGGGCTGTTTATCTACATCAAGCATTGTTACCCCCTACCAAAGCATTGTGATGCCCAGTAATCGCAATCGCCGTCTTCCGGCTCTCGCCAATCTTCTTCCGGCTCGTCAGGCTCATACGCGCCCGAACCTTTGGCAAGGTAGTCATAATAATCGTGGTCGCTGTCAAAATTGTGTGGGTTCATTTTGCTTGCTCCTGTGTGGCTTTCACCATCTCTGCCAACATCGCAAACATTGCCGGTTCAAGTACAATAGTGCGTGCGCTTGCACGGCGGTCTAAATGGAGGCGGAGGGTGCCGTGTTTATCCACGAGATAGCCGGTTAAACCATAAGGTGTGAATGGCTTGCGATGCGGTCGCTTGTTTTTTTTTCGGTATTGGATCTTGTGCGTTATCAGGTTTAGTCGGATTGGTCTCGTTGAGATGGACGATTTTTGCCCGCTTTCCGGTCAATTCAAAATAAACGGTCTCGCCATTGGCGGGTAGCCTTGGTAGGGAAAGTCCTTTTTCCATTTCGTATCGCCGAATTTGTTCATTGAGACCTCGGATACAATTCACTTTGTTGGCGAAATTGACGGTAGAGAGCTGAATTTGATTATTCAAAACCATCTCTGCTTTATATTGGCGTGGATTGGGTTGAAGTAGACGAAGTTGATTTTGCATTGTTTGCTCCTTAGGGTTTAAAAGTGCGGTCAATTTCTGCTTGTTTTTGTGCGGTGTAGTGGAGGAGTTCCTGTTCCGCCTGTGGGGTTAAATTGGGCTGCCAATCGCCGTTTTCTTCACGCCAAAGTTTTCGGGCTTCGGCTTGGGCTTGTTGGCTGATTTGTTCGCTGACTTCGTTATTGTGCCAGTCGGTTGGGTTTCCCCACGCTTGAGAGACACTAAGAATAGCAATCAATACGATTGCGGTGGCGAGTAAAACAAGTGCTCCTTTGCCAAGAAAGGCGAGAAATTCAAAGATTGATTTGTGCATAGTGGTTTCCTTTTTCGGTGGTTCGTTAAGAAATACGGTGCGAGAGCGCATAGCGGTTTGGTTTTGTTGGCTACATTTTCTTTGGTTTTGACGTTTCTTTCGTTTCTTCATTTTTTGTTTCCTTTTTAGTCGATTTGCTGAATTTAGGGTGCAAGAAACCGCCACACTGTTTTCACGGGGAAAAGTGCGGTCGGTTTCGATTACGTTTTAGTAGATTTTATTTAGCTCGCCTTTGCGGAGTTCGTGTAGCACTCTGTGCCAATTTTCTTCAAGGTAAATACCTTGCTCTTTGATTTCGGCAGTGGGGCGAAGGAGAATTTCTCTGGCACTTTCAACTGTTCGGCGATATTCAACCGAACAGGAATGGGCTGCTCCCGCATAGCGTGAACCAAGCATATCTAATGCGGGCTCAATGAGTTTGAGTAGATTGCGCATTACTTCTGCCGCTTTCCATAACCAACAAAGATCGCATAATTCCTGTTCGGTGAGATTAAGGGTAAATGTGCGTTCGGGCGTTGGCAGGGCAAGTTGTTTCGGCTCGGCGGTTTCTTTGTCTAGAATATCTAGCACCCATTTGCGGAAGTCTTTGGCGACTTTGGTGTGGCTGAGCATTCCGATAAGGTGGCAACCTCTAAGGCTGAAAATTCGTACTTTTTGAATGCCGCCGTTTGTCCGCATATCAATTAGTGCGGTCATATTTGGGGTGAATTCGTCTTGGTGGCGGTCGTAAAGTTTTGATACGTCGCCCAATGGATTACGATAGCCTAAAGCTGTTCCAATCTCACGAGCTGTAAAATAAGTTTGAGAATTATGGTTGATAACCGAAAGAGTAGTTGTTTGAAAAGTTAATGTAGTCATACGCTTGTTCTCATTTTGAATTTTAAAAACTCATCACAAGTAACGCCAATTACTGGTGATGAACTAGACAAGGTTGGCGTCCCGTTTGAACAAGCGGTTAAACTTACGGTGGTCTTTCGACCCCTCATCTAGCCCATCATTGACTACTTTTAAAAGGGGGTGGCAATTTGCCACTACCTTTGAAGGTTTGATTTGCTAGTTTTCGGCTATAAAAAAATCGCCGTATGGCGACTATTACTTCCGCCACTTGTTCATATTCAGGACGCCAATCCCGACTTTCTGTTGAAAGTGGGGTTAGTTTAGAATATTGGGCGGTAGGTGTCAATATCCTACATAATCCTACATACTAAAATCCTCTGATGTTGTGCTAGAATGTAAGTGCTTAATTTATATTCATCAACAAAAGAGGATTTTAGTATGTTTATCCAAGTAGAATTATTTTCATTAATAAAAAAATCTAGGCTGTATAAAGCCTTATTATTAATAATTGTAATTCTTTTCTCTATTATTGTAATGGTTTTGGCTTTTCTTGACTTAATGAAATTGTATAATAGATCGGCTTCTGAAATAGCTATTCTTACAGCTATTTCAATTTTTATAATAGCTATTTTAGCTACGATATTTAAATTTATTCTTAATTATTTAGATGTTAGTCGAGATGAAAATATTATTTCTGGGGAAGATATTGTGAATTCCTCTTCCGGATATGATTCAACACTTGAGCCAGAATTAAAAGTTGACTTAATTAAAGAGATAAAAGAAAAAATTCAAAACGAAGCAACAGATGATTATCTTGATGAAATAAGAGGGAAAATAAAATGTAAGGATATGTTGGAGTATAGTAAATTTCAATCAAATCAAACTTTTCTGAGAATTCAAAATGCCATAGCAGCACAGAATGCAAAGGCAAATTTTAATTTAGCATTAGGTGTTATTACTGCCGTTATTGGTATTGCTTTTTTAGTTTTCTTTATTCCTAATTATAATGAACCTACTTTTGACTTATCACAATTTTTATATGCTTTTCTACCAAGATTATCTATTGTGATTCTAATTGAAACATTTGCTTACTTTTTCCTTAAAATGTATAAATATAACTTAAATGAAATTAAGTATTTTCAAAATGAGGCAACAAGTATTGAACATAGGCTTCAGGGTTTGAATATCGCAATTCAATTAGATGGAAAGGAGAATATTGAAAATATTTTATTAGCCTTGACCTCTTTTGATAAAAATAAAGAGCAAAAAAATGAAATAACAGAAAATATGCCTTTGTCACTAGATTATTTGATTAAGATCGCTGAAGTTTTAAAAGATAATAAATCATGATTATTTTTTTCCATCCAAGTAATCTAGAATCCACTTAAAACAAAAAAGTGCAATACCAATATACACTAAGGAATAAATAAATGTTGAAAAACTCATAATAGTAAATTCTTTCAAAAAGCCCACTTAATTACAGTGGGCTATGTCATTTTTTTAAACTCTCACCAACTCCCGACAACCCATTTGTCGGCGCTCTTTGGCTCGAACCATATTTGATTTAACCTTGCCCTTCACACAGTTGTAATTGGCAATATCTACCAGCTTTTTCTCTCTGCCGGCAAGGCTAATCGCTTTTTCAACTCGGCTACCTTTAGGTTTTGCCATTAATGCACTTTGTTTTAATGCAATACGCTTAGCCCGCTTAAAGTTTTTTGCCGGATTTGTTTTTGTGATACTCATAGGTTCTCTCCTCCCTTATTTCAAACCGCATACAATGTGATAAATCCAATACTTTGTCATTTTGGTGTAACGTTGTTACCCTCAAATCAATTTCTTGATAGTTAAGAGAGTTTACGGTTTGAAATAAGTCTTGTTTTACTGCCGTTCAGCGTGGGGGTTATAACAAGCTAACCCAATTCCACTTAACCAATCTGTGTCGCTACCGTAGATTGCAGACTAAGTATGACAATCTCTTAATCTCTTACGGTGTTGATTTTTAAAGAGCAATCCACCGTCTCTGCTTGCTTTTGCTTTCAGTCTTTCGACTTGCTCGGGTGGTAAAGGCAGAACCTTTATTCAAGCCCTCCGTAAAGGGCTTGGTAAAAATTCTTAAGCGAGGGCTTGAGCGGTGATTTCAGCACAGGCTTTGATATTTTTCGTTAGCTCGTCCATAAATCCACGCTCTTGTTTTTGATATAGACGATATAACTCTTGAGTGCTTTTACCGCTTTTCAGCGCCATTAGCTTGATGCTTTCTACCAATGCCATTGAAAAGAAATTTTGGTTTTCAAGAAGTTGTTTAGCTGTCATGTTATTTCCTTAGTGGGGGTTTTGTTTTGATGGGTGTATAATATTAGAAATCTAATAATTAATCAACTAAAAAATATTCGATTTTTTAAAATTAAATATTCAATATCTAATAATTCATTGATTCTCAAAGAAAATATTTTTTAGAAATGCTGTTTGATTGCTTGTTTTTTGAACAGATTTAAGAAGGGAAAGAAAAGTGCGGTCAGTTTTTCGGTTATTTTCGTAGCGTCACGAAAATGGTGGGGGAGTTATAGATATGGAGTAAGGGATAAAGAAAACCGCACTTAGTGTGCGGCTTGGGTGATTTTTTTAGCTTGTTCTACTAAGTTGGTGAAAGGTACAGCACTCGCTAAGGCTGAAATAATTTGAATTTCTTCCTCGGCTTTTTGCTTAAATAAATCTTGACTATTACGATCATCAACAACAACAACAATTGTTCTATTATCAAGATCACTGCTACTGACTACGTCACCAATTTTTCTCATTGCTGCACCTACAGCTTGCGGCGTTGGCTGAATTGCCAAGAAAAGCTGATTATCTACGGCTAAATCAAATTTATATTCGTGACCTGATATGCCCTTGACCTGCGGTTTACGGCTAAAAGTAGATTGAGGTTTAAGCAGCCTTAGATAATTTTCCACATCTTGAGCAAGATTATTAACTTCATCTGTTACACCAAGCTGTTGATATTCGTAACTCTTGATAATGCTGAAGACGCTTAAATAATCTGAAATGGCGTAGGCTAAGTCACTTTCTTGTGTCAGCATATAAAGCTCGCCATCTTCTTCAACACAAACATTAGAGTGGGTGAAGTTAACTCTATCACGCAATGCGTTGACGGTAGATTTGGTAACAGGAAGCCCTTGGGTGTGAAGATGAAAAATGCTTTCGGCATCATCTGTAATCATAATTTGGTTCCCACAAGGCACAAGATAAAAACAAAAGGCACTCCCATCTATCCATCGGAAAGATGTGTGAATTGCAAGCCCCTTTTGACCGTCCACTGTATCGACTTCTCGACAAGTGAAAAGTGGGTGATTTGCTAGCCAATTACAGTTCATCATTATGTTCTACCAAAGAGTATTGTGGAAGGTTTCCGGTAAAATCAAGCTTTATTTTATTACAAAATAGTTTAAACCAATTTACAACATCATCAATAGGGTATTCTTGTACCAATTGTTGAAGTTTCTCACCGATATGCTCATGACAACCGTAAATATCTTCATCATTGTCGCGTGATGATTTGTTATCTTCGTGAGCTGCTTCAAGTTGATATGCTCGATATTTTACTCCATTTTTTTGTTGAAACAATGTCAATACTGTTTTTTCTCGTTTTATTCTTTTGGGTCTTTTGTAATCAAGTTGTACGTTTACGCCGATTAATGTCCCTTTAATTATTGGATCTCGCTCGTCGTAAGGAATGAATTGACAAGTGACATAATTACGGTTGTTAGCAGGTTTCCACTGTAAATCCTTATTGTAACTCTTAGGGATATCCATTAATGCTTTTGCCTCTGTATAAGGCAAACAGTTTAAATGATTTGATTTTATCATTAGATTTTTCTCTTTATTATTTTGAATTTCGCGAAATTTTATCTAAGTTACAACAGATTCATTTTATTCATAGTTACATTACCCCACAAAATTCAACTTCTGGCTTTGGTTTACTCTCATTACAACCCTTGTCTATGCGCTATTACTACCCTAAATAGTTAAGTCGTTGGCTTTGATGTATTCTCACTTTACCATGAATGAGCATTTCAGGTGCTTCTTCTGGCTTGATATACCAAGGCTTATATACATTATCGTTATCAGAAATAATGCAATAGTTACGTCCTGTTTTTTGTACACGCTTAACAAAAAGGGTGTTATCAAAGGTGAAAATATAAACACCGTCACCATCAAAATATTGAATGGATATATCCACAAAAAGCAGATCGCCATTGTTGAACGTTGGAAACATCGAATCCCCCTTCACATTGATGATTCGAATGTTTGCAGGGGTAATGCCGGGATAATATTTGTAAAATTGATCTGGTACAAATCTTAACTGTTTTACCACTTGAACCATATCACCATTCGTTGCACCATGACCGGCACTGGCTTCAATATCTAATACATCAAGCGTTATGTTATCTTCGTCATCTTCTGTTGTTGCATAAGTAGAAACATCTGTTGAACCCTCGAACGGCTCCCCAATCCCACTTTGTAACCATACTGGATTTACACCTAAAGCCATGGAAATTTCTAACAAGTTACGTGGCTTTTTAGTTACTCCACTTAATATATTACTCACTGTTGTTTGTGAAATATCAGCTTTTTCAGCCAGTTGTTCTTGTGTAATCCCTAGAATATCCATTCTTTGCTGCATTCTTTCTGCGATCGTAGTCATCTTTTACTCCTAATTTTTGTTAATTTTATTAGTTATCTAATCAAAAGCAATAAAGAAACCTTTTACAAACCTTTTGTTTTTATTTAAAATCAAATATTAGATACTAAATAAAAAAGGAAGGGTTAATGAATAAGGCTATTGAAAAAGCAATATCCATTTGTGGCACACAACAAGCATTAGCCGAGAAATGCGGGGTAAATCAATCTTCCGTTTCTTTTTGGTTAAATGGTGGAGGTATTACCGGAAAATCCATCAAACGAATTGTTGCCGCTACTAATAATCAAGTCAATGAAAGTGAAATCATTGCCGGAATTTCTGAAAGCTAATTTACCCGATTTCCCCCAAATGGAAACCATAAAAATAAAAGGAAATTTTATGCAGCAAAAGCCATTTAGCTACATACAAAAAGCCCTGCATACCCAAGCTAAAGGTCATCGGGCTATTTCAAATCTTGCCGTAGAAATCGGAAAGAACCCTACTCAGCTTGCCGCTGAGTTAGATCCAACTAATGAGCGTAACAAACTAGGCTTTCTTGACGCTGTTTATTTTATCGTCCAAATGGACGCTAAGAATATTGTGGAAATGCTGGCTCGTACGGTTGATTGCACTTTGCTACCAATGCCGGAATGCAAGCGTAATACCGTCGATCAATTACGAGAAGTGCTGAGTTTGTCAGCTCAAGCCGGAAAGTTGTGTGGCAAATACAGTCGCTCAATTTCGCCAGATTCTGAACTTGGCGAGAACTTATCACAGAAAGAAAAAAGTGAATTATTGGACATTTTGAACCGCTTGCAAGATAGCGTGCAGTGTTTGAAATGGGAATTAGGGGAATAAAAAACCACGGCGGCAACCGTGGTTCAACTATGGAGATATATTTAATGAGTAGATTATTACCAATAATTAACGAAAATGCAAGCACTTTGACAATGAGCAGTCGGGAGATTGCTGAGTTGTGTGAAAAACGGCACGAACTCGTATTACGAGATATAGCCAATTTAAATGAAGCATATAAAAAAGGAGGGTATCCAATAATTTTGGAGACCCCTTATACGCACCCTCAAAATGGTCAAGTCTATAAACATTGTCTTTTAACGCAAGATCAAGTTCTTGATTTGGTCACAGGCTATAAACACGATATTCGTATAAAAATAAATCGTCGTTGGAAGGAACTCGAAAACCAACAAAAACCGACCGCAAAAATTCCTCAATCGTTTTCTGAAGCCTTGCTCTTAGCGGCTGAATTACAAGCTGAAAAAGAGCGTAATGCGCCTAAAGTAGCTTTTGTGGATCACTATGTTGAAGTCGGAACAAGTAAATCACTTCGTGAAACGGCTAAGATTTTGAATATGCCGGAAAAGGCGATGATCAACCGTTTACTGGAGGATAAATTACTTTATCGTCAATCCGGTAATTTGTTGCCGTATCAATCCGCTCATTCAAAAGAACTTTTCACCGTGAAAACAGGCACAGCCGAACACGGTCACAATTTCACACAAACACGAGTGACAAGCAAAGGCATTGAATTTATTGCGTCACGTTACGCTTCGGAGTTGATGGTATGAGCCGATTTATTCCCAATTCATTTCAAGTACCTAACGCTATCATTGATGAAGTAATGGCGGAATTGAGTGGTTCAGAATTTAAAAGCCTATTGCTTTATTTTCGTTATGCTGAACTTGGCATAGAACCGCCAAGAGAGGTGATTTTTAAAAATGGGCTACAAGACCGCTATCACAGAACTATTTCCGCATTAAAGGCAAGAGGTTTGCTATGAGTATCGGAAAATTATTAATCGACGATCAACCTCTGCAGGTTTTACCGGCATTAGCAGAAACTATTGGACTAAATGAAGCCTTGATTTTGCAACAAGTCCATTGGTTGCTATTGCGTAGCAAAAAAGAATTTAAGGGCAAGTTTTGGGTATATAACACCTATGAGGAATGGCAAGAAAAGCATTTCCGATTTTTCTCTGTATCTACGATTCGCCGAACTATTTCCAATTTGGAAAACCTTGGTTTGCTTATTTCTACGACTGAGTTTAATCAAATGAAAGTAGATAAAACCAAGTGGTACAGCATCAATTATGAGGCGTTGGATAGATTAGCGATTACGACTGCTAAAAATGACAGACCATCTGTTCAAAATGAGCAGTCGAGCTGTTCAAATTGGGCGGATCCATCTGTTCAAAATGAGCAGTCGAGCTGTTCAAATTGGGCGGATCCATCTGTTCAAAATGAGCAGACCAATAACCAAGAGAATACACAAGAGATTCCTACAAGAGATATTAAAAAAACTTCGCAAAAAAAGACCGCACTTTCGGATTTTGAATTGCACTTTGAAAAATTCTGGTCTGCCGGTATGCGCAAGGTTGGCAAAGAACAAGCGTTGAAAAAATTCAAGTCAGTTTATGAATCTTACAATGCGGAGTATCCGATATCCCTTGAGGATTTCACGCAAATGCTGGTTGATGACGTGGCAAAACGGCTAAGGCTCAGGCAGTTTGGCTTTGATAACCTGCACCCCTCAACCTACCTGAATAACTGGCGTTGGCTTGATGATTACCCTCCTGAACCTGCGGGGCAAAGCGTTGAAGAAATGCCAAATAATGACTCTTTTGCCGACAACGGCACGTGGGGCATTGGAAGAAAATTGAATGTCGATCCGAGTTTAATTCCGGAGTTTTTGAAATGAACGCAGTTGCTACAAAAAGTGCGATCGGAAAAAGCGATGTTTCCGGCAATGCAATGAAATTAATCGATCGGATGTTTACTCGCTTAAAGTCCCTTTTCCCCGCTTGGAAACAGGCATTTGACAGCATGGAAACTTACAACGAAACCAAGCAAATATGGCTTGAAGAATTACTAAAAGCGGATGTTGTAACGCCATTGGCATTGAAACGCGGATTAGACCGTGCGGCGGGTTCGGAAAGTCCGTTTTTCCCAAGTGTCGGACAATTTATTGCGTGGTGTAGTGAAGACTATCACGCTCTGGGTTTACCGAACGAAACGGAATTATATCAACGTTATAAATCATTCCTTGGCTATGCCCGATTTAATCAGAATGAATTTAGCTATCTCTCAAATGTTGAATATTGGCTACTGAAAAATCTGTACGAAAAGTGCCGGAAAAAATCGGAAGAAGACACCTTGAAAGCGATTCCTAAGTTGCTGGATGAGGCAGCGAAAAAAGTGCGGTCGAATTTTGAGTTTGAGGATATTCCAAAAATGATTCCGCAACAGATGAGTTTTTACGATAGAGCCCGAGCAGACCAAGCAAGAGACCGTTTAATGGCGCAAATGAAAGGAACAATGCAATGACCGAATTTAACAAAGACTACTATCGCACGCCGAAATATTTTTTTAACTGGCTTAATTTACGGTTCAAGTTTGAGGTGGACGGTTGTGCAAGCCAAGAAAATTCGCTGGCTGAGGATTATTTTGGCCCGGGTGGGATTGATGAGGATTTTTTAAATTTCGATCTTGAAGCCTTCAAAGCCGTTTTTGAGGAGACCTCTATTTTCGTCAATCCCCCTTACAGCGACCCAATGCCTTTTGTAAAACGTGCAGCCGAATTAATGGCACAAGGTCATTTAGTGGTGATGTTGTTGCCGGCAGACAAAAGCACCAAGTGGTACAAAGTGATTCAAGAAAACGCCACGGAGGTGATAGACATCATCGGCGGTCGAATCAATTTCTTACATCCGGTTACGGGTGAGGAAGTCAAGGGCAACAACAAAGGCTCAATGGTGGCGGTGTTCGATCCGTTTATGCAAGGGTTCGTTACTCGTCAAGTGGAATTGGATTTTGTGAAAAAGGTCGGTGGGTATTATGGCGGACAATCGTTTTAAATGCCCTAAGTGTGGAGCAGATTTAGAGGATTTATGGGATGGTGAACCGGTGTCTGTTTTTATTGGCGAATGGTCGGAGGATAGATTTAGATGTAACGGCCACTTAATTAAGCCCGTCCCATACCCACAGGCAAGTGAGCAAAGTGCAGTGAATCGCACGAAATCGTGCGGTTATTTTGGATTGGAAGTGTTGGGTGTGGAGTGTCAAGAATGATTATTCCGATGATTAAAAATGCCGGAGGCGTATTTGTTCCAGCTGATGAAATATATTTGCCGGAACTAACCGGGTTCAAAAATGGCGAGCTTTACAACATTGAAATCAAGAAAACGCGCAACCCATCATTTCACCGTAAGGTCTTTGCCTTTTTTAAATTCTGTTTCGATCATTGGGCTGCAGATAAAACCGAATGGAAATACTTTGATGAACGCAAGCAATTTGACACATTCCGCAAAAATTTAACGGTACTTGCCGGCTATAAAGAGGTGACTTACACGTTAGACGGAAGCCTACGGGTAGAAGCTCAAAGCCTAAGTTACGGCAATATGGAACAGGGCGAATTTGAACAATGCTATTCAGCGTTAATTAATGTTGCTCTTAAACACGTTTTCGGTAACACCACCGATGAGAATGTCATCAATCAGCTTTATGCGTTTTTTTAGGGATAGAAAATGAAAAAAATCAATTATCGCAAAGAAGCCAAGGACCGTGAATGCCAAGTGAGGTTACCGGGTATTTGCAATTTTAATCCGGAAACAACCGTGCTTGCTCATTATCGGTTGCATAGTGGTGTTGCATTAAAGCCTGACGACATACAAGGGGCGTGGGCGTGTTCGGCTTGTCACGATGAATGCGACCGCAGAACACGTAAAATGGATACTGAGTATGTCCGCTTGGCTCACGCAGAAGGTGTTTTCCGTACGCAAGCCATTTTACGCAGGGAGGGGAAACTATGACCGCACTGACTCTTGAACTACCTTACCCGCCGTCAGTAAATCACTATTGGCGGCATACTAGATGTGGCGTGCATTATATTTCAGATGAAGGGAAAAAATATCGGGATAAAGTCTTTTTAACTTGTATGGGCTATTTACCCTTTAAAAAACCGGTGTCGATTTCTGTTGAAGTGTATTTCCCCGATAAACGAAAACGAGATTTAGATAACTTGGGAAAGGTGCTGTTAGATAGCTTGGTTCAAGCCAAAATTATTGAAGATGACTGTTGGCAAAGCGTACCGGAATTAAACTGGAAAGCGATGGGGGTCGAAAAGTGCGGTCGAATTGTGGTGAGATTTGAGGAGTTGGAACAATGAATATCGATAGAGTGGCGGTGCAGTGGGGGTATTGGGCGACACCTCGTTACGGCACGGAATTTCCTCGCATATCAGCCGGATTTGCTCAGGTTAAGCCTAACGCCGAATATGCTTACAAACCGCATTTAGATCCGATTTCTGATGATTTAGGTATGCAGATTAACGAATGTATGTTGATTATGCATAAAGTGAACCCTGAACTTTATGATGTGTTTATGTTGACCTATGTCAATCGGTGGCAAATCAGTGATATTTATCGTTGTCTCAATATATCCCGTAGAGAATATTTTAACCGTCTAAAAACAGCGAAAACATCACTAAAATTAATGCTGCATACAGGGAAAGCGGTGTTTGCTGCTTAAAAATTACCCAAGCAATCAACCGCTTGGCTCTTTTTTCCTATGTTGTGATCTAGATCGCGGAAAAAGTAAAATCAACTTTATAGAATGCGGTTTCTTTTTGTTTTTGGAGATCTTGAAATGAAGAAAATGGCGTTGGTATCTGTAGTTTTTGTATCAGCTTGTAGCACAAGTCAAGTAATGAAAGAAAATGCTTCAGCTGTACCTCAAGAGCGTTTGTTGGCATATCAAGAATATAATCCTGATTATGCAAAAGTAATCATAACTCGTGATTCAGGTTTTTTAGGTGGTGGGTGCTATTTAGGGGTGAGATTTAGAGAAACTGATTTAGCGAGATTTGACACCTCAGAAATGGCATCGTTTTATATTCCAGAGGGAGATTGGAATTTTGCAGTAACACCTGATCCAAAAGGGCAAGGATTATGTTCTTCAGCAATGGGGTTTAACCCTGCGGTTGAAACCCAACATATAGCTAAAGATAAGAAAAATGAATTTAGAATTAGTTCAAGGATATATCGTAGACCTCAACTATTTCCCGTTAAAAGATAAATCATAATCAAGTTCAAAGTAAGCCTGTTACTAAAACAGGCTTTTTTCTTATTTATCCAAAAAAGCATTAATCCATTCAGTTAGCAATTCAGCCTCAAGCTCATTTGCTGTTGGCAATATTTCTAGATCATTAGAAATATGAGAAAGAATTAAATCAATACCAAAATCATTTATGCATTGTGAATGTTGATTGATTAGCCATTGTTTAAATTTAGTTTTCATAGTGCCTCACTTATGTTATTGATAGTCGGCATTAAAATAGCTACACAATCAAGGATTGTCTAATAAGAGTGGTAATTTTCTCGATCTAGATCGCAAAAATAAAATTTCTTGTTTAGAAAAGTGGTGAATAATACCCTTGACCCTAGGGGGCTTTTTCATTATGTCTAAGGTCTCAAAAACCTTAACTAAAAGCTTCCACTAGGAAGATATTTATAGGTAGAGTATGGGCAGAAAAGACAGTATAAAAGTAAATTTAGCCAAGCTAAAAGAGCGATTTCCTAATGTATTTTTTGACACTAAACCTTTAGTGCCAACGATTATTGAAGATATGATTGCTGTATTAGGTGATGATAATCTTTCTAAAATCGTACGAAGTGCAATGCGGTATTACTTGGATTCACCTAGTTATTTAAAGCGTTTTGTTAGACGAAAATGGATTAGAGATGTTAATGGTTCAAAGGTCAGACTAATTACTGCTGAAGAAAAGGAACTAGCGAGAAAACGACTAAATCAAATTAACAAACATAATTCTAAAGCAAACGCAGAATATCGTTTTGCTGTAGCCCTGGCGAGAGAAATGAAAATTGAATATAAGAAAGTTGAATTAGTTGAGCAAAACAATTCGGAGAAAAGTAAAGTTGTCGTTATTCATAAACGACGCTCTAAAATTAAAAGCAAATAATGTTTAATCAAACCCTATTGCAATCAATGGGGCTTTTTTGTATTATCCCATCCAAGGTCTCAAAACCTAATACAGTAAGCGGAAATCCGCACCCGAAAGCATAGCGGTTTTTTTATGCCTAAAATTCGTGATCTCTTTTCTCTCTTCCAACGAATTTTGATTGTTCATACTTAAAATTTAATCTATGCCGAGAGGGCGAGGAATACAATACCCGAAAGGGAAATAACTCCAGCCGACTTACTGCGGTTTTTGAGCCTCTCGGCGCCACTCTCAAAAGTGGCTAATCTCAAATAAAACAGTAAGGACAGTCCCATGACTACTCAATTATCAATTCTTAACAATTCTATCCGTACTTTTGAAAATTTATTTTCTTTAACAGACTTACATAAAGCAAGTGGCGCTGAAAATAAGCATAAACCAACGTTTTTCTTACGTCTGGATCAAACTAAGGATCTTATTGCTGAAATTGAAGTAAATTCTGAGTTACAGATCTGCAACTCGGTAAAAGTGATTCACGGAGGACCAAATTCAGGAACTTACGCCTGCGAAGAACTTGTTTTAGCCTATGCGACTTGGATTAGCCCTAAATTCCATTTAGTCGTATTACGGGCATTTTTGGCAATGCACCGGAATGAACCGAAACAACTTGCCCTGCCAACGCCCGAACGCACATTTACCCTCAACTTCACCGAACAGGAATTGTGCGATCTTTGTTGGCTATGGAAAGCGGCAGAAGTAATGCGTAACCTGCTCAAACTCATTGAGCCTGCATTAGATATGTTGGGTTCACGTTATGCAGGAGCAGCCCATTCCTGCTCCGTTGAATATCGCCGAACGATTGAAAGCGCAAGAGAAATACTCCTTCGCCCCACAGCCGAAATCAAAGAGCAAGGCACTTACCTTGAAGAAAATTGGCACAGAGTGCTACACGAACTCCGCAAAGGCGAGCTAAATAAAATCTATTAAAATCCAACAAAAACCGACCGCACTTTTCCCCGTGAAAACAGTGTGGCGGTTTTTTGCACCCTAAATTCACCAAAAGGAACAGAAAATGAGCATTAAGAGGATAAAAATCGCACTGATGGCATTGGTATTTATCAGCTTAGCGTGGCACTTTGATTTAGGTAGCGACTACGATGGACAGATTATTCGACCACATTTACAAAAAACTAACCAAACTTTGTAAAAAATACTTGTAAAGTGTGCACTGAAAGTATATCATATCAAGCATAGTGCGGTTTTAGCACCTTGCAAGCGCACGAATGAATTTAGTAGCCCTGATTTAGAAATAGTCAGGGCTTTTTATTATATATTTACTCTGTTAGCTCAACAGGATAGAGCAATGACCTCCTAAGTCATCGATACCGGTTCGATTCCGGTACAGAGTGCCATAAATCTGATGCGGCCCTAAGCAGAAATGCTTGGGGCTTTTTTATTGGTGGTTACGATGGAACAACAAGATATTGGGTTAGAAATCGATAGAGTAGTTCTAGAAAAATATCAAGGTCTTGGTGTTGAGGACTACCAGCCTGAAAATATAGCAAGATGCGCTCTTCGCTTCCAAAGTAAGAATATGGACGATAACTCCAGAAAAAAGCTTGATGAACTGTATCAATTGCTTGAACAGGCACGCCAAACTCAGCAGAGAGTTGTTCACGATTAATCTGTAAATATTCAATAAATTGTTCATCAATGCTTTGAATGAAATTTAGATTTTTGGCATTACACTTATCCTTAAAAGAAAATTCAAGGTAAGTATAAGATATATCGCGATTATCTTTGTATTGCCAGTAGCCACAAACTAAAGTGAGTATGGTGAATCGGCTTTATTCAAGTCAACTAATAATTTTTTAAGCGTAGTAGAATATTGTGTTTCTGGGATTTCGTCGATTTTTTCAGGTGAATCTACTAAATTAATCCCACCTATGCATGGTGCGGTAGTATCGCTTGCAGTATCTCCTTTTCGTGCTTGATAGGGGAAGTTATAATAGCTATCATTTAACTCATCTAATTGAATCATTTTAATTAAACCTCTGTTATTTTATTGTGTGGAAACTTTATCTTAACAGAACTTATAGCTCACCGTAAAAGGTGGGCTTTTTTATTGCCTCAAAGAAAAGGGGGCGGAGTATGAGAAATATGTTTAAAGACCCGGGAAACCAAAGTTATTTCTGGTCTAGCTTTTCCGGTTTACTTGCTTGGTTAAGCGACCAGCAAAATCTAATGCTGCTCAGTCTTGCTATTGGTATTTTGACGGCATTAGTTAATCTTTATTCAAAATGTTCTGAAGGTCGAGCAAGAAAACGAGCAGAAGAACGGGAAGAAGAGATTCACGCACTTAAAGTGCAGCAACTCAAGCGAGGATTAAGAGATGAGTAGATTAAAAATTGCCGGTACGGTTGGTGGTGCGCTGATATGTAGTGTCGCCGCCATTATTGGCATAGTACAGACAGAACACCCTGATTTACGGGTTAGTGAAAAGGGAATGGAAATTATCGGTAATGTGGAAGGCTGTCGTCGAGACCCGTATCAATGTCCGTCTGATGTATTAACGGTGGGTATCGGTTCGACAGAATATGGTGGTGAGAAAATCAATCCTAACAAACGTTACACGGACAAAGAGATTGCTGACCGCTGGGCGAATGACTTACGCATAGCAGAACGTTGCGTGAATCAATATGGCAATGGTAGAAATCTACCGCAAGGCACATTTGATGCCATGACTTCCATCGTATTTAACGTGGGTTGTGGTGCAATGCGTAAATCAACAATGTTCCGCAAGGCTAACGCAGGTGATTATATCGGGGCGTGTAATGAATTACCGAAGTGGGTTTATGCCGGCGGTAAGAAATTACGTGGGTTGGAAATTAGACGAGATAAAGAACGGCAGTTATGCCTAATGGAGTTGAAATGAGATATTTGCCTAGTACCTGTTTATTTATTGCAGCAGGTTTTCTTGCTTTTCATGGCATTACCGGTTGGGGTTGGTTTCTCTTTTTAGGATTGCTCACATTTTAGGGGTTGAAATGCTAAATATCTTTACGAGATTTGAAAGTGCGATAAAACTGACCGCACTTTTTCTTATTTTGGGTTTGTGCTTTTGGTTATGGGTTCAGCACAACACAATCTCTGATTTAAGAGCCGAGAACCAGTCGCAAGCCCAAACTATCACAAAACAAAGTGCAGTCATTTCTCAGCTTAAATCGGCGGAGGAAGAAAACCAACGTCTGACACTTGAGCTCAGCAAACAAGAATCAGAATCAAGGAACAAAGCCAATGAAGTTATTAAATCTATCTCTGCTCAAGAGAAAAGCAGTGATGCCTATAACAGCAATGCTCCTCGCTCTGTTATCGACTTCTTGCGCCAAGAATGAGCCGGTAACAACAGCTTGTCCTATTTTACCTGCGGCGTTTATTTCCCACTTAGACAAGACCCAATTTAACGGTCGCACTTATGGCGATGTGACACAGTATGCTGTCATTCTCAAGCGTGAGCGTGATATTTGCTTAAATCGAATTGACAAGATTCGGGAATGGCAGGTAGAGCAAGCACAGAATTAACATTATAAGGATTAAACCTATGCCTAAGAAAAAAGACGAGGTGAAATCCACGTCTAAGGGCGTGGGGAAATTAACCGACAAACAACAGCGATTTGTTGAGGAGTACCTGGTTGATTTAAATGCAACACAGGCGGCGATTAGAGCAGGGTATAAAGCTGAAAATGCTCGACAAATTGGATCTGAAAACTTGTCAAAACCTGACATTCAAGAAGCGATTCAGATTGCAAAAGACAAACGTTCAGAACGAGTTCAAATCTCACAAGATGATGTTTTGCGAGGGTTACTTGAAGTAATTGCGATGTCTACGGGAAAACAATCGGTGACAGAGACCGTGGTTACAAAATCAGAAAATGGTGAAGCAATTGGGACAGATGTGGTGAAATCTTGTTTTGAACCACATGCCGCAAACAAAGCCCTTGAGTTGCTTGGCAAACATTTGGGAATGTTTAAAGACCGGGTCGATTTGACTTCTTCTGACGGTTCAATGGCATTAGGTTCACTACGGGATTTATTTTCAGATGACACAAAAGCTGATTAGTAAGTTTTTGCCATTCATTGAACCGCACCGTTATAAGGTCGCTTACGGCGGACGTGGAAGCGGTAAATCTTGGACAATTGCTCGACTATTAATTGAGATTGCTCGCCGCTCCAATAGTCGTTTCTTATGTGCAAGGGAATTACAAAACTCAATCAGCGATTCTGTGATTCAACTGCTTTCCGACACAATTGAGCGTTACGGCTATCAGGTCGAATTTGATGTTCAGAAAAACAAAATCTATAACTTGCGAACCGGTTCTGTTTTCCTGTTTTACGGTATCAAAAACAACCCGACTAAAATCAAATCCCTTGAGGGGATTGATATTTGCTGGGTGGAGGAGGCGGAGAATGTTTCAAAAGACAGTTGGGAGATATTAATCCCGACTATTCGTAAAGAAAATTCGGAAATTTGGGTATCGTTTAATCCGAAAAATATTCTTGATGATACTTATCAGCGGTTTGTCGTTTCACCGCCGACAGATATTGCCTTGCTCAAAGTTAATTATGTGGATAATCCGTTTTTCCCGGAAACCTTACGATTGGAAATGGAAGATTGTAAGGAAAAGGATTGCGAGCTTTATCGGCATATTTGGGAAGGTGAACCGGTTGCCGACAGTGATTTGGCGATTATTAAGCCGTTATGGATTGAAAGTGCGGTCAATGCACACCTTAAACTCGGTTTTTCTGCCGAAGGGAAAAAACGGATCGGATTTGATGTGGCAGATGAAGGGGCAGATAGCAATGCAAATTGCTTTGCTCACGGTTCTATCGTGTTGGACTTACAAAGCTGGAAATCCGGTGATGTGATTTACAGTGCCGATAAAACCCACGAGTGGGCATTAGAAAAACAAGTCGATGAAGTGATTTACGATTCAATCGGCGTGGGTGCCGGTGTAAAAGCTCGTTATGCCAGAACAGAAAGTGCGGTCAATTTTACGGGATTTAATGCCGGTGGTGCTGTAATTAATCCTACTAGGGATTATCTTGCCGGAAAAACCAACGGTGATATGTTCTCTAATGTGAAAGCTCAGGCTTGGTGGGCGGTTCGAGATAGATTTTATAAAACCTACCGGGCGATTGAATTTGGTGATACTTATCCGGTTGATGAATTGATTAGCCTAGAAGGTGGCTTACCTAATCTTGATTATCTCAAAGCCGAGCTCTCTCGCCCTCGTGTGGATTATGACAATAACGGACGCGTAAAAGTGGAAAGTAAAAAGGACATGAAAAAACGTGGCATTCCGTCACCAAATTTAGCGGATGCTTTGATTATGTGTTTTGCACCATTGGAATACCGAACAATGCACCAAACGCCACTCAGTATTTATTAAGGATTGAAAATGTCAGATGTCTCCAATGTAAGCAGCGAAATGAACACGTTGCATAAACAAATTCAACTCATTGATGACTTACTGGGCGGTACAGCTCAAATGCGTCATCGAAAAGAAAAATATCTGCCTCAAATGGAACTGGAAAGCGATAAAAGCTATTGTAATCGATTAAATCGCTCAACCCTTTACCCTGCTTTGCGTGAAACGCTCTCACAAATGTGTGGGCGGGTATTCTTTAAAGCAATCTCAACAGAGGATATTAATGAAACACTACAGCAAAATTTCTTGCCTGATGTCGATGCTCAAGGCAATAATTTAGATGTATTTTCGGCCCGTTGGTTTTATTCAGCCTTGGCTTATGGGGTTTCTTATGTGTTAGTGGATTACACTCGTACTGAAAATATAAAAACACTCGCAGATGAAAAAGCAGCCGGAGCAAGACCTTATCTAATCGAAATCAAACCGCAAGCCGTGCTTGGCTTTAAAACGGCAAGAATCAATGGCAAGCAACAAATCACTCAATTCCGTTACAAGGAAAACGTGATCGAAGATGACGGCGAATTTGCACTGAAAACCATTGAGCAAATTTGCGTATATGAAATTGGTCGGGTGCGGAAATACCGTAAATTACAAAATGGTTGGCAATTACACGAAGAGGTACAGCTTTTCGCCCAAAATAAACCGCTTGATTATGTCCCCATTGTCGCATTTAGCACGAATAAAACAGGCTTTATGCTGGGTGAAAGTCCGTTATTAGAGCTGGCTTACTTAAATGTCAAGCACTGGCAAAGCCAAAGCGATCAAGACAATATTCTTAATACTGCCCGTGTGCCATTACTGGTGCGCATTGGAATGAATGACAAAAATCCCGTAAAAATTGGAGGCAGTTTAATCGATGTTCCACAAAACGGCGATCTTCGTTATGTCGAACATTCAGGCAATGCCATTACTGCCGGTCAAGAAAGCTTGAAAGAACTGGAAAGCCAAATGCGTGTTGCCGGCGCAAAATTACTGGATAAAACTGTATTAGCATTAACTGATAGCCAATCCCGTGACGAACAAGGAAAAGAAATCAGCCAATTAAGGCTTTATGCCAACCAATTTGAAGACGCCTTAGATTTAGTGTTGGAATATGTGGGTAATTGGCTCGGGCTTCAACAGGTCGGTAGTGTAGAAATTAGCGGTAATATTGATAGTGATTTCGATCCAAATGCTTCAATGGATACGGTAATCAAACTGCAAACAAGCGGTAACCTTTCTAAACAATCCACCTTTGAAGAAGCTAAACGCCGTGGATTGATTAGCGATAATCTAAACTGGGAAGATGAACAGGCACGATTGGAAGCAGAAGGATTAAATTATGAAGGTCAATTCGATAAAGAAACAGACGCTTGATGAAAAGATCGCTTATGCGCTGACAGATCGTAAAATTCTCCATTTTCGCTATGATGCTCATCTTCGCCAAGCAGTTTGGAAGCGACTTAATCAAACACAAAAAGCCCTATTGAATCGGATTTCCGCTGCTGGTATTGAAGCCTTACCAAAACAGGAATTAGATAAATTGCTACGAGAGTTGAAAGGCGAAATTATCAATACATATCAAGAACTGACCGCTTACACCGACACGGAGTTAAGCGGTTTTTTTATGACCGAAACAACCGCACTTCAAAAACTATACAATGAATCAGTTGGTTTTGATTTTTTCAATCAGGTGCCGGATTACAAATTGAAAGCCACACAACGAGCCTCGTTAATTGCCGGCGCGCCATTAGAAGATTGGTGGAAAAAACAAGGTAATGATATGGCTTTTCGGTTTGAAACCCTTATTCGGCAGGGCTTATTAGACGGAAAGCAAACCCACGAATTAGTAGGCGATGTAAAAGAGCTAATGGGAACTTCACGTCGCCACGCAGAAACCTTGGTAATTACCGCGGTTGCTAAAACAGCCGATGAAGCCCATCAAGCTTTGCGTGATGAAAATCTTGATTTAATCAAAGGCGAAAAGCATTTAGCAACTTTGGATATGAGAACTTCTGAAGTTTGTCGTGTTCGAGACGGTTTAATGTGGGATGTAGAGAAAAAGCCAATTGATCACGATATTCCTTACAAACGCCCGCCACTTCATCCGCGTTGTCGCTCTATTTTGCAACTGGTGATGAAATCGTGGAAAGAGCTAGGTTTTGACAATGTCGATGAAATCCCCGAAAGCACGCGTGCTTCAATGGATGGACAAGTCAGTGAAAATATCAACTACGAAAATTGGCTGAAAGGTAAATCACAAGCTGAACAAGATGCCGTACTGGGTAAAGGTAAGGCTGATTTATGGCGGCGTGGTGTGATTACCTTTCGGGATATGTTGGATCAAAGTGGTCGGCCATTGACGTTAACACAGCTGAATGTCGTATCAAGTAGTAATAGATGGAAAGATCATATAAAAAAAATAAATGATATTCCCCTCACATATAGCGAGAAAGCACAAGGCGTAATGAACATTTTCAAAGAAAAAGGTGTAGAATATAATCCCGTTCAACTTTTGAAAGAACCAATTTCTCGTGATGAAATTATTCAAAAAATTTCAGGGGGGGATGAAACTGAAGGATCTTGTGCCTCCTTAGCACTTTCTTACATTGGTAACAGAATCGGGCTTGATGTTACTGACTACCGTGGGGGGGTTAGTTGTGATACTTTCTCAAGAGGAATTAACCTTATGAAAGTTCTTGGTCTTGATGGTGTCATTTTTAAACATTTCTATGTACCGGTGGAATCTAAAGGCGCTGTTCAAGTCTTAAAGAATGAGTTGCTTGAAAATGATAAAGAGTATTTTTTCGTTGTTGGGAAACATGCGGCAATTGTTAGGAAAAACGGCGATAAGTATGAATACTTAGAATTACAGGATAATAAAAATAATGGTTGGTTTAAGATAACTGATAAAGTGCTAAGAGATAGGTTCGGAGCTAATACAAAACATAGCACATTCGCAGGAATGAAAACGAATAGCTCTATTTTATTAGCTGAGGTTGATAGTTTTAAAAATGCTAAGAATGATTTTAGATCTATTTTAGGTTATTTAAACACTGCAATAGATAAGCAACAAAAAGGAGATAGAGGATGGACGAAATAGAAATCAACGAAATAGAACTGGATGAGGGCGAAGAAGGGGAGGTTATAGAGATAGACGAAAATGGTTGGTATAAACGAGAAAAAATAGATAAAGTTTGGTACAAATATACTCCAGACGCTTTTGGACCAATTGTTTTTTCTTTTGATAAAAAAGTAGAATTTAACTTTTGGGCCGATTACCCTCATAAACTGACTGCTGAGCAAAAAGCCATTTTTGATATGGAAAATCAAGAGTTAGTGAAATTAAAAGGTTAAATCCTAGAATAACCACAACACCTAGCCTAACCGCTAGGTTTTTTTATTATCTAAAACCGACCGCACTTTCGGAAGATTGTGCGGTTTTCTTTTATCTACGGCTTGGAAAAGCCACAACCAATCGGAAGGAAATCCAATGAAACTGAAAACTGATGAGAACGGCAATGTTGTCGTACAAGACGGCAAACCGGTGTATGTCTATGATGATGGTAAAGAAGTAGCTTACGATGTGCCGGCTGCTGTTGCCAAAATTACCTCACTCAATGCAGAAGCAAAAAATCACCGTGAACGGGCAGAAAAGGCGGAAGCCGATTTAAAAGTCTTTGACGGAATTGATGTGAATGCAGCGAAAAAGGCTTTAGATACCGTCAAAAACCTTGACGATAAAAAGCTGATTGATGCTGGTGAAGCCGAGCGGGTGAAAGCGGAGGTGATTAAAACCTACGATGAAAAATTGGCAGAAGCTAATGGTCGTGCGGATAAACTGGAACAAGCACTTTATGGCGAAATTGTCGGCGGTGCGTTTGCCCGTTCTAAGTTTATCACCGATAAAACAACTTTACCGCCTGATGTTGCTCAAGCCTACTTTGGCAAACATTTCAGCGTAAAAGACGGCAAAATTGAAGCTAAAGACAACAGTGGCAATCCAATTTACAGCCGTGAACGCGCCGGTGAACTTGCTAACTTTGATGAGGCAATGGAAATGCTCATCAATACTTATCCAAACAAAGACACGATTTTGCGGAGCAACGGTTCGTCCGGTAGCGGAGCGCAAGGGACACCTTCTCAAAATGGTGCGCCAAAGTCGCTTTCGGAATGTAAAACCGATGCCGAGCGGATCGCCTATATGCAATCGAAAACGGCAGAATAATTTGCCTTAACCTAACAGGAGATAAATAATGTCCTTTGATTTACAGGTTTTTAATAAACAAACCCAAGTTGCTTTGACCGAAACGGTCGATCAAGATATTGAAAAATTCAACGAAGCCTCCGGTGGAACAATTGTGCTACAAAATGCCCCGGTAGAAGGTGATTTTGATATTCGTGTGAGTTTTAAAGCCGTTGCAGGTCTTGTTCGCCGCCGTAATGCTTACGGACAAGGCACCGTTGAAGCCAAACGCCTTGAGCAATTGCTCAATGTAGCGGTAAAAGTGGCTGCCGGCACACCACCGCTTGAATATGAGCCGCAACAATACCACTGGATTTTGAAAAATCCGGAACTTGCCGCAATCACAATCGGTCAGCAATTAGCGAAAGCACGCCTTGCCGATATGCTTAACACGGCAGTATTAGGCGGTGTGGCTGCAATTGGCGGCAACACGAAAACCGTCTTAGACGATAAAACACAAGCGCCGACTTTCCGCACTCTCAATAAAGGGGCAGCATTGTTTGGCGACCGATCCGGCTCATTAAAAGCGTGGGTAATGCACTCCACAACTCTTCATAGCTTGTTTGAGAACGCCTTAACCAACACCGAGCGCCTGTTCAACTACGACAATATCAATGTAGTTCGCGATCCATTCGGTCGAGTGTTTGTGGTGACCGATAGTCCGGCATTAGTTAATACTGATGGTTCTTACAACACACTGGGTTTGGTCGAAAATGCTATTTTAGTTGGTGGTAACAATGACTTTAACAGCGTAATTTTACCGAAAGTCGGCGGGGAAAATATTGGTGCTACCTATCAAGCGGAATGGACTTATAACTTAGGTATTCTGGGTTATAAATGGGATATGACCGCAGGCGGTAAATCCCCAAATGACACTGCATTAGGCACTTCAACCAACTGGGAAAAATCTGCCTCTTTTGACAAAGATACTGCCGGTGTCTTAGTCAAAACCAAGTAATCCTAAAGCCGCTTGTGAATATCAGGCGGCTTTACTTTAAGGAGTATTCAAAATGAAGCGAATTCTTTATTTTACCCGTGATTTTTCTGCCGAAAATATCGCTTTTGCCAAAGAAAAAGGTCTCATTATGCGAAATTTAGGTGCATATCATTCATCCGATACGTTGGAAAATGCCGATGCTGTATGTGGTGAAGTGCCGGAACGTTATCAACACTTGCCGTTGTTTGATTTGGGGCAAGGTGGCGATCCAAAAGACGAGCTCACTAAATTAAAAGTGGATGAAATCAAGGCAAAATTGACTGCACTTCAGGTATCTTTTGAGCCGAACGCTAAAAAAGATGAGCTGATTGCTTTATTGGTCACTGCACAAGAAGGGGAACAAGATGACCCTAAAGATACCCAATGATAGTTATGTAAGTCTTGAAGAAGCTAATGATTATCACGCAAAACGTATTTCCTTTGAAACGTGGGACGATTTAGACGAATCGCTTAAAACACGGCGATTGGTTACCGCAAGTGACTTTCTTGACAGCTACTACACCTTTGCCGGTGAAAAATTCGATCCACTACAACCCCGTTGCTTTCCACGAAAAGGACAAGCCGACATTCCACAAGCCGTAAAATGTGCGGTTTGCGAGTTAGCATTGCAAGAAGATTTAAACCAAAATCAACCGCAAATGATGTCAAGTGTGAAAGTCGGCCCGATCTCGGTAAGCTATGGTGAAACGCCCTCACAAACAGCAAATCGCTTTGAGTATGTGAAACACCTGCTTAAGGGGCTGTTGGGCGAATCAACAGGTTATGTCGAGCTGTTAAGGGGCTAAGATGTACGGACAATTAAGTAACCTTTCAACGCAACTTATCCGTCAATTTGGCGTTCCCTGTGTCGTTAAAACAGAAAGCAAAGGGAAATACAACCCTGAAACAGGAGGGATAGCCAATAAAAGACGGGTGACGAATAAAGCCTACTGTTTATTCGATAACCTCGCCTATGATTTTCCTTCTTTTCAAAGTGGTGGTTTAGGGAAAAGCGATGCCACAATGGTTCAACAAGGCGATGTAATGCTATACATCACCGAAAGTGGTAAGCCTGAAATCCATTCTACCGTGATCGTTGAGGGAGAAACTTGGACAATTATTAATTGCCAGCCAATAAAACCGTCCAATGTCACCATTATTTATCAATGCCAAGCGCGGAGGACAGCATAATGGGATCATTTAGTGCTGATATTGATAAATTTATCCGCTTGGTGGAACAAAAAGCGGATGTGGTAATGCGTAAAACGGCATTAGAACTGACAAATAAAGTGCAGAAGAAAACACCGGTTGATTCAGGGCAATTACGGGCGAGTTGGACTTCGGCGATCAATGCGTTACCTACCACTTATAATGGCAATAGCGATGCCGTGATGACGGTTAAGTTTGGCGATACGTGGTTTTTAGGGACAAACAAACCTTATGCACCGCAGCTTGAATACGGACTTTACCCGAATCCGCCGAAATCAAAATCAGGAAAAACGATGAACGGATTTTCAAAACAAGCCCCGCAAGGGATGATCCGAATTTCTGTTCAGGAAACAAAAGATTGGTTAGAAAAGGTGAAATTCTAATGAAAGCAAAAGTGCGGTCAATTTTACAAACACATCTCTCTAAATTGGGGGAATTTAATACGGCTTGGGAAGGGATTAAAAACCCCTTTACATTGCCTTATCAAACTGTATGGCTAACTGTTTCAACGACAAAAACCGGGGCGATTTCATCCAAACCCCACGCCGAAGAAAGCGGGTTTATGCAGGTTACCCTGTATTATCCGGCAGGAAATGGCACGCAAGAAATTGAAGAACGGGCAAGTCAACTTCAAAAGCATTTTTATGGGCAAAGTTTTATTAAAGAGAATGTTCAGGTTGTGATCCATTCACCGCCGGTTATCGGGGGGATTTTTTTAAACGATGACAAACTGGCACTCCCTATCACAATTAATTATTCAGCTTATGAGCTGTAAGGACACAAAATGACACAAGCACAAGGTGTAAAACGCAAAGTTATTGTGGCGAAAGAAACAACCTTTGGCACAAAGGCAGGGAAAAGCACGGGGAAAATTATTCCACGAACCGAAAGCACGCTTAATTCCGTTTTTGATTCCTTCTCAAGTGAAGAAATTCGAGAAAATATGCAACGCGCCCCTTCCATTGTCGGTTTTGAAAAAGTGGAGGGCGATTTAAAAGGCGAATTGGCAGCCGGTCAATGGTCGCAATTTTTAGCAGCAGCATTGCGGGGCGATTGGACAACGGCAAAAACACCGATTATCAAAAAAACAACCGCAGGCAGTGGTGAAAAGCAAGGAAAAATTTTAGTCATTCCGGAAAAAAATCATACAACGGAGAGCTTCACCATTGAGGATATTTTCTCGGATATTAACCTAAGCCGCATTTATACAGGCTGTCGGGTATCAAAAATCAGTATTGATATTCAACCCAATGGCATTGCTTCTATCACGGTGACTTTTTTAGGACAAAAGGGGGAAGAAAGCCAAACCGCCTACTTCACCAATTCGGCCGAAATTGCACAATCGCCTAAACTTGCCGGTGTAAATGGTCAACTATTACTTGGGGGACGACAAGCCGCACTGGTCACCGGTTGTAAAATGGATATTGATTTAAACGCCTCCAGTGAGCCGGTATTAGGCGCGAAATTTGCACCCGATGTCTTTATCGGCACAATTGCGATTAGTGGCTCATTTACAATGTACTTGCAGGATAGATCGATGATCGAAGCCGTGCGTAGCGGACAAAATCTCTCATTGGCATTACGAATGGATGCCGAAACAGGGGATAGTGCAGATTATATGACCTTTATTCTGCCGGGGATTAAAGCAACAAGCATCGATGTTGATGACGGCGCGAAAAACCTTATTCAAACCTTAAACTTTGATGCCTTTCCGGCAATTTACGATCCGGAAAGCACCATTGATGACGTGCTGAAAAAACCGACCACACTGATTATCCAAGACACCTTGGCATAACCGACATTATCACATAGGCGGCTTTCAAGTCGCTTTTTTATTTCTCATCTTTTAAAAGGATAACATTATGGATTTTTCTAAATTAGACATTCAATCAACCGCTCAACAAACCTATCGCTTTGAAGTATTACATCCGGTTACGGGTGAAAGCACCGGTGCATTTATTGATGTTTATGGCGCAGAAAGCGATCCGGTTCGCAAATACACGGCAAGTCAATTACGCCAACTCCAAAAACAAGAGTTTGAAAACAGCCGTACACGCAAACCAAAATACGTGGAACTCAGCGAACTTGAAGATCGTAAATTGGAAAATGCTTTAGTGCGCATTGCCGGTTGGGAAAATGTGAAATGGGGCAAAGACGAGTTAGCCTTTACACCTGAAAATGTCCGTAAATTGCTGACCGCCTGCCCTTGGGTAAGCGATCAAGTGATTGAACAGTCTGACGAATTGGGAAACTTCTTGAAAGCCTAGTCGATGATTTACTCGACTATGCGAAATCCGAATTTGAATTAGACAAAAAGCCGAAAGGCTCAGAAGCAACAAACCGCGAACATTTACAAGCTATTCAAGAAGCAACCAGCAAACAATTAAGCGAACTCAATCATCCATTGCCTGATGAGATGGTGAGGTATCTGCTTGATGATTTCTATGAAATTGCTTTATCTCGCCAATACGGCATGGCTTGTAATCCGATTTTATATGCAGAAATTGAATCTTGGTGTCGATTAACCCAACGGCATCTTGAGAAATGGGAGCTAGAAGTCATCAAGCGGTTAGATATGTTATGGTTGCAAATTAATGCGGATTAAGCCCGATCTGAAAAGGTCGGGTTTTATTTACCTGTAAATGCAATGAGCGGTTTTTTATGGAGACAAAATGAAAACCTTTAACTTTCCTCCTCAATGGAATATGAAGCGCAAAGCTAAACCTGAAACCAATATTCTTAAATTTGGTGATGGGTACGAACAACGTACTGCAAAAGGGCTCAATAATGATTTGCGCACTTATGATGTCTCTTTTAAAGGCATTAATAGTTACATCAATCAAATTGATTCATTTCTGACGGAACATAACGGTTATAAAGCATTTTTGTGGACACCGCCATATTCAGACAAACAAAGTAAATTCCGCTGTGAAGAATGGGATATGGATATTTCAGAGGGATTTTCCGTTTTAACTGCTACCTTCCAAGAGGTGGTTGCATAATTTAGGGAAAACAATATGACAGATTTCGCTACTCTCGCTATTAAATTAACCTCTGATGGGGCAGGAAAGGCTCGGGCAGATTTACGGAGCGTTCAAACACAGGCCGGGCAAACGGAAAAATCCGTAGAAAGCCTCAATAAAATGATGAGTAACCTGAAAAGGTTGTTGGCGGTGGGGCTAGGTATACAGGGAATTGGCTCATTGCTCCAAATGGCCGATACAATGAAATCCCTTAATGCACAGGTTCGTTTTGTTACCGGATCAATAGACGAATACAATGCTGTAAATAAACAGTTGTTTGCTATTGCTCAACAAACAAGGGCAAGTCTTGAAGCCACAACAACGCTTTATACGCGATCTGCGCGGGCATTAAAAGATTATGGTTACAGCCAACAACGTATTCTCACCTTTACCGAAACCCTCAATAAAGCTATGGCGGTGGGCGGTGTGGGCGCACAAGAGCAAGCCAGTGCTTTATTCCAACTTTCCCAAGCCTTGGGTTCCGGGCGATTACAGGGTGATGAATTTAGAACGATTGCAGAAAGTGCGCCAATTATCCTTGATGTGGTTGCTCAATATATGGGCAAAACCCGAGCAGAGGTTAAGGAATTAGCTTCAGAGGGGAAAATTACTTCTCGATTATTATTTGAAGCCATTACCGGCGCAAGTAAACGTATTTCAGCACAATTTGAAGAGATGCCGTTAACGTTCGGGCAGGCAATGCAACAAATGCAAAACGCCACTTTAAAATTTGTGGATGATTTTAGCAATAGCACCGGCGTTTTTACTACCCTTGCCGAAACGATTTCTTTTCTCGCCCAAAATTTTGATTATTTGGCTTTAGCGATTGGTGCGGTCGCCTTGGGGAATTTAGCGAAATACACTCAGGGAATGCTTGTTTCGGCAGTTGCGACACAAAAACAGGCAATGGCAAATTTGAGGGTGGCTCAAACGGCTCAAACCAAAGCAACGGCAGAATTAGCGGTTGCCCGTGCTGAAATGCAAGCATTATCAGCAACATTAAAATTAGCACAATCAGAGCAAACAAGAAGCGTTATTCGCAACCAAATGGCAGCACAATCGCAAAGAATTATCGCTTTAACCAATGCTGAAACCGTAGCAACGCAGAAATTAGCGGCCTCAAAACAAGCCGCTTCTATTGGTAGTCGTGTATTAGGTGGTGCAATGGGATTATTAGGCGGACCTGCCGGTGTGATTACTATTGCCGCCGGTGCATTATTTTATTTTGTACAAAAAGCCCAAGAAGCCCGTGCCAATGCCCTTGATTTAGAGGCCGCAAATAACCGTCTTGCCGTTTCATATGATGATTTAACGGCTGCTGCGATTGGAAATAAAATTACCGAGCACACCGAACAAATAAAAAAACAACGGGATCAAGTACGCTTATTAGAACAAGAAGCAAAAAATGCCCAAGGAAGATTTGATCACAATAGTTGGCTTGCTCCAACGCTAGAAGGGCTACAAAAGATCAAGGATGAGGCAAAAGTAGCAAGGGAAATCTTAGATCGTGATATCGCCCACCAAACAGTACAGTTTGAAGCATTATCTAGAGCAATGATTAAACAAGGGGCAAGTTATGGCGAAATTGAACAACGGCTTAAAAACTATGGCGCAACTGCGGATGTATTAAATACGGTACTAAAAAATACAACCGGATATTTCAATGACAACGAATTAGCCTTGCAGGGGTTGCAGGCTAAGTATGATGCCTTAGGAATGAAAGTTAATGCGACGGATATTGATTTTAAAAAACTCAATATGTCCGCCACTGAACTCAATAACCTTCTACCCTCATCCTCACAGTTGGTGAGTAATTTAAGCGGTGTATTTTCATCACTTACAAGCAGTATCGGTAATGCTATCGGTAACGTGGCATTATTCAAAGCGGCAATGTCCGGATTGCCCGGTGATACCCCGGTAATCGGCGAGAAAGTGCAGAACTTGATCAAGCAAAATGATCTGAGTAAGAAAATTTTACAAACCAAAGACCCAAAGAAAAAGGCTGCATATCAAGCAGATCTTGCCTTACTCCACCAAAAGGATTTAACGGAGGGCGAAAAAAAGGCATTATGGGAAAGTGAGAGAGATAAAAATCTTCTCCAAAATATGCAGGGCGGCGGTAAGCATAAAGGTTCCGGCAGCAAAACCGATCGCTTTGGCGATATGTATAACGACTACACTTCGCAAATCGCCCAATTAAAAGCAGAATCCGCCAGTATTGCACAATACGGTGGTGTAAGTATTTATAAAGAATACGATCAGTTAATGGAAAAACTCAAAACTGACCGTGAAACCTTTAAAAATATGACTACTACTCAAATTGAACAGCTTAAAAAACTGGCGCAAGAATCGGATAAAGCCAATATGGCAAAACAAGTTTCTCAGTATGGGTTTAATAAAAAAGACGAATTTGAACAAATGCAATTTGAAGCGAACTTATTAAACAAAACATCTGAAGAACAAGAGCGGCTTAATTATTACAGAAAAATCGATCAGGAAATTAAGCAGCTTTCTATCGAAATGAGTGACGAATACGTTCAAAAATTACTTGCCGAAGGTGAAGCAGCTAAGAAAAATTTTGATGAAATTCAAAGGCTCAAGAAAGAGAAACAAAGCGATCCGATCGCAGGCTTACGTGACGGTTTTGATAAATTTGGTAAAGATGCTGAAAATATCATGGGAAATGTCTCCAACATCACATTAAATGCGTTTAATGGAATGTCAGATGCTTTAACCGATCTTGTAATGACAGGGAAAGCAGATTTTGGCTCGTTAGCAAAATCTATCATCAAAGATATTATCCAAATGACGATTAAAATGATGATCTTTAATACGGTTTCATCTATGTTTGGTGCAGGGAAAAGTGGTGGGGGAGAGGTAACTTCACCGGATATGCGTTATATCGGTGGACTGGTTGGTTTTGATGAAGGTGGTTTTACCGGCTTAGGCGGCAAATACCAACCGGCTGGCATTGTACATCGTGGTGAATATGTCATCACCAAAGAAGCAACAAGCCGATTGGGTATTGAATACCTTGATTACCTCAATTATCAATCCCGTTCAAAACCTCGTGGCTTTGCTAATGGTGGCGGTGTTGGCGTGCCAACGGTACATCAAACTAATGGACAGACTAATATCAAAGTGAATGTGATTAATAACGGTGAAGCGGCAAATGCCAAAGTAGAAAGCAAACAGACTGATAACGGTTTAGAAATTACCGTTGAACTGCTCAAAACAATGACGGATATTGCCGAAAGAGCAGCCAATAACGCCATCACCACAAATTTTAGACCGGGTGGTGCCTTTGCTTAATATGCAAAATTGACCTTTAATTTGACCGCACTTTTGTGTTTTAAGTCAAAAAAAACAAACCCCGATAGGCGGCAACCTGTCGGGGTTTCTTATTTCCAACTTTCCATACAAAGAGGAAACAAACTGAATGAATTTTAATATAGAGGTGGCGAAAATGCTAGAAGTTATTTCAAAAGACCCGATTGCCCGCCGTTTTGCTTATGTTGTTGTGACGTTAAGTTTTATTTTCGGAATGGTTTGGGTGTTGCCTAATTTAATTAATGCAATTCGTTGGTGGTAAATTATGCCAAATCTTATTTCCAACCAATTCAAACTCGACCTTGCCAAACTTGAGCAAAATGCGTTAATTGAATTATTTGAAGTCGATCTCCGTGGCTTGAAAGATGCAGACGGTATAAACGGCGAACTGTATCGCTTTTATGCCGGCAAAAATGAATTATCCCAACCGATCGTCTGGCAAGGGAAAACCTACGATCCATTTGGTGTAAAAACGGAAGGATTTGAAATGTCGGTGCAGGGTCCAAGCAACCGTCCAACACTCACCCTTGCCAATATTAATGGATTTTTGACCGCACTTTGTAATCGGTTCGATCAATGTTTGGGGGCTATTGTACGCCGACGTTTAGTCTATATGCATTATCTTGATGCAGTCAATTTTACAAACGGCAACAAACAAGCCGACCCAACACAAGAGGCATTAAGCTACTTTGTGATTGAACAGCTCTCATCACTTAAACGTGATATTGCGCAATTTACTTTAGCATTGCCCAGTGAAACAGATAATGCCCTCATCGGAGCAAGAATGATCACCACGACCTGTTGCTGGGTGTATCGTGGTGTCGAATGTGGTTATTCAGGGCCTGCGGTGGCAGATGAAAAAGATCAGCCCACGATTGATCAGAAAAGAGATAAATGTAGTGGCTTGCTAACCGGCTGCAAACTTCGCAATAACACACATAATTACGGTGGGTTTGTGTCGGTGAATAAATTAGGGTAGAGACGATGGATGAAAAATTAAAAAGTGAAATTATCGCTTACGCAAAATCACAAGAACCGCACGAATGTTGCGGTTTTGTTGTTTTAAAACGAGGTGAAAATCAACCGCACTTTTTCCCTTGTGAAAATATGGCGGAAGACAAAGAGAACCACTTTGAAATTTCATCGGATGATTATCTCAAGGCGGAATCAATGGGGGAAATATTGGCATTGGTACATTCTCACCCAAACGGCAAGCCTGAACTATCGCAAGCCGATTTACAAACGCAGCTTTATAGCCAACTGGATTTTTGGCTTGTGTGTGACGGTCAAATTCACCTTTTCCCAAAAATCCCATTATTAATCGGGCGTGAATTTGAACACGGCAAAATGGATTGTTACACGCTCTATCGTGATTTTTATCGCCTTGCGGGTTATGAAATGACTGAGTATGAACGTGATGATTACTGGTGGGAAGATGGCTTTAATCTTTACCTCGACAATATTGAAAAGGAAGGATTTGAGCGGGTTAAAGACCAACAAGAATTACAAATCGGTGATGTCATTTTAATTCAGGTGGGCGCAGATGTCCCGAATCATGCCGCCATTTATATTGGTGAACAAATGGTCTTACATCACGCCCCAAAACGCTTATCAAAACGTGATCTTTATGATGGTTATTGGTTTAAACATACGCACAGTATGTGGCGACATAAACTCGCGGATAAACTCAATTTTGAAGCGGTTTTAATGAGTTTGTTTTAGCTAAGCCATTTTCTTTAAAGTACTTTAAAAGAAATTCCGGGACTAAATTGTGAAAATACTTCTCACAACGTGATGGTGTGGAACTCCTTCCTCTCTTCACACAAAATCAACGTTGCAATAATAAAGCAACGTAATCGGAAAAAACAAAACCCGAT
This sequence comes from Rodentibacter genomosp. 2, assembly GCA_001999425.1. Lineage (GTDB taxonomy): Bacteria > Pseudomonadota > Gammaproteobacteria > Enterobacterales > Pasteurellaceae > Rodentibacter. Next base: position 70,333 of record MLHP01000013.1, on the reverse strand, counting down.
TGCGACCAACAATCGGGTTTTTCTTTACCCCTTATTCCTAGTTAAGCAACATAAGGAGCAATTTTGATTAAGTATACACCAAAACATCAAATAAAGGTAGGTGGAAAAATGAGTACAGAAGGTGCGAATACTGTTGGCAAAATGTTAGCTATTGCAGCGATTATTGCAGCTCTTGGATTTGCCATTGGTGCAGCTTGCTTTGGAATTAGTTTTATTCTCTGAATAGAATATGTGATCTAAATCACAGCCCAAAATATCTAGATCTTGTAGAATGTAGCACTTTTACTTTATGGAGATCAAAATGAAAAAATTACTTATTATTGGCGTTGCGACTGCGTTTTTGTCTGGTTGTACTGGTACTTCTCCAGTAGTTATGCAGCAAGCAAAACAAGTTCCTCCAGATAGAATTTTAGCTCAAGGCGAATATAACCCTAACTATGCAAAGGTGACCATTGTTCGTGATGCCGGTTTTCAGGGGGGCGGCTGTTATCTAGGGGTTATGTACCGACAAACATTATTAGCTCGATTTGATCCTGAAGAAAAGGCTGATTTTTATATTCCGGAAGGTGAACATAATTTTGCAGTAATTGGAGATCCGTACGGTAGAGGTTTATGCGGAGGGCAGTTTAATCCGGCAGTAGAGAAACAAGTTATTAAAAAAGACAAAGAGAATATTTTCAGAATTAGCTTAGGTCCTTGGCGCAGACCAAGATTATTACCAATGTAATATTACACAACCTCCTTGACATCCTAGGGGTGATATTGTGTGACATCTGGTGATAATAAAAGTTATCAATAGGAAAAGGGTTATAAAAAATGAAAAAAATATTAGCTTTGTCACTATTTGGGGTCTTACTTAGTGGTTGTGGTATTTCTCCACAAGAAATGAGAGGCTTACCTAAACAAACATATAATTCAGATAAATCAAGGGATGAATTAAAATCTTGTTTATTAGATAAACTTGATGAGTTTAGACCAGATAGAATGTCCGTAAATGATTTTTCTGATAAAACAGAAATATTTATAGGGGGTATCCAAGCTGGGAAATTAAGAAACTATTATTTATTTTTAGTTCAACATCAACAGGTTTTATTATCTAAATATGATGGATACTATGCTCCTCTGTCAATAAATGAAGCTATAGGCTATATACAGAGCTGTTCAAAATAAGCATTTTATAAAGCCCTATTGACAACCAATAGGGTTTTCTTTTATATTCCAACTCAAGGTGTCGAAACCTTAACGGCGGAAATCCGCACCCGAAAGCATAGCGGTTTTTTTATGCGTAAAATTCGTGATCTCTTTTCTCTCTTCCAACGAATTTTGATTGTGCATACCTAAAATTCAATCTATGCCGAGAGGGTGAGGAATACAATACCCGAAAGGGGAATAACTCCAGCCTACCGTTAGGCTTTCGAACCTCTTGGCTCCCTATTTATTTAGGGAAATCTTAATTTCGAAAATTAACGGAGTGTCGTTATGACAAACTTATCTATTTTAAATCAATCAATTCGTACTTTAGACAATCTCTATTCCTTAAATGATCTTCACTTGGCAAGCGGAAATGATCCAAAGCATCGTCCAAGTTTATTTGCTCGTAATGAACAAACCAAAGAATTAGCAAAAGAGATTGAAAATGAGCGAAGCACAAAAACGATCTTCGCTATTAAAACTATTCGTGGTGGCAAAGATATTTCTATTCAAGGAACTTGGGCTTGCGAAGAACTTGTCTTAAGCTACGCAATGTGGATTAGCCCGAAATTTCATTTAGTTGTGTTACGGGCATTTTTAGCAATGCACCGGAATGAACCGAAACAGCTTGCTTTGCCTGAACCGGACTATCATTTTGACAATATTACCCAAAGCGAAGAGGCATTAGCCCTTTTTATTAAGATGTATAGTTTCTGCTTCCAAGCTCACGAAATGCAAGAAAAACTACGGAAGACAAACATTCCCGGTCAAATGGAGAATGAAATTGGCGGGCAGTATCTCCACAATTTCAAATATCCACTTGAACAGACGATGACGAAAGCCAAACAGTTTATTCAATCTAACACGGAACGATTGGCGTTAGTCAAAGCCTTTTACCAGTTATTAAATTAAAAACTTAATCAAAACCGACCGCACTTTTATGTGCGGTTTTTTTATGGAGATTTAAACAATGGTCAAAGTTAGATTTTACGGTGCCCTTAAACAGTTTGGCACTGAGTTTAATTTAGAGGTAAACAACACGGCAGAAATTATCCGTGCTTTAACCGGTCAGATTCCGAATTTACGCCAATTTTTACAACAAGGCTTATTTAAAGTGCGTATTGGCAAAGACTATCTTGATCGCCGCTATTTAGAAAAGGGAATGTTCTATCAGTTAAAAGAGGGAATGTCAGTTTGTTTTACACCGGTACTGAAAGGAGCAAAAAGAGCGGGGATATTCAATATTGTAGTCGGTGCGGTATTAATTGCCGCCTCTTGGTATGCAGGTGGTGCGGCAGGTTGGGCATATTTAGGTGCAAGTGGTTACGGTATGGCGACAATGGCATTTATGGCTGGGGCGTCAATGATCCTAAGTGGAGTGAGCCAAATGCTTACTAAAATGCCATCAATGGATATTGGAAAGTCAGAATCGGAGAAGAAAAATTCAACATCATTTTCAAGCTTATCTAATATGGCAGCACAAGGAAAACCTATGCCACTCGCTTATGGACGTATTAGAACAGGTTCATTGATTATTTCACAAGGTATTGAAACGATGGATGTTGATGTGGCAACACCGGAACAAAATAGCGGCAGACGCAGATTTAGAAGATAGGCGGAAAAACTTAACTCAATATAAAACAAACCCCGAAAGCGGCAAACTTTCGGGGTTTTTCATATCCACTTACTTACCCTAAGAGGACATAAACTTTGGATAATTTTACAACAATCATTCCTTTTATCAAGGAGTTTATAATGGAATATGGTTTCTTACAAACAATTCTCGGTATTGCTTTTCTTATTTTTATTTTGCGTTTGCCGAATATTCTTGCTGTGATTAAAGATTGGAAAAAGTAGGAGTTAATTATGGGAAAAGGCGGCGGTGGCGGACATACACCGGTTGAAGCAAAAGAAAGCGGTCGCAGTAAACAGCTTGTCAAAATCGTTGAAATTATTTCAGAAGGGGAAATTGAAGGCTTAGCAGACGGGATGAAATCCGTCTATCTTGATAATACACCGATTCAAAATCAGGATGATTCTTACAATTTTAGCAATGTTCAACTTGAAGGGCGGGTCGGTTCACAGGTTCAGGATATTATCGCCGGTTTCAATACGTCAGAAAAAGAAATCTCGGTGGGGACACAAGTGCGGAAAACCACACCGATTACCCGCACGATAACCGATAGCAAAGTCTCCCGTTTGCGTTTAACCCTTGGTGTTCAATCACTGTTTCACCAAAACGATCAGGGTGATACAAACGGCGCAAGTGTAAGCTTAACGGTGTATATCGGCAATCAGCACTATCCAATAACGATTAGTGGCAAATACAGTTCACAGTATTTACAGCAACATACCTTTTCCGGTTTGCCTGCGGTGCCGTTTACGATTCGTGTTGAACGAAACTCAGAGGATAGTAAGTCACAACGATTGCAAAATAACACGGTATGGGCGAGTTACACGGAAATTATCGATACGGAATTTACTTATCCGAACACGGCGTTAATCGGGGTGAAATTTGATTCGGAATATTTCTCGAATATCCCGAATCGCACTTATGATGTCAAAGGGATTAAGGTCAAAGTACCGTCAAATTACGATCCGAAAACCCGACAATATCGCGGTATGTGGGACGGCACGTTTAAACTGGCGTGGTCGGATAATCCGGCTTGGGTGTTGTACGATGTAGTCACAAACAAGCGTTATGGTTTAGGCGGCCGTTTGGGGGAGTTTGGTGCGGATAAATGGGCGTTGTATCAAGTAGCGCAATATTGCGATCAGTTGGTTCCCGATGGTTTTGGCGGTAAAGAGCCTCGTTTTACCTGTAACGCGTGGCTGACCGACCAACGGGCGGCTTATGATGTGATCAATGATATTTGTTCGATTTTCCGTGCAATGCCGGTATGGAATGGGCGAGAACTGACGGTCGTAATGGATCGTCCGTCTGATCCGGTGTGGACTTACACCAATGCGAATGTTGAAAACGGTGAGTTTACTTACACCTTTTCAGCCAAAAAAGCCCGTCATAATGCGATCCAAGTGGAATATGCGGATAAAGACAATGCTTATGAAAAAACCATTGAATATGTTTCCGATGATGAGGCAATCCGAAAAAATGGTTTAAACGTGAAAAAAATTACCGCATTTGGTTGTACGTCCCGTGGCCAAGCACACCGTACCGGCTTATGGTTATTACAGACTGAAAAACTGGAAACCAAAACTGTGACGTTTACGGTAGGGGCGGAAGGCTTAATGCACGTGCCGGGCGATATTATCAAGGTGGCAGATATTGATTATGCCGGTACCAATATCGGTGGACGAGTGTTAAGCATTGACGGCAGGAACGTGACGTTAGATCGTGAAATCGATATCACGGCAAATAGTTACTTTACCTACATCAATGCACAGGCAAAACATCAAGATATTAAAATTTTGTCAGCAAATGGGGCGGAAATCACCCTCGATACTGAACCGACAGGCTTGACGGAATATGGGGTTTGGTCGCTCACCACGCAACGAATCAATACGCAATTATTCCGTGCCTTAAGTGTGAAAGAGCAAGACAAAGGCAAATATACCATTGTTGCTTTACAACACGAGCCACAGAAAGAAGCCATCGTTGATAACGGGGCGGTTTTTGAACCGAAAGCGACCAGTATCCTTGTCGTGCCGAAAGTCAATGATATTCAAATCCTCACCAATCCGGACGGTAGCATTAACATTAATGCGGATGTCAGCGGCGGCAATGGCTTGGTGAAATACGATATTTTAATCTACAAAGGGACGGCGCTATTTGATGTACGTTTGGGATTAACCTCACCGGAACTGGATTTAAGCAATCTTGAAAACGGCGAATATACCGTGGTCATTCGTGCGAAAAATGAGAAAGGGCAATTGCTTAACGAACGCACACAAGGCTTTGTCATCAACCGCCCTCCCGCCCCAACCGGCGTACGGGTGACGGGTGGCTTAGGCAATATCACCCTTGAATGGGATTGGATTGATGAGTTTACCGCCACAGAGATTTTTGCCGCCGAAACGGATGATATGTCAAAAGCGGTCAGAATCGCCAAAGTTACCGCCCGAATGTACTCCCACGAAGTCGGGGCAAAACAAGTGCGGTATTATTGGCTACGTCATACCCGTGGAATAAATGTCGGACCGTTCTATCAACAATCAGGCTTAAGGGCGGAAAGTGCGGTCGATATTGACGAAGAATTGAACCTGCTCAATGAAAAGCTCTCAAAAAATATCATTGATGAAGTCTTTGACACCGCCGCGCCGGCACGCAATCTTGAGCTGATTAAGACGGTAATGGGACTAGATGTGAACACGTTTACCGGCTATAAACAGGTTCATAACACGGCGGATGGAAAGCTTTATGTTTGGGACGGTAACAAATATAAAGTGAATGATGTTGATATTAGCCAAATTCCGGTGGAAAACATTGTCGGTAAAATGACGAGCGATCAAATCGAAAGTTTGAATGTCGCTAAACTTATCGGCAAATTGAATAGCGGGCAAATTCAAAATATCAACGCAAACCAAATTAGTGGAAGTATTTCAGCGAATCAACTTGCCGCGATTCCTACCACTAAACTGAGCGGTACGGTGAGTGCGGCACAGATTGCCGCCAATGCGATTGCAACCAATCATTTAGCGGCAGGGGCGGTTACCACGGCAAAACTTGCAACCGGCTCGGTTGTCGCTGAAAAAGTCGCTGCTAATGCGATCACTACCGATAAAATCGCAGCAAATGCCATTAATGCTGCCAAAATCCAAGCTCAAGCCATTGGTGCAGCCCACTTAGCTGCAAAAGCCGTCACCGCCGACAAAATGGCGGCGAACTCTGTCAGCACGGCGGCATTACAAGCCGGTGCGGTTCACACTGACCATCTAGCCGCAGGTCAAGTATCGGCGGATAAATTGGCGATTGGGTTGGGTGGCAATCTCTTGTATAACCCGATTTTTGCGAATAATGGTAATGGTTGGACGATGTATGTTGATTCCGCCAATATGGATAATGCGGATTGGGCTTTTAATAATCTAATCGGTGCATATCAAGGCGGAGCGTATCTACCTACCGAACTTAAATTTAGGTGGCAAAGAAACCGCAAAAATACAAACACAGGTAATGTTAGATTAGGTGGACTTTATCAAGATTTAAGATTGGTAAAAGACAAATACTATTGTTTCTCTGCCTATATTGGTGCGCATAGAGCTTTTATTGATTTGAACATTGAACAAGGTTCAGTACAAATTATTAAAAAATCGTGGAGTGGACGAGGTAAAAATGGCGGTTACGGTAACAACAATACTGAAACTGGTATTGAAGAAAACAGGCGTATCTATGTGATATTCAAAGCGACAGGTGATAATGCTACCTATCGTATGATTATCAATATGTGGGCGGAGGGTGCGCAAAATAGCCCGGCTTTAATGATTCGCAGACCGATGCTTGAAGAGTGCTTACCGACCACCAAAGAACCGAATGTATGGCAAAATTCCGGTGTAACATCTATCCACGGTGGCTCGATTGTGACAAACACCATCACCGCTCAACAAATCGCAGCAAACACGATTACATCTAATCAGATTGCAGCCGGTACTATCGCCGCTCGAAATATGGCAGCAGGCAGTATCAATGCCTCGCATATTGTGTCGAGATCGTTAAGTGCGGATAAATTAAATATCTCGAATTTGGCGGCGATTAGTGCGAATTTGGGACGAGTGACTGCAGGAACAATCACAGGGACGAGCATTGAAGGGAATGACATTCGTGGGGGAATGGTATCGGGTACAACAATTAATGGTTCAACAATTAATGGAGGATTGATAAAAGGGGCAAGGATTGAGGGGATAACAGGTGAATTCACTGGTTCGCTAAGAATAAGTCAATTAGTGGGTGGTAATATCTATGAAACATTGTTAGTTGATAAATGGAAGGCTCTTAATAGAAGAGTACGTTTTAATACTAAAAATAGTACAGGGACGATAGATCGTGAGTATTACTATGCATATGAAGCAAAAATCAATATTTTGCCTTCTGGTGCAAAACGATGGGTACAAGTTCCGTTTAATATTACTACATCGGACTACAGCCACATGGGAGAAAATGAGAATTTAACTTTGTACAAAAGAGGAAATTTATCTCATCTTGCAAATGGAAGTTTCTCGAAAGTGACCAATACGACATTCATTCTAAATGAAAATCAGCAATTAAATATAAAGTTATTGGCATGGGCTAAGAACGAACAAAGTCTAGACAAGCCGTTGATTACAACAATCCTCTATTCTACTTCAAAATTTTTAATTAAAGTGTAAAACCAGACCGCACCAAAGTGCGGTTAAATTTTTAAATCCAACCCTGATAGTGAAAACTGTTGGGGTTTTCTTTTACTAAAAACAAGGAGTTTTTATTATGACAACATTCAACAAAATCTTAAACCCAATGTACTCAGCGATTGCAAGTTACAGTACGCAAGAAGACGGTTCAATCAATGCGAAATACGTTATCGGTACCGGCACAGATAATGACGGCGTAGTCACGGATTTCACTCCGATTATCAGTGAATATAAATGGATTGATGCCGAAGCGGCAAAAACCATTAATGACGCCCCTTTTACTAAAGAGGATATCGGCAAAACGCCAACACAAATTATGCTTGCACGAATCTACAATCATTTGAAAGAAACGCAGCAAATTTACGTTTAATCACAGCCCTCAAGCGAGGGCTTTTTTATTGGAGCGAAAATGGAACAAATCGACTTAGAGATGGTTCGGGGCGACGATGAAGGTTTTACATTTGAGATTGTAGAAGATGACGAGCAAGAAAGTGCGGTCAATTTTGATGGTTGTCGGCTTGATTTGCACATTAAACCGAAACGTGGAGACATTATCAAACTATCATCTGAAACAGACGAAATCGTAGTAGAAAACAATCTGATTCATATCACGGTTTCACACGATAAAACGCAAAACGTGAAGTGGGAATCTGCCAAATGGGATTTGCAATGTATCGACCAATATCACAAAGTGCGCACGATTGCCGGTGGAGAATTGACATTAATCCAAGATGTTACGGTGGTGAACGATGATTAATGTTCTTTCAAAGAAAAAACCGTACAAAGTGCGGTTAATTAAAACCCAATATATCGTCTTAAACCACAAGGAATATGACGAATCTCTCAACAGAATTTATCAACAAACAAAACAGGAGCTCAAAAATGGCGAGAGTCAATAAAAATCAACCGGTAGATTCAATGTTTGCTTATAACGTGGCAAAAGACATTGCGAATCTTGAAAATGAGGTTGAAAAGCTAAAAAAAGATAAAGAGGAACAACCTGAAGTACCAAAATCTAATGGTATCGAATTTGGTAAAAGTTATCATATAAAAGACGAAAATTTTTTATTCCGAGAAGTTTTAAATTCTAATGCGATAATGATTCAAACAGGCTATTTTGCAAATGAGTTATGGCACGGTGACCGACCTGATGACGGCATTTGGTATAATCCAATTAACAATGAACGTTACATTAGAAAAAATGGTGTAGATGAAAAATTAGTTTTGCCTGATTTTGATTTATCTACATTGCAAAATTATATAACTAGTAATAATGCTTATAGTTACTATGGTTTTACACCTATTTATGATGGTGAAAAAGGTACAGGGCAATTAGTTATAAATTTAGATTTTGAAATTCCAAGTAATTTTAATTTTAAAAGTATTCCAGAATTAAAAATTAAGTTGAAAGGTTACGATGAATTAAAAACTGCAACTAAAGACCTCCTTGGCAGTAAAATTGCAGTAAGTGTTGGCGCACAGTTTGAAGTAAATCTTTCAGATGGAACTGAAAATTTTGAATTTGAAATTTTAGATGATAAATCTAATGTAGTATATACAGGTTCACATACTGTTGAATTTGCAGATGTCGATAGTGCTATTAAAAATGCTAAATTTGAATTTAGCGAACCGAAAAAAACTACGAATAATTTTATTATTCCTGCTCCAACCATAAAAACTAACGACGATAATATAAAACCATCATTTATTATGCGAAAAGTTGAATATCGTCTAAATGGTAAAGTTCAAAGAGGCATTGTTCAAGAACCTCAAGGTACAATCGAACCTTACATTTTTAGCGCTGATACAGCGGAAGAATTACAAGGTTCAGTTGAGGTGTGGTACAAGGGAGAACAAATTCAGTAGGAGTTGATAAAAGCGCGGTAGTTTTACCGTGCTTTTTCTTTGAAAATTTAACCTTGTCACTTTGGCTAAAAATAGCAAATTAACCTGAAAAAACGTTCCGAAATGAAATTTAATAATATTGATAATAAAAGCGTTTTTTATGATAAAATAATAGTTATTTCGGAACAAAAAAGATTAAAAAGCATTGTAAATGCTGAATTTTATAGATAAGGAAAAATTATGCCAATTATTACTTTACCTGACGGTTCCCAACGTCAATTTGATCGCCCTGTTTCGGTGCTTGAAGTGGCTCAAGATATCGGTGCAGGCCTTGCTAAAGCGACTATTGCCGGCCGTGTAAACGGTGAACGCCGTGATGCCTGTGATATTATCGAGCAAGATGCAAAGTTAGAAATTATTACAGCTAAAGATGAAGACGGTTTAGAAATTATCCGTCATTCTTGTGCTCATTTATTAGGCCATGCTATCAAACAATTATTTCCTGATGTAAAAATGGCAATCGGTCCAACTATCGAAAATGGTTTCTATTATGACGTGGATTTAGATCGTTCTTTAACTCAAGAAGATTTAGAGGCGATTGAAAAACGGATGCTTGAATTAGCGAAAACCAATTACGATGTTGTAAAAAAACGTGTAACTTGGCAAGAAGCACGAGATACTTTCGAGCAACGTGGCGAGCCGTACAAAATGGCAATTTTAGATGAAAATATTGAGCGTACGGCAACACCGGCGTTGTATCATCACCAAGAATATATTGATATGTGTCGTGGGCCTCACGTACCCAATATGCGTTTCTGCCATCATTTCAAATTACAAAAAGTAGCAGGGGCTTACTGGCGTGGCGACAGCAAGAATAAAATGTTACAACGTATCTACGGTACGGCTTGGGCAGATAAAAAACAATTAGCCGACTATTTACAACGTTTGGAAGAAGCCGCAAAACGCGATCACCGTAAAATCGGTAAAGCTTTAGATTTATATCATATGCAAGAGGAAGCACCGGGAATGGTGTTTTGGCATAATGACGGTTGGACGATTTTCCGCGAGCTTGAAACTTTCGTTCGGACTAAATTAAAAGAGTACAATTATCAAGAAGTCAAAGGCCCGTTTATGATGGATCGTGTGTTGTGGGAAAAAACAGGACACTGGCAAAACTATGGCGATTTAATGTTCACCACGCAATCGGAAAATCGTGAATATGCCATTAAGCCGATGAACTGTCCGGGGCACGTGCAAATCTTTAATCAAGGTTTAAAATCTTATCGTGATTTACCAATCCGTATGGCGGAATTTGGTTCTTGCCACCGTAATGAACCGTCCGGTTCTTTACATGGTTTAATGCGTGTGCGTGGCTTTACCCAAGATGACGCTCATATCTTCTGTACGGAAGATCAAATCGAAAGTGAAGTTACCAGCTGTATTAAAATGGTTTACGACATTTATAGTACCTTCGGTTTTACCGATATTTATGTGAAACTTTCAACCCGTCCTGAAAACCGTATTGGGTCGGATGAAATGTGGGATCGAGCAGAAGCAGGTCTTGCGGCAGCCTTGGCACATAATAATCTTGAATATGAAGTTCAAGAGGGTGAAGGGGCGTTCTATGGGCCGAAGATTGAGTTTGCATTGCGTGATAGTTTAGGCCGTGAATGGCAGTGCGGTACGGTGCAGTTAGACTTTGCCCTACCGGGTCGCCTAGAAGCGACTTATGTTGCAGAAGATAACGGGCGTAAAACCCCTGTGATGATTCACCGTGCGATTTTAGGTTCTATTGAACGTTTTATCGGTATCATTACTGAAGAATATGCCGGCTTTTTCCCTGCCTGGTTAGCGCCGACTCAAGCCGTAGTGATGAATATTACCGATAGCCAAGCCGACTATGTAAAACAGGTGGCAAAACAGTTATCCAATGCCGGTTTACGCATAAAAACGGATTTACGAAATGAAAAAGTAGGCTTTAAAATCCGTGAACACACCTTACGTCGTGTACCTTATATGCTGGTTTGTGGCGATAAAGAAATCGCAGAAGGTAAAATTGCGGTGCGTACCCGTAAAGGCGTGGATCTTGGTACGTTTACCATAGAAGAATTTGCGGAAATCTTGAAAAAACAAGTCAGAAATCGTGAATTAAAGTTATTGAATGAAGAATAAAAAACATTCAAAACTGACCGCACTTTGCGGTGGTAAATAATGAAAGGCTAGGATTTTCCTAGCTTTTTTATTATTTTTAGAAAAGTGAGGGTTTCTTAAGAATTACTTAAGATTTGTATTGTTTAATACACATGAACAAAGCAAAGATGCTTTGGAAAACAAACAAATTGATTTTTATTTAGAGGAAAAACTTATGAAAAAATTAACTTTCGCAGCAATTTTAGCTATCGCAACTTCAACGGCATTCGCAGGTTTTAATGACAACGGGAATGCAAAAAGCGGATTCCAACAACCGGCAGCTGCGGCAATCACAGTAAAACAAGCCTTATCGGCAAAAGATAATTCAATGATTACCTTAGTGGGTAACATCACGAAACAAATCGACAATGATGAATATCTTTTCACAGATGGTACGGAACAAATTAAGATCGAGATCGACGATCGTGTATGGAAAGGTTTAAACGTGGGGCCACAGGATAAAATCCGTATCAGCGGTAAACTTGATAATGAAGCTTTTGAAAAAGCAGATTTAGAAGTGTATAGCGTAGAAAAAGTAAACTAATTTGGAAAATGGCGGGTATAATACTCGCCATTTTGTTTTAAAGTGCGGTCAAAATTATGCGGATTTTATTAATTGAAGATGATGCGTTAATTGGCAATGGATTACAGATTGGGTTAAGCAAGTCTGGCTTTGTTGTGGATTGGTTTCGCGATGGTAAAACCGGATTGGATGCACTGGATAGCGCACCTTATGATGCCGTTGTATTGGATCTTACTTTACCCAAAATGGACGGATTGGAGATTTTGCAACAATGGCGAATGAATAATCAATCTACTCCCGTGCTTATTTTGACAGCGCGCGATACCTTAGATGAGCGCGTGAAAGGATTGCAAAAAGGGGCGGATGATTATCTTTGTAAACCTTTTGCATTGGCTGAAGTGGTTGCCCGTTTGCAAGCATTGATTCGCCGTAGCTATGGACATACCACGTCGGTTTTAACCCATCTGAATGTTACACTTGATCCTAATCAACGAAGTGTTCGAGTAAATAATGAACTGCTTTCTCTCACGAGCAGAGAATATAAGTTATTGGAACTTTTTATGTTGAATCAAGATCGTGTCCTTTCCCGTTCAACCATTGAAGAAAAATTATCCACATGGGAGGAGGAAATTAGTAGCGCCGCATTAGATGTTCATATCTACAATTTGCGCCAAAAATTGGGAAAACAATTTATTCGTACCGTTCACGGGGTTGGCTACGTATTAGGGCAAGGTGATGACAAATAAAAGTTTAAAATTTCGCTTAATGAGCGGGTTATTTTTGATTGCACTTTTCGTGTGGCTCGTTTCAACTTTTGTCGCGTGGAAAGTAGCAAAAAAAGAGGCCTATGATGTTTTTGACGCACAGCAGATTTTGTTTGCAGAACGCCTCGCCACCTCTGATTTACAAAATATTTTATTGGGTAAGACAAACTTTAATCGTGGCGGATTTAAACCGTTAAAACGTAAGTTCGATGATGATGCCCTTGCGTTTGCGATTTTTTCCAAAACGGGGGAGCGATTGTTAAGTGATGGTGATAACGGTGATAATTTCATCTTTAGCAATAAAGAGGGATTTAGTTCCGCCTATATTGAAAACGATGATGATAAATGGCGGATTTACTGGTTACCTGTGGCACAAGGAGAGTTGCGAATTGCGGTTGGTCAAGAAATAGAATATCGAGAAGAATTGGTGAATAAAATGGTATTCGGGCAAACGGCAATTTGGTTTGCAAGTTTACCTTTTTTATTGGCAGTGGTTTTCTACTTGATTCATAAAGCATTAAAACCGATTAATCAGCTTAGCCGTGAGGTTTTGCGAAGAAAACCGGGAGATGTTTCTCTGCTTGATACATCAAATGTACCGACAGAAATTTTGCCGTTGGTGAAAAATTTAAACCAATTTTTTGACCGCACTTCGACTATGTTAAAAAGAGAGCGCCGTTTTACTTCCGATGCCGCCCATGAATTACGCAGTCCGTTAGCCGCTTTACGTATTCAAACCGAAGTTGCCCAACTTGCCGGTGAGGATAAGGTAATTAGGGAACAAGCATTAAGCAATTTAACACTGGGTATTGATCGTGCCAGCCAATTAATCGAGCAGCTTTTAATCTTATCCCGTTTAGATAATTTAAAGGAACTTGATGGATTAGAACCTATAAAATGGCAGGAAATAATTCCTTCTTTAATGAGTGAATTTTATTTTAATGCACAAAAACGTAACATTGAATTATCCTTTGAAGAAAAGTCGTTGCCTCAAATGAGGAACGGTCAACCTGTTTTAGTCACGCAAATGTTGAGAAATTTACTGGATAATGCGGTTAAATATGTACCATCAGGGGCGTCGGTAAAAATTGTTTTATTCAGAGAAAAAATTATTGTCGAAGATAATGGCGGTGGGGTGAGTGAAACCGATTTAGCCCGATTAGGACAACCTTTTTATCGTCCGGCAGGGCAAAATGAAAAGGGAAGTGGGTTAGGGTTATCCATTGTATTTCGCATTGCAGAATTGCATCACTATAAAGTGCGGTTGGAAAATGTGATGGATTGCGGAAACATCATTGGATTTAGAGTAATTATTGGCTTACAGTAAAATATGTCCCAGGTGATTTGGTGTAGGAAAATGCCGTTCACCTTCTTTTACGGTTTTAAAATGTTATTTTCTCTCTTACAATAGCGCCCCCAATTCTTATTAAAAATATTAAATGTCTCACATTTACATTGGTACGGGCGGTTACGCAGATTGTGATTTGCTCGGCACCGTTTATCCTTTAGGGACGGCAAAAGCGGATTTTCTGACTCATTATTGCCGCCATTATGACACGGTAGAAATCAATAGTAGTTTTCATGCGCCTATTGGACAGAAAGCAATACAAGGAATGTTGGAAAAATCCGACGGCAAACTCCAATTCTCGATTAAATTACATCAAGATTTCAGTCACACCCGTATAGCAACACGGGACAATGCCAAACAATTTCTAAATGCATTACAACCATTAGTTGAACAACAAGTGCTTGCGGCGTTATTTTTACAATTTCCCCATCGATTTGAACGACTGTTTATTTACTTGCAAAATACTACTCAAAGTCACTCGTTTTACAATATCGCGACGCTCAAAAATTTACTGTTACCTTTTGGTTTTGAAATGAAAACACAAATAGATGAAATACCTCATCAGCAATGGGATCTATTCTAACGTTTTATAGAACATTGGTCTCAAGTTCTAAAACTCCCGGTTCGATTTTAATACCTTTAGCAAATTTTTTGATTAATACATCTCGGATGTTTGTTTCATCAAGGGTATAAATTGGCATTGAAGAAAGTAACATAGCAATACTTTCGCTTAAAAATGGCATAGCAATTTGTAATTGTTCCATATATTCATTAGGCTCACCGGACCACTGCAATATACGTAAATTACGTAGATAGATTGCTCCTTCCTCAGGGTTATAGTAAGGAACCGTATCAAAAGTTAGAGTTAATTTGGTCGGAAATTGTTTACTTCCCAGTTTGAATAATCCTTCGGCAGTACCATTTATTTCAACACGTTTTTCTGTGCCTCGTCCAATTTTAGTGGTGAGATCCTTTAACTGGTAATCCAACGAAAACAACCCGGGAAAGTTAAATTTATCTTTAATTGCCCCTTTTTCCGATAGATATTGATTGATTTGACTTTCAGTTAAGCTGAAAGGTGAAGATTGTGCAGAGGTAAAAATGGAAAACCCGAGTAACAGGGTAAAGAGAGAAAAATTGAGTTTTTTCATAGAATACCTAATTTAGTTGAAAGATTGAAATAAACCCTTAGAATACTCAGGGCCTTATAATTAGCTATAAAATATAGCATGAAATAAACAGATTTGGAGTAGTATTGTGGTGGAATCTTGCATTGATACCGAATTTCAGGAGTATGTTAAAAGTGTCTTTGAGAAACAAAAAGGAAAACGAGTTTATCAATTTAACTACCAAGGAAAAGGATATTGGTTGAAGCAACCGGAAAAACTATCAGGTGTTTGGCTACTATTAAAGCCTTATCCTAAAAAGTCTTTTGCAAACGAATTAATGACGCTTTTAGATTTATTTAAACAGGGTGTGCCTGTTCCCAAAGTTGTTTACCATGAAAAAGATTTTTTTGTTTTAGAAGATGTTGGGATGAGTATTTCTCAATGGATGGATAATCCAAACACGTCAGAGAAACAAAAGTTTTCAATTCTCTCCGATGCAAGCCAAAGTTTAATCGGGTTACACAAAAAAGGATTGGTACATGGCCGTCCTGCAGTACGAGACATTGTATGGAATGATGGTAAAACTATTTTTTTAGATTTTGAATCGCGTTCAAAAAGCCAAAATAAAGATTGGTTAATCGTGCGCGATATGCTATTTTTCTTCGACAGTTTATGCCATAAAGAAACTATTTCTGATGAATTAATAGAGGAAGTCGCGGTTTATTATCAAACACATTGCGACCCACGAAATTGGGAAATAATGCAAAACTATTTATCGCGATTTAGGTGGGTGTATTACTTACTATTGCCTTTTAAGCCGATTGCGAAGAAAGATCTCATTTCGATTTATCGTTTATTTGCATTGTTACATTTTAAGGAAAAATGATGAAAAAAATCTTCTTAATTTTAACTTTGTCTGTTTTACTCGGTGCTTGTTCTGTTGGCGGCGGTATCGGTGTCGGTGGTGGCAGTAACGGCGTTGGTGCGGGAGTAGGATTAAGTACCGGATTCGGTTTCTAGCGCTTAAGTGCGGTCGAAAATTGTCGTGTTTTTTAGATTTTTGAGAAAAGTCTTGATCTTTTAATAGAGAACACTATAATACGCGCATATTTCGGACGCGGGGTGGAGCAGCTTGGTAGCTCGTCGGGCTCATAACCCGAAGGTCGTCGGTTCAAATCCGGCCCCCGCAACCAATACAAGTTCAGTAAAAGAACCCCAAGTTTGGGGTTTTTTTGTACAAGAAATTTTAGAAACTGGGCTTAGGTTCGATGAACCTAACCCTTTTTTTACGCCTGAAATTCAATATAGAGTGGTTTTATCCGTATATATAAGAATAGGGTTTAGAAACAGGAGTAGAAATTGGCTACGTTAGAACAGAATTTACAAGAACTATTGCAAAGTTCGGTAGAAGATTTAGGCTGCGAACTTTGGGGTATTGAATGCCAGCGAGCCGGACGTTTTATGACCGTGCGTATCTTCATTGATAAAGAGGGAGGAGTAACCATAGATGATTGTGCGGATGTAAGTCGTCAAGTCAGTGCTATTTTGGATGTAGAAGATCCGATAGCAGATAAATACAACCTTGAAGTGTCATCACCGGGGCTTGATCGTCCGTTATTTACTTTGGCGCAATTTGAACGTTATCTTGGTGAAGAAATTCTCATTCATTTACGTATTCCAATGATGGAACGTCGTAAATGGCAAGGAAAATTAGAGCGTATTGAAAATGATATGCTGATATTAAAAGTTGATGATCAAGAACAAATCTTTGTTTTTGGTAATATTCAAAAAGCAAATGTGATTGCAAAATTTTAAAAGGAGAGAAAGGAAAAATGAGTAAGGAAATTTTATTAGCAGCAGAAGCGGTGTCTAATGAAAAATTATTACCGCGTGAAAAAATCTTTGAAGCACTAGAAAGTGCGATTGCGCTTTCAACCAAGAAAAAATATGAATACGAAACCGACATTCGCGTTTCAATTAATCCAAAAAGTGGTGAGTTTGATACTTTTCGTCGCTGGTTAGTCGTAGATGAAGTAAAGGTACCGACAAAAGAAATTACTTTAGAAGCTGCGCAATTTGATGATCCTGAAATCCAACTTGGGGATTATGTCGAAGATCAAATTGAATCTATCGCTTTTGACCGTATTGCAATGCAAACCGCACGTCAAGTTATCAGCACAAAAATTCGCGAAGCGGAGCGAGCAAAAGTAGTGGAGCAATTCCGTTCCGAAGAGGGCAAAATTGTTACTGGTACGGTAAAAAAAGTGAATCGTGAGAGTATTATTTTGGATTTAGGCAATAAAGCCGAAGCGGTTATTGCTCGTGAAGATATGCTTCCACGTGAGAATTTCCGACCGGGAGATCGCGTACGTGGCGTACTTTATAAAGTCGTTCCGGAAAGTAAAACCGCACAATTATTTGTGACACGTGCGAAACCGGAAATGCTTATTGAGTTATTCCGTATCGAAGTACCGGAAATTGGCGAAGAAATGATTGAAATTCGTGGTGCCGCCCGCGATCCGGGTTCTCGTGCAAAAATTGCAGTGAAATCAAATGACAAACGTATCGATCCTGTTGGTGCATGTGTAGGTATGCGTGGGGCTCGGGTTCAAGCCATTACCAATGAATTGGGGGGAGAACGCGTCGATATCGTACTTTGGGATGATAATCCTGCACAATTTGTCATTAACGCTATGGCACCAGCGGATGTTAATTCCATCATTGTCGATGAAGATAACCATTCAATGGATATTGCCGTTGATGCAGCAAATCTTGCGCAAGCAATCGGACGTAACGGTCAAAATGTGCGTTTAGCCACCCAACTAACCGGCTGGGTATTAAATGTAATGACTACGGAAGAACTTAATGAAAAACATCAAGCGGAAGATAATAAAGCATTGCATTTATTTATGAATACATTGGAACTTGATGAAGAGTTTGCACAAATCCTTGTAGAAGAAGGCTTTACAAGTTTAGAGGAAATTGCTTATGTGCCGGTAAGTGAATTAACGGCAATTGATGGTTTGGAAGATGAAGATCTTGTTGAAGAACTTCAAACCCGTGCAAAAAATGCGATCACTGCAGTAGCCTTGGCGGAAGAAGAAGCATTGAAAAAAGCAAATATTGAAGAACGTTTATTAAACTTGAATGGAATGAACCGTCATATTGCGTTCAAATTCGCCGAAAAACAAATTACCACTCTTGAAGAACTTGCTGAACAAGGTGTTGATGATTTAGCGGATATTGAAGAGTTAACAGAAGAACAAGCTGCTGATTTAATTATGGCTGCGCGTAATATTTGTTGGTTCAGCGAAGAATAAGGAGAATTAATTATGACTGATGAAGTAAAACAAGCAGATAGCGAAGCGCCGAAAAAATTGAGTATTCAACGCAGAACTAAAACGGTAGTAAATGCAACAACAACGGCAGGTAAAAATAAATCTGTTCAAGTAGAGGTTCGTAAAAAGCGTACGGTGAAAACTGACGCAGTTCAAAAAGCAGAAGAAGCTGAAAAATTAAAAGCGCAGCAAGAAGAATTGGAAGCCAAAAAAGCAGCGGAAAAGAAAGCAGCAGAGGAAAAAACACGCTTGGAAGCAGAAAAAGCTGCTGCAGAGAAATTAAAAGCTGAGAAAGAAGACCAAGCTAAAAGCTCACAAAGTGCGGTCAATTCTAAAACTAAATCTGTTGATATAGAAAAAGAAAAACGCAAAGCGGAAGAGGCCGAACTTCGTCGCAAAGCAGAGGAGCTCGCTCGTCAAAAAGCAGAGGAGCAAGCTCGTAAAGCCGCCGAAGAAGCAAAACGTTATGCTGAAATAGATGATGAGGGTAACGAAGCTTCTTCAGAAGATTATTCTGACTATAATTTAAGTTCAAAATATGCGCTTGAAGCGGAAGATGAAGAAGAACGCCGTAATGAAAGTCGTGGTCGTGGAAAAAATAAAGTCGCAAAAGCGAAAAAAGGCGGTCGTGATGATGATAATAGCAAGAATAGTCGAAATGAGCGTGAATCTAACCGTAAAAACCAAAAAGAAGGTAAATTAGGTAAAGGTAAAAATGCTAAGAAAGGCGCAGCATTACAACAGGCTTTCACAAAACCTGTTCAAGTTGCTAAAGCGGATGTTGTGATTGGCGAAACCATTACCGTTGCAGAACTTTCCAATAAAATGGCAATTAAAGCCACTGAAATCATCAAAATGATGATGAAAATGGGTGAAATGGTGACAATTAACCAAGTTCTTGATCAAGAAACCGCGCAATTAGTGGCGGAAGAACTGGGTCATAAAGTGATTCTTCGTAATGAAAATGAGCTTGAAGAAGCGGTACTTGGCGATCGTGATGTGAATGCGGAAAAAGTTACCCGTGCACCGGTAGTCACGATTATGGGTCACGTTGACCATGGTAAAACCTCCTTACTTGACTATATTCGTAAAGCGAAAGTTGCCGCCGGAGAAGCGGGGGGAATTACCCAACACATTGGTGCGTACCATGTAGAAATGGATGATGGCAAGATGATTACTTTCCTTGATACACCGGGACACGCCGCCTTTACCTCAATGCGTGCTCGTGGTGCGAAAGCAACGGATATTGTGGTTCTTGTGGTGGCGGCTGATGATGGGGTGATGCCTCAAACCATTGAAGCGATTCAACACGCAAAAGCCGCAGGTGCGCCATTAGTGGTTGCGGTAAACAAAATTGATAAACCGGAAGCCAATCCTGATCGTGTTGAGCAAGAATTGCTCCAGTATGAAGTGATTTCAGAGAAATTCGGTGGCGAAGTTCAATTTGTGCCGGTTTCTGCAAAACAGGGACTCGGTATTGATGAGTTACTTGATGCGATTCTTCTTCAATCCGAAGTGCTTGAATTAACCGCTGTGAAAGATGGTATGGCAAGTGGTGTAGTGATTGAATCTTACCTTGATAAAGGTCGTGGCCCTGTGGCGACAATCTTGGTGCAATCCGGTACATTACACAAAGGCGATATTGTACTTTGTGGTTTCGAGTATGGTCGTGTAAGAGCGATGCGTGATGAAAATGGTAAAGAAATTGACGAAGCAAGCCCATCTATTCCGGTGGAAGTGCTTGGGCTTTCCGGTGTGCCCGCGGCGGGTGATGAAGCAACAGTCGTGCGTGATGAGAAAAAAGCGCGTGAGGTGGCATTATATCGCCAAGGTAAATTCCGTGAAGTCAAACTTGCCCGTCAGCAAAAAGCGAAACTTGAAAATATGTTTAGCAATATGACGGAAGGTGATGTAGCAGAATTGAACGTGATCGTGAAAGCTGACGTACAGGGTTCTGTGGAAGCCATTGTTCAAGCCTTACATGAACTTTCAACGGACGAAGTAAAAGTGAAAGTGGTCGGTTCTGGAGTAGGCGGTATTACAGAAACCGATGCGACATTAGCGGCTGCGTCCAATGCCATTATGGTTGGTTTTAACGTTCGTGCCGATGCCTCAGCCCGCCGTGTTATTGAAAGCGAAAATATTGATTTACGTTATTACTCCATTATTTATGAATTGCTTAACGAAATCAAAGCGGCAATGAGCGGTATGTTACAGCCTGAATTCAAACAAGAAATCATTGGTCTGGCAGAAGTACGTGATGTGTTCCGTCATCCGAAATTCGGTGCGATTGCCGGTTGTATGGTGACAGAAGGTATAGTTAAACGTAATAACCCAATCCGTGTGTTACGTGACAACGTGGTTATTTTTGAAGGCGAACTCGAATCACTCCGTCGTTTCAAAGATGATGTAGCAGAAGTACGTAGTAACATGGAATGCGGTATTGGCGTGAAAAACTACAATGACGTAAAAGTCGGCGATCAAATTGAGGTATTTGAAGTAGTAGAGGTTAAACGTTCAATTTAATTATTAAGTTGTAACCTGTCGAAATGTTAGAAGTTGCGGTGAGATTTTCCGGCTATTTTAGAAAATGCGGAGAAATCTGACCGCACTTTATTTAGATCACTAAAATAACATTTATTACAAGACAAATATTCTGCTAAATGTTGAACGCGGTTATATCCGATGATAAGAAATAACCGATTGAATATTGGTTTTAAACATTGTCCGGCTTGTATTTGGTATTAACAACAAATCTAACTTAGATTTTAATAAGGTAATAAATTATGGATAACTTATTAAATAATTATAGTCGCACCAGCGCTATACCATCATTATTATGTGATTTTTATAAAACCTCTCATCGAATAATGTATCCTAAAGGTTCACAAATTCTTTATAGTACATTTACGCCTCGTAGCAATAAACAGGCACCTTATTTAACAAAAGTTGTATCCTTTGGTTTCCAAGCATTTATTACTAAATATTTAATTCATTATTTTAACGACAACTTTTTTTCTCGAAATAAGGATGAAATTGTTTCTGAATATTCAGCCTTCATCAAAAAAGCTTTGCAGCTAGATGATACAGGTGAACATATTAAACAGTTACACGAACTCGGTTATTTACCTATTAGAATTAAAGCCATTCCTGAAGGAAAAACCGTTGCTATTAAAGTGCCGGTGATGACGATTGAAAATACCCATCCTGATTTCTTTTGGCTGACAAACTATTTGGAAACACTCATTAATGTATCGCTTTGGCAGCCGATGACTTCAGCCTCTATGGCTTTTGCTTATCGGACAACATTAGTTAAGTTTGCTCAGGAAACTTGTGATAATGAGGATCATGTTCCCTTTCAATCTCACGATTTTTCAATGCGTGGTATGAGTTCTTTAGAATCGGCGGAGACTTCAGGAGCGGGTCATTTAACCTCTTTTGTAGGTACTGATACCATTCCTGCAATCGCTTTCATTGAAGCCTATTACGGTTCAAACGGGTTAATTGGCACCTCAATACCGGCTTCAGAACACTCAGTAATGAGTTCACACGGTATTGATGAATTGCCTACATTTCGTTATTTAATGGCAAAATTTCCGAATAGTATGTTGTCAATTGTGTCGGATACCACAGATTTTTGGCATAACATTACGATTAATTTACCTTTATTGAAGTCGGAAATTATGGCAAGACCGGAAAATGCCCGTTTAGTTATTCGACCTGATAGCGGTGATTTTTTTGCGATTATTTGTGGCGATCTTACGGCAAATACGGAACATGAACGTAAAGGTCTAATTGAGTGTTTATGGGATATTTTTGGTGGCACGGTTAATCAAAAAGGTTATAAAGTTCTCGATCCCCATATTGGTGCTATTTATGGTGATGGTGTGACTTATGAAAAAATGGCTAAGATTTTAGAGGGGCTGAAAGCGAAGGGCTTTGCTTCCAGTAATATTGTATTTGGTGTCGGAGCGCAAACCTATCAGCGTAATACACGTGATACTTTGGGGTTTGCTATTAAAGCAACATCTATCACGATTAATGGTAAAGAAAAAGCGATCTTTAAAAACCCTAAAACCGACAATGGCTTAAAGAAATCTCAAAAAGGCCGTGTTAAAGTCCTTTCTTATGATACATATCTTGACGGTTTAACCTCAGAAGATGATTTCAGTGACGATTTATTAGAAATACTATTTGAAAACGGTAAACTATTACGCCGAACTGATTTTGATCAAATTAGACAAAATTTACTTGCCGCTTCCAATTAGAAAAATTATCTCTATTTAGGATCACGAAAATAATTTTATTGCAGCTTAAAGATAAAAGAGCGGTCAGATTTTATGGTTTTACAGTATTATGTAGCACTTGCACAAAGATTTCACCGATTGAACATGTTAAAATCCCTATTGAAACTATTAATCAATAGGGCTCTTTTATTTATAGCAAAAGTAAGTAACGCCACTACGATTAGATAGGCTATCTTTAGTCGTAAAAAAGGGGGCGGTCTTTGCTGCTGAGAAGAAAGTGTTGAGCTATAATCTAATGAGTTTTTTCAGCTGAGGAAAATCAGCTAATAGAGTATTATCGCTCGATGCTGAATTTGATTCAGCAAGTAACGGATAAAGCGTGTGAAGTAATTTCTATAAATAAATTCACTTATTATACAAGGTAGCATTATGACCATTCTTAATTGGTACGGCAAAGAAGAAGCTGTGAAAAAAGCGAAAAAAGTAGCGTATCGCTTATTGCGTGAAGTGCCAGAATTTTCACATAATCTTGTCGACAATCGACAATCGACAATCGACAATCGACAATCGACAATCGACAATCGACAATCGACAATCGACAATCGACAATCGACAATCGACACTGCCGAAACTACGTCTAGTGTCAAGCAAAATTTAATTATTCAAGGCGATAATCTTGAAGCCTTGAAGTCCCTATTGCCCTTTTATGCTGGGCAAGTTAAATGTATCTTTATTGATCCTCCCTATAATACCAAGTCAGCATTCAGCCATTATGACGACAATCTTGAACACAGCGTTTGGCTTTCAATGATGTATCCGCGTTTGGAATTACTACGTGAATTATTGAGCGAAGAGGGTTCAATTTGGATCACTCTTGATGACAGCGAAAGCCATTATTTTAAAGTGATGATGGACGAAATTTTTGGTCGGCAGAATTTTATATCAAATTTGATATGGGAAAAGAAAAGGAAACCATCTTATTTAGGAAAGATTGGAAAAATAACGGATAACCTGTTTTGTTACGCAAAAGATAAAAAACAACTAAAAGATCTGACATATTTAGAAAAATCAGATGATGAAACATATCCTTTATATAATGCTGGAAACTCAAGGGAAAAGTTAATTTTTCCGCCAAAAACACTTAATTTTCAAAAGCATAAAGATGGGGTATATCCACCGGCTCAATTTACTAAAAAAACAAGCATAGTTTCTTTGTTATCTGAATTAATCATTGAAAATCAATGGAATAAAAATGAAGTTATCCTTGAAGGGGAATGGAGATATAGCCAGAAAAGTATAAATGAACAGCTAGAAAATGGAGATTTTTATATTGTAAAAAGTTTGGATTTCAGACCAAGAAGAGTTTTTGAACGAGCAGCAGATAAAAAGAAGATTCATAATCTGGTAAGTCGAGTACATTATGATATGGCTACAAACGAAGATTCTGCAAATGAACATTTACTATTATTTAGTGAAGCTGTTGAGGAAGACTCATTTGATTATCCTAAGCCAGAAAAATTGCTCCAATTCATTATTGAGTCATCAACACAAAAAGGTGACTTAGTCCTAGATAGTTTTTTAGGATCTGGAACAACTGCCGCTGTCGCCCACAAAATGCACCGCCGTTATATAGGCATTGAAATTGGCGAACACGCGAAAACCCACGTCGTGCCACGCCTAAAAAAAGTGATTGAAGGCGAACAAGGCGGGGTTTCTAAAGCGGTAAATTGGCAAGGAGGAGGTTCGTTCCGTTTTTGCGAATTGGGTGAAACGGTGTTTGATGAGTTTGGTTCTATTCACCCAAATATCAAATTTGAAGAATTAGCAACGCATATTTGGTATTTAGAAAACCACGAGCCTTTGCAAAATAACGGAGAAAAATCACCGCTTATAGGCGTGTGTCAAGGTAAGTCGTTCTATTTGCTTTACAACGGTATTTTGGGTGATAAACGCCAAAATGGTGGCAATGTGCTAACTAAAAAACTCTTGTCAGAATTACCGCACTTTACCGAATTTGTCTCCCAAGGCTTGCCGATAGTGGTATATGGCGAAGCCTGTCGATTAAGTGAAGCGACATTGAACGAACAAAAAATTACTTTTAAGCAAATTCCTTACGATGTTTAGGAGCAAAAAATGAAACTCAAAAATTATCAAACCGAAGCCTTAAACAACGTAATCCATTATTTTGCCAAGAGTTTAACGAAAGGCGCAGCGGAAGCCTTTAAAGCCATTCAGCCAAATTTGAACTATAAAATTCCAAGTGAACACAAGGCGTTGCGTGATGTGCCTTATGTTTGCGTACGCATTCCAACGGGAGGCGGCAAAACTTTGTTGGCGTCGCTCAGTATTTCTCTCATAGCCAAACAATTTTTGGAACAGGAATATCCGGTAACCCTTTGGCTCGTGCCGTCCAAAACCATTAAAAGTCAAACGGCAGAAGCTTTGAAAAATCCGCGCCACCCTTACCGAAAAGCCCTAGATGATGCTTTTAATCGGGAAGTGATGGTGATTGAATCGGAAGATTTTACACTACTTCGACCACAGGATTTTGGCACCAAAGCTATTGTGGTCGTTTCGACTATTCAGAATTTCCGTATTGAAAACCAAGATGGGCGTAAAATTTATGCGTTCAATGAAAAACTCACGCCACATTTTGAACGTTTGCCGTTTCTATTCAATGATGAATTAGATAAAGTTACCGAGGCAGATTTGCAGGAAAACGGCTTACAACCGAAGCAGCTTGGCAAAGTGAAATGTTCTTTTGCAAATTTGTTGAAGGCTTTTCGACCACTTGTGATTGTCGATGAAGCGCATAACGCACGCACTGATTTAACCTTTGATGTATTGGCGAACTTGCAACCTTCCGCAATTTTGGAATTTACCGCCACACCAAATACAGATAAGAAATATGGTAGCAATGTGTTGTATCATGTTTCCGCAGGCGCATTGAAAGCGGAAGAGATGATCAAATTGCCGATAGTGCTACATGAGCATAAAACATGGCAAGAGGCGATCAATAGTGCGGTCATTAATCGCAATGAATTGGCACATAAAGCACAATTTGAGACTGATTACGTTCGCCCGATTGTGTTATTTCAAGCGGAAAATAAAAGCGGAGAAGTTACCGTTGAAAAACTCAAAGCCTATTTGATGGATTCACTCAATATTGATGAAGCGGAAATTGCCATCGCTACAGGCAATCAGCACGAATTGGATAACATCAATTTATCTGACCGGACTTGCCCAATCAATTATGTA
Organism: Rodentibacter genomosp. 2; assembly: GCA_001999425.1. Lineage (GTDB taxonomy): Bacteria > Pseudomonadota > Gammaproteobacteria > Enterobacterales > Pasteurellaceae > Rodentibacter. The sequence goes on along the minus strand of MLHP01000013.1, from coordinate 44,178 downwards.
ATTACGGTGGAAGCCTTAAAAGAAGGTTGGGATTGCCCATTTGCCTATGTGTTTTGTTCCGTGCAGAACGTCGCTTCCAGCAAAGAGGCTGAACAACTTTTAGGGCGTGTGTTGCGTATGCCTTATGCCAAACGTCGCCAAATTGAAGATTTTAATCGGGCTTATGCGCATCTTTCTTCCGGCAAATTTGGAGAAACAGTGAAAGAGATGGAAGAAAAACTCATCGCAATGGGCTTTGAAGCCTTAGAAATTGCCGAAATGTTACGCACGCCGCTGCAAGATCGCATTGAATTTGATGAAACGGATTTTCCGATTTATCAACCTATGGTAACGGTGTTTAATGTACCGAAAATGTTGGATATAACCACACTTTCCGAAACTGAAAAAGCACAGCTAAAAATTACTCAAGAAAATGATGGGTTTGTCGTGCAAGTCAGTGGCAATGTTGGCGAAAATCTAGAAAAAATTTTAACCAAAACAGTAACAGGTAAAGCAAAGGAGTGGTTAATTCACCAAATAGAAATTCATAATGCTAAAGTCGTACAACGCGCTTCACCGGCAGAAAAGGGAGAAAACTTTAAAGCGATTCCGCAACTTTGTGTGAATATTCAAGGAGAGCTTTCTCTTGTTGATCCTGAAGAATTATTGGGACATTATGGCTGGAATTTATTGGATTATCCCGCTAAGTTGGAACGGTTCAATTTAGAAAATGAAAGTCGCCGTTTTGAAATTGATGTCGAGAATAATCATCTTGCTTATCGTATGGATTATCATCAATATCAATTTTCTGATGAATGGTTAGAACTTTCCGAAAATGATTTGGTACGTTGGTTGGCTAGACAAGTACGTGTATCAGATATGACACAAGAAATTATCTTAAAGTTTTTGCAGCTTATTGTGCATGATTTATTGGCAAAACCGAAAGTAACTCTAACCCAACTGGTAAAGCGTCAATTTGCACTTGCAAAGGATATTGAAGCCTTAATTAACGATTACCGCCAACAAGCGTTAAGCCATTGTTACCAACAGAACTTATTTGATCCGAATGATGAAGTGGAAATTTGCCTAACCCCACAACATCAATATCAATTTCATTTAGATAACTATACGCCGAATCCGCCGTATTATGTGGGACGCTTTAAGTTCCAAAAACATTATTTTGCTCAAATTGAGGATTTAAAGTCCACGGGTGAAGAGTTTGATTGTGCAATGATTTTAGATAGCTTGCCACAAGTGAAACATTGGGTAAGAAATCCTGTTAAACGAGGTTTTAGCTTGCCACTTGCCAAAGATCGTTTTTATCCTGATTTTATTGCTGAACTCAATGATGGGAGAATTTTAATCGTTGAATACAAAGGCGAACCATATAAAACGAATGATGACAGCAAAGAAAAGTGCTTAATCGCCGAACGGTGGGAAAAGTTAAGTAATGGTAAATGCTTATTCATTATGGCAGTTAAAAAAGATGATAAAGGAAGAGATGTAAGAGCTCAACTTTTAAACAAGCTTATCTAAGTTGATTATACGAGCATAATTGCAAGTTGCTTAAAATATGATCGATCGGATTACTTTCAAGACCTAGCTTAATTGCATTCTAGCTGATAAAGAGTCGATTAGTTGAGCCATTTAACTAGATAATTTTATAAACCAACCGCTCTTTTCGCTATTAGGGGATAAACTTTGTTATAATCCCTCGTCTTAAAAAGCATTTTGAAAATAGGAAAAGAAAATGGCTCGAGAATTTAAACGAAGCGACCGTGTTGCGCAAGAAATCCAGAAAGAAATTGCGGTGATTTTACAACGTGAGGTGAAAGATCCGCGCATTGGTATGGTGACAGTATCCGATGTTGAGGTATCGAGTGATTTGGCTTATGCCAAAATTTTTGTCACCTTCTTGTTTGATCATGATGAAAGTGCGATTGAACAGGGGATGAAAGGGTTAGAAAAGGCTGCGCCTTATATTCGTACTCTGCTTGGCAAAGCGATGCGTTTACGCATTGTGCCGGAAATTCGTTTTATCTATGATCAATCCTTAGTAGAAGGTATGAGAATGTCCAATTTGGTGACGAATGTGGTACGTGAAGATGAACGCAAACACGTTGAGGACGAGGCATAATGTCGAGACCACGCAAGCGAGGACGTGATATTGACGGCGTGTTTCTACTGGATAAACCGCAGGGGATGTCCTCCAACGAGATAATGCAAAAAGTAAAACGCCTTTTCCAAGCGAATAAAGCAGGGCATACCGGAGCGTTAGATCCATTGGCAACAGGAATGTTGCCGATTTGTTTGGGCGAAGCCACTAAGTTTTCGCAATTTTTATTGGATGCCGATAAGCGTTATTTGGTTACTGCAAAATTAGGCGAGCGCACCGATACCTCCGATGCTGATGGGCTGGTGGTGGAAACTCGAGCAGTGAATGTGGAAACTCCGCAAATTTTGACCGCACTTGAGCAATTTCGGGGGGATATTTTGCAAGTGCCGACGATGTTTTCAGCTTTAAAACATCAGGGCAAACCTTTGTATGAATATGCCCGTCAAGGCATTACCGTAGAGCGTGAAGCCCGCCCAATCACGATCTTTGAACTTAAGTTTATTGAATATCATGCCCCTTATTTAACTTTGGAAGTTCATTGCTCCAAAGGCACTTATATTCGCACCTTGGTGGATGATTTAGGGGAAGTGTTGGGCTGTGGCGCACACGTCACTATGTTACGCCGACTTGCTGTGGCGGATTATCCGATTGAGGCGATGATGAGCTGGGATGAATTACAAAACCTCGCCGCTCAGCAGGATTTAGCCTTACTTGATCAGCATTTATTACCAACAGATACTGCCGTGAGCAAATTGCCGGCATTGCATTTGAATGAGGCACAAAGCCGTGCCATTGGTTTTGGTCAGCGTGTGAAATTTACCAATGATCAGAATTTACAAGGACAAGTGCGGTTGTTTTCGGAAGAGAATTTATTTTTAGGCGTCGCGTTGATCGATGGCTATATTATCCGTCCACAACGATTAATTACACAATCCGCATAATTTTATTTGCCTTTCTTTATAAATTCCAGTAATCTCACCTGTAATTAATTTTTTACAAATTGTGTAAATTAAAAATTACAGGTGGATTATGGAAGCACTTAACGATTTACGTTCTGAAATTGATTCGCTCGATCGCGAACTTATTCAACTTTTTTCTAAACGCCTTAAACTGGTTTCACAAGTAGGCAAAGTCAAACATCAGCACGGTCTCCCTATTTATGCGCCGGATCGTGAAGTTGCTATGTTGCAAGCACGTCGTTTAGAGGCCGAGAAAGCGGGTATTTCACCGGATTTAATCGAAGATGTACTACGCCGTTTTATGCGGGAATCCTATACTAATGAAAACCAGTTTGGTTTTAAAACTATCAACCCTAATATCCAAAAAATTGTGATTGTGGGTGGTTATGGAAAACTCGGCGGATTATTTGCCCGCTATTTGCGTGCTTCCGGTTATCCGATTTCCGTTTTAGAACGTGATGATTGGGATGTGGCGGACAGAATTCTTGCCAATGCGGATGCAGTGATTGTGTCCGTGCCCATTGCCAATACGCTTGAGACCATTGAACGTTTAAAACCTTATTTAACGGAAAATATGTTACTGGCGGATCTCACCTCGGTAAAACGTGAACCATTGGCGAAAATGTTGGAAATACACCAAGGCGCAGTAGTGGGTTTACATCCTATGTTCGGACCGGATATTACCAGTATGGCAAAACAAGTGGTAGTGTGTTGTGACGGGCGTTTTCCTGAGCGTTATAAATGGCTGCTTGAACAAATTCAAATTTGGGGTGCAAAAATTCATCAAATCGATGCTATCGAGCACGATCATAATATGACTTATGTGCAAGCCTTACGTCACTTTTCGACCTTTGCCAACGGTTTACACCTTTCTAAACAACCGGTAAATCTCACCAATTTACTCGCTCTTTCTTCCCCAATTTATCGTTTGGAATTGGCAATGATCGGTCGTTTGTTTGCACAAGATGCCGAGCTTTATGCGGATATTATTATGGATAAAGCAGAAAACCTAGAGGTGATAGAAAGCCTAAAACAAACCTATGAGGACGCACTGAAATTTTTTGAAAATCACGACCGTCAAGGATTTATTGATACCTTTCATCAAGCCAGGGAATGGTTCGGCGAATATTCCGAACAATTTTTAAAAGAAAGCCACCAATTGTTACAACAAGCGAATGATTTAAAGCAAGGATGAGTGAAAAGTGCGGTCATTTTTCACTGTGTTTTAACAGGATTCTATGGTTGCATTAAATAAATAACCGATTCCTCTTATTGTTTGGATATAACGGGGATTTTTAGGATTCGGCTCAATTTTTTTACGCAGACGCATAATGAGTACGTCAATAGTGCGGTCGAAAATATCCAAACTTTCAGTGTGTGTTAATTCAAGTAATTTTTGCCGGGAAAGCACTTTTTGAGCGTGGCTAATCAGGGCGTAGAGCAGAGTATATTCACCTTGAGTGAGTATAATTTCTTGTTTTTGTGGTGAATATAGTTTGTGGTTTTCCGTATCAAATAACCAATGGTCAAACTGAAAACAATGGCGAATCGGTGTATTGGAAAAAGATATTGGTTGATGGTGACGTAAAGCAACTTTTGCTCTTGCAACAACGACCCGGGGATAAAAAGGTTTTGGGATATAATCATCCGCCCCCATTTCTAATCCCACAACAATATCTGATTCTGAATCCAAACCGCTTAACATAATAATCGGGACTGAAGTGAGCGTCTTTAAATGCTGTAGTAAAGTAAGTCCATTGACATCAGGTAAAATAAGATCGAGAAAAATGAGTGAGAATGTTGGAGCGGTTTGTAGTAATGTTAAGGCTTGTTTGCCTGTATTAGCCGTTGAAACAACATAGCCGTGTTCTTCAAAAATATCGGTGAGCAGTTCACAGATTTGGATATCGTCATCAATAATAAGAATAGATAAATTTGACGGCATTGTTTGTCTCATGAATTTAATCAGTATAAACAAAAGTATATACAAGTTTTTAGAAAAAACATATTTTAAATTTTAAGTCCGATAAACAGGAGAGGAATATGCGTATCGGTATTGATTTAGGTGGTACCAAAATAGAAGTCATTGCGTTACATCATAATGGGGAAACATTATTTAGAAAGCGCATTCCTACACCAAGGGGATCTTATGAAGCCACACTTTCAGCGATTAAAAGTTTGGTCGATGAGGCTGAACAAGAAACGGGTCAAACGGGAACAGTTGGTGTGGGGATTCCCGGCACGATTTCACCTTTTAGTTTAAGGGTCAAAAATGCTAATTCAGTCTGGTTAAACGATCAACCTCTAGATAAAGATTTATCTCAAATATTGAATAGGGAAGTGCGTATTGCCAATGATGCCAACTGTATGACGGTTTCTGAAGCGACTGACGGTGCGGGAGCAGGAAGTGCGGTCGTTTTAGCGTTAATTTTGGGGACTGGCTGTGGTTCCGGCATTGTGATCAATGGTAAACCCCATAATGGGGGTAACGGTATTGGTGGAGAGTGGGGGCATAATCCTTTACCTTGGATGGACGAAGAAGAGCAACAAATTGCTCAAATGTCTCCTTGTTACTGCGGTCGTTCCGGTTGTATCGAACAATTTGTTTCCGGTACAGGGCTTTGTGATGATTATACCCGTCGCTCAGGAAAACACTTAAAAGGGCATGAAATTGTGGCTCTCGCAGAGCAGGGCGATGAATTTGCCGAGCAGACTTTACAAGCTTACGAACACCGTTTGGCAAAAGCACTTTCTGCTTATGTCAATGTACTTGATCCTGATGTAATCGTGTTTGCCGGTGGTGTATGTAACATTGATCGTCTTTATCATAATGTCCCTAAATTGATGCCAAATTATGTTTTTGGCAAAGAATTTCATACTCCTATTCGTAAAGCTGTACATGGTGATGCCAGCGGCGTGAGGGGAGCGGCTTGGTTGTGGCCTTTGTAATTTTCAATTTCTTCTTATGTCAGATTTCAACATAAAAAATCCACCGTTTGCAATAAACGGTGGAGCGATTTAAAAATATTATCAATATAAATTTATCTTTAATTAGAACTGATAATTTATACCTACACGCAACTCACGTCCGACACCCGGTAATACGTTCGGACGCTGGCTGTGTGGATAGTAGAACTTATTGAATGCATTATTAAGCGAAACATTGATATTTAATTGATCATTATTCAATGGTTTCCAGTTTACATAGAAATCATGCACACTATAGCCTGAACGTACAATATCCGAGCCTGTTTCATTATCACGTACTAGAACGGAACCTTTCGCTTTCTGAACGGTACGATTACGCCAACCGAGTTCTAAATTAGGTTCCTCAAAGCGATAAGATAACTCAGCCGTCCACGTACGACCTATTTGTACCGCAAACTCCGGGTTTGAGCTGAGTAATTTTTTCGGGCTGGTATCATAGATGCGAGGTTTACTTTCAGCCACACCAACACGGGCAGTAAATCCACCAATGGTATAGCCGGCATTAAGCTCATAACCATGGTTTTTAATAAAACCAGCATTCACGGCTTCTCTCACTCCACCGACGGCATGTCTATCTTGTGGATTAGCCAATGCGTCATTAATACGTTGCCAGAAATAACTTCCTTCCAATGAAAATCCTTCATAAGTATAGTTAAAACCAATTTCTGTATTACGTGCACGTTCTGCAACCGTGCCGTCAGCAATAGATACAATACCTCGTTTTCCATGAGTCAATAATGCATCATAGAGACGTGGACTGCGTGTGGCATAGTTATGGTTTGCACTGAGACTTAATCCTTCCGTTGCCTGCCAAATTACGCCAAAGCTAGGATTGAATCTGCCATCAGAAACAGATTTATTATCCATTGCTTTAAGGTTGAAATAGTCATAGCGTAAACCTGTCGTGAAGATAAAATCACCGAGTGCGGTAATGGCTTCAACATAAGCACCGGTATCTTCTTTAGTTGGTTCAACTAAATTTGGTTGAAAGAATGTATGAGGTGTAATTTTTTGGTGGCGGTAATTTAAGCCATATTTGAGTAAAACCGAGTCTCCGATATCGGAATTAAAATTGATATTTGCCCCTTTAGTGGTGATTTTAGTGGTGGTTGGACCGGCAACATTGCCACAGTAACCACAACCGGAATCATCCGCTGAGTAACGTTTATCCTGCATAATATAAGCATTAGCAGTCAGCTCTTTAATAAAACCTAGGTTTTTACCTGTATATTCAAGATTAGTATTGTTCTTACTTGTTTCACGATAAGTTGGTTTTTGACGCTCTAAAGAAAGTCTTCCTCCTGTAATCGTAAACTCTTCACGCACGGTACGCACACCACGATGTTCATCTTTAAGATGACTTAATACTACACGGTGATTCCCGTCACCAAAAGTGCCGCCTAGTTTGATTAAATAATTGCGTTTATCTAAAGCACTATAAGGTACGGTATCACCGCCATCAATATTGCGGTAGTTTTTCCCCGGTTTGTAGTGATCATTATCGGTTCTTGCATAAGAGACTAATGCATCAAAATTCCCTGATTTACCGAAAGCTGTTGCGCCATAACTATAATTGTCATTGGATGAGAATCCGGTATTTAAACGGAATCCGTAATCTTTATTGGTTCCTTTGAGCAAATCAAGCGCATCGACTGTTTTCACAATAATTGCACCATTCGTTGCACCGATTCCCGCACTCGCAGAACCCGCCCCTTTTTGTACGGAAACGGTTTTTAATAAGGCAGGATCAATAATAAAACGACCTTGGTGATATAAAATTTGGCTATCGGAATAAGCATTATCGACTTTAATATCAACAGAGTTTTGCCCCATGCCACGGATAGTGAGGAACTGAGATGTTCCGTTTCCGCCACCAAAAGAAATGGACGGTTCTTTAGCTAAAAAGTCGCGTAAATCGGTAGAAGTACTCTCATTACGCTCTTGCATGGTGACAATATTTGTTTGTACTTTCGTACCTTGACGATCTGTCACGTTAATTTCATCCAGTGTGCTGCTTGAATCGGTATCTGCGAACGCAGTACTTGCAGTTAATACACTCATCACAATAAAGCTGATGTGTGTAAGGCCAAATTGTTTTCCTTTCATACATTTCCCTTGATTTATAAATGAAAAAATAATTTCTTACCTTAGTAAGTTACAAAATCACTAGCAATATAAAACTAAATGATAATAATTATTATATATATTTTTGTTTTAATCTCAATCAAATTAATCGAGGTAATAAACAATATCTCACAACACGTATTTATTTGAAAAAAATTTAATAAAGAAGGGTGATTCTTATGAAAAATCTAAAAAATATTAGAATGTCTTAGTTTTTAACTAAGGAGATTTTATAGAGCAGTCTTAAAGTTAAAACAAAATAGATTAACTGTCAGTTTTATGAAGAAAGGGCAACAGAGGAAAATCATATTTATTTTCTAGTATATCTGTTGCCCCAAAAGTTTTTCTGAAACCAACCGCACTTTATTTTACAACCTTATAGCAGGGTTCATAGGGCATTGCTTGTGGGCAATTTTTGCCACATTATCGTGTGTCATTCGACATAATAATCCTTATTGTCTGGCTACACGTAAGTTTTCCGGTAAGGTTTCAAAGTTAGAGCGGAAAGGGTTAATATCCAAACCGCCACGGCGGGTATAGCGGGCGTAAACCGTGAGTTTTTCTGGTTTGGCATAGCGCATTAAATCGCAGAAAATGCGTTCCACACATTGCTCGTGGAATTCGTTATGTTGGCGGAAAGAGACAACGTAACGCAATAATTTTTCCCGATTGATTTTCTTGCCGATGTAATGAATTTGCAACGTTCCCCAATCCGGTTGATTGGTGATTAAACAATTTGATTTTAATAAATGGCTGACAAGATATTCTTCCACCCTTTCATTTGAAACACAATCTTTCAACCAATCGGGATTAAATTCATAATTGGTGATTTCAATATCCTGCCCGTCAATACAATCGCCTTGTAAATGATCAATTTTTTGTGCTTGATAAAACGGAAGGGGATTTAACCGCACTTTTACTTCACCTTGCGCACATTCAGTTAAATCTTGTTGCATCACTTGCGCTACCTGCTTGAAGTCGATAAATTTGCTTTGGTTAAAACTATTTAAATAAAGTTTAAAACTTTTGGATTCAATTAAATTTTGGCTTTGCTGATCCAAATAAATGTCCGCAATCGCGACTTGTGGCAAACCTTTTTCATTAAGCCATGAAACTTCATAGGCTGTCCAAATATCCGCGCCTATGCTGAAAGGCTGAGTTTGGGTTATACCTAAATCATCACGATTCAAAGCACGTGGCACGGATTGTAATAAAGCGCGGTCATATTCGTTGGCATATTCAGTTTTTTGCCCGAGTTTAAGTGATGTTAAACTGTTATCTTGCTTGTTCATTATTCTTTTTCCTATTTATAAAAAATTCCACGAAATGTTTGATATTAATCGACATTGCTCACATTTAAAATGAAATATCTCAAAGATGGATTCGCTTAACATCCAGTTACCACCACATTCAGGGCAGTGACGGTGTTGCTCATTTTCAAGAGATTTGCCGCCTACACGATAGAGATAATAGTAGGTTGGAATATTATTTATTTTTTCGATTTCTTGCGCTAAGTAGCGACCATGTTTAGCGAGCGTGCTTTGATGATCGGCAATTTCTTGTAAAGCCGCTTGTTCCAATGTAGAGCCGTTCATTTGTAATTGATCGCAGGCTTGCCAGTTTTCTTGCCATTTAATCACATCTTGGCTCAAGTGCGGATGATATTGAAGCTGTTTGTAAAGCGGGATTGGGGAAAAATTTTCTCCACTATGAATGGGAGAGCAACTTTGTAAGTGGGTCGTATAAAGTATTTGCCACGCAGGATGGCAATTTGAAGCGGTTTGATCGCTATTGAAGTCATCCCCAATCAGTTGAAAACCATCAAAAATCAGCCCGAATTTTTCTGCATTTGCTAATGCTTGATTGACTTCTATATTATTATTTTGCGGAAAAAGGCTGTTTTGTTCGGGGCAAATGACACGCATTGCAAAACCTTGTTTATCATTTTCCTCTGCTAAATAGAGCGGAATTTCACGCCCGATAATTTGACCGTTATAACGCCATTGATCGATAACATTATTAAGCAAACGGCTTTGCTCCATAATGTCATTCTCAAGTGCGGTCAATTTGAAGAAAGTTTCAATTAAGTACATAGTTGTTTTAGCTGTTGTTCAATTTGATTTAAGCCGTTTAAGCGGGTTTCGCTTAATCGTTGTGCAATACCGAGTTCGGTAAAAAAGGCGGTGAGGTCAAATTCTCGTAGCGCATTTGCTGTTTTACCATTAATTTTTTCAAGCAAAATCCACAGTAAACCGTTCATAATACGGGCTTCACTGAAGGCGTTAAATTGAAAAGTGCGGTCATTTTTGGGGATAATTTGAAACCACATCTGTGCTTCACAACCGCTAATTGATTGCATATTAGCTAGTTCATTATCACTTGGACGGGGCAAATTTTTGCCCGCTTGAATAATAAGGCGGTAACGTTCTTCCCAGTTTGTTGCTAGTTTTAATTGTTCGATCATTGTAAGAGTTCCAAGGCTTTATCTAGTGCGACAAAGAATTGTGCCACATCCTCAGGCGTATTGTAAGGGGCAAAAGAGAGGCGTAAGGTCGTTCGTTCTCCAAGTCTTGTTAAATAGGGCTGTGCACAATGTTCTCCCACTCGCAATGCAACATTTTGTTCGCTGAGTAATGTAGAAAGATCCGAATTATCAATCCCCTCAAAGACGAAACACACAATGGAGCTCGGTTGTGGAGAATTGAATAATCGACAATTTGCATAATTTTTTAACCGCACTTTTATAGATTCCGCTAAGGTGACGGCGTGTTGTTCAGCGGAGTCAAAATTCCATTGTTGTAACCAATCCAATACCGCATTAAAGCCAATTACGCCTGCGATATTGGGGGTACCGGCTTCAAGACGATAGGGCAAATCTGCAAAGGTAATGTTTTCTGCTGACACGCGATCTACCATTTTGCCACCGAAAAAGAGCGGTTGAAGCTGTGAAAGTGCGGTCAGTTTTCCGCTTAACACGCCAATTCCGTTCGGGCCATAGATCTTATGGGCGGAGAAAGCGAGAAAATCCGCATCAAGATCTTGTAGATCAATCTTAATATGGCTAATCGCTTGTGCGGCATCGACTAAAACAAGTGCATTGCTGGATTGGCGGATATATCGGATCAAGCGTTTAACCGGCTGTTCTGTGCCGGTGACGTTTGAAACAAAATTTAACGCCACCAGCTTTGTGCGTTCATTGAGGGCATTTTTTAATGTGATTTCATCAATGAGCCAATTATCTAAAATAGGCAAAATTCGAATTTTTGCACCGCACTTTTGGGCGGTTTCATGCCAAGTAACAAAATTGGCATGATGATCCGCTTGGCTAATCAAGATTTCATCGCCCGCTTTTAGATGTGGCAATAATCCATTTGCCACTAAATTAATCGCATGGGTGGTGCCCGAGGTCCAAATTATAGCCTTTTCATCTTCCGCATTAATCAGTCGTTTTACTTGCGTGCGGGCTTGTTCATATTGAGCGGTTTGCTCCGCATCATATTGACTACGATGAACCGAACCGGCGGAGGCATAAAATTCAATCGTGCGTTCAATTAATACATTAGGTTTTAATGTTGTCGCGGCATTATCCAAATATACGGTAGCATTTGTTTTTCCAAAATAAGGAAAATTTTCTTTAAATGATTGATAATCAAAAGCCATATTTTTTCTCCTGTTTACGCCATTCATGCGGTGGAATGGGGGAACGCGCAGCCCATAATCCTAATCGTTGTATTTGCGCTTTTTGTTGAGCGTATAAATAAACGGGGTGGCGAAGATACTGACGATATGCCCAAGCAATACCGGATTTTACCATTTCAAGATTAATGTTTTTTCCGTTGGAATAAACGGTTGCCAGTGTGCGTTTATAGCGATCTTGGCCGGTTATTTTTAAGGTGACCATACGTTTGTAAATTAAATTTGAAAGCTGTTGTTTTGATTTTTTCCCAAAAGGTTGATTTCTTTCCGGCGCATCAATTTCTTCCAAACGCACTTTGATCGGTTTGTTTCCAATCATAAGACAGGTGATCGTATCCCCGTCACTAACTCCTACCACGAGACAGCTATTGAGGGGATGAGAATAGGCAGAAAGTGCGGTTAAAAAAAGTAATGAAATTAAAATGACAATATTTTTAATCATAGCGTTCTTGAAAGATAAGTCGGCGAGTGGCTAAAAATTATTATGCCGAGTAAAACTAAGCGACTATTATATCAAATTCCAAACTGAATGAAGCATAATTGTTGTTTTTGATCAAACGCATAAATTCCGGTGTTTTTAAAGAAAAAGGGTAGCAAGAGTTCGGGAAAACGGCGTAAAATAATTTTGAAGTTTTATCGAAAAAATTTAAAAGGACAAAGATGTTATACAAGTTGTTTCTTTTGGTTCGTTCCTTATTAATTCTTTACATCATGCTTTATCTCGGCAATCAAATTGCGTCTTTTATCCCAGTTAGTGTACCCGGTAGTATTTGGGGATTGCTATTACTTTTTATTGGCTTGACGACGAGAATCATTCCTTTGGAATGGATTTATTTTGGTGCAAGTTTATTGATTCATTTTATGGCGGTTTTATTTGTTCCCGTGAGTGTGGGAATTATTAAGTATTCCGATTTATTATGGGCGCAAATGAATATTTTGATTATTCCAAATGTTCTCAGCACCTGTATTACGCTCGTTTTTATCGGTATTGTGGCGGATATGATGTTTGAGCGCCAATCATTTCGCCATAAACGTAAGAAAGTATTATCTAAACGTGCGACACAAGTAGAAAAATAAATACATTAAATAGAGTCAAATTATGAATTACTTCATTTATCTTTATAGTTTTTTAACAATTTTGGGATTTTGGCTTGCCCTACAAATTAATAAACGTTGGAAATCAATTATTTTCAATTCGTTTATTCTCACCGTACTGATTTTAGTGGTGATTTTGGTTATGGGAAAAATTCCTTACGATGACTATATGCAAGGTAATGCCCCCATTAACCATTTATTGAGTCTGAGTATTGTAGCTCTTGCATTGCCGTTGTATGAACAATTAAGACAAATTGCAAAACAGTGGCGTATTATTCTCTCTGTTGTTGTCCTTGCTTCGCTTCTTTCTATGTTTACCGGAGCAATACTTGCACTAATTTTGGGGGCGACACCGGATATGGTTGCTACGGTACTACCTAAATCCATTACAACGCCGATTGCGATGGAAGTTTCAGCCCATTTAGGCGGAATTCCTGCCGTAACCGCAGTAGGGGTAGTCGTTGCGGGTTTACAAGGTTCAATTTTTGGTTATTTAATTTTGAAAAAAATAGGGTTACGTCACCAAGAGGCAATAGGTTTATCTGTCGGTTCAATCTCTCACGCTTTGGGAACCGTAAGCTGTATGGAAATTCATCCCAAAGCAGGAAGTTATAGTTCGATTTCTTTAGTACTTTGTGGCATTATCAGTTCTATCCTTGCTCCGTTAGTGTTTAAAATGATTTATTTACTTGTATAAGCCTATGAAAAATACCTTATCTACCGATTGGATTGAGCGATTTATTCCCGATCCGCCACGAGAAAAAGATCACCGTCCGCCATTTCGCCGAGATCGAGGGAGAATCTTACATTCCGCCGCTTTCCGTTGTTTGCAGGCAAAAACGCAAATTCACGCCATTGGCGAAAATGATTTTTATCGCACTCGTTTAACCCATTCTCTTGAAGTGGCACAAATTGGTAGTAGCCTTGTTGCTCAACTCAAATTTGCGGAAACGTTCACTCATTTATCAAATCAAGTAAATTGCTCACAAACTGAATTACAAAAACAGCTCAAACCACTCCTACCGAGCAATGATTTAATTGAAAGTCTTTGTTTTGCACATGATATTGGTCATCCGCCTTTTGGGCACGGCGGGGAAGTCGCACTCAATTTTATGATGCATCAAAATGGCGGTTTTGAAGGTAATGCACAAACTTTTCGGATTTTGACGAAACTTGAACCTTACACAGAAAAAGCAGGAATGAATTTAACGCGTCGGACACTTCTAGGCGTGGTTAAATACCCAACGATTTTAGATATGGCTTCACCGCAATATGCCTGTTTGCCTCATTTAACCATAACCGATGCTCGTTTTATCAAAATCAGCGACTGGAAACCGGGAAAAGGTCTGTTTCGCGATGATTTACCAATGTTTAATTGGTTATTAAAAAATTTGTCTAAAAATGACCGCACTTTGTTTACTTCAATGCAAAAAGTGCGGTCGGATTCTATCGAGTTTTTGAAACCACGCTTTAAATCTCTTGACTGCAGTATTATGGAATTGGCTGATGATATTGCTTATGCTGTGCATGATTTAGAAGATGCGATAGTGACAAAAATGATCGATCAACACCAATGGCAAGAAGCACATAGCGCATTGATGCAAATCCCTTTGCCGTGGATACAAAAAAATATTCAGCGTATTAGCCGAGAGCTTTTCTCTGAAAAACATTTTGAACGAAAAAATGCTATTGGTGCATTGGTAAACTTTTTCATTACCCATGTACGTTGGACAATAACGGATAATTTTGACGAACCGCTGTTACGTTATAACGCAGAATTACCCAAGCAAGTTGTGATGATATTGGATGTATTTAAAAATTTTGTTTGGAAATATGTCATTCGTAATGTTGAAACGCAACGTATTGAATACAAAGGGCAGAGGATGCTGACAGAAATGTTCCAAATTTTTGAATCCGATCCCATCCGCCTTTTACCGCGTCATACCGCAGAAGAATGGCAAAGTGCCCCGGATGAGCAGAAAAAGCGTGTGATTTGTGATCATATTGCGAGTATGTCCGATGCTCATGCAATGAGGGTTTATCAGCAACTATAATGAAAAGGGGAGGCTTTGGAACCTCCTTTTATTTAGCCTGATAAAATTCTTTACGCAAAAAAAACCGCTATCCATTTGAATAGCGGAGGAGGTCTTAAAATAAAAATAACAATTTAAAAAACTGCAAATATGCAGTGCACTAGCAATTTATCAGACTATTGTTTTGTGAGTTAGTTCACATTTTTTCAAAAAAATGACTAAAAAATTTCATCAATACCTAGCCTTTTGTAAAGGCAAGAATTTGACTCTCAATTCCTTCGGCATCTAACCCTAACTCGTGCAACATTTCTTGTTGTGAACCTTGTGGAATAAAGTAGTCAGGCAAGCCGAGTTGTAAAAGTGCGGTCGGTTTTGCCGATGAATTTAATACTTCCGCTACTGCTGATCCTGCCCCGCCTTGAATCGCATTTTCTTCTAACGTCACTAAATAACCGTGGGTTTGTACAAGGATATTAATCATTTTTACATCAATCGGTTTCACAAAACGCATATCTACCACCGTCGCATTTAATTTTTCAGCGACTTCTAGAGCAGCAGGTAGCAATGTGCCAAAATTTAGGATAGCAATTTTTTCGCCCTCCCGAATCAAACGGGCTTTACCGATAGGCTGTATTTCCAGAGGCGTTAATTCCACACCTAATGCATTGCCGCGTGGATAACGGACCGCAGCCGGTTTGCCGCATTTATATCCGGTATAAAGCATTTGGCGGCATTCGTTTTCATCACTTGGTGTCATAATAATCATATTGGGAATACACCGCATAAAACTTAAATCAAATGCACCTTGGTGGGTTTGTCCGTCCGCTCCCACGATACCGGCACGATCAATAGCAAATAAAACCGGAAGATTTTGGATAGCTACATCATGAATTAATTGATCGTAAGCACGTTGTAAAAAAGTAGAATAAATGGCGACAACGGGTTTATACCCTCCAATAGCCAAACCGGCTGCAAAAGTTACTGCATGTTGTTCCGCAATGGCAACATCAAAATATTGTTCCGGAAAGCGTTGGGAAAATTCAACCATTCCCGAACCTTCCCGCATTGCCGGTGTTATGCCGATAATTTTTGGATCATTTTCTGCCATTTCACAAAGCCAATCACCAAAAATTTTAGAATAAGTCGGTTTTGCATTGGATTTTGGCAGTTCGCCACAAATCGGATCAAATTTGGGTACGCCGTGAAAACCAATCGGGTCTTTTTCCGCAGGGGCATAGCCTTTGCCTTTTTTGGTTTTAATATGCAAAAATTGTGGTCCTTTGAGGTTGCGCATATTGGTGAGTGTTGCGACAAGTTCATCAATATTGTGACCATCCACCGGTCCGATATAGTTAAAACCGAGTTCTTCAAACAGTGTGCTTTCGGGGGAGAACATTACACCTTTCATATGTTCTTCGGTTTTTTTCATAAAATTTTTAACCGGCGGCACTTTATCTAAGATTTTTTTACTTCCATCACGAAGTGTAGAGTAGAGTGAACCGGAGAAAATACGCGCCAAGTGATTATTTAACGCGCCTACGTTTTCTGAAATTGACATCTCATTGTCATTTAAAATAACCAACATATCCGTGTGTAATGCACCCGCATGGTTTAATGCCTCAAACGCCATACCTGCGGTGATTGCCCCATCTCCGATCACACATACGGTTTTACGCCCCGCATTTTCGCGTTCTGCCGCTAAGGCGATCCCTAATCCTGCGCTGATAGAAGTAGAGGAGTGCCCTACGCTTAATACATCAAATTCACTTTCTTCACGCCAAGGGAAAGGGTGAATACCGTCTTTTTGACGAATCGTGGACATTTGATCACGGCGACCGGTGAGAATTTTATGAGGATAAGCCTGATGCCCAACATCCCAAATGAGTTGGTCGAATGGGGTTTTGTACACATAGTGTAATGCAACGGTAAGTTCTACCGTGCCTAACCCCGAAGCTAAATGACCACTGCTTTGACTAACAGATTCCAAAAGATAGCTGCGTAATTCATGGCAAAGTTGTGGTAGTTGATTTTTCTTTAAAAGACGCAAATCTTCCGGTGAATTAATAAGGGATAAAAGAGGGTAGTTGTTCATGTTAGTCATTCCCAAAATTTATGATTATTAACCGCACTTTTTTTACTCAATTTGTGACACGGTATCAATTAATTTTTTCTTGTAATAATAAATTTAGCCAAAGCACGAAGTGCGGTGGTATCAAAAGGGATTTTATCCAATTCGGATAATGCGGTTTGGTATAAATCCTGTGCCTTTTTCTTTGCCCCCTCTAATCCTAGTAGTTTTGGGTAAGTATTTTTACCCAAAGTTAAATCCGAACCGACACGTTTACCAATTTCTTCACTGTTGCCTTCAATGTCTAAAATATCATCTTGTACTTGAAAGGCTAGCCCAATCGCTTCAGCATAGCCCGTTAGCGATTGTTCTAATGAGCGATCGGCAAAATGGGGAGAACAAATAAAACCCAGTTTTAGGGCTGCGGTAAGTAATGCACCGGTTTTATTACGATGGATAATTTCGAGTTCCTCAAGGCTGATTTGTTGATGTTCGGAAATTAAATCCAAACTTTGCCCCAAACACATACCTTGTACACCGGATGCGCGAGCTAAAAGCTGAATTAACGCTAATTTTTGTTCTGTCGAAATATGAGGAGTTTGGGTCAGAATATCAAAGGCAAAGCTTTGCAATGCGTCACCGGCTAGAATTGCCGTGGCCTCATCAAAAGCAATATGACAGGTTGGATGTCCCCGGCGTAAATCATCATTATCCATTGCCGGTAAATCATCATGAATTAAGGAATAGGCGTGAATAGCTTCAATTGCAGCCGCCGCATAATCTAAAGATTGTTCATTGGCACCGAGCATTTTTCCCGTTGCATAGACTAAAAAAGGGCGGACTCGTTTTCCCCCTAGTAATAGACCGTATTTCATTGCATCACGTAGTGGCGCACCGTAGCTTTCAATCTCATCGAATTGCGTTGCTAAAAACAAATTAATCCGCTGTTGAACATCCTTAGATTGTTGTATAAATTGGTTCATTTTACTCGCTTCCTTGGTAATCACTCAAAGGCGCGTTTTCACTTTTTTGCAACAGAATTTGAATACGTTGTTCTGCCTGCTGTAAGCGTTCTTGTCCTAACTGTGCCAATTTTATTCCCTGTTCAAATTCTTTTAATGCTTCTTCTAAAGGCAATTCACCACTTTCTAAACGAGAAACAATGTTTTCCAATTGCATTAAGGTGGTTTCAAAATCTTGTGAAGCTACCGCTTTGCGAGCCATTTCGTGTTCCTTTTTATGGAAAATATGCGACATTTTACTTTATTTTATCGGATGTTAAAGTTTTATTTCAAAAAAACACGCATGAGAAAATCGCATTTGATTTTGCTTTGTGGACTTTTCTTTCGCTTTGCGTAAAATATCCGCCATTTTTCATCAAATTCTATTCCTATGAAATTTATTGTTAAACTTTTCCCTGAAATTATGATTAAAAGCGAAACCGTGCGTAAGCGTTTCGCCAAAATTCTCACCAGTAACATTCGCAATATTCTCCAAAAATATGATGAAGAAACCGCTGTGGTACGCCACTGGGATTACATTGAAGTGCGGTCAAAAAATGAAATGAATAGTGAAGAATTAATTACATTATTGCAACGTATTCCTGGCATTCATCATTTTTTGGAAGTGGAAGAAAAGCCGTTCACCGATTTACACCACATTTTTGAACTCACGCTTGCCGATGTCAAAGAACAACTTCAAAACAAGACGTTTTGTGTTCGGGTAAAACGTAAAGGTAAGCATAAATTCAGCTCTATTGAGGCAGAGCGTTATATTGGCGGCGGTTTAAATCAACATATTGAAAGCGCAAAAGTACGGTTAAAAAATCCTGATGTTACCGTGCGTATTGATATTGAAGATGACAAAATGATGTTGATTAAGGCCCGTCATGTTGGTATAGGCGGCTATCCGATTGGTACACAGGAAGATGTGCTGTCGTTGATTTCCGGTGGGTTTGATTCCGGCGTATCAAGTTATATGTTGGTTCGCCGAGGTTCACGTGTGCATTATTGTTTCTTTAATCTTGGCGGTGCAGCGCATGAAATTGGCGTAAAACAAATGGCTTATCATATTTGGCAACGTTATAGCGCCTCTCATAAAGTACGTTTTATTGCGATCAATTTTGAACGCGTTGTCGGCGAAATTTTAGAAAAAGTTGATAATGGCCAAATGGGGGTAATTTTAAAACGTATGATGGTACGGGCAGCAAGTAAGGTGGCGGCGCGTTTTAACATTGAAGCCATTGTGACCGGTGAAGCACTGGGACAAGTATCCAGTCAAACTTTAACCAATTTACGCTTGATTGATGAAGCTGCCGATGCTTTGGTGTTACGCCCGCTTATCACTCATGATAAAGAACAAATTATTGCGATGGCAAAACAAATCGGCACCGATGATATTGCAAAATCTATGCCGGAATTTTGTGGCGTTATTTCAAAAAATCCAACTATTAAAGCCGTGCGTGAGAAAATCCTGACGGAAGAAGGCAATTTTAATTTCGATATTTTAGAAAGTGCGGTACAAAATGCGCAATATTTAGATATTCGTCAAATCGCAGAAGAAACGGAAAAAGAAGTTGTAGCAGTTGATACCGCTTCAGAGTTAGGTGAAAACGACATTATTTTAGATATTCGTAGCCCCGAAGAAACCGATGAAAAGCCGTTTAAATCGGATCGTTACGAAGTCATCCAAATGCCGTTTTATAAACTTTCGTCACAATTTAGCTCGCTTGACCAAAGCAAAAATTATATGTTGTATTGTGAGCGAGGCGTGATGAGCAAGCTACAAGCCTTATATTTGAAAGAAAGCGGTTTCACCAATGTTTATGTATTTGTGACAAAATAATCGCAATATTGACCGCACTTTTTACGTTTAAATTGTGCGGTTAAACTTAATTTAGTTCTTCCAACATTTCATCAATGGCTTTTGCCAACAATGTTCGATCGTGGCGGTAACTGATATCATCCGCGTTCAAGCGTTTTTCAAGTATTTTTACGGAGGAAATGTTTGAAATATTGACCGCACTTTTTTCTTGTATAGGCGTAATCACCCCGTCAAGAATAGTTGCACCGACGGTATGATGAATCCAGTGAATACGTTCAGCTAAAGAAAGGGTAGCAGCAGTACCTAATTCTATGCCTAAATTATCAATAAAAATTTTTTTCGCCATACTTGTGCGAATTGCGCTACCAATATCAGATAAAAGCAGAGGAGGCATAATACTGGTTAAGAAACTTCCCGGACCGAATAAAATAACATCAGCCCGCTCAATTGCTTGAATGGCTTCCGGTGTTGCTTGAACCAGTGGAATAAGAAATAATGATTGTGGTGTTTCGGTTAAATTATCAATACTCACTTCACCTACAATACTGGATCCTGTGCCAAGGCTTGCGGCAAGATGAACGGGGCTTTCAGACATAGGAATTAAATAGGATTTAACGCGTAATAAATCTCGAATGAGGTTTACACCATCAAGCGGACGAACATGCATATTTTCGAGCGCTTTTAGCATTAGATTACCCAAGTTATGGCCTGACAATTCTCCTTGACCGCTAAAACGATATTCAAATAAGGCCGAGGCGGTACTCGGTTCAGTAATGATTTGGTTTAAACAATTTCGCAGATCACCCCAAGCAATCCCGCCTTGCTGTAAACGAATGCGACCAGTTGAGCCGCCATTATCCGTGGTGGTAACGATACCGGTTAGTCGTTCTTTCATAAAACTCAACGCAGACATTACCCGCCCTAAACCGTGCCCGCCGCCAATAGCGACAATGCGTAGATCATTTAAATATTGATATTGATTCAGTGGGATGAAATCTGACATGGAATTTTTCTACCTAAAATTAATTAACTTATTAGTCATTATATATTTTTTTACATAATAAATTTAAAGGAATTTACTGAATTTGCAGCGAAGTTCAAATGAATTCATTGCGTTTTTCAACAAGAATCTTTTAAAATGCCGAAAACATTTTATCGCATAACTCCGAGCTTGTTTAGTCTAAGTTCCCAAGCAGAATATGACGGCAATGCCAATAACGATGTTTGTTATTCAGGGATAAGCTGGAAACGGCTTGTCCTCTCCATTTTAGAAAGGTGTCTCATGCAATCAATTCCTATAAAAAACGTAGGCGGCTCGTGTTTAGTTGATGCATTCCAACGTACCTACTATTATTTAAGGCTATCGATTACCGATCAATGTAATTTCCGTTGTAACTATTGCTTACCAAACGGATATCAACCGGAAGCAAACAAACCCAGTTTTCTCACATTAAGCGAAATTAGCCGTGTCGCACAGGCTTTTGCCAATATGGGGACGAAAAAGATCCGTTTAACCGGTGGTGAACCGACTTTACGTAAAGATTTTCTTGCGATTGCCGAAAATATTGCCCAAATCGAAGGTATCAATCAAATTGCGTTGACCACAAACGGTTATCGTATGGCGAAAGATGTCGATGCTTGGAAACGCGCGGGTATTACTTCCATTAATGTGAGCGTGGATAGCCTCGACCCCAAAATGTTTCAGCAAATTACCGGTATTAATAAATTTGAAGAAATCATGCGTGGAATTGAACGTGCTTTTGAAGTAGGCTATGAGAAAATCAAGGTTAATTCGGTATTAATGAAAAATTTAAATGATATTGAATTTAATCAATTTCTCGCATGGGTGAAAACCCGTCCGATTCAAATGCGTTTTATTGAGCTGATGCAAACAGGAGAGATGGATAATTTTTTCCATCGCTATCATATTTCTGGGAAAGTTCTTGCCGATAAGTTAATCGCTCAAGGTTGGCAACAACAGCGAAAATCTCTAACGGACGGGCCTGCAAAGGTATTTAAACATCCTGATTATAAGGGAGAAATCGGTTTAATTATGCCTTATGAAAAGAACTTTTGTGCGAGCTGCAATCGCTTAAGGGTATCCTCAAAAGGAAAATTGCACCTTTGTTTATTTGGTGAAGAAGGCATTGAATTGCGTGATTTATTACAATCCAATGAACATCAATCACTTTTACAAGCTCGAATTTTCGCCGCCTTACAAAGTAAACGTGAACACCATTATTTACACCAAGGTGATAGTGGTGTGCGTAACCACCTTGCCTCAATTGGCGGATAAAACTCCAAAACTTTTTCAAAATTAACCGCACTTTTAATTATGACAACATTTACTCATATCAATAGTCAGGGTGAAGCCAATATGGTAGACGTATCCTGCAAAACCGAAAGCATACGCGAGGCGCGTGCCGAAGCCCTGGTGACCATGTCACAAGAAACATTAAGTATGATTCTAAACGGGCAACATCATAAGGGTGATGTATTTGCTACTGCACGTATTGCAGGCATTCAAGCCGCAAAACGTACTTGGGAACTGATTCCATTATGTCATCCTTTACTCCTTTCAAAAGTAGAAATAAGCCTAGAACCTCTGATTGAAACAAACCAAATTCGTATTGAATCCCTTTGTAAACTCACTGGAAAAACTGGGGTAGAAATGGAAGCTCTAACAGCAGCAAGTGTAGCCGCACTGACCATTTATGATATGTGTAAAGCAATACAAAAAGATATTGTTATTTCGCAAGTTCGCTTACTTGAAAAGAGCGGTGGAAAATCAGGTCATTTTTTAACGGAGAAATAGATGATACATGTATTATTTTTTGGTCAGACACGTGAAATTATTGGACAGGATGGAATTGAGCTGGAAGGAGAGTTTGCGAGTGCAGAAGCCATACGTCGGCACCTTTCTCTAAAAGGCGATAAATGGAAGTTAGCATTAGAAAAAGAAAAATTACTTGTCGCGATTAATCAAACTTTAAGTCCGCTTGAAAGTGCGGTCAAATCCGGTGATGAAATTGCTTTTTTTCCTCCGGTAACAGGAGGATAACAGCGTGAACAATATCCGGATTTCTGTGCAAGAAGAGGAATTTGATCAAAATGCAGTTTACCAATGGCTTTCAGAACAATACTCCGTTGGGGCAGTCGTTATTTTTGTAGGAAAAGTACGAGATCTAAATTTAGGTGATGATATATCAAGTCTTTATTTGGAACATTATCCTGCTATGACAGAAAAAGCATTGCAGGAAATTGTATCGGAAGCTAAACAACGTTGGGATATTCAGCGGATAGCAGTTATTCATCGTGTTGGAGTATTACATACCGGCGATGAGATCGTCTTGGTTGGTGTGGCCTCGGCACATCGTGGCGAGGCTTATCGGGCTAATGAATTTATTATGGATTATCTTAAATCAAAAGCACCATTTTGGAAAAAAGAGCAGACCAACAGGGGAGAGCGCTGGATTGAAGTGAGAGATTCAGATAAAACAGCGGTAGAAAAGTGGTAAAACTAAAAAGCTCGGGAAACCGAGCTTTTCAATTAAATCATTCTAGCTTTCCGAACCTGCAAGATTACCTAAATCTTTATCAATTAAGAACAAACCTTTACCATCCTCACCAAGAAGATTTAATTTATCTAAAATGCTGCTAAAAAGTTTTTCTTCTTCGTGTTGTTCAGCTACATACCATTGTAAGAAATTAAACGCTGAGTAGTCTTTTTCTTCAAAAGTAAGACCTACTAATTCATTAATTTTACCGGTAATTAATTTTTCATGTTGATAAGTAATTTCAATCACTTCTTTTAGTGATTTATATTCGTGTGGTGGTGCTTCAATCGCAGAAATAATAGCTAATGCACCGGTCTCATTTAAATAAGTAAATAATTTGCGCATATGCTGCATTTCTTCTGCCGCATGCGCAGATAAGAATTTAGCTGTACCTTCAAAACCTTGCTGCTCACACCATGCACTCATTTGAAGATACAAATTAGAAGAATAAAATTCCAAATTCATTTGCTCATTCAATAGTTTTACGACATTTGTTGATAACATTTTATATCTCCTATCTATTATAAAGTTGCCAAATCACGATCGACAAAATATAAACCACGCCCATCTTGTCCGACTAAATTAAATTTATCAATAATACTATTAAATAATTTTTCTTCTTCATGTTGTTCAGCCACATACCATTGCAAGAAATTAAATGTAGAGTAGTCTTTATTTGCAAAAGTTACCTCAACTAATTCATTAATTTTTGCAGTGACAAGTTTTTCGTGTTCTAACGTAATTTCGAATACCTCTTTTAGTGATGAGTAATCGTTTTTCGGTGCTTCAATTTTACCCAAAAGTGGCATACCGCTGGTCTCACTTACATACTGGAATAATTTATGCATATGTTCTAGCTCTTCGTCTGCATGACGAAGTAAAAAGGCCGCAGCACCTTCATAACCATGCTTTGAACACCATGCACTCATTTGTAGATAAACATTGGAAGAGTAGAACTCTAAGTTAATTTGTTCGTTTAATCTATCTGTAATTGCTTGATTCAGCATAACTAACTCCTTTCCGTTTGATCAATAAATAATGAACCAACACATTCTAAATAGATAAATGAGAATTTTCAAGATATATTTTGATTTTATCTTTGTAACCTATTAATTTTAAAAGTGAAAAATAAAATAAATTATTCTCATTTAATTATTGAATTTTAGAATTCAATACCAATGAAAAATCTCCATCAATTTTATATCTTAAATAACTTGAAATTAAAGTTTCTAATCTTATCAGAATAAAAAAGCATAGAAAGATAACTTTTTTTAAAAAAAGTGACTCCATTTTTATATTTTATTTAACATAATATACATTATGCGAAATTAGTGATAAGGTGAGCAAAAACTACGGGTTAAGGAAATCACAGACTTATACACAAGTCACAGATACTACTTAAACAGGACAAATAAAGCGATTTTTAAACGTTGTAACGCCTTGTCAGTGTAATTTATTGAATGGTTAAGATTAATTGTCAGTGTTTTGTCAAGATACGCTACGTAAAATCTGACAGGTTTTGATGAATAATCTCCCTCGTTTTTTAATCTTATAAAATATGCTTTGTGACGTTGTGATGTTTTTTACATATGATGACGGGATTTAAGATGAGGTATGGGTGTCAGTGTGTCGGGATTGGTTTTACTTTAGGGATTCGTTCGTGTGTTTGTTATCTATGCTGTTTCTTGTGTTTTTTTATCTCCTCTGTTTTTCTCTCCGTTCGGGCGGTTTTTACCCCGACACTTACTTAATTTCTCCAGTCTCTGTGATTAGGCGTTTTCCGTTGGGCTGTCCTTGCGCTCTCGCTTGGCTTTAAATCCGCTTATTCTCTTGTGTCGTGGGTCTTTTCTTTCCGTTGTCTTTTCCTATTTATCGTCTGTGATTAGGTTCTTTTACTAACGCCTTTCGCTACGCTCCAGTTGTTGGACCCTTTCAGAACAACGCAACAAGTTGCATTGCTTCTGAGAGGGTCTCCATTTTGGGTTTATTTATTATTTATTCAACAATGGCTTGTAGCAATAACACAAAATCACTACGATTAATCGTATCAGACTTACCCGACAAAAAGCCCCAACCTTCAGACTTTTTCGTCTTTTCGTCCAACCCGTAGCCCGCAAGCACAACCACGTCGCCGGAGCGCATTGATACTGTCGTCGTCAGACTTCGGTTGTCTAAGGTCGGGGTATTATTGACGCCCGTTTCCGTCGCTTTAAAGGTACTATCAGATTGATAAAAATCCAGTTCAACCCGATTGGCGAACACCGTCGGAGTGATTCGCCAAACTAACCCACTATCACGATATTCAATGTTTTGTGTTACTATCCCGTCGTTGGTTGTCGTCCCACTTAACACGGGCGTACTACTACCAACTTTAAGGGTGACTTGTTTTCCGGATAGGGTTTTACTAATCGGACTAGACAACTGCCGATATTCACTCGAACTATCCAAAAGCGGTAAAAGTGCGGTCAAGGTACTGCTTGACAGACTTAAGTAACCTTGAGAAACGTTCGCCTCAAATTTATAATTCAGTTTTCCAGTCAGTAAATTAACTAATCCCGTCAAGGCATTGACGCTGGTCTTATTCTGTGTGGTTGCATACAGATAACCCCGTAGCACAACCGACTTTCTTGGAATATCTGCGTTCGCCATCATCTGTTTAAATTTCGCCACTTGTTCCGGTTCTGCGTCATAAAAAAGATAATCTGAGGTAAACGATACTGCCGATTTATCCGTCGCCACGCTCGCTAATTCTTCCGGTGTGCGATAAACGGGTTTGTATTTATAAAGCACTTTTTGAGGTGTCATTAACTGTAAATAATCAACCCCGTTTTTAGTACTAATACGGATATTCATATTAGTAAAATAACGCTTGGTGAATTGCTCAAAATCTTGCGCAGAGGTCGTTTTAAAACTCACTAAACGATCGTCATTGACCAACGCAGGGTCAAGCATATAAGGCTTTTGTAATACGTCATCATAAATCATCGCAATCGCTTTGGATAACGGTACGGCGTCGAGTTTAAAATCCACATTAATCGCCCATACCCGACAAGACAAACACACTAAAAAAATTATACTAAAACAATACTTTTTCATTTTTCACCCCTGAATAATAAGTCACCCGTTCACCATTAATCACACCACTTAATGCCCGTCCCTCTCCCTCAAAATGATGTTTAGGCTCTAAGCGAAGATGACCTTGATTGTTCATCAACACAACAAAATGCTCACCGCCCCGCGCTATTTCACCTGTAATGCGCCACATTTGAGATAAAAAGACAGGTTGTTGATTTTGTCCTGTCTGATTTTCCATTTCTTCATAGAGGGCTTGAGCCGTTTTAGATTGAATCTGTTTACTCTCTGATTTATCAAATTGACTAATTTCCTGTTCTTCAACTTGATTTGAGGACGGAAAATAATCTTGAATAAGATAATAACTACAGGAAAACAACACGACTATCGCCGTTATCATCAACTTAAATGAACCGGACTTTAAAAAGTTTTGTCGGTCGTCTATCGTGGTCTGTTTACCGTTTACCCCGTCAAAGCTTTTGTAAAGTTCAAAAATTTTCGGATTAAATTTATTTTGATACTGGGCAACAAAATTTGATTTGGTCGTCTTCGCACCCGTATAAACATTAACCCGATAACGCTTACCCATACCCAGTGCAACCAACCGAGACATTAAAAACGTGGTTTCGATTCGCTCTTTAATAAAACGGGGAATGGCTGATACCGACTGATTAATCACGACCAAATCACAACAAAGCCCCGTGACTTCATTCGTGAAGTGTCGGTGTTCAGCAATAAAAGAACGGTGATTCTCCTTAATTTTCTCCGTCGGAAAGATTCGCCAGATTTCATCAAGGCAAATTAAATCCCCCGCCTTACATATCGTATCGGTTGAACCCTTATATGGAAAAAAGTCATCTTGTTGGCACTGTTCATCACTGACTTTTATCAACTCGCCCAACGCTTCCCGTTTAACTTTCTTATCTTCAAGACAAAAATCAATTAAGCGTGGTACATCAACGCCCTCGATATTAGTGACGATACGTCGCCCTTTTTTATAATGTTCAACAATGACCGATAACATCACTTCATAAGACTTACCGGAACCGGGGATACCCACATATGCAGAAATTGCCATAGCCAACTACCCTACAAACGGAATCCGACGAATTAAAAAACGGGTCACATATGCCGATACCACGCTTTTTATCCCTAAATCCAATTTAAACATTGACAGGAAATAAGCGACTTGTGAGGGAACAGAAGATAGCAATGATGAAATATTTTTCGCATCTTCCGGTAAAAAGACTTGAATCAATAACGGTACGACTTCCGTTAAGGCTAAAAATATTAAACCAAACATCACAAACTTAATGACAACAACGTTAAATAACCAACCCAGTACGCCTGTGAATGTTTTTGATAAAAATGAAATTAATGCACCCATTCTTCCCCCTTACGCTGACAACACAATTAATAACGCCAATACGCCCCAAACCATCGTAAAAGACGCCTCAAACATAGGACGCGCCCTATCCATAATTTGACAATGCATATTGACCGTTTCGGATTTTCCAAAGACCGTGAACGTAAACGGTTCACAACTCCCGCTTGGCATAGAGACATCACCAACAAAACCACTCATTTTATTTTTTAAATCGCGTAAGGCTTTTTCAATATTAAACTGTTCCAACTCGGGATAAGTCACTTTTCCCTTTCCGTCGCCCTCGTCATCGCCTTCGCCGTCACCCTTACCGTTTCCCGAACCTGTTCCACCTTGACCGCCTGAACCCTTGCCATCGCCTTTATCGCCTTTTCCGTTTCCCTCTTTCTCTCCGCCTTTGTCTGAATCACCTTTACTACTCCCACCTGAACCTTGACCGCCTGAATTCGAACCGGAATCCGACCCGCTACTATTCCCGCTGTTCGGGTCTTTCGGATTGTTATCGCTCGGCGGTTGTTCGTTCGGTTTTGTTTTATCTTTCTGTTCGCTCGACGCATAATCATTTAATGACCCCGTGTTTTTATTCCCAATAACAATTGAACAATTCTCCCCGTTTTCATCACATCTCTCGGCAGGTCCATCCCAGTTGCAATAGGACGACCCATCGGAATTTATAATACAAGCGTCATCACCGTTTTTTAAAAACACACACTCTTTATCATCTTTACATTTTTCAGGTTTACCGTTATTTAATGTATCCAAAATCGCGCCAGCCACATCACAATTCCCTTTACTTAATGCCATAGCCAACCCATCAACAAGCGTGCGTCTATAACCGTATTTTAACGACGAACTAAAATCTAATTTTTCCGCATAGGTAAATTGACTATCCAAACCAAAATGCTTACCGTCTTCAAGTTTTTTATGTCCATAGTTATAAACAATACTGTAATCCGTAATAACCATCTTCATATGCTGACGCTTTGCCGTATCATCACCATCAGTAAACCGCCTCGCTCCGCTAAATTGACTAAGACTGCACACATTTCGAAAATCCCCTTTCTCATCTGACATAAACGGCGGATTTTTGGAGCTATACCAAAACCCCACAGACGACCAAGACGCCGCAGCATAAGAATTTGAATAACACAACAGTAACAATACACTCAGCACTAGCCGCTTAATCCACGCACAACCACATAAGCACATAACATACCCCATGCAAAAAATAACATTTCCCAACTCATACCACTTCCTTAGCCCTAAAAAAATACCCGTCCGCGTCCTCATAACTTGCGGGCGCAAACGGGCATTTTTCTGCGGGCTTATCCTTAGATACGTTTAAAGAAACCTAAGACAGTACGGGCAGCAAGACCAATGACTAAAAAGCCTGCGACCGCAGTCGTTACTGCAATCACTGCCGCCTTTCCGTCAGAAAAATCAATATTTGCACCAATATCGCCCAAACCTGCGGCATAAGTATTAGCAGAAACCAACGCTAACATGCCTAATGTTGCAATTGTTTTTAATGATTGTTTAACTTTGTTTGACATAATAAAATTACCTTTTAATTACCCTCTTCTTAGTATGCGTAACACTGCGCCACAGGCGACAGCAAGCAACCAAAATGAGAGTGTGATTGAAAAAGAAACCGCCCAAAACTCCGTATAATCGGCGTAATTAACGGTTTCACCCTTTGAACTTGTCGCAAGTTGTAGTTTGGAGACCTCTTCTTGCGACAATTTCAAATCTAACGGCGCACAGGAATTTGTTGTTTTATTACAACCCTCTACACGCAAAATATAATCAGCCATAAACTACATCACCAAAATCAATGAGAACAAAATAAAAGACCCCATTAAAAAGCCTATCATTGACGCAAACGCAATAAATAAAAACTCTTTCATTTTTTTGTTCCTTATCTTTTTATATAGCGTTAATACGCCATATAACATCAGTAGTTTAAGCATAAATTAAAAAAGTAACGCAGCCGGAGAATTAAGTGCTACGCTACAAAATCACTTCACGATTTAACTTCTTCGATTGATGAATTTTCATCAAAATTATAGGTAATCCCCTTGCGACCGCCTTCCATTGCCCATTCGCGCGGATTGACTAAAATCATCACCGATTTACCTTTAAAACGTTCAACCATATTTTTAAATGCCTCATTAATCACACGGTCATTGACTTTAACTTCTTGGGTTGTCGAGTTATAACCGCCAAAGCCGTCAGGTTCATTTAATTGAACCCCTAAAATATGTTTGTCTTTTACCTCGCCTGTATCACGATTCGTGAAAGCGTCATTACGATAACCTAACAACTTACCTATAATATAAAAGCCTGTACGCATTTTTTAATTTCCTCTTGGTTAATCAAGCAACTAAACGTAAATTGCTTGGATATTGATAAAAATCGGGTGCTTTAAACGGTCTAACCATAATTTGTTCACAAGATATAACACGAACTGCTTGAAATTTTTCTGTATCGCAGGGGGTAGCTATATCAATGCCGATTTTTCTTAAATTAGCTCTATGGCGTTTAAATGTTGCTATTGGTAAATTACTTAAATCCTCACCGGCAGACCAACGCATAGCATAAAAAGCTGATGTGTTAGCTTTACGCAGCGTATCTACAACGCCTTGCGATACTAATTGCTCTGCGATTGTTTCAAGTTCTATCTTGTTTACGCTTAATTTTTTGTACATATCGCAAAAATCCTCTTGAATCTTTTCTAACTTTGAGAAATCACTTAACCCCCAATAACAAAGATTTTCTCTTTGTAAATAGCGAGATTTTAATTTTTGCTCAAAACGCACTACGCCATTTTCTTCACAATAATCAAACACTTTTTTGTAATAGCTAAACTCTTTGGATGATTCGCCAAATTTATTTTTTATTTTGTCGTAAGAATGTAACTTCATTTCTTCGTGTTTGATGTAACAGCTAGGATAGATTAGGTTAGCGTTACCTTTTGCAGACAACCAGTCAGCAGTTAAACCGTTAGTGTGCAAACGTCCAATCGAATTTCTATACCGAATTTGTGATAATGCTTTTAAAAATGTGCGCTCATTACCTGAACCTACAGATTTATTAGTTGTAATATCCATTCTTTTAATGATTGCACCGTTAGAAGTCTTTTTGACTTTTTCGCCATCTTTACCCTGTAAATGAAAAATTTCAGTGCAACGGGTAAAAAGCGGCAAGCCTAACTTATGGAGTACGTTATTGAAGCAATTAATACAGCCATCAACATCAGTAAAACCAAGTAAATTTTCGACTTTCCCGAATCTACTAGGATTGCCATCAACGCGAACTAAAGACCCTCTAATGCTAATACGTAATTCATCGCAATAACTACAAACGGGCGTTCTTATACCCTCTTGAATTTCACCTGTATCCCCGTCAAGGCATTGACGCTGGTCTTATTCTGTGTGGTTGCACAGATAACCCTGTGCACAACCGACTTTCTCGGGATGTCTGCGTTCGCCATCTTTTGAGGGAGGGTATATAGTTATGTCTGAGCTTTGTAGAGGTGCTTGATGGGTTTTGACTGGTGTGCGGTAGTCTTCTGCTAATACAAAAATCTATGGAGCTTAAAACTAAAAAGCATATTCATTTTCTGAATATGCTTTCATTTTTTAGAACCTATTTTATTGTGATACTGTCACTAAATTAATCTAGTAATTTTGCACCATATTCATAAATCTGTTGTAGCAAAAACAGTTTTTCTGGATTATCAACATTTTCATTCGCAAGTTGTTTTAAGCTGTTCTCAAAATCAATCAAACCTTGCTCTAATTTACGTTGACGATATTTCTGCCATTTTATTTGCTCCGCACGCGTTAAAGTTTTATAGAAATGTCGTGCACGGTAATGAAATAATAAATCAGTTATGCGTTTATCTTCAAAAGCTAATCCATGTTCGGCTAATTTTTCCGCTGATAATTGGCGTAATATCGCCATATTGTTTTTATCGGCATTACTGAAAAAACCGTTATAAAGTTCAGTTTCCACATTGTCGCTAGGCTCGAACACACGTTCTTCGCTGAAAATATCAATGACTTTCTCACGAATATCAAAAGATGAACGTAGCTTAGCTAGATTTTCTAAACATAATTGACGATCTATACTTAAATGCTCTGCATTTTCTGGTAATAAGGTTTTGGCCGGCGCAAGAATCGGACATTTATTAATATGTACAAGTTTTAATGGAACGGATGGAACTTCCCTTTCATCTAACTCAGATTTTTTAGTATATAAATCCGTTCTTAATTCATCCGCACTTTTTGCTAATAAATTATCAATATCACCAGTTAAATCGCATACAATTACAGCATTTTGATTGGTAGGATGCCAAGCTAAGGGTGCGATCCACGTGCAATTACCACGATAATTTCCAAGCATACCCGAAACATGAACTAACGGTGTCATTTCTGCCGTATCAATGAGTTTTTCTACGTCCCTTTTGCCTCGATTTTCAAAGAAATATTGAAATAATCTAGGCTGTTTTTGTTTAATTAATTTTGCCATAGCAATAGTTGCATAAACATCAGCCATAGCGTCATGAGCATTCTCGTGTTCAATCCCATTAGCTTTGGTTAGCTTTTCTAATTTAAAACTTGGCATCTCGCTTTCATCAAATGCCCAATTTATTCCATCCGGGCGTAACGCATAGCAAGCTCGCACTAAATCTAATAAATCCCAACGGGAATTGCCATTCTTCCAACTATATTCATAAGGATCAATAAAATTGCGATAAAAAGTATAGCGCGTCATTTCATCATCAAAACGAATGTTGTTATAACCCATTACGCAAGTATTGGGCTGAGAAAACTCGGTCAAAATCTTTTCCGCAAATTCCGGTTCGGAAATCCCCTTTTCATTACATTCTTGAGGTGTGATCCCCGTAACCATCACGGCTTCCGGAGAAGGTAAATAATCATTGGTTTGCTTGCAATAAAGCATTATCGGTTCACCAATGATATTAAAATCTTTATCCGTGCGAATACCGCCAAATTGTGCCGGACGATCCGTCGCCGGGTTTACACCAAAACTTTCGTAGTCATAAATAAAAAAACTAAAATCGTTTTTTTGCATAGTCTTTCTCAAATCTAAGCCAAAATTTTATCTAAATAATACAAACAGAAAATAGCCGTAAGGCTGAACACGATTCCTACTCCATTAATTTTGCTGATTTTTTCTTTAAAAATTAATGCACCGGTGATGGTACCCAAACAAATCACCCCAATATTCATTCCGGCAAATATTAATGTCGGATTTACGCTAAAACTTTGATGAGCCTTAATGTAGAACAAAATATTGAAAAAATTTAATACCCCTAAAATAACCCCACCGACAAAACTTGCTACCCGCCATTGTGCTCTTTTAAGAAGCAAATAAATAAACATCACGCAAGCGGCGAGTGAAAATGCTATAAACAAGGTTGTCGGGAACGCACCACCGCTCTTTGACACTTGTTTAAACAAAATATCAATAATGCCGTAACCAAACCATATGCCAATTAACGCCAAAGTACCTTTAAAATTGACCGATCTTTGCTCGTTCGGTTTACTTAACAAGCAAAACAAACCGATAAATGCCAATATAACGCCAATTAATTTTGAGTGGCTTAAGGCTTCGTTAAAAATAAAAAACGCTGCCAAAA
The DNA here is from genome assembly GCA_001999425.1 of Rodentibacter genomosp. 2. GTDB lineage: Bacteria > Pseudomonadota > Gammaproteobacteria > Enterobacterales > Pasteurellaceae > Rodentibacter. Next base: position 10,616 of record MLHP01000013.1, on the reverse strand, counting down.
TCGGCAAAAATAAAGATAAGCGCTGAGCTGCATCAGAACGAACTATACCGGCAAATTCAACCGCTTTTGACATAATAATAAATACGCTCGGTAATAATAATCCTAATGCCAAGAAAATCGGCATGCTATCGCTTTGTGCGATATAATCCGTAAATTCCAATCCTTTAAAGTTCGGTTTTAGCAAAAAATAGCTCAATAACAAGGCGACAATATAGTTAAAAGCAATCGCCTGCTCGATAATAATATTTTTCTTGCGTGCGACTTTGAGCAAAATAGAAACAGCAACGCTACAGAAAATAGCGAGAATAAGATTGTGCATTTTTGTTCCTTAATGAATAATTCTTAAAATTGTGGAGAGTTTCCTATAAAAAAAGTGCAGTCAAAAATGCTTTCATTTTTAACCGCACTTGTCCTCTACTCCGTTGCTCCAAAACCGCGTAACCCAACCACATGAACGTGTTCTTGGTTACCGGCGATTTTACGTACTAATTTATAGGTTGTGCCTTTTTCCGGGCTAATATTTTCCGGTGCGGCGATGAGGAGTTGCATATCCAATCGTTCACACAATTCAAATAAGGTTGAAATGGACTTACCGTCAAGACGTGCAGCTTCATCAAGGAACAATAAGCGACAAGGTACAATGTCTTTACCTCGAATCCGGCGACTTTCTTCTTCCCAGCTTTGTACTACCATCAACAAAATCGACATCCCCGTTCCGATCGCTTCACCGGTCGATAATGCGCCACTTTCTGCGCGTAACCAACCGTCCGCGCCACGGAAAACTTCTACTTCCAATTCAAGGTAGTTGCGATAATCCAATAATTCTTCGCCGATAGTTTGCGCCGTGCGTTGTCCCATATCAATGTGCGGATTAATGCGTTGATAGAGTTTCGCCATGGCTTCTGAGAAAGTAATGCGGTTGTCATTAAATAAATCTTGATATTCATCTTGCTGACCAGAAAGGGCATCAAGCAACATCGCATGGGTATCACGAATATTTACCACTAAACGAACGGATTTTACCTGACCGAAAGCAATATTTTGTAGCCCCTGATTCAACATACGAATGCGGTTCTGTTCACGTTGAATGGTTTTCCGCATAATATTTGCCACACTTTCAGAGCTAATAGCCAATTTTTTCTCACGGCTGGTAAGCTCTGCCGTTAAACGGGAAAGTTCGATTTCCATTTGTTCAATGGCATCAATCGGATCATCGGTTTTAATGATGTCTTGACGGATACGTTCACGTAAATGTTGATATACCGCAATAAAGAAGCGCACTTTGTTTTCCGGTTTACGGCTATCTTCCGATGCACGTAAGCTATCGCGTAAATATTCGTTATCAGCCACAGCGGTACGTAATGCCCCCAATGCTTTATCCGACATCGAGCGAAGTTCATCAGCAGATAAATAAGCCAGTTCACGACGGTTTAAGCGTTTTTCCACATCGGAATGACGGGATAAACGTAGCACAACACACCAACTTACTTTGGCAGCAACAATCAATTCTCGCTGGGTTTTGTAATCACGTTCAGCCTTGCGAATACGGCGGTTAAGATTTTCTGCTTCACTTTCAATTAACGTGAGTTGTTTTTCTACATAAGAACGTCTTTGACGATTGGTTGAAAGCTGTTGATGTAACTCATCACGGCGAATACGTGCCCGCTCTTCCGCTCCTTCATCGGCACGCACACCCAACTCATCAATTTCACTAATGAGTTCTTTTAATAGCTGATTTTTACTGTCATAAGAACTTTGTAATCCAATGAAAACCTGATTATATTGTGCAAATTGCGTTTGTTTTTGACGAAGCTGTTCCCGTTGTGCATCACGTTGGGTTTGCATTTGTTCTAAACGTTGGCGAAGTTGCTCGTTCAATTCCGAAGTTTCTGTCTGAACCCGATCTTCATAAGCAAAATGATGTTTACGCTGTACGACATCGGCTAATGCAAAAACACGTTGCTGCACTTGTTTTTGGCGTTCAATGGCTTGTGCTAATTCATTTTTTAACGCTTCATAATGTTCCGGATCGCTTTGCAGCGTGTTAGCTATCGGTTCTAGTTGTGACAACGTCGCGCCATATTGACGAATAAATAATTCGTCTTGCTCCGCGATATCTAATTGTTCCCGACATTCCTCAATACGATCAACTAAATCTTCATCTGCCAAGATGCTTAATTGTGGAATTAATTTATTAAGCAACTGCATTTTTTCTTTTGCGTTGTCTAATTGAATACGCAATTGTTGCTCACCGCTACTAAATTGATTCAATTCACGATCAATTTCATTACGTTCACGGTTAATTTCCGCCATTAACGCTTCCGGATTTGGTTGGAATGCAAGGGCTAAATGTAAACCGACAAATTGGCTGAAATGTTCGTGTAAACGTTGGCATTTTTGCACATCAAAGGCAATTTGTGCGTGATCCTCCGCAATTTCATCACGTTGAACTTGCAATTCTTCCAAACGTTTTTCACGGGCTGCACGACCAAATAATGGGATTTCCGGGAATTTAGAATAACGCAATTCACGTTCGGACACTTGAACCACTACGCCAAGCTCAAGCTCTTGCGCGGATAGTACACTGTCATCGAAAGCGGTCGGATCACCTTCAATTAAATAAAGATCATCCGGACAATCATCAAGTTTATCTAATTGTTCCCTTACCGAATTTAAATCACGAACCACAATAGCATGTCGTGCCGGGCCGTAAAGTGCGGAAAAATACGGGGCGTCTTCAATCGGCACATCATCATACAGTTCGGAAAGCAATACGCCGCCAAAACGTTCTGCAAGCGCATTCAAACGCATATCTTCAGAACCGTCAGGCTGACTTAAACGGGAAATTTGCTCCTCTAATTGTTGGCGTTTTTGTTCAAGTTGATCACGTTGCATCGTCAATTCGCGTTCTTTCACGAGTTGCGCCTGCATAAAATTCATCACATCCTGACTATGCTGGAAAGTCTCGCCACTCTGCTCTTCCAAACGTTCCAATGCTGCCTGAGCTGTCAGCCAAGCCGGCGCTTTACGTGCATTTTCATCATAAAGTATGGTTAAATTTTCACGTTTTTGACGAAGTATTGAACGAGTTTCCACTTGTTCGGAAAGATCCGCAGCAAGCTCATCCACCAAAGCTTCCTGCTCCGCATGATAGGCTTCTAATTCATCGGCAGTGGCTAAATTTAAATCCGCCCGCAGATTAAAATCATTCAATAATCTGACCGCACTTTGTTGTTGGGTGTAACGTTGTTCCAGTTCATGCAATTTGGCACGAAGTTGCGGTGTTTGTTGTGCTTGTAATTTTTGACTTGGGTATTCACGCAATAATTCTTTGGCGCTTTCCCAAGCGGTAGAACGCGGTATATCGCCGGCAATTTTACGGACTAATTGGTAAGCCTTATCAAATTGGGATTTTGCCGCCTCAGAAATAGACATTTTATGTTCTAATTCCAATACCGTTTCCGTCAAGCTTTCCGCATGTGCTTCAAATTCAGCGTGGTAATCAGAGACATTTTTCACATTCAGATCGGCTAAACCGCATAGGGCTTTTGCCTTTTCTAAAGCCGCAATAGCCTGTTGATATTGTAAAGCCCGTGTTTGTTGGGCGTCCAATGCCTGTTGATAATCGGCAAGTTGAGAACGAACTTCATCGATTTCGATCTCACTTTGTTCAAACAATGCTTGGCTTTCTTCAAGTTGCTCATTGGCAGTTTCCACTACTATTTTTTGTTCTTCCAAACGTTCGGAAAGCTCTGCAACATCTTCTTGATAACGAGATATTTTTTCTTGATGACGAAGTGCATTTAACACCAGATTTAAGTGATCCTGCGCGCTTTGGTGATCCACTTCTAGCGTACGTTCATTTTCCGCCAGTTCGGCAACTTCTCGGCTTAAATCAATTAAACGGTGTTGTGATAAATCCTGCTCCGTCTTGGCTTTATACCATTCACGACGAAACGCGAGTGCCGCTTCAATATTACCACGGCGTTCGTTGGCATTACGCATATAATCCGATGCCACATAATTGGTGGTTTCGGTAATTAAATGTTTGAATAAATCACGATCGGATTGAGTAACTTTAATGGCTTCCAAGGTCATACGGTTTTCACGCAACGCACTTTCCATATCTTGGAAGGCTTTGCGTACCCCTAAATTCTCCGGCAATAAATAATCACGCAAAGAACGAGTGATCGCACTTGAAATACCACCGTACAAAGACGCTTCGATAAGTTTATAGAATTTGCTGCGATCCGAGGCGGAACGTAAACGTTTTGGGATAATGCCCAAATCAAACATCATCGCGTGATAATCACCAATCGAATGATATTGTTTAAATTGAGCGCCGAGATTTTCTATTTTTTCTTTTAATTCATTTAAATTGAGTACTCGCGCTTGGCGTTCGCCAACAATCTCAGTAAAAAGCGCGGTCGGATTTTGTGACAATTCCACGCCTTGGATCGAAAAGGTTTTTAGATCGACTTTTTTATCCCGTCCCGCAATCTGCTGCAAACGTACACCGACTAAAACACGTTGATGACGCGAGTTAATCGTATCCAATACCGCGTAACAAACGCCGGGGCGTAATTTACCGTGCAAGCCTTTATCACGCGATCCGCCTGTCGAGCCGGCTTCCGTAGTATTGCGGAAATGTAACAAGGTTAAATCCGGAATGAGCGCAGTAACAAATCCTGCCATAGTGGTTGATTTTCCCGCACCATTACCACCAGAAAGCGTAGTCACCAACTCATCTAAATCAAAGGTTCGGGCAAAAAAACCGTTCCAGTTAATCAGGGTTAAAGAGCGGAATTTTCCCCGTTCAACCCCCTGATTGATGATCGGCGCAACAAGCTGGCTTTCTTCTTGTTCAATGTCTTGCTCATGCGATTCGTCGTGCAAAATATCACTTTTCAATTCTAATACATCAGACATTATTCTTGTTCTCCTACATCATCAAATTCCGCTTCAATTTCAACCGCACTTTCCTCGTCGATTTCCTCAACATTATTTTCCGTATTTGCCAATGCTTGTTTTTCCAGTTGTAAAGACTGTGGAGTGGCGGCTTCCCCATCACGAATTAAGCGGGCTTGCGCTTCTAACGGATCATCCCCGGAACGTACTTCCGCACCAAAACGGAAAACGGATTCGGCAATAGTAAACTTACCGCTATTTTGTTCGCCCACTGTATGAATCATTCCCAAACGGCGCAAACGACCAATCGCTGCCCGCACTTTTTCAGCTAATTTTTGTTTATCTAAATCGGAACCGCTGGAGCGCTGATTCACCGCTTTTAATAATTTGCTTTCATCGGCTAAATTCAATAATTCATCGTAAACTTCTTGGGTGGTAAAAATCCCTTGTTGCGCAAGGCGCTCAGGACTTAAGTAGAGATAGCAAAGCACCTTCCCCACCAACATTTCCAACTCGGAAAGCACCGAACGGGCAATTAAAGTCGTTGCCTTAGGGCGCAAATAGAAAAAACCTTCAGGCGCACGAATAAGCTCCACATTATAGCGGCGATAAAAACCGTCTAACTCGTTTTGGAAATCCATTAAAAAGGCGTGATTATCAAGTTGTTCCGTGCTTATATGGCGACCTGAACGCAAAAGACTATCCACTGTAGGAAACAATGGATTTGCAATTGCCGTTGCAAGTTTTGGGGAAATTACATCTTGAAGATTATCTGTCATGGTTTATTTCTCTTACTCTTTATATCCTGTCCCAAGGATGATTAAATCTCTTTTAAAAGAGACCGCACTTTTAATATTTATCAATCACGTGAGCCTGTACCTCTGCACCCTGCTCATTAATTTCTTTCCAATTCGGATAAACGCCTGATAAATCATCGTTCGCTATTCCTAAACGCACCGCCTGATCCACAATAATACGTGCTATATCAAAATGGCGAGAAAGCGGATAGCTGTCAAGTTGTTCTTTGAGTACCACACTCAAATCTATCGGACGATTATTTTCACGGTATTGAATCAGCAAGTTTTGCATATGATCGACAATCTGATCATGTAAATCCGCTAAGGATTCATATTGCAATGCTTCCGGTAATTCTCCGAGCGCATCGTCCTCACGCAATACCATTTCTTCATCACGTAAATCAACGAGACGCTCCGCCTGTGCCGTCCATAAAAACCAAGGATGATCAAAATAGTGGTGAATGGAATGACGCAAACGTTGTGAAAATACCCGGTTTTTATCCATATCAATGGCAGTACGGATAAATTTATGCACATGGCGATCATAGCCAATCCACAAATCAATCGCTTGCTGTCCCCAGCTGATAATACGGTCGAGTTTGGATTGAAGATCCGTGATGAGTTGGTTGATAAAATACAGTTCCTCACGCCCTATGACAGAATCCTGAATCCGAAGTAATTGAGCCTGCAATTTATCGCCTGCCGCATTTAAGGTATCTTGTAATTCACGTAAGTTACCCGAGGTTTCATCCAATAAACGTTCACAGCTTGCAATTGCCGCTTGCCAATCTTTGCTTAACAGCTCAGCAATTTCTTCCTTAATACTTTGCTGATTTTCATCCATAATACGTTGTGAGAGATCAATGCTATCAAAAATTTCTGCGACGGAATATTTCAACGGAGCAAATACATTTTTACGCCAGTAATGCTCGCTTTCATTATTTTGAGCACCCTCCTCTGCCGCATTTGATGCCCGTTGTATTTCATCGGCAACAATGGAAAGTTGCACGGAAAGCCGCAAAGTAGAAAATTCACGCTGGCGAATATAATAATCGGACACACCTACGCCGAGCGGTGTAAGACGATAAATAGCCAAACCTTCGGTAAACTCGCTACTAAAACGATTTAATAAACGTTGTTTGACTAGTTCGTTGATTGTGTTATTGGCACGAGTGGCAATCGCATCGGTAGATTGATCAAACGCATTTATGGTATGGCGAAAGATATCCACGAGATCAGCTTCTAACATCTCGCCGTCTAATCGTTCATTATTATAAATTGCAATCGCCAACAGAAATACCAAACGCTCGGTGGGTAAATTCAGTGAAAACTCGCGTTCTTTTGCCCAAGAGACGAGTTCCGGAATAGTTTGTGATGTCTCAATCATTGAAATGACAGTGCGTTAAAATTGAACAAAAAATTAAGCTGATTATACAGGAATTTTTGTAAATCTTAAAAATCTTCTTTTGAATTGACCGCACTTTTGCCGTTTTTCACGTATAATGTGCGCTTTTCATCAATAAGCCAAAAACACAGAATGATCGAATTAACCCAACAAGAAAAAAAACAAACTTATAATTTCAATAAATTACAAAAACGCTTACGCCGTAATGTGGGAAATGCGATTGCGGATTTCGGCATGATCGAAAACGGCGATAAGGTGATGGTGTGTCTATCCGGCGGAAAAGACAGTTATACGCTTTTGGATATTCTGCTAAATTTACAACAAAGCGCTCCCGTTAAGTTTGATATTGTGGCGGTGAATCTTGACCAAAAACAACCGGGTTTTCCGGAACATATTCTGCCGACTTATTTAGAAAGCATTGGTGTAGATTACAAAATCGTGCAAGAAAATACCTACGGCATTGTGAAAGAAAAAATTCCGGAGGGTAAAACCACTTGTTCACTCTGTTCCCGCCTACGCCGCGGTATTCTCTATCGCACGGCGACAGAATTAGGGGCTACAAAAATCGCTCTTGGTCATCATCGTGATGATATGTTGGCGACACTTTTCTTAAATATGTTCTACGGCGGAAAATTAAAATCAATGCCACCCAAATTAATTTCAGATGACGGCAAACAAATTGTGATTCGTCCTCTAGCCTACTGTAAAGAAAAAGATATTGAGAAATATGCCGTTGCGAAAGGATTTCCAATTATTCCGTGTAATTTGTGCGGATCTCAGCCCAATTTGCAACGTCAAGTGGTGAAAGAAATGCTGAATACTTGGGATTGCCAATATCCGGGGCGTTTAGAAACCATGTTTAGTGCAATGCAAAATATCACGTTGTCACATTTATGCGATCCGAAACTCTTTGATTTTAGGGGTATTCGGCACGGGCAATTATTAGAAGGCATTGAGGGAGATACGGCATTTGATGAAGAACGAATCGAACCAATGCAATTTGATAATGAAGAATCCGCTGATTTTTCTGATCAGGAAATGATTAGTTTTAAAGAAGTAAAATAAAATGATTGAAGTACAAGGAAAACAAATTAAAACCGATTCATCAGGCTATCTTGCCAATATTGCCAACTGGAATGAGGAGGTCGCCAAAGCTATCGCACAGCAGGAAAATATTGAGCTTTCTCCTGCTCATTGGGAAGTAATCTATTTTGTGCGGGATTTTTATCAAGAATACAATACCTCTCCTGCTATTCGTATGTTAGTAAAAGCGATGGCTGAAAAATTGGGCGAAGATAAAGGTAACAGTCGCTATTTACAACGCTTATTCCCTGAAGGACCGGCAAAACAAGCAACAAAATTAGCCGGCTTGCCAAAACCGGCAAAATGCTTATAAACCTTTGATTAGCTTATTGGGTGATGAGGTCTTATTTTTAAAACAACCCTAAAGTGCGGTCGATTTTGGCTAGATTTTATTATCCATTTTTAATTCCGCCAGTTGTTGATTGACGCGTTGTTGTTGGCGTTGTACCGAGTCGAACCACTGTTTTTTTACTGTTTTCAGTGCGTTTTTTCCACGCTTTTAGTTCCGCCTCAATCTGTTTATCCGCCAGTTTTTGGTTAAACGGCATACGGAAAATACTGCCTACATTAAACAGAAAAATTAACGGGTTTAACCACGGGAATTTATAGCAGCGCCCGACATATTTTAGGCTTGCCGGGTTGTCTTCCCGCACAAAATCCCGAATGGCACGTAAAAGATAACGGTTATGCTCAAGGCTTGGGTTGGGGTAACAACCGTACATTAAAAAAGGCAGTTGCCCTGCTTTATTCGGTATGCCGATTTGCAGAGAATAACGCCCGGTTAAACTAAAGGGGTAAAGCCCTAGACAATACCGCTTAACGGATCGCCCTCGTCCGGTATGAATGCCAACCAATATTCTTTGCCTAAGTGTTGTTGGTAAATCACTTTTTTCTTACTGTTGATCCGAATGCCACGAGGGCGTGGCGGGAACATAATGCAAAGGAGCAATAACGGCCAGATAATGTGAAAAATAGGGCGAACTAAGCGTAATTTGTCATCCTCTATATATAGAGATTTGTAGTTCTCATAGCTATAAATCATATCATTTGGATATTGTTGCTGATATTCTTCCGATGTAACTGTTTTTATATAACGTTCATATAATGGCATAGTTCTATTATCCGGATAAAATGCCCATTCAAAATCATATTTAATTGCTTTAATCTGATTATCAAAGGGTCTAACGCCATGTTGCAGATCAATAAAAGCTATCACACCTAAAATCGCTAAAAAAATCAGACGAATCGTCCCTCTAGGAAAGGCATCTAAAATTAAATGGCGAATTTCCAATTCATCGGGATTCACCCGTCGAATGGAGTAGCCTAAGGTGTAAGTGCGGTAAAAATGAAGCCATTTTTCGAGAAGTTGTTTCATACCCTCTATCCTTTAAAGCTAAATGCGGTTTGATTTGAGTGTTTTCGATATTCACTACCCTGATAAGTGGGGATTGACACACTCATTGATAAATAATTAATGTCGCCGTAACTAAATTGTACCGGAGTCGGGAAATAATATTGTTTTGCCCGTAAATAACCGGTAAGTTGTTGCGGCGGAATCATTATTTTGGCGACGCCTTCCCTTTCAAAAACGACCTGACAGCGCAATGTATTTCCTTCAACCCGATATTCATTATAGGGTTGATCATAAATAGTTTTTGGGGTTGCCGGACAACGCACCGTGATCGGGCTTTCAATCCTGATTTTATCCGCATCCGCTCGGCTATAAATGCCTTTATAGTTCACGAAAAAGAGAAATTGATTGTCATCATGTAATTCAATTTCACTGGAAAAATTAAAATAACGTTGTATTTCAACCATATAAAAATTTTTAATCCGATCAAATTTATTATAAAAAATACTATTACTCATTTGATCCTTAAAATCTAATCTCTTTTCATTTTCCCACTCATAAGCTCTTACCTCTCTCCCCCAATACAACTTACTTCCGCCCCAAAATCCATTATCCACCCAAGTGACAATATCCGATTGTTTGAAAAAGTCTGTGATGATACCCGCCACTAAAATCACTGAACCGGCAGCCAGCCCCACATAACCAAACCTGACCAGCCATTGCATATTGGTGGTGGCTTTTTTGGCGACACCGATTAAACCAATTGAGGTACTGGACAGTAAAGTACCCGAGCCCCGCAGCCCACGGTATCCCCTTTGTAATAGGCTTCGTATTCGTAACCGATTTCAATCACCACAGCTAACCCTGCCAATGCCGTGTTCATACTGATAAAGGCGGCTTTTAAATGGCTGAGAAAATGCGGTTTGGTTTCGGCGAGTAATAATTTTCCCACTCTTGAGAAGGTGGCTTCTTTTTGGATTTCATTGGCAGCACGTTCAATGGTTTTTTCTATAACTCTTTGGGGCGTTTAAGCCGGCAAACAGGGTCAGCATCCCCACCGTCGGGTCGTTGG
>MLHP01000012.1 GCA_001999425.1 Rodentibacter genomosp. 2 | reverse complement strand
GTCAGCCCCTTTATTTTTAGTAAGTACTGGTATTTTTATTGCAACCTAGAAATAATTCTGAGATCTATATAGCAGCTACATAATGCTGTAAAGTGCGGTCAAAATTGACCGCACTTTTTGTTAGAACGACCCTCTTAAACCAACATAGATATTACGACAGTCTTGATCGTAGCCAAGAAGGTTTTCATATTTTTTGTCGAATAGGTTGTTTAGGCTGGCATATACCGTTAAGTTTGGAATGACTTGATAATTTGCGCCTAAATTTACCAAAGTATAAGACGGTAATTTGGTACGGTGGGTTGAATAAGTTGGTGAGAAATAGTTGTCTATTCGTTTTCCAACATAAGATACATTCACACCCGATCCCAATTTCTCTGTGATTTGATAGGATAATCCCGCATTTGCCGTGTGTTTAGGGCGGCGTAGTAATTCGTTAGCATTATTGTCTTTACTATTCGTATAGGTATAGTTTGCATAGGCGGTTAAATCATTGGTTAATTTGCCATTGTAAGCAATTTCTACCCCTTTAATTTTGGTTTTGCCGTCAAGGTTTATTGCGCGAGAGGTGTAGGTCGTGAAATCAACGATTTCGCTACTGATAAAATGCTCAACCCGGCGATTAAAATAAGTGATGTCTAAACTGTGTTGTTTATTGTGGGTTTCCAATAATATGCCTACATCACCTCCGCGACTTTTTTCCGGTTTTAAATTCGGATTACCGATGTAACGGCCGTTATAGCCATAATATTCGGTAATGGTTGGGTTTTGAATAGCAGTGCCAACGCTTGCGTGTGCTTTTACGTTTGAGGTGAAGCGATAAGTGCCGGAAATCCGTCCCGTAAAGGAATTATCGTATTCGGAACTGTTGGTGTAACGACCGCTCAGGCTTAAGCTGTGCTCTTTTTCGGTGAATAAACGATATTCCGCCGCAATGCTTTTTTCTGTCAGTTTTTTTTCGCCAATATTATTGAAATAACTGGAATGATAGTTTGACCGTTGATATTCGCCTAATAAGCTTAATCCTTGGGTAATTGAGCCTTCCTGATCAAAATTAATATCGAGTTGATAGTTAGCATTTAATTTTTTGCCGTCATAAGCACTTCTAAAACCAAAAGTATCGCTATCCGTTTTAATATGGCTGACAGTGGCTCTGTGTTTGAATAGCTCTTTATCATTACCCCAGTAACCGCCTAATTTAAATAATGTTTCTCGAGTGCGGGTGTAATGCCCCTTTTCATCAGTTAATCCATTATCAAAATGGACGTTTTGAGAAAAGTGTGAACCCAATAATTCTAACCCCTTGCTGCCGTCATCATAACCGAAACGTAAGGACGAGTTGTCGCGGTGAAATTTATCTTTTTCATTTGCGCCACCTGTTGTGACCGCGGTATTGTCTTCTGCTGTGTAATTAAAACGATCTTTGCTTAATGCAGAAATACCGCTTGTACGATGACTATCGCCGTGAAGTGAATAATAAAATCCGTTATTGTAGCCTGAAACAGTAACCGAACCGTCACGTGTGCGGTGCGAGCCGATACCGAAGTCAAAATCAATATTAAATGGTTTTTCTTTATAGAGGCCGCTTTTTGTTGTGATATAAATCACCCCGCCCATAGCCTCGCTTCCCCAAAGGGCGGATTGTTCACCGCGTAGTACTTCAATGCGATCAATATTGCTTAATGATAAGCCACCAAAATCAAAACCGTATCCGCTAACAGGATTGGCTTTTACGCCATCAATCACGACTACCGTGTGATTTGCATCTGCTCCACGTAAATAGAAATTCGTTAAGGCGCCACGTCCGCCACTTGCACTTATTGCCACGCCCGGTACGGTTTTCAAGACATCACTCACATAAGTCACATTAAGGGCGGCGAAATCTTTCTCGGTCAAAACCGTGACGGAAGATGCCGTTTGATCTTGATTGACCGGTGTTGCATAAGCAGAATAAACGTTAATGGAAGGCAGTTCTGTGTGGGAGGATTCCGCATATACAAAAGCGGAGGAACTAAGCAAAAGTGCGGTTGTAATTAGGTTTGTTTTCATCATTTTGTTCCTTTGGTTTGAAATCACTATATTCTGACACAAGGAAAATCACTTTTCTAATTGAGATTTTTCATTACAAACTCAAATTCTATTCATAAAAAATCGCGCGGTTTTAACCGCACTTTTTGCTTTTATCCGCCCTGCGGTTTCAAGTATAATGCCGGTATTTTTATCACATTTAGATTCAAGATTATGAGCAATCAATTCAATGTAAAAACCTTCCAAGGTATGATTCTTGCCCTACAAGATTATTGGGCAAAACAGGGTTGTACTATTGTTCAGCCATTTGATATGGAAGTGGGAGCGGGAACCTCTCACCCAATGACGGCATTGCGAGCGCTAGGCCCGGAGCCAATGGCGTTCGCTTATGTGCAACCATCCCGTCGCCCGACTGATGGTCGTTACGGTGAAAATCCAAACCGTTTACAGCATTATTATCAATTCCAAGTGGTGATTAAACCCTCGCCGGACAATATTCAAGAACTTTATCTCGACAGCCTGAAAATGCTCGGTTTCGATCCGACCCAAAACGATATTCGTTTTGTCGAAGATAACTGGGAAAACCCAACCCTTGGTGCGTGGGGCTTAGGTTGGGAAGTGTGGCTCAATGGAATGGAAGTGACCCAATTCACCTATTTCCAACAAGTCGGTGGTTTGGAGTGTAAACCCGTGACGGGCGAAATTACCTACGGTTTAGAACGTTTGGCGATGTATATTCAAGGTGTGGACAGCGTGTATGATCTCGTGTGGTCGGACGGTCCACTTGGTAAAACCACCTACGGCGATGTGTTCCACCAAAACGAAGTGGAACAATCTACCTACAATTTTGAATATGCCAACACGGATTTCTTATTCTACTGTTTTGATCAATATGAAAAAGAAGCCCAGCAGTTATTAGCGTTAGAAAAACCACTGCCGTTGCCAGCGTACGAACGTATTTTAAAAGCGGCACACAGTTTCAATTTACTTGATGCCCGCAAAGCGATTTCCGTTACCGAGCGCCAACGCTATATTTTACGTATCCGTGCTTTAACAAAAGGTGTTGCCGAAGCCTACTACGCCAGCCGTGAAGCCCTCGGTTTCCCTGGTTGTAAAAAATAGCCTGAAACTAACCGCACTTTAGAAATTGATAAAATAGGAGATAGGATGAGCGATTTTCAATACCCAAAAGATATTTATACCGAAGCCGAGCCGGATGTGAATACGCTGGCTAATCTTGGCCCATTAACCGGACTGGCGGGTATTTGGGAAGGTAAGCGTGGCTTAGATATTAACCCTAAAGCGGAAGGCGCGGAAAAAGATCCTTATATTGAACGGGTAGAGTTACAACCGATTGACGCACAAACGAACGGGCCTCAACTTTTCTATGGTTTGCGTTATCACACCCGTATTGTTCAACCAAATGAAGTGGAAACCTTTCACGATCAAGTGGGTTATTGGTTATGGGAACCGGCAACGGGCAATATTCTCTTTACCTTAAGTATCCCGCGTGGACAAACGCTCATGGCAACCGGCAATGCTCCGGCGGATGCAAAAGAATTTACCGTGAAAGCAGTGCGGGGTTCACTTACCAATGGCATTATTTCTAACCCGTTTATCGAGCAAAATTTCACCACCGAAAGTTATACGATCAAGGTTAAAATCAATGATGACGGTACTTGGTCTTACGAGCAGGATACGGTTATGCTGATTCCAAACTATGATGAACCTTTCCATCATACGGATCGCAACCGTTTAACCAAAATTGCAGAACCAACGCCAAATCCGACCGCACTTGCGGTGCAAAAAGAAAGTGAATAATGAAACCGATTCTTTACTATGCGGAACAATGCCCGGGTACCGCTCCTTTTGTGGCAAAATTACAAACTCTTGGCATTTCGTATGAAGACGTTGAAATTTTACAATCCCTAACGCTTTCTAAAATTATGTGATAGCCACTCAGTGTTTGATAATGCCAAAGCTAAGGGCTATGTCGGTATTCCGGCATTAGTAATTGACGGCGAAAAAGTGGTACTGGATTTGGCGGAGCTAGATTGTATTTTCGGTTAGCAAACGGTGAAATTTTAGGGAGATGTTTGAAAATAAAAAACTATGTTCAATCATTAAAAACTAATTCACATATCTTACATTTGCCGTTTAATTGAGAAACAAAAATGAATATATCTACATTGTCCAATGATGAATTATTAAGGATTCAGACTGAATTTTATAATTATTTTGAGACAGGATATGATTTTGAAGAATTTTTAAAAGAGTATCTGATAAAAATGGGCTTAGATGAAGTTGAGATAACGCAACGATCTAGAGACGGTGGTATAGACCTTACTGCTATAAGAAAAGGTGTTGGTGATTTCAGTGAAGTAGATATCACAAATTATTTCATCCAAGCTAAGAGATATGCTTTTAAACGTAACGTAGGTGTAAGAGAAATTAGAGAGTTGAAAGGTACGCTCCTTTTTGGGTATAAAGGAATATTTATTTGTACTTCAAATTTTACAGAAGACGCTAAAAAAAGAAGCAACAAATGATATATCAAAACCAATAGTTCTTATTGACGGTAAATCATTGGTACAAAGCTGTATAGATAATGGGATAGGATTTATATTTAAACCTGTTTTTAGCTCAGAGAAAATGAATAAGTTATTGAATAGAGATAAGATGGCAAAAATAAATTCAAATCCTATTAATCATAACTATGATAATTACATAGAAAAAATGATTACATCAAATGATATTAGAGCAAGAATGATATCTATACCATCATCTATTATGAAATTAATACCTGACTCTATGCAGAAAATAGATGTTGTCATCAATGACAAAACATATTCTTTCACAATAAATAGAAGTAGAAATTATCTTGCAGGGGTTACAGATGTATTAAGAGAATATAATTTATTGTCTATGGATAATGTAATTACTAGTAAGAATGCGAGATGGTCTTTTGATCAAGAAAAAAATTTAATTAGATTATATATTGAAAATTAATGAGAAATAAACCAATGACAACCCAAAATTTCCTCGTGGAGATCGGCACAGAAGAGCTGCCGCCAAAAGCTCTTAAAACATTAGCGACTGCCTTTGCGGATAATGTACAGGCGGAATTAAATCAAGCAGGCTTAGCATTTGATAAAATCGAATGGTTTGCGGCACCACGCCGCTTGGCGGTGAAAGTGCTAGCGCTTGCGACGCAACAACCGAGCAAAGAAATTGAAAAACGTGGGCCTGCGGTATCCGCAGCATTTGATGCCGAAGGCAAGCCAACCAAAGCCGCTGAAGGCTGGGTGCGTGGTTGTGGAATCAGTGTGGATCAAGCGGAACGCCTTGCGACGGATAAAGGTGAATGGCTGGTTCATCGTGCGAAAATAGAAGGTCAGCCAACCAAAAATTTACTTGGCGACATTGTGGCTAACGCTTTAGCAAAATTGCCTATCCCAAAACCAATGCGTTGGGCGGACAAAACCGTGCAATTCATTCGCCCTGTTCATACTGTCACCATGTTACTTGGTGATGAACTCATCGAGGGTGAAATTTTAGGTGTAGCAAGCGGCCGTACTATTCGTGGCCACCGTTTTTTAGGTGAACGTGAGTTTGAAATTCAACATGCCGATCAATATCCACAATTACTACGCGAAAAAGGTTCGGTCATTGCCAATTTCAATGAACGTAAAGCGGAGATTTTGGCAAAATCTCAAGAAAAAGCGACCGCACTTGGTGGCGTAGCTGATATTGAAGAAGATTTGCTTGATGAAGTGACGTCATTAGTTGAATACCCGAATGTATTAACGGCAAAATTTGAAGAGCGTTTCCTTGCGGTGCCGGCGGAAGCTTTGGTTTATACCATGAAAGGCGACCAAAAATATTTCCCGATTTATGATAAAGAGGGAAAATTGTTACCGCACTTTATTTTCGTATCGAATATCAATCCAGATGATCCAAGTGCGATTATCGAAGGAAACGAAAAAGTGGTTCGCCCACGTTTAACGGATGCGGAATTCTTCTTTAAAACCGATTTAAAACAAAGATTGGTGGATCGCTTACCACGTTTGGAAACTGTATTGTTCCAACAACAACTTGGTACATTGCGTGATAAAACCGCTCGAATTGAGCAACTTGCCGGTGAAATTGCTAAACAAATTGGCGCAGATGAAACCAAAGCGAAACGGGCGGGCTTGCTGTCAAAATGTGATTTGATGACCAATATGGTGTTTGAGTTTACCGATACTCAAGGTGTGATGGGAATGCACTATGCTCGCCACGATGGGGAAGATGAAGAAGTGGCAGTAGCGTTAAACGAACAATATATGCCACGTTTTGCTGGCGATGAGTTGCCGAAATCCTTGGTAGCAAGTGCGGTCGCTTTAGCGGATAAATTCGACACCCTCACAGGGATTTTCGGTATCGGGCAAGCCCCGAAAGGCAGTGCGGATCCTTTTGCTTTACGTCGTGCTGCATTGGGGGCGCTACGTATTATCGTAGAGAAAAATCTCCCTCTTGATTTGGAAAATCTTGTGCAAAAAGCCACCGCACTTTTTGGCGATAAACTCACCAATAAAAATGTGATTGAGGATGTGGTTGATTTTATGCTCGGGCGTTTCCGTGCATGGTATCAAGATGAAGGCATTGCAGTGGATGTGATTCAAGCTGTATTGGCTCGCCGCCCAACCCGCCCGGCTGATTTTGATGCTCGCGTGCGTGCGGTATCTCATTTCCGCACTTTAGATTCTGCAGAAGCCTTAGCAGCGGCAAATAAACGTGTGGCAAATATTCTTGCCAAAGCGGATATTACTATCGGTGAGATTAATTTAAATGCTTGTGTTGAGCCGGCGGAAAAAAACTTAGTTGAAGCTGTATTGGCATTGAAAATCGAAGTGCAGCCATTAATCGCTCAAGGTGAATATACGAATGTGTTGGATAAACTTGCCAACTTGCGTACACCAGTGGACAATTTCTTTGACAATGTGATGGTGAACGCAGAGGATCCTGCATTACGCCACAACCGTTTGGCGATCCTGAACACGTTACAAAGCTTATTCTTACAAGTAGCGGATATTTCAGTGCTTCAATAATTGAGTATAAGGGTGGTTGTTTTTTCAGCGACCATCCCTTTCCTTATAGACTTCAACAGATTATTTCTCTATAATCACCGCACTTTCCCCCCTTAGCTCAGTCGGTTAGAGCAGGCGACTCATAATCGCTTGGTCACTGGTTCAAGTCCGGTAGGGGGGACCAAACGGACTTTTCTCCTCTTATTTCCTCTTACGTTTTCATAAACTAAACCCTTATAAACACTGACTTTAACGCCATTTTGCTTTATTTTCTCATACGTTTTCTTACGCATTTATACGTTTACAGCCACAGATTTTAGTTATACGCTTAGTTATACGCAACAATGCGAAACAAATTGCGTATAACTAAAAATTGCTTAACCCTTAAATTTACTGGACTGGAAGAGGATTATTTTTACCGTTTAGTTATACGGATTTTTATTTTATAGAGGCTTGAATTATGGCACGTATAACTAAACCACTCACCAACACCGAAATAGAGCGAGCAAAGCCAAAAGATAAAGATTGCACCTTATCAGACGGGCAAGGGCTTTATTTATTGATTAAGCCATCAGGGGCTAAGCTATGGCGATTTAATTACTATCAACCTTTTAGCAGCCCTAGAAAGCGGGTTTTGCTAGGCGTGGGAAAATATCCCGATATTTCTTTATCACAAGCCCGCAAGATTAGAGACGAGTTTTTATCTTTGCTTGCGCAAAATATCGATCCGCAACAATACCGGCAACAGCAAAGTGCAGAGGAGCAAGAACGGCTAATAAATACCTTGCTTGCCGTGGCGGAGAAGTGGAAGGAGAAGAAAGCGGATGAAGTTCAACCCAAGACACTTGAAAAGAATTGGGGGAGACTTGAAAAGCACTTATTCCCAAAGCTGGGCGATATGCCAATATCTGCTATCACACCTAAGTTAGTGATTGATACATTATCACCACTTAAAGAGCGTGGCATAAATGACACTCTTCAACGGGTGATCCGTTTACTCAATGAAATTCTAAATTTTGCCGTAAATGGTGGCTTAATTGAGTTTAACAAGTGCGTAAATGTGGCATCGAGTTTTAGTACGCCCACCAGCGAGAATAATCCCACTATTCGCCCTGAATTATTGCCGGAGTTTCTTTCTGATTTACGAGATAGCAACAGCTCAATGCAAGTTAAGCTATTAATCAAATGGCAACTATTAACCATGGTGCGCCCTAAAGAGGCGGTGAGTGCTGAATGGTCGGAAATTGATTTTAATCAAAAGCTATGGGCTATTCCGGCTGAGAAGATGAAAGGGGGCAAGCGTGGCCATATTGTTCCGTTATCTACTCAAGCCATGCGACTGTTAGACAAGATGAAAAAGCTCACTGCTGGCGAGAAATATGTTTTTCAAAGTGAGATGAAAGCCAATCAAGCAATGAGCCCACAAACAGCAAATAGAGCAATTAAATTGATCGCTGGTGGAAAATATGCCGGCAAACTCACCGCCCACGGTTTACGCAGTATTGCCAGCACTTATCTAAATGAACAACTGATTAACTATGATGTGGTGGAGGCTTGTTTATCCCATATCATCGCCGACCAAACCCGAAAAGCCTATAACCGTTCTGATTACTTAGAACAGCGCATAGAGGTTATGCAGTTATGGGGAGATTATTTTGAAGCTAGCGCAAAAGCTAATACTTTTTAAAGTTAATAAACTTTACATATTTAAAAAATTATGGTTTATTAACTCAATTTTAAAAAATTGAGTTGATGAAAAATGAAAGTATCAAAACCCAAATCATTTCTTACTTTAATGCAAGAGTGCTTTACTAAAGAAAATTGGCAGTCCACTACTCATTTTCAAGCAATTGATGAGAAAGGGCGCTATTTACATTGGGATAAATTCAAGCGCATATATACTGAAAAAACCGAGCTCGCATGGGTTTCAACAAAACTTGCTAGGCTACCGTTGATGAAAAAATTAATGATTGGGCAATATGAATTTTCTTATGCTGTTCCCAGTTCATTACAAGCACTTTTACATTTCGTTGATAAGAGCTGCGCGGGAAATGTTGGCGCGGGGAATCTTGCCGGCTTAAGCAAGGCTGAACAGAATCGTTTTTTGCTTAAATCTTTAATTATGGAAGAAGCGATTACATCCGCCCAACTTGAGGGGGCTGTAACTACCCGCAAAGTAGCAAAAGAGATGTTAGAAAGCGAGCGTAAACCAAGAACTAAAGACGAGATGATGATTTTGAATAATTATCACTTAATGCTTTATGCGATTAAACACAAAAATGAGCCTTTAACTATTGAAAAAATTTTGAAAATGCACGAATTAGCGACTGATAAAGCTATTGAAAATAACGCGTTAATTGGAGCCTTTAGACAAGATGATGATATTTATATTGCTGACTATGAGGGCAACGTTATTCATCAGCCGCCAACTTACACGGAATTAAACGGATTAATACAAGATTTTTGTGATTTTGCCAATAAAGATCATAATGGTACATCATTAGATTTTATTCACCCTGTTGTTAAGGCGATGATATTACATTTTCTTATCGGCTTTATTCACCCTTTTGGTGATGGTAACGGGAGAACGGCAAGAGCGATTTTTTATTGGTTTATGTTAAAAAATGGTTATTGGTTATTTGAATATGTTTCTATCAGTCGGTTATTAAAAAATGCGCCGGCAAAATATGCTAGGGCTTATATTTATACGGAAACCGATGATTTAGACATGACTTATTTTCTGTATTATCAAGGTGAAATCATTCAACGCGCTATTAATGATCTAGATCGTTACATCAACGATAAACAGCGGCAATTTAAAGAATTTAGTTCAGCAATTACACTTTTTAGCAGCAAGATAAGCCCGAAACTGAACGATAGACAAATTCAGATTTTACAAAAAGCAGTAAAAGACCCGGGCGTGATGTTTACGGCAAAAGAGATAAGCAATGAGTTCGGCATTGCTGAAAATACTGCGCGCACTAACTTAAATTATCTTAGAGATCTAAAGCTATTGGGAACATTTAAGTCCGGCAATAGCCTGATTTATGTTGCGCCGCACGATTTGCTAGAACGGTTAAAAATATAGTGTTCTTTGGAGAGTGTATTTTAAGCCTAAGATTACCCTTGAGCGAACTGATGAAAGGTTCGCTTTTTTATTGTAAATATTATCTGATAATTTTCCGCGTTATACAGTGTTTAGCTGTATAAAAATACATTGAACCTTACAAAAACGTATGAGACAATAAGAACTAACAAACCGAACAGGTGCGACTAGGCGGGGCGTAATTAACCAAGCTGAAAGATAGTAACCCTTATTGCTATTTGTCGCACTTCCTCAAATAAGGGCAACGCTGAGGGGCGTTATGACGTTACTTTTCCGCAAAGACTGGTACACACTAGACGAAACTGTAAATTTATTAAATGATTATTTTCAGTTACACCCTTTTGATGACACGCTTTTTAATCATTCCGATGTTATTCAGTATTTTATTGATGGGCACTTAAAATTAACAACTAGGATTAGTGTAATATCAAATGAATATTTGAGCTTTGTTGATAGTGGTTTTATACCTCACGAATTTAGATTAATTGATGCAACCTTACCACTAGAGAATAACGAAATTGATGAATTTTCTTTTACTGGGAAAAATTACACTATTTTAAAAACCAATAAAGGCGAAAGAATATCATTACATGCTCATGGTCTATTTGATATTATCCGCACTCATTTCAAAATAAAAAAAATCAAAGATAACAGACACGCTTTTTTAGTTCATGGTTTATACCCATCCGGTGCATTGTATGATGATAATGCGTTACCAAACAATAGAGCCGTTTATATTCACTGTAAAAAACCTATTTTAATTCCATTTTCTAAAATCATTATTTCAAGGGAAGATGTTATTAACACAATAAAAAATATCAAAGAATTAGAGCATAATAGTTTGCTTGAAATTAATTCGGTAGATCAAGAACGGAACACTGAAAAAGACAGCACCATAGAAGAACTACAAACAAAAATCACCGAGCTTGAAAACCAATTACAGGCGCGGCAAAGTGCGGTCAATTCCCAAGAAGTCTTACCTGTAGATGAAAACTACAATCCAACCGAGCGAGAAACGCATTTATTAATGATTGACGCAATGGCTAAATTACTCACAAATCAAAACTTTAATGTGAATAGATATATCAGAGGTAAAAGCATCAACAAAAAACAAATTAGTGAGGATATAGCGGAGCATATCACAAAAGTTTTGAACACACCGGAAACAACCATAAGATCAGCAGAAACAATCAGAAAACGACTTAATGAGGCTTTAAAACTTAATGAATAGGCGGATTAATTCCGCTTTTTTTCTTGCCTGTAAAAAACTTACCAAATTTTTTATAACTTACCAAAATTCAGCCAACCCAATCTCCACAAGGGTTTATCTCACTTACCAAAATAACTTACCAACAATTTTTGGTAACTTACCACCTCTACAAATCTTTCAATAGTTTAATGATTGCGTTCAAAAACAAACCTCAACACAGGAGAACGCAAGAATGGAAACATTAAACAAAGACCAATCTATCACCCCTTCAACAAAACAGCTTTTAGATCTTGAAGATGTAAGAGCCATTACCGGCTTTTCAGCCACCACCATTTACAAGCATGTTAAAGACGGCATTTTTCCGCAGCCGAAAAAGTGTGGCCGTTCTACTCGTTGGCGATTAGCCGACATTCAAGCCTATATCAATTCATAAGGCGGCCAAATGGAAACAATTAACACGACAGATACCCGCGAACAACGGCTTTTTATTCTGCAGTGTTTACGCAAGAAAGAACACAGTACACACGAATTAAGAGCCAAAGGGATTTATTACCCACCGGCACGAATCAAGGAACTACGGGATAAAGGCTATGTGATTGATACCTTTTACCGAGATGAAACCGATTCAAGTGGATTAACTCACCGAGTAGGCGTTTATGTATTACACGAAAACGAAGTAAGCCAAAAAGAGGGGAAGTTTCACGAATAAGACAAAACAAAAAGCCCCGAATTGAACCAAGCCAAATTAGCGAACAAGGAGCGGATAAATACGGGGAAAACATTTCAAGCGGGATTAAGTGCTTTTTATTGATGTTAGGCGCAGGCGGATTTGTCGCTTTGATTTTGTGGCAATTACCCAATTTAGCCAATTTTATTTTAGCCATTAAAGGCTAATCAAAATCCTTAATTTAACGAGCATGGAGCGATTTTTACAATGAACAATGCAATGACACCAACCCAAGAGAGAAAACAACACAGTGCAACGCTGGCGGGCATTGAAGAGATGATTAGCCGTATTGAGGCATTTTCAAGTTCAGCCGTTACCGGCAAGGCATCAACTCTTAACCCTGACGGCACAAAAACACCGATGCAGCCGAATGAAGTGTTTGACCTGATTAATGAGATGGCCAACCTTGCCTTAATGGATATTCAAGCATTACGACATGAATTTGAACGGCTGACTATCCACCACGAAACCAAAGATGAATCAGTCTGTTTGCCGGTGGTGGACTTAAATGGAGGTTTATAGCAATGAGTTACGGGCAAGCCATACGGAAAGACTTTGCGAAAACCTATGCACGAATTGGCAATGCTACTCACGCATTAAAACAGGTTTTAGGGGAAGAACGTGCGGCAAAAATGAAACCACACACGTTACGGGCCAAAGCCAGTGAATTATTTAACGATTACCGCACACAGGCTTTAATCGAGTTTGAGAAGGCAAAAATGCTATTACGTCGGGAAAGATTGCCACGTTACAGGAAACCCACAGTAAGAACGGATTTAATGACAGGTGAGGGGCAGACCGTTATTTCAAATGTTGGCCGTCCTGAAAATGATGTATTGGCACAAATCAAAGCAATGCGGCAGCAGTTGATAAACAAGCTCATTAAGAAAACCCGTAGGAGTTTAAAGAGTAAGCGGTAAGCAAAGATCCGCTCCGAAAACGCTAAGTATTTATCTGTAATTGATACCGAAACCAACGTATTTTTAAGGAAGATCCCCCAATAAAAGCTGACTTTTTAAGGATAAAAAATGAAATGCACCATTGCAAAACACAATGATTTACTGCTGAAACAAGCAATCGACCACTACCGGAAATCATCCGATATGTTCACGTTTTTGAGCTTATACAACGACTTTGAGCCTTATCCGATAGATGAGGTGGTGGACGTACTAAAACGCAAGATAAGCGATTTAGAAGATGAATTGAGTTATTGGCGAAAACTGGGACGGGAGAATGAGGCCTTAGAAACCCAGCTTTACGCCTTGAAAAAACAGCTAAAACGAATGGAACAACGACAAGGAGAAATGACCAGATGAACACTAATCAAGAGCTACTAGAGGCAGTCTTTCCGAAAGTCTTTCATAAAGAAACCGTGGCAATGACTGATTCATTAAAAGTCGATCAATACTTTGGGAAACGACACGACAACCTACTGCAGAACATTAAAAATTTAGGTTGTTCTGAAGAATTTAACGCCCTGAATTTTAAGGCGGTTAAATGGGCGTTAGCAGCATAGGAGAGCCGGAAATGAACACTACCCAAGCCAAAACCGAAATCACAGCCCTACTTGCTCACCCTTTGAAACTATTTGAGGGCGTAGAGGGAATTAATGCCCGTGATGTGCATAGACTTTTGAAAGTGGGACGAGATTATTCAAACTGGATTAAAGCCCGAATTAAACAAGCTGGATTTATTGAAAATCAAGATTTTGTGATTGTGCAAAATATCGCCATTGGTTCGCCAAAATTGGTTCGCCAAAAAGGTGGAAATAATAAACCCGTCATTGACTACATCATCACCCTAGACACCACCAAACACCTTTGCTTGATGGAGAAAAACGAAATCGGGCGAGCTATCCGCCAGCATTTTATTGAGGCAGAAAAACAGCTCAAACAGGTTGCACCAAAGGTTTATAAAAACACCTTAGCCAAAACCCAAGCAAGGTTAGAAGCTATCGACCATAACCGAGAAATGACGGACGCAATCCAAGCCTATTATCAACGCCAAGGAAAAGCCCTAAAACCGCACCATTTCAGCATTAATCATGAACTGGTAGATAGCCTTGTCTTAGGTGAGAACGTGCGCCAGTGGAAAGCTAAGCACGGAATTTTAGGCAGAGTGCGAGATAGTTTTAATGTAAATCAAATGACTTTACTCAAACTCTTATTAAAAACTAATGCAAGCCTGATTAATTTAGATATGCCGTATCAAGAACGCAAGGTGCAGCTCAGTAAGTTAAGCCAGCGTTATTTAAGCGAGCGGTTGGCCGCATAGAGGGGAAGAAAAGAATGGCAAGAAAAAAGCCCCGAATAACCAACCATTCAGAGCTTTTAATTCCGCACAGTGCGAACAAATCCAAGCCAAATTATAGCATTGTGCGATTTATTAGCAACTTATTAACGATAGTGAATATAGGGGGAAATATGAGTGAAACAGGCGCAGATAAAGCAGGATTAGAAATATCAGCAGGCTTAAAATTCTTTTTTAAGTCTTGTGGCGTGGGCGTTGCTATAGCTTTTTTTCTATGGTTATCACCCGATTTTCTAAAAGCATTATCGGATTTTATCTTAACGTTAAAAAACAACTAAACCTAAATTCATAAATTTACCGCTTGACACTTTCCCACGATAGGCATAGAGTAAAAAGGCAGTCTGAAAAAGAGATTGCCGAGCGTAGGAAACTCGAAAATTTAGCAATTGGCGAACAGTAACACGCCTTTGAACCGTGTTATTTTTGTTTGTAGCACCCACACACCTAAAATAAGCCAATAGGCTTGTTCTCAATGGTAGTGTAACGGGCAGCCGAAAGGCTGATCGCTTTCCAATTGTGGCGATATTTCCTACCCCGTTACGCTACCGCCCAAACCGTAGGAAAGTTTAGCGGTAGTTTCCAAATTTAACAATTGGAGCTATCATCAATGATCTATCTATTCTGTGGCATTTCACGCCAACACTACGACAAAACCAAACTTACCCTTTTACGCGTAACCGCAGAAACCTACGCGAAAGCCTATCAATTCTTTGCACGGGATTATGTATTAATATCAATAGGACAAATCAACCCGAAACATCATTCTATTGCTCGCTCACCTTTAGCTATGGAGGTGAACAATGCTTAAACATAACGCTATTCAAAATATTTTATTTGAAAAAGTCGATAGAGACGACACTACCAAAGAAAGCCTAGAGGCTATCCGCAATGAAAGCGAATATCTTTGCGAATCGATTGAATATGGGTTATTTGCCGTAGGCAAGATGATGGAACACTTAGGCATTTTTGCTGATGAGAAAGAGCAGAATTTCAACGACCAAGCCTTAAACAATGCCACCGTGAGACACTTAGGCGGATTAATCCAAGCGAACGCTTATCTTCTCAATGCGTTACGAGATAGTGCAGGCAATGCCGAATTTCACCTTAGCAATATGAAGGGAGGCAAAGGCAATGAATAACGTCACCCTACACTATCAAGACGGGCGCACGTTTATTTGTGCGGAAGGCGTCACCCTTGCACGGGCAGAAAAAATCAAAGCCTACGTTGAATCAAACAGAGATGATTTTAGCTACCGTGATGTTGTGGCGGTGGAAATTAAGCACACAGGGGGAAATGATGAAACCCACTAACTCGATGAAACAGCTTGAGCAATGGAAAGCAAACCACCAGCAAGAGAAAATCAATCGTTTTGTCCGTGAAATGAATCAGACCGATAGCCGGTCTCCTCAAATTGAGGACACCCCCAAAACGCAACAGGAAACGCAAGAAACGACCAAAGGGAAAGGCAAAGGGAAATTATCACTTAATCCCCTATCATTCTCCTACGCTCAAATTACACGGCAATTTCAGCTGATTTTGGCGAGCAATCAACGCTGTTTAGATGTTTACCCTGATGACTTCCACCACAAACTAAAAATGCGGGCGGAAATGGTGGATTTAGTCGAACGGTTAAAGGCAGGCGGAAAGTTATTTAATGCCATGGCGAAATCCCAAGGTGCAAACCTCACGAAAGACAATGCCGGCACGTTGAAAGACTTCAATCAAGCCAACGGCTATTTGATTTATAAATTCAACGAAGTGATCGAACAAATCGACCGGCTCAATATCGAGCGCGTTGAAAATGAGAAGTTACAAGGGGTATCGAATGAGTAAGGTAAATTATCAAGTTGTCGGATATAGCCAACAAAAGCCCATCATACTCGGTACGGTAAGCACCCTAGCGGAAGCATTGAACCTATCAGAAAAAGCCTTGAATGATGAAGTCTATCAAGCGGTGGTGATTAAAAAACAAGGGGTAAGCAATGGCTAAGCTAAAAAACGCCCCCTTTGTGAAAGTACAAGACCAAACAGGCGAAACAGAAATCACGATTTGCTTAGGCTTGCAAGCGTGGGAGATTGCCAAACATATTAATGAATCGGGTAAAAGTGCGGTTGAAATCGACCTTGAAAATGCCTTAGGCGAAAACGCCCGTAAATCGCCTTGTGTGGTGGTGGACGATAAAGCCTTAGAATCTATCCAATCATTGCGAATTGCCCCGAAAAACGCCCGTTATGTTCGTTTAATTCGGGCAAATGGTGGCAATGCGTTAGACACGGAAGTTTTAGAAGCGGTTTATTTGAATCTAGCCAAACATACGGCAGCCGAAAATGTGATGTATTGTGATGAAGCCTTACAGATGATTGAAGATGTAAGCCGATATATTCAGCGCATACGCAAGGGCGAAACCTATCATGGGGAAATTCAGCTCATTTGCGAATCAACCCGAGATAATCATCAACCTTACACCGAAAAACGCAAGGAAAACGGCATAGCGGGGCTTTTTAGAGTTGTTCCGAAGTTAGACAAAGACACCGGCGAAATGGTTGATAAATGCGAATGGCTGGCGGATTGTGTGGATGTGGTGGGCGTAGGCATTTCCGAAAGTGATTACTTTTCTATGCTCTCTTTCCAAGCGCAGGGCAAAACCGAGCCGACTTTAATCGCTCTCCCGTGGGCGGAAATTGGCGAGCGTGCCGGCTGGCAACTGCTCAAGCAAAAGGGCGTTAGGCTCACCAATAGCCAACGTTTGAAACCGCACCTCGCGGATTATCTTCAAGATACACAAGACAAGCCGATTTATCAGATTGTGAATGAAACAGGCTGGCAGGCGGATTTTAACGCGTATATTTTGCCGAATGGTGAAGTATTGGGGAAACCGAATCAGCCCGTTTACTTCAACAACAAATCAGCCACCACCGCAGGCTATCAAGCCAAAGGCTCGCTACAGGAATGGCAACAAGAAATCGGGCAATATCTCGAAGGCAATCATTCTATGATGTTGGGCGTGGCGTGTTCGTTGGCCGCGCCTTTGATTGGCTTAATTGGTGCGGAAAGTTTTGGCGTTCACCTGTTCGGAAAATCCAGTGCAGGGAAAACGACTATCGCCAATATTGCCAGCTCAATCTATGGCGAACCGGATATGATTCGTTTATAGTGGAACGGCACCAGCCTAGGCTTAATTAACGAAGCCGCCGCGCGTAATGATGGCTTTATTCCCCTTGATGAAATCGGACAAGGGGCAAGTAAAAAGCACGTAGAGCAGACCGCTTACGCACTATTTAACGGCGTGGGGAAAATACAAGGGGCAAAAGACGGCGGCAACCGAGAATTAAACCGCTGGCGCATTCTTGCTTTTTCCACCGGTGAACAAGACTTAGAGTTATATCTCAAGCAGGACAACATCAGAACCAATGCAGGGCAATTAGTGCGCTTGTTAAATATCCCTATTCAGCCCGCCAACACGTTTTATCATTTTGGTAATGGCAAAGCCCACGCCGACCATTTAAACGCCATGACACGCCAATACTACGGCACAATGGGAAAAGCGTGGATAGAGTGGCTATTGGAAAATAAAAGTGCGGTAGCATCTCAATATCAACGTTATGCGGAGCAATGGCAAGCCATGTTACCCTATGACGCCAGTCCACAAGTTAAACGGGTGGCAGGTCGATTTGCCATACGGGAAACCGCCTTACAACTGGCAAGCCCTTTTACCGGTTGGAAAACAGCGGAAAATCAGACCGCACTTTTACACAGTTTTAATGAATGGGTGAATGAGTACGGGCTACATTCAAGGGAAGAAAAACAGATTATTGAACAGGTGAATGGATGGCTTTTAAGGTATGGTTCACGCTTTATTGAAATACCTTTCGATCCGAATCAAAAAGAGCCTAATGATACGGCGGGTTATAGGTTATTAGTCAATGAGCGAAACGATAAAGAGAAGTTCTTTATTTATCCTCAGGTTTATTTAGGGGACGTTATCAAGGGATTTAATGAGAAACAGGCGAATGAAATCTTATTCAATGCCGGAATGTTAGAGCGATCTAATGAAACACCACCTCGATTTAGGGTTCGTGTTCCGGCTAGCGTAGATAAAAAGCAAACTCGATGTTATGTATTAATTCCAATCACAGAACCGGAGGGAGATGAGGAAAAGGAATAAAAAGCCTATTTTGAAAGGTACAGGCTATCAAATAACAAAGAGCAGATCAGAGATGATTTGCTCTTTTTTTATCCACCAACGAAAAAAAATTGTGTATAGGAGTGATTTTTTTACCGGGATAACCGGGATAAAACATAGAAATAAGGTCAAATTATTAATAAAAACAATGAGATATGAGAAAAAGTTATCCCGATATTTAAAATTTTATCCCGATTTTGACCTTTTTTATCCCGCTTGTTTTTTAATCAATTTTTTTCTATCCCGGCGTTATCCCAGTTTATCCCGGGGCTTTGGGATAAAATTGAAAATTTAACTATTTGAAAAATAAAGATATTTAGTGGTTTATCCCGCTATCCCGGTTATCCCGGCATTTTTTTATTATATATACACTTTTTTATGTGGTGGAAAGTCTTGGGTTGATCCATAGGTGAAATCTTATAAAAACGAAGAAAAAGAATTACACCGTATAGGAACGGATAGAAACGCATAAGACCGCATTAATAGGTAAAAACAGTTTACTTTAAAAAAGTAAAGTCCTATAATCCGACTCAATCGTGGCGCAACCACTGACCTTAGGGTTATGTATAATCTACCTAATAAGTCACGTTGCGCCCTTGTTTTATCCGCCTTTTGTTATCCATACTTCACAAGCAGAGAGAAAATCAATGTTTAATGAATTAAAAACAGCTCAAGCTGCCGCATATCTGTTACATAAAGCTGGTGGCACAATGAAACATTTAAAATTGATGAAATTGCTTTATCTGGCGGATCGTTTGAGCTGGCAAGAGTACGATCAATCAATAACAGGGGATGAATATTATTCTTTGCCGTACGGGCCTGTACTATCTAAAACTCTTGATTTAATACAAGGAAATGTATTTAGCGCAATGCCTACACCGTGGGAAGAATGGATCAGCGATAAAGAAAATCATCAAGTCAGCCTAGCGAAAGAAATAGATTTTGATGATGAATATT
Source organism: Rodentibacter genomosp. 2 (assembly GCA_001999425.1). Taxonomy (GTDB): domain Bacteria; phylum Pseudomonadota; class Gammaproteobacteria; order Enterobacterales; family Pasteurellaceae; genus Rodentibacter. The sequence continues at coordinate 8,416 of MLHP01000012.1, read as the reverse complement.
ATCTTGATAATTTGTCTTTAGCGAATCTTGAAATATTAGATAAAACCTTTGAACAATATGGGCATTTAGAAACATTTGATCTCGTAAAACTGACACACGATTCAAGACATATTCCAGAGTGGGAAAACCCTACCGGCGGAGTGAGGGCAAAGCCAATCAAAATAGAAACACTTTTACACCATTTAGGGCGCACCAATGAGCAAATCAAGGCAATTATTGACGATATGAAGGAGCAAGCCCATATAGATCGAGTGTTTAAAGGGCTAGGCAATGATTAATCGCAAGGTTACTATTTTATTACCGACATTCATCCGCAAGAGTGACGAATTAAAGCATTTATTTTTTGTACTAACGGAGCCGTGCATAGACTATGAAACGAATCAAGAACAAATGCTTTTGCTAGTAAATTGCAGTTCTGTTGAAGGTGCGCGCCGTATAGATCCTACGGTTATTTTAGAGGTTGGTGATCACCCTTTTATTAAACACCAAAGCTATATTAATTACAGTGAAGCACGAATAGAAAACCTTGAGTATTTAGAGAATGGCATAAAACAAGGAAGATTTATCAAAAAAGAAATCGCAGATGATGGGCTTTATTTTCGAATTTTAAAGGGTCTAATGCAGACAAAAAGAATAGAACGGCGTTACATTCGCTTTATTAAATCTGCGATTGCTCAAAATGCTTGTTTAGATGTAACGAAATAACATTACCTATGACTACGGTTCAGATACAAAGCTCAGTGTATTACATTGAGCCTTTTTTATTGGAATTTTTTCAGCAGTACGTGCGCGAGGGAAAATTTAACGCCCTCAAATTTGAGGAGATGTGAACCGTGGCTATATGGTAACGGTTGAACTATTCGTATCAAGCGAAAGATTAAGGCATTCGTATGACACGAACACCTAATTGAATAATAAACGTCAAAATTTGAATTTTGTTAGAAAGATGATGATGGCCCTAAACCTCAAAAAACTGACGAAAACCACGCGCCCATAACCCCGTGGAATGCTCACCCTATCTAGGAGTACCTTTTTCACTTGTCGGAAACTATCATGTAATTCTTTCGACATGTTTCAACATCCACCAACGGTGAAAGTTATTTTGCCAGTTATTAAATTTTACTTAATAACTTAGCCTCAACTTGAGAATAAACAACGAGACCAAAAAAAGGATCGGTTAAAGGTGAACGCACTTTTGCGCTCACCTAGATTTTACTGAAAGAGTAAAGCCAGTTTTACCAAAACGGGAAATATTACCCAAAAAGGGAAATCTAACCTACCTGAAAAGAGTAAATTTTAGTGGCTCAATTTGAGAGGCTAAATTGGGGTGATCGCCATTGGCTGATACCCTCTCTTTACGATCCAAATAATTGTTCAAAGAATAGTCATTTTGATAGATGACTTTTGGATTTAGTTATACGGAATCAATATTGTCTAGTTGAGTATTAATTAAATCAATAAGTTAGTGTATAAATTCAAGTCCGGTATGGACCATTTAACCCGTCAAATAACGTCTTTTTTGTCAAAAAACATAGTAAAAACAGCATATTAAAAATTTTTCTTTTGTTGTTTTCGTTTGTTATTGTTTGTCATTGTTCGCTTTTCTTGTTCCCTTTTCTGTTCCCTCTTTATAAGAGGGCTAAAGCGAGGGAACAAAAAGCGGTAGTCTTTTGTTCATTAGGGGCTTAAACGATGGCTAGAAATTTTCTAAAAAAATTTACGGATTCATACATTCAATCAATCAAACCGACAGATAAAGAACAATTATTTGCGGATAGGGATAACCTTTATTTATTGGTTAAACCAAACGGGGCAAAATTCTGGCGATTTATTTATTCGCACCCCATAAACAGAAAACGCGTAAAAAAATCTTTTGGGACTCATCCTTATTTCTCCTTAACTTTGGCACGTGAAAAAGCGCGTAAATGGTGTGATTTACTTGCACTAGGGATTGATCCGGCAGAGCAAGAAAATATTCAACGGTTGCAGTCAGAAAGAAAATCGATAACTTTTGGTGAATTGGCGGCTTTATGGCGCAATAAACGAGAGCAAAAAGGTGAATTAAAGAAAAAAAGTATTGAGAAAGCCTATCGCCGAGTCGAGTTACATTTGTTTGATAAATTTAAGTTTGATGATTTACCGATTGAGAATCTTCATATTAAATCATTTGATTCTGCTTTATTGCCTCTTGATGGTTCAGATACTTGCGATAAATTATGCACGGCAATTAGACAGATTTTTGATAATGCAATCGATGACGGTATTATTGATAATAATCCATTTGCAAGGATTTCAAGGCGTTTTAAAAAGGCAATAACTCAACATTTGCCAACTATTCCACCGGAAGAGTTACCACGCGTTTTTTATAAGCTAAATACGTCTAATTCAAAGATAGGAACAAAATGCTTAATTGAATTTCAATTACTTACTATTCTAAGGGCGAGCGAGGCAGTAAATATTGAATGGGGTGATATAGATTGGCATGAGAAAGTTTTACATATTCCGGCAGAACGCATGAAAGGAGGAAAACGCGCGCATAGTGTTCCACTTTCACGCCAAGCTTTGCGAGTTTTAGAAACTATGAAAGAAATTAATGGGCATAGGCGTTTTGTTTTTACTGGTTATAAAGCGCCATGGAATAAACCGATGAACAGCCAAACCGTTAATAAAACTCTAATAGATTTAGGATTCAAAGGGGAATTAGTGGGGCACGGTTTTAGAAGTATCGCTAGCACTTATTTGCATGAATTAGACCAATTTTCATATGAAGCGGTTGAGTGGTGTTTATCCCACGAAACAAAGAGCGATGTTAGGAAAGCCTATGATAAATCTAAAAAATGGAAATCAAGACAAGCCATTATGCAATGTTGGGGCGATTATGTAGAACAATGTAAATTAGAGGCGATGAAAGCCTAAACCATCACGGGGCGGAGCATTCCGCCCTTTATTCTTCCTCACACTCGTCTTCATCCTCGCATTCTTCATCATAGTAAGGCTCAACATAGTGTTCTTGATGTTGTTTATTCTTTGCCTGTTGCTCTTCCTTTTTGTCTTTATAATGTTTAACGACTTTATAGACAACATAGGCGGCGACCGCTTTTTTAATTATGCCGCTGCCCTTTTTCTTTTTTTCTGCTATTGCTGGATTGATAAAACCCAACGCAACCACGGCAACAAGAGTATAAGTTAGCCCACGTTTAAACATTGATAAATCCTTGTCATTACTGGATTTATCATGCGTTAATTATATCAAAAGCACAAGCCCCACAATACTAAAAAGCCTAATTTTCCCCTGATTTTTTAACGATTTGCCCTTGCGAAAAATCGTTGTCAAACCCTCGCCACGCCCGCACGCTAAATGTGTGGATTTCAACGCAAATTTTAAAAGCCGTTCACGCCTTTCCAATACTGGCGCGCCTTGATGTTTTAAATTCTCGTTCATCAACGCAAACCAACGCAGAAAAACGCAAAATTTAAGCGTGAAAATGCCAATTTAGCCCAATTTCTAGCGGCAAAAATCGGACAGTTCCCCGCACTGATAAAAAGTGCGGTTGAATTTGCCCTTAATTTTTCCGCCGATTTTGTGAAAAACCCCGCCACACTTGCCACTTAATGCGCACTATGTCTGATTTATCCATAATGAGAACCGCGCCGAGGCGTAACGCACGGACACACAGCGTACCAAATTTTTTAGGTTAAAAATGCAACAAGGCAATCAAGTAAAAAACGGGCTAACTTCGTTTGCTCGTTGGCTAATGGATACAAAGCACCACACCATAGGGCAAATGATGACGGACAACACACAAAACGAACGGTTTTTAAGAGTGGATGACGTGATAAACCTCACGGGGCTTTCTCGCTCCACGATTTACGACAAAACACGGGTAGGGAAATTTCCCGAAGCCGTCAATCTCGGTGGCAATGCGAAAGCATGGCTAGAAAGTGAAGTGCGCGCATGGATGAACGCATGCATTGAACAACGCAACAACAAAGCAAAACAGGCAGGCAAAAAATGACCCAACTCACCCTACAACACCCCGAAAAACAAGCGAAATTGACCGCACTTTTAGGCGAATTTAACGGCAAAAAAGCGGCACTCACTGCCCTTTCCGATGAATTGAATACACTTGAGCGCAAACAGGCAAAAAATAACGCCACGATTGCGGCAGTACGCCATGAATTTGAAACGGAAATTGCCAAAATCAAGGCGAAATTTGAGACAGAAAGCGAACTCACCCTTGACGATTACAGCGCCACGCAAAAATTAAAAGCGGAATTAAAATCACGCGTGGATTTCTTCACCGCCCTGAATGAAGACTTAGAACAAAAACTTTACGACAAGCGCGAAGAAGTTTACACCGCCAAACAAGATTTTCTCACCTTCCGCAAGCAGATTTACCGATTCACTGCCGAAGCCTTGATTGATGAATTTATGGCCCAGAATAAGGCGAAAATCGCGCTATTTAAGGGCTTATTTGTTCAATCCGGTGAATATAACCCGTAAACGGGAAGAAGCACCCACGATGAATTTAATGACTTTGTTATCAAAAAATTCAACGTGGAATTCACCACGCCGGAAGAATTAAAACTCCCTCCGTTGGCACTGGCTGCCGATTGGAAGCCAAAAACCCCAACACAAAAGCACGTTGAGCGTTTTCAAGCGCAAGAAGAAAAAGGCTTAAAACGTTTATTAACTGAAATGTAAGGATGACAAGATGCAAAAACTCACCCAAGAAAAATTTACCGCCTACAAAAGCGAATTTGAAGGCGTAGAAATGCAAGAATACAGCCATTTCAACGACCACGCCAAAGTAGAAAAAATCATTAAACAAGGCATTAAAAATCACGCTTTTTTAGGCTTAATCACCACAAAATTTGTGGAAGATTCACCAAATAAAGCCTATGCGCTCTCTTTGCCGATTGTCAGCAACACAGACACCGACAAGCACGCCCGAGAACCGCGCAATTATGTTCAAGGTGCAACACCTTTCCAATGTGCGCAAATTAATCTCGATGGTCGCCTACCGCATAGCGATTTGGATTTATTCACTGATATTGATTTTGAAAAAGAACTCAATGCGCGGCTAGGTGGTGAACTGGCGCAGAATCTTGCTATGGTTGGCTTTCACGGCACACACCGCGCAGAAGACTCCGACCCTGAAACCAACCCACTGGGCGAAGATGTGGCGAAAGGTTGGCGTACACAGTTAAAAGAAAAAGCGCAAGTTATTCACGCTGACGAATTAAGCGGGCAAACGACCGTCCAACTAATCAAAAAAGCCCTTGAAAAATTGCCGGCAAAACTCCGCGAAAGTGGCGATTTAATCGCGATTTGCGGGCGAAATGTTTTAGACGGTGCATTGATTCACCTTGAACCGAAACAGATCAATGCACAAAATGGCGTGCTTTTAACGGCACAAAATCTTATCGGGGGCTTGCGTGCAATCAATGCGCCTTTCTTTCCGGCAAATTGCATTTTAATTACCACGCTTTCAAACCTTGCCATTTACCTAAAACAAAACACGGCACGCCTATTCTTCAAGCAAGAAGTGCGCGAAGATAGTCTAAATGTTTATTTTTCCATACAGCTTGATTATTTATTGGAAAATCACCGCCACGCCGTTTTAATCGAAGGCATTGAGGGGCAAGCATAATGGAAGAAAAAACCATTGAAGCGCATGCGGCGGATTTACTCCACGCCACAAACCTCTTTTTGAATCATAGTGTGCAGTATTTAGTTAAACAAGGTGCAATTCAACCCAGTGAAAGAAATGCACTTATGCATGAATATTCAAGGCTTATGGCAGAACAAACCCGTGAATCTGAGCGCACTCCAAGCGAAACTCAAGCCCATTCAATCGTTTTTAGTTATTAACCCACCGCCCCGAAAGGGGCTTTTTTATCTTCATTAAATGCTTTAGAAAAACTTTTTAAAGTGCTATTATTTAATCTGAATTTATTGACAAGGAGCGAATAATGGCAATACACCAAATTTTGACACAGCAAGCGGCAAGCATTACCGATTTAAAACGCGATCCTATGGGCATTGCGCAGGCAAGTGAACAGGGCGCTATCGCCATTTTGAACCGAAATCAACCGGCTTTTTATTGCGTGACTCCCGCACTGTTTGAATATTTTCAAGAATTGGCGGAAGATGCGGAGCTAGGCAGAATTGCGCAAGAACGTATGAAAGAGGGTGAATTTATTGCGGTGAACCTTGATGATTTATAGCCTGAAATTCCACGAAAAAGCGTTAAAAGAATGGCAGAAATTGGGCGATCCGGTAAAAAGCCAATTTAAGAAGAAATTGCATGAACGGTTAGAAAATCCCCATGTGCAAGCGGACAAATTACGCGGATTTTCGCCCGCGCTTTATAAAATTAAACTACGCACGGCGGGTTATCGCCTTGTTTATGAAGTGCGAGACAATGAAATCACCGTTTTTGTGCTATCCGTAGGCAAGCGAGACCGCCTACAAGCCTATGAAAACGCACGCCATAGACAACACCAATAAATCCCGTTTAAAGCCCTATTAACGGGCTTTCTTTTTATTTAAGGCTTTATAAAAAATGACAAAAAATAAACCTACTTTACCACCTAGAAAATGGTATAGCTTGCAACAGGCAGCGGATAAATTAACAAGAGAATTTAATGAACCAGTAACAATAGCGGATTTAATTCATTACTGGATTCACGGTTATTTAATGTTTAGTGTAAAAGTAGATTATGATGGGCTAAATTTTAATATTGGAGACTATAGTTTTTCTGATATTAAAGATGAAAATAATCCATGCATTTCATTATGGAATGATAGGAGATTTATTACTAATGAGGACTTCAAAATTGAAAATATATTTTTTGCTCTAACCCTAGAGCAACAAAAAAAGAGTTTATAAAATTCAATGAGTTCTTAATGCAAGCAGATGAAAAATTTGAAATTAAAAAATTAAACTTTCATTTTGAAGAAGATACAAAGGAAATATCTCTAGAAAATGCCATTAATCACACAAGAAAGATAATTGAAGAACCAGAAATTAACGATAACAAAATAGTGACAATAACAGGACTATTAAACATTCCTTGGTCAATTTACGGCATAGGATTTATTGATGACGGTAAAATTAAAGATGGAATCAAGTTAAATGCATTAAGATGGCTTTTGTCACCAAAGACCGATAATAAAAATAGATTGGTTTTTGGGTTATCATTTGACAATAGTGAATTTAAGAATAAAAAATTACATATTAATAATTTTTATATATTACATTCAGATTTTGAAGATTTTATTAATGGCAATAAATACACGGATGGAATAAAAGGAAAGCTAGAAGAAATTGAAAAAGAAAAAACATCCCCCCGAAAACAAGCCAACCAAGCCGAATTTATTAAAGCCTTACTCAAATTGCACTATGGCATAGATGAACCTGAAAAAGCGAGAAGCCTTTTAAACGGCGAATTAGCCAAAAAATTTGCCAGTGCTGGTATAGAGATTAACATCACGCCGGAGACTCTTAGAAACTGGCTTAAAACTGAAAAATAACTTTCATTTTTTGGAAATTTCCATTCTTCAAAAAATCCTTTCCCTACCACACACCCCGACAAACAAGACAAAAAAGCACGTTATTTGACAACACCAACAAATCAGAGGGGAACGTATGGAAAAAACCACCGATTCACAACAACGCTATTATTCAACCGCCACGCTTTGCAAAATGCTCGATGTTTCTCGCAGCTGGCTATGGGAACAATCCAAAGCCGGTAAATTTCCAAAACCGGTTAAATTTGGGCGCTTGGCCCGTTATCCGGTGGAAGCCGTGGAGAGCGTTATTTAGCGTAGCAAAATCACACCGCAGAAAACCCAATGCGCACTAAGGGGGCAAGATGAGCGGATTAACAATTTATTGCCCGTTTTGCGGGCATAAAGTAGGCATTCGCACCAGTAACAAACTTTCTTTACTGGTTACCAGTGCGCGCCTTTATTGCCCGCAATGTAACCAATTACAAGCGGAATTTGTCGGGCAAATTACCAATATAAGAAGAGCGGTTTTTGTGGATTGTCCGGAGGCAAACGGCTGGGAGAAAAGCGAAAAAGAACTTTTGAAAGAGGCGGGGATTAAACCCATGACCAACGAAGAACGCTTAGCACGGCTTAAAGAATCCGGCAACACACAAGGAAAGCTCAATTTCTAGCCTTGCCGCCGAAACGCAGCCAAAAGAAAAGCCCCCGCGCAACGGAGGCTTAACACCTATTAACCAAAAAACTAGCCATAAATAAGGATTCATTTATGAAAAATGAACAGGCATATTATAGCCAAAAAAATCAAGTGTTTATCATCAACCGCACAAAAAAAGCCGTATTTTGTCAAATTCAGCCTTGACAGTTAAAACGAAATTAAACTAGGGGCTGACGTAGATT
>MLHP01000011.1 GCA_001999425.1 Rodentibacter genomosp. 2 | reverse complement strand
AGTCAGAAGTCAGAAGTCACCAAGATTGTGTCAGCGAAACGCAAACACAACAAGCCTTTCTTAATGATTTAGATGAAAAACTTTAGTCTGCCGCAGACCGTCTCCGCCAACAACTTGATGCTGCCAATTATAAACACATTGTTCTCGGCTTAATCTTCTTAAAATACATCTCCGACAGTTTCACGACCCAGCAGGAAAAAATCCGTACGGAACTTGCCGATCCTGAAAATCCCCTTTATCTTGACCGCACGTTTTACGATTCGGACGAAGACTATCAAGAAGCCCTCAGCGCCGAATTAGAAAACCGTGATTACTATATCGCCGATAATATATTCTGGGTGCCACCTTCCGCCCGTTGGCAAGCGTTACAATCTGTCGCCCTTTTTAACACCGGCACGGCATTACCTTGGGGCGGTAAATTCACCGGTGTCGCCCGTTTAATTGATGATGCCTTTGATTCTATTGAAAAAGACAACGCCAAACTCAAAGGCGTATTGCAACGCATTAGTGGCTATGCGGTAAATGAAGATACATTACGGGGCTTAATTAACCTTTTTTCCGATACCAATTTTACTCAGCCCACTTACAACGGTACACCGATTCATTTAGGGGCAAAAGATATTCTCGGACACATTTATGAATATTTCCTTGGGCGGTTCGCCCAAGCAGAAGGTAAACGGGGCGGGCAATATTTCACACCCAAATCCATCGTTTCTCTCATTGTTGAAATGCTCGAACCTTATTCTGGACGGGTTTACGACCCGGCGATGGGAAGTGGCGGCTTTTTCGTGCAAACGGAACGCTTTATCACCGCCCACCAAGGCAATATCAACCAAGTGTCTATCTACGGGCAGGAATTCAACCCCACCACATGGAAACTTGCCGCTATGAATATGGCGATTCGAGGCATTGATTACGATTTTGGCAAACACAATGCCGACAGTTTCGTTCAACCACAACATCTCGACAAAAAAATGGATTTCATTATGGCGAACCCACCCTTCAACAGCAAAGATTGGTGGAGCGAAAGCCTTGCGGATGATCCTCGCTGGGCATACGGCATACCGCCAAAAGGCAACGCCAACTTTGCCTGGCTACAACATATGATTTACCACCTCTCCCCGAAAGGCAAAATGGCACTTTTACTCGCCAATGGCTCAATGAGCAGCCAAACCAACAACGAAGGGGAAATTCGCAAAGCCATCGTGCAAGCAGATCTTGTGGAAGTCATGATCGCCCTACCGGGACAAATGTTCACCAACACCCCAGTCCCCGCCTGCATTTGGTTGTTAAACCGCAACAAACCCCGCAAAAATGAGGTGCTATTTATTGACGCCCGTCAAATCGGCTATATGAAAGAGCGGGTATTGCGTGATTTCACCCTTGATGACATCGCCAAAGTAGCCAAACACCTTCCACGCTTGGCAAAAATCCGAAGGCTATGAAGATCAACCCGCTTTCTGTAAATCCGTCACCTTAGAAGACATTGAAAAGAACGATTACGTCCTCACCCCCGGTCGCTATGTCGGCACCGCTGAACAAGAAGACGACGATATTCCCTTTGCCGAAAAAATGCAAAAACTGACCGCACTTTTAAATGAACAGTTTAAACAAAGTGCGGAATTGGAAGCGGAGATTAAGAAAAATTTGGGAGGATTGGGGTATGAGTAAGTATAAGGAGTTTTTATTAGAAGATTTGATCATTTATATATCAAGAGGTATTGCGCCAAAATATACAGAAGAACTAAATAATTCAGCAATTATCATCAATCAAAAGTGTATTCGTGATTTTCAAATAGATCTTACATTATCAAGAAGAAATGATTTACAAAAACGAGTTATTTCATATGATAAACAAGTAAAACTATATGATATTTTAGTTAATTCAACTGGTGTAGGTACACTTGGTAGAGTTTCTCAATTCTTAAATAATAAGATAGAGGAAATAGTTTCTGTTGATTCTCATGTTACTATTTTAAGACCGAACATAGAAAAAATTAATCCTTTATATTTGGGCTATTTATTAAAAGCAAAACAAAATGAAATTGAAGGATTAGGCATAGGTTCAACAGGGCAAACTGAATTATCTAGAGAAGTATTAAAGTCAATAAAATTTAATATACTAACAGATCAAAAGCATCAAAAAGAAATTGCTGAATTTTTATTGGATATAGATAAAAAAATAGAACTCAACACTCAAATCAACCAAACCCTAGAACAAATCGCCCAAGGGATTTTTAAAAGCTGGTTTGTGGATTTCGACCCCGTGCGTGCCAAAGCCGATGCCCTTGCACAAGGCAAAACCCAAGCGGAAGCCGAACTTGCCGCTCAACAAATCATCAGCGGAAAAACACCGGAAGAATTAACCGCACTTTCCCAAACCCACCCCGACCGCTATGCAGAATTAGCGGAAATTGCTAAAGCGTTTCCGAGTGAGTTTGAGGAGGTTGATGGGTTTGGGGAACTGCCGAGGGGGTGGGAAAATAAACCATTATCTTATTTTGGTGAAATAGTTTGTGGAAAAACCCCCTCAAAATCTAATAAGGATTTTTATGGTGATGATGTACCTTTCATAAAAATTCCAGACATGCACAACCAATCATTTATCACGAAAACAATTGATACTTTAAGTTTTACTGGTGCAAATTCTCAACCTAAAAAATATATTCCAGCAAAAAGTATTTGTGTAAGTTGTATTGCTACAGTTGGATTAGTTTCAATTACATCTGAACCATCTCATACTAACCAACAAATAAACTCAATCATTCCTAATAATGAAAATTTCTCTGAGTTTTTATATTTATCATTGAAACAACCCTCAATGACTAAATTTCTAAAAGATTTGGCAAGTGGAGGTAGTGCAACTTTAAACTTAAATACTAGTACATTTTCTAAAATTGAAATAATTATTCCACAAAAGAAAATAATCGATTTTTTTCATAAAAAATTTCAGTTTCTTTTGATAAGATTTTATCTAATTCAATTAGCAATAAAAACTTAATTGAAATTAGAAATTTTTTGTTGCCAAAATTACTTAGTGGAGAAATTTAAAATGGATACTTCTAAAGTAGCTTATTTCTTAGACAAAATAGCTTTTAACTTAAAAGAAGCAGATGCGGATTTTAGATTTTATTGTAGTCTTTTAAAAATGAGAAAATCTGCCATGAGGCTAAAATATTACAATAATTATATCTATTCTTTTCATCATGCTACAAATTTAAGCTTATTCAACCTCATAAATAACGCAATTAAAATTACTGAAAAATCAGAAGTAAAAAATATTGAAAGTCATCCTATTAGTTTTCCTTTATTAAGGTATTATTTATTTGAAAAAGGAACTAAAAAGCAACAAAGAATCATAAACAAAATATGGGTTAAGATAATAGAAATAAAATATCTGATGTAAGAAATAAAATTATTGCACACTCAGATCAAAATGTAGATGAAAAAATAATTATAAGCAAGGCTAATAGAAGAAATATAAGATATTTATTAGATTTATCAATGAGGTTATTAAATATTTATTTAGCCATATATAAGTCAAACATACCCCATTACTTCTTTGACGATGGCATAGATAAAGAATTACTAAATATTTATTTCAAGTTAAAAAATGATAATGATAGAACAAAGAGAAGATTTGAAAATATTAGTATTATAAAAAATATTAACATTTAAATATCTTAAACATCGAGGTAATATTTACACATCTAATATTATTAAATAATATAAAACATATTGTGATCATATTTTAACCAATGAATATTATACCCCATACGAACAGACGCAGTGTGTCCATACTTGATATGTATGTGAAATATCAAATAGATTTTGGTTAATTAAATATTAGCATTATCAAAAAATAAAACATCGATTAATGTCATTGACACGGACACACGCAGTGTGTCCCTACTAGATATATGAAATATGAAATAGATTTTGGTTAATTAAATATGGATATGATGAAACATAAAAAAACATCAAATAACGTGACTGGTAGGGACACACTGCGTGTATCCCATACTGGATATGTGGAATATCAAATAGATTTTGGTTAATCAAATATTGATATGATGAAACATAAAAAACATTAAATAACGTGATTGGTAGGGACACACTGCGTGTGTCCCTACTGGGTTCAGAGAATTATTCAATAAAAACAATCCATTTTCCAATTTATGACATTATTTTCAACGTAATGATAAATATACGTAAATGCTTTTTCCGTTTTGATAATATGTTCGTGATAACGAGGTTGCCATTGAAATGGCATTTGGTTTTTAATGGCAAAAGAGGTTAAAGATGCTTTAATACCACGAATAATTGAAGCTAAATTTTTACGTTGTCCATGACCGAAGCAATGCTGATGTTGATTTGTATGGCTATTTATAATAATGATTAAATGAAAATGATTGGGCATGATCGTGTAAATAGGTATTTCAATAAATTGATCAGATCTTAAATTTATTGTGTTTTTAATAATTTTTCGTAATTCCATTCCCAGTGATGACAAACACATGTTTTGATTTTTTATTTCGCCAAAATAATGAATTTTATCTTTGGTACAAGCGGTCACAAAATAACAACCATTTTGATAACTATCCCATTTTACACGGACAGTTTTCCTATTTGGTCTGTTCATACTTTATTGATAGCTTTAATATATAGATGTAATAACTTAATGAAAAATAAATATTTTTTAAATAGCCAAATATAAGTTTTACGATCAAGATCGCAAAATTTAAGGAACAATTATGATTAACGAAAACGACATTGAACAATTAACAATAGAACGCTTACAAAACCTCGGCTGGGAGTACCACTATGGGAAAAATTTACCGGTTTCTGAAGGGAAATTTGCCCGTGGGGACTGGGCGGTGTCGTGTTTGTGGAAATGCTCAGAGAAGCGGTGAAGAAACTGAACCCACAATTGCCAGAAAGCGCGGTTGATTTTGTGGTGAAATCGGTGACTAAAGGCAACATTGGCGAATTAGTGGGGCGAAATCAGGGGTTTTATAAAGGGTTACGTGATGGCGTGAAGGTGGAATATCAGCAAAACGGAGAGCAGAAATTTGATGTGGCACGCCTAGTAGATTTTGAACACTGGACAAACAACCGCTTTGTGATGGTGAATCAACTCGAAATTCGCAGCCATAAAGGAGGCAAACGAATCCCCGATATTATCGGTTTTGTGAATGGTTTGCCCTTGGTGGTGTTTGAGTTGAAAAATCCTTTGCGTGAATCAGCAGATTTGTTGCAAGCCCTTAATCAGTTGCAAACCTACAAAGATGAAATTGCTGATCTTTTTGTTTATAACCAAGCCTTGATTATCAGTGATGGCTTGAATACTCGATTAGGATCGCTTTCGGCTGATTTTCAACGTTTTACTCCTTGGAAAGTGGTAGATGAAAAAGCCCAGAGCCAGCGGTTAGATTTTGGCGATGAATTGCAAAATTTGTTGAATGGTTTACTCACGCCACAAAAATTGCTGGATTATGTGCGTTACTTTGTGTTGTTTGAACGGAATTCTAATGGGGCGTTAATTAAAAAAATTGCCGCTTATCACCAATATTACGGGGTCAATGAAGCGGTGGAATCCCCCCTTTTTGCCACTAGCGAACAAGGGGATAAACGTATTGGTGTGATGTGGCATACGCAAGGATCGGGTAAATCTATTTCTATGCTGTTTTATGCCGGCAAATTGCTTTCCCAACCAGAATTGAAGAACCCGACAATTTTGGTGGTCACGGATCGTAACGATTTAGACGGACAACTTTTCCAAACTTTCAGTAGCGGTAAAGATTTAATTAAACAAACGCCACAACAGGTGGAAGATCGGGAAGCACTTCGCCAATTATTAAGTGAACGTGAGTCCGGCGGGGTGTTTTTTACCACCATTCAAAAATTTGGCTTAGAGGAGACAGAAGATAAATTCCCGATATTAAATAGCCGTTCTAACATTATTGTGATTAGCGATGAAGCACATCGTAGCCAATATGGTTTAACCAAAAAATTACACAACGGCAAATATCAAGCAGGTTACGCCCGCCATTTACGGGATGCCCTACCCAATGCCTCTTTTATCGGTTTTACCGGTACGCCAATTAGCCTTGAGGATAAAGATACACAAGAAGTGTTTGGGCGGTATGTTTCCATTTATGATCTGCAAGATGCGGTGGAAGATGGGGCAACTGTGCCGATTATTTATGAAGCAAGGCAAATTCAACTGGCAGAAAAAACCAATCACGAAGCCTTATTTGCTGAAATTGATGAACTGTTAGAAAACGAAAATAATCCGAAATTACGCTTGCGAGAAAAATTACTGGGTTCAGAAGCCCGATTACGGGATCTTGCAATGGATTTTGTCACCCATTTTGCCAAACGTAATGAACAGCAGGACGGCAAAGCGATGATTGTAGTTTCCAGCCGTCAAATCTGTGTGGATTTATATCATCAAATTACCGACCTTCACCCAGAATGGCATTCTGATGATATCAATCAAGGTTCGATAAAAATTGTGATGACAGGTTCTGCATCGGATGCTCCCGAAATGCAAAAGCACGTTTACAGTAAACAAGAAAAGCAAACCTTAGAACGCCGTTTTAAAGATCCGAATGATCCGTTAAAAATCGTGATTGTCCGTGATATGTGGCTCACAGGATTTGACGCACCTTGTTGTAATACCATGTATCTCGACAAGCCGATGAAAGGACATAATCTAATGCAAGCTATTGCTCGTGTGAACCGTGTATTTGCTAATAAAAGCCGAGAAAACGGTGGGTTGATTGTAGATTATGTGGGTTTAGCCGAAGAATTAAAAGAGGCAACGAAACAATACACTAATTCCACAGGCAAGGGGAAATTGGCGGAAAATGTGCAAGAAGTGTTCTTTAAAATGAAAGAGCAACTCGAATTTATCCGCACTTTGTTTACAACTAAAATTAACGGTAAGACTTTTGATGTGCCATCCGCTATTACTGAAGCCGAACCGGCACTATTACTCAAAGCCATTGCACGTGCAGCAGAACATATCTCAAGACTTGATCAACAGACCGATGATGATAAAGCATATCATCAACAATGGAAAAATTCAGATGATCCTGAGCCCCGCAAAAAAGCCTTTTTAAAAACTGTAGCCAGCCTTAAAAAAGGTTATGCGCTATGTGGTGCATTAAAAGAGGCAGAACCCTATAATCAAGAAATTGCTTTTTATGATGCGGTGCGTTCGGTGCTTTCCAAACGTGAACAAAAAGGTACAGGTAGTAAAGAACGGCTTATTCAACTGAAAGCCTTAATTAACCAAAGTATTGTTTCAAGCGGAACTATTGATTTATTTGAGTTACTCGGCAAAGAACAAACACAAATTGATTTGCTATCTGATGAGTTTTTGCAGGCGATAAAAAATAGCGAAACCAAAAGCCTTTGGGTATTGGCAATGGAACGCTACTTGAAGCAAGAAATCAAAGCCAAAGCCGGGAGAAACCTTGCAGCACAGAAAGATTTTGAACAACGTTTACAAGAAGCCTTAAATCAATATCACAACCACAATCTCACGGTAATTGAGATTCTTGATACTCTCGTGCAAATGGGAAGAGAATTCTCCGAACGTTTGGGACGAGGCGAAAAACTCGGTTTAAGCGCTGCAGAATTAGCGTTTTATGATGCCCTCTCCCAAAATGAGAGTGCAAAGGAATTAATGCAAGATGAAACCCTTTCAGCATTGGCAAAAGAGATTACCGATATTTTGCGAAAATCTATCAGTATTGATTGGCAACATAAAGAAGCCGTGCGAGCAAGAATTCGCCTACTCGTTAGTCGAGCATTACAAAAGTATAAATATCCACCGGACAAATCAGAAGAAGCAATAAAATTTGTTCTACAACAAGCAGAAGAAATTGCCGATGAATTAACCACAGAATAAGGATAAAGGGGCGAAAACTCGCCCTTATTCAATAAAATCCTGCTCTATCGCAGTTTGGACAATTGATATGCCTTGTTTGTAACGCTCAATAAATTGTTGGTAACCTTCCGTGATTTGTTTTTCTGGATAAACCAAACTGATTTCTACTTGATTGAAAATATCATTATCCAAATAATCTTCCAAAGTAGAGGTTTCTGATCGATTTAAAAAATTGGCTAATAAAGCGCTCCCCCAAGCACCTCCATTAGAAGCGGTTTCCATTGTTGCGAGCGGAATATTTAATGCGGAAGCCAATATTTGTTGAGCAACATTTTCTGTTTTAAAAATACCGCCGTGCCCAAGAATACGCGTGATTGTAACCTGTTCCTGCCGCAATAAAATATCCATGCCTAATTTCATTGCACCAAATGCTGTATATAAGTGAACCCTCATAAAATTAGCTAAATTAAATTTGGCGTTAGCCGGATGCAAAAATAACGGGCAGCCTTTTTCCAAACCGACATTATGTTCCCCAGAATAAAATCCGTAGGACAATAATCCGCCACAATCCGTATCCCCCTGTAAAGCATGAAGAAATAGCGTCTCGTATAATTCTTCAGTACAAATTTTGATACCAAATGTTTGTAAACATTCGCCCAATAAATTAACCCAGGCATTAATATCAGTCGTACAATTTTGGGCATGAGCCATTGCCACTAATTTTCCCGCGGGTGTAGTAACAATATCTAATTCGGCATAGACTCTTGATAATGCTTTTTCTAATACAATCATTGCAAAGGCTGATGTACCGGCGGAAATATTCCCTGTTTTTTCTTTAATACAGTTGGTTGCCACCATTCCGGTGCCTGCATCGCCTTCTGGTGGACAAAATGGAATATTTGCGTGTAAAGCCCCTGTCGGATCTAATAATTTTGCTCCAAGTGCGGTCAATTTTCCTGCTGTTTTTCCTGCAACTTGGACTTGTGGTAACACATCTTCAATGTGCCAATCATAATTTTTATTTTCAATTAACCGGCTAAATTGTTCCAACATTGTTTTGTTATAGTCAGACGTTTCCGTGTCGATAGGAAACATACCGGAAGCATCACCAATGCCAAGATATTTTTCTCCTGTTAATCGCCAGTGGATATAACCGGATAACGTGGTTAAATAGGCAAGTTTTTCAAGGTGCGGTTCCTCATTCAAAATAGCTTGATAAAGATGAGCGATACTCCACCGCTGTGGAATAGGATATTGAAACAATTCCGTTAATTTTTGGGCAGCTGTAAACGTAATATTATTGCGCCAAGTCCGAAATGGTACCAGTTGATTTCCCTCTTTATCAAAAGGTAAATAGCCGTGCATCATCGCACTAATACCAATGGCTCGTGCAGTTTTGATTACCGTCCGATATTTCTCCTTAACCGTCATTTGTAAATTTTCAAAGGCAGACCGTAATGTCGACCAAATTTCTTCTTGATGGTAAGTCCAAATATTATTAATTAAATGGTTTTCCCAATCCGCTCCACCTGTCGCTAAAATTGTCCCTTTTTGATCAATTAATACGGCTTTGACACGGGTTGATCCCAATTCAATACCGATAACAATATTACCGGTATCAATTAATGTTTTTTTATATTGCATTTATTATCCCCGATTCATTTAAATAAACGATATCTTTGCAAAAAGATAAATAAAATAAGTAAACTTCCCCATAATATCATAGTGATATAACTACTTACCCCTAGCATATTTAAACCGCTCTCGATTATTTGTAGTAAAATTAAAGCAATCAATATGCCAATTAACTTTCCTTTTCCTCCGTCAGGATTGACACCCCCCAACACGGATGCCAAAATAGAAATTAATAAATAAGAATCACCATAGGATGCTTTGGCTGAGTTTAATTTTGACATCATCAATATCGCAGCAAACATACAAAGTAAAGAAGAGATAATATAAACAACAATAATGACTTTTCTAGTATCAATCCCTGAATAAAATGTTGCCTTTTCATTATTTCCAATAAAATAAATCGATTTACCAATTGTTGTCTTCTCGAGTAAAAACCAGACAATCAATGCTAAAAATAGAAATATAATTAAGGGAAATGGGACGAATAAAAACGTTGTAGAACTAATAGACAGAAAACTTTCAGGAAAATTAGCAATAGTGGAACCATTTGTCACCAAAATATTCAATCCATTAATTAATGTCATTGTTCCCAATGTTGCCAAAATAGGTGATACCTTAACAATAGAAATTAATGCACCATTAAATAGGCCAATTAAAAAAGCGCACAGCAGACTTAAGGACAATCCAATCAATAAATATCCAAGACTATCTTGCTTAGTAATAAAATATGCTATGATTAATGCACAAGCATTCATTGTTGCAATAATTGATAGATTAATACCGCTTGTTAGCATTGGGATAGCCATCGCTAAAGTTAAAATACCCAATACCGCCATTTGTGAAGCGATTGATTGAAAGTTAGCCATGGACCAAAATATATCTGGAATTAAAATACTAAATATTGAGATAGCAATAATGAATAATAGAAAGAGATATTTGATAGTATTATCTGATTGCAATTTCATTCTCTTCTCCTTATTTTTTTCTTTGTGTAAATGCTGTGACACTTACACTTAAAATGATAATGCCACCCGTAATAACGGTCTGCCAATAGGAAGAAATATTTAATAAATTCAACCCATTTTGAATAACGGCCAATAAAATCACCCCCATTATTGTTCCTGATAGCGTCCCTTTTCCCCCCGATAAACTTGCGCCTCCTAATACAACAGAAGCTAATACGGTTAATTCATAACCAAGTAATGAATCCGGTGCGACTGATTGTACCGTATAAGATTGTACAACACCTGCAAGACCAGCCATTAATCCCATATAACCATAAACAACCAAATATAGATAAAGCAAATTGAACCCCATTCTAGAAGTCGCTTCTTTATTTCCACCTAAGGCATAAATCTTACGACCTAGCGTTAATTTATTTGTTATTACAGCCGTCAGTAATATTGCAAATATGGCAACAAGAATTTGAAAAGATAATCCATATTCAAATCCCTCTAAAGTAGTTTGTTTAAATAATATAAACTCTTGCTGAAACCATTCTGGGAAATCATACAGCCAAACACCCTTAGTCACATATAATAATCCACCATAAAAAATATTGAGTGTTGAAATAGTAATAATAATGGAAGGGACATTTAATTTATGAACAATAATGCCATTAATTAATCCCAATAAAATACCAACTGTACCGGCACTAATAAAAACACCAAATAACCCAATATCATATTGTTGTATTAACCCAACCATTATATACTGGGCGATGATTGTTATTGCAGGAAATGAAATATCAATACCACCGGAAATGAGTACGACAAACAAACCACAAGCTAATATCATCAACATCGCATAGTTATTGATTACATCGTAAATATTTTCAATAGAAAGAAAATCTTGGGTAAAAAAACTAAGTAATGTACATAATACAAATAATGTAATAAACAGAATTTTATTATTCAGATTTTTCATAAACCAGTTCCTCGATATCTTGCTCAGTACAGTTTGACGGCATAAATTCTGCGATGATTTCCCCTTTTTTCATAACCAATACACGATGACTATAATAATAGGCTTCTTCTATTTCATCGGTCACAAAAATAACTGTAATGCCTTGTTCTGCAAGGGATTGAATAATTTGAAAAATCCCCTCTTTATTAGCAACATCAACACCGATAGTGGGTGAGTCTAAAATAATCACTTTAGGGTTGATTGCCAACCACTTGGCAATAGAAACCCGCTGAGCATTACCACCTGATAATGTATTAACCGGAAGATCAGAATCCGATACTTTAATTTTTAATGACTGAATAAGTTCATTTGTATATTGACGGGCTTTATGTGATTGAATAATTCCAAGGGGATTAGCAATGCGCTTAAATATGGTTGAAATAATATTATGATGAATAGATTCTTGCATAATCAATCCGGTATTCATTCGATCTTCCGAAACATAAACAATCCCCTTTGTAATTGCCTCACGGTTATTGTTAATTTTTGTTGGTTCGCCGTTTAAATAACATACCCCACTTGTTGGCTGTGTGATACCGAATAAACTCAGACAAAGTTCCGTTCTACCGGCACCGAGTAAACCGACTAAAGATACAATCTCTCCTTTTTTAATGGAAAAATTAATATTCCGGTATTGATGCTCTCGGGTCAGGTTTCTTACATCAAGTACTGTCGGATATTGTGAAAAATCCGGTAACTTTAACCGCACTTTATTGATTTCCAATCCGCTCATAAGAAAAGCCAAACGCTTTTCATCCATATCTTTAATAGGATATTTACCAACCATATTACCGTCTTTCAGAACTAATACGCTGTCAGATACCGTCATCACTTCTTTTAATCGATGGCTGACAAAAATAATACTAATTCCTTTACTTTTTAGCTTAATCACCACATCAAGTAGATGATTGACTTCCTTTGCAGTTAATGAAGCCGTTGGTTCATCCATAATTAACAACTTGGCGTTTTGTGCCAATGCCCGACAAATCGCAACCAATTGTTGTCGAGCAATCGGTAAATTCTCAACAAGATCATCTAAATTCAAATCCGCATTAATGCTATCAATTGCTTGGCGGGCAATTTCTCGTATTTTTTGTGAACTTACCCAACCGAATTGGCGATACGTATTCATCGCAATATTTTCTGCAACACTCAAGTTAGGAAAAAGAGATAAATCCTGATAGATAACTTGAATACCTTTGTTAATAGATTCTTCCGGTGTTAGTTTATCGTATTGACTTGCTCCAATCTGAATTTCCGCACCCCGATCCGGTTGATAAACCCCTGATAAAATCTTAATTAATGTTGATTTTCCACAGCCGTTTTGCCCAGCTAAACAAAGTGCTTCGCCATAATTTAATGATAATTCAACCTGATTTAAGGCTTTTATACCATTAAAAGTTTTACTAATATTATGCATTGAAATAAAAGACATACGATCTCCTTTGGCGAAAACCGGGTTCAAAAGAACCCGGTAGAATTTTAGTTAATATAGGTTATCTATATTTTCTTGAGTTACCTTCAATACGTTGTGGAATTGCAATAGTTTTTTCTCTTGATCTACTTTAGCTTGGCCAACATTTGGAATGACCAATCCCTCTTCAATTTTTTCTCCTTTCAATACTTTTGCCGCCACTGCTGCTAAAGCATAGCCTGCATTCGCCGGATCATAAGTAATCCCCATTGTAATATTACCGCTCTTAATTAAAGAAGCGGCTTGTGAAGGAATCATCATACCGAAAACATTTAACTTACCTTTTAATCGTTTTTCTTTTACTGCGAGCCCTGCTCCAATCGGACCTTGTGAACCGAAAGAAATGACCGCTTTAAGATCAGGATGAGCTTTTACTAAATCAATCGTCGTACGACGGGCATCATTAATATTCTCTGCCACCGGCATTCTGCTAGTTACCTCAAACATATCTGGATAATGTTGTTTTTGATATTTCACAAAAAGATCCGCCCAAAGGTTATGTTGCGGAACGGTTAAACTCCCGACATAGAGTACATAACCCCCTTTGCCGCCTAATGATTTTGCCACCTCTTCAACATAATCCGCTGCAAATTGGGTATTATCAATAATTTCAATATCCCAGTCAGCACTCGGTTGACCAACCGATTCATTAGTTAATATAACAATACCGTTTTGTTTGGCCTTTTTCAGTACGGGTTCTAATGCACTGGCATCATTAGGTACAATAGAAATCGCACTGACTTTCTTAGCGATTAAATCTTCAATTAATTTCACCTGCTGAGGGGCATCGGTATTTGACGGTCCCACCTGATAAGTATTAATATGATTATCTTTGCCCGCTTGAACAACCCCTTCAGCCATACGGTTAAACCAAGGCATACCATCAATTTTTGAAATATTTACCACATCACTTGCAATCGCTGAACTGCAACAAGCAAATGTAAAAAGACCGGAAAGTAAGAAATGTTTGAATGTTGGCTTTTTCATAAGATTTTCCTCATAAAATGAATAATTCCTTAACTTACAACAGCAATTAAGGCTATTAAATATCTTAGTAATTTAATTCAAAAAGCATAGGTAACTTTCTGTTAAGAATATGGAAAAATCCGCTACAGCCAATAAAGTGAGAAATGGATCACATTTTAATTTCACCACTCAACTCACCAACACGAAATTGAGAGGGCGAAAGTGCGGTATGTTTTTTGAAAATTTTTGAAAAGTACAGAGAATCCTCATAACCTAAGGACTTTGCAATTTTATGGACTGGTAAACTCGAGAAGTAAAGCAATTTTTTCGCCTCACTAATACGTTGCTGTTCACGCCATTGAATCAATCCAATTCCTAGAGATTGTTTAAATAAATGTGAAAGACGAGACTCAGATAAAAAGACCTGATTAGCAAAATATTCAACACTCCAATTTTGTGACAAATTTTCTAAAATTAGATCGCAAACCTTTAATATTCTGCTATCTATTGGTGAAGCATCTTTAATATTCTCCACTGAAACACACTTCATCAGTAAATATTCCAACAACCCGGAATTCATTTCCTTTTTAAGCAAATCATTTGACTCAGACTCTTGTGCAATTTTACTGAAAAGTTGGCTAATTTCTTGAAAAGAAAGCATTTCATTGATAACAATACGCCCAATATTTTCCTTACAATTTGTCCAATTCAACCATTTTAGCCACCGTGGTTTGGGATGAAAATAAATCCATTTATAATGCCAATATTGATATTCGGATTGGCGATAGTAATGTTGAAGCGTATTCGGAGGAAACAGTACAAGTTGCCCTCGTTTAACGGAAAAAAACTGTTTTCCATCAAACACTTTTCCATGTCCAAAGGTAGTGAGTTGTAACATATATCCTTTCATACCTTCCGGACGATCAACGATAAAATCCAGATAATTCCCTTTTTCTATTTGGATAATGCCTGCAACCAAATCCAATTTAGTCCGTCCATCTGACAAGTCCAATTCATCAAATTTCATAAAAGATGAGATTCCTTAATAAAAAATATTTCTCATTTAAAACCAACCGCACTTTTAACGCAATAAATACTTTGATAAAACACATTAGAGACCATTGAATTCGCATTGCGATGAATTAACCACTCAATAAGAAAAAAGGGCGAAAAACTCGCCCCCTATATACTAAAATGAAACTAAAACTTAAAACTATGCGTTGACGTTGCGACGTGCAATCACCGCATCAGACAGCTGCTTGAGTAAGATCTCCGTATCTTCCCAACCGATACAAGCATCGGTGATGCTTTGTCCGTAAGTGGCGGCTTTGCCATTGACTAAATCTTGGCGACCTTCAACTAAGTGGCTTTCTACCATCACCCCAAAGATTTGTTTTGAACCGCTGGCGATTTGTTTGCTGACATCTTCACAAACGTCCATTTGTTTTTTGAATTGTTTACTGCTATTGGCATGGCTAAAATCTACCATAACATGCGGAACACGACCGGTTTTTTCAATTTCTGCGCAGACTTTTGCCACATCTTCGGCACTGTAATTTGGCCCTTTATCCCCACCACGTAAAATAATGTGGCAATCTTCGTTTCCTTTCGTCGAAACGATAGCAGAATGACCAAATTTTGTCACAGACAAGAAATTATGCGGAGCTTCGGCTGCTCCAATTGCATCCAATGCCACTTTTACGCCGCCATTCGTTGCATTCTTGAAACCTACGGCACATGATAAACCAGAGGCCAGCTCACGGTGAACCTGTGATTCGGTTGTTCGTGCACCGATTGCGCCCCAGCTCATAAAATCTGCAACATATTGCGGTGTAATCATATCTAAAAATTCGCCGGCTGACGGGACACCAAGATTATTAATATCAGAAAGCAATTTACGGGCAATTCGTAAGCCATCGTTCAAACGATAAGTATCATTTAAGTAAGGATCGTTAATCAGACCTTTCCAACCCACAGTGGTACGCGGTTTCTCAAAGTAAACACGCATAATAATTTCTAAACTATCTTTATATTTTTCGCGCAAAGGTTTTAGGCGATTGGCATATTCAAGTGCCGCTTTAGGATCATGAATGGAACACGGACCGATAATCACTAATAATCGATCATCTTTACCATGAATAATATTATGCGCCTCTTGACGGGTTTGTTTAACTAATGCAGCAGCTTCTTCAGTTGCCGGAAATTTTTCTAATAAGGCGATTGGAGGTAAAACCTGATCGACTTTTTCGATACGTGTATCATCATTTGCTACGATGATTTCAATTTTTTCTTTTGTCATATATCACTCTCTTATAATTGTAAAAATGTTGTGTTTGAAAATTGCAAATACTCTACACTTATTTCTTGTACTAGTAAACTAGTTCATAGCAAAAAAATTAACTGTTCCGTTTACTGATTGCTCAATACCCGAGCCGGTTGAAGTTTAGCTGCTCGACTTGCCGGATAAAGGCTTGCCAAGAGGCTTAAAACTAACGCAGCGACTAAAACTAACAAAACATCTTGCCAATGAAGCTCGCTAGGAAGAAAATCAACAAAATAAATGCCGTCCGACAGCAATTTCTTTCCGAGTAAATATTCTAGGCTTTGAATAAGCGAGGTTAAATTCAACGCCAAAATCACGCCAAGAATGATCCCTATTAAACACCCTTTCATCCCTGCTTGCAAGCCGTACCAGACGAAAATACGCTTAATAAAACCGTTATTTGCACCAAGTGTACGCATAATCGCAATGTCGCCTTGTTTATCTTTTACCGCCATAATCAAGGTGGACACAATATTGAAACACGCCACGCCGATCACCAATACCATCGCAATATACATTACAGTGCGAATAAGCTGAATATCGCGATACATATAGCCAAATTTAGCAATCCAATTTTGCACATAGAGTAACTGCGGATAATCCCGTAATGTTGAATAATCCACCTCTTGAACCTTAAAAGGATCATCAACTTTAATCTCTAAACCGGTAATTTGATCTGCCTGATAGCCCAACAATTCCTGCGCCTGTGGCAATGCCAGCAAAGCATAACTGTGATCTAATTGTCCGTCTAAACGTAAAATACCGCTAATTTGCACGCGTTCACGATGAGGTTGAGATAATTGCTCTTCATTATTTTGTTGTGAAACCAATAAAGAAACCCAATCGCCGACTTGTACATCAAGCTCTTTCGCAATACCTGAACCGAGGACTAACCCGCCCTCTTTTCCAAATTTTTGCCATCCCTTAGCTTCGACAAATTTCCCCAAAGAGCTGACTTTATCTTCTGCATTTTTATCAACCCCTTTTACCTGTACGACTTTGAGTTTACTCCCATTCTCAACCAATGCGGTAAAACTGACAAAAGGCGAAAGTGCGGTAATTTTTTCGTTTGTTTTTAAACGAGTGGCAAGACGTTGCCATTGATTAATGGTTTGTTCATCACCATAAGGACTAATCACAATCTCGGCATGAGGTACAACAGCGAGAATTCGCTGATTCAACTCGCGCTCAAAACCATTCATTGCACTCAATCCCACGATTAATACTGCCACACCAAGGGCAATACCAATCGATGAAAATTTTGAAATAAGCGACACTAAGGGATTTTTTTGCTTGCCAAGCTGATAACGCCAACTGATAAAGAAAGGGGTATTCATTGTGTTCCTTCCCTCAACACACCATCTTGCATGGTCAGACAACGGGATAATTTTTTCGCCAATTCCATATCATGAGTAACCAACAAAAAAGCGATTTGTTGTTCTTGGTTTAAGGTTTGAATCAACTCAAAAATACTTTCTGTCGTTTTATGATCCAAATTCCCTGTCGGTTCATCAGCCAGCACTAAAGCAGGATTATTCACCAATGCACGTGCAATCGCAACACGTTGGCGTTCTCCACCGGAAAGCGCAGAGGGACGGTGAAAAATTCGATGGCTTAACCCCACCGCACTGAGCATTTTTTCCGCCCTATCTTTGGCTTCCGTTTTGTTTTGATTGCCAATCAACATCGGCATCATCACATTTTCCAACGCGCTAAAATCCGCCATTAAATGATGAAATTGGTACACAAAGCCTAGATTCTGGTTACGCAACTTTGCCAATTCTGATTCAGAGGCTTTTTGCAGCGATTGCCCTTTAATAAAGACTTCTCCACTACTTGGTTGATCTAATCCCCCCAACGTGTGTAAAAGTGTACTTTTTCCGGAACCGGAACTACCCACAATCGCAACCAACTCATTAGGTTTCATGGCAAAAGAAACGCCTTTTAGCACTTGAGTTTGGTTATCACCTTCTTGATAGAATTTGTTAATATCTTTACATTCTAATAAATATTGATTCATTTTTTACTCATATTTTGACTGATAAATTCAGTTTAGATAAGTGACAATAATGTGCGTCAGTCTATCACATTTCCATATAGTCCCTGATTAAATTGGCAGTTTTTCAAAAGATTCAAATTGTGTATTAGGAAAAAACCGCGCAAGGTAATGTTTTAAATACCGCTGTGTTTCTTCAGAAATAATAGGATCATATTCCGGATAAAGGTTATATAACACGCGCAATACATTAATATTTCGTGTTTTGCACGCTTCTAAACTGAGCAATGTATGATTAATACTCCCGAGCTTGCCCGATGTCACCAGTACCAATGGATAACCGTGAGCTTGAATATAATCCAACGTAGTTTCCCTATCATTGTAAGGAACCATCAATCCACCGGCACCTTCAAGCAATACATAATCGTATTTTTCAGCCAAAAGTGCGGTCGATTTTTCTATCTTTTTTGTATCAATAACACATCCTTGTTTTTTTGCTGCTAAATGCGGTGAACAGGGATATTCAAAAAGATAAGGGCAAGTCGTCCTATTAAGATCGTCTTCGGTTAAATCAATTTTCTGAATTTTACGATGCATCAACAAATCATCGGCTATCTCTCGACAACCGGTCTGAATCATTTTTTGTGTAATGACGGAAAAGCCCTGCGCCATAAGTGCGCTAGCATAAAGCCCCGTTGCAACCGTTTTCCCCACGTCCGTATCAATCCCGGAAATAAATATTACCTTGCCCATAATTTCCTCTTTATCGTTTATATCGTGCAACAATCCATAGCGGTTGATAAGTCAGTCGCACTTGTTGTTGGCTAGGTAAAGAAAAATACCGTTGATATTGCTCAATAAATGTGTGTAATTTTTGCTTTGTCCAAGTGCCTTGCCCTGTTGCAGTCACTCCGGTTTGCTTAAGGTGTTTTAACACATCAAGCGGTGTTGGAAAAAACAACTCTTCTGTAGTTATTTCTGCATACAGCAATTCAAAATCATCTTGTAGCCACGCTTTCCAATCAGACAAACTCGGGTAAATCAACCCGATATTTGTTAAGGCACGAATTTCATACAAATTTTCCTGACCAAAAGTCGCTATCGCCAACAAACCGTCTCGGCTTAATCCTTTTTTACAATGTTCAATAAATGATGCTTGATGATGAAACCATTGTACGGCGGAAGCACTCACAATCAGATCATAGGTTCGCTTAAAGGAAAACTGCTCGGCATCACCACAATGAAATTCAAAGGGTTGAGATAACTTTTTCTTTAGCCGATCTTTAACATCGCAAAGATCATTAAACATCCAATAATTGGCGTGAATATGTTGCTGTAACTGTTTGCTTAATTGCCCCGTGCCACAGCCAAGTTCTAACACATTTTCAAGTGAACAGGTAGGCAAGCTCGCCATGATGTAAGAAAGCAGCCGCCGATTGATTTTCTGCTGTATCCAAGCATGGTCGTCATAGCAATCAAGGACTTTATGAAAATGCTGCCGAATACGTTGTTTTTCAACGAGTTTCGCCTCTAATTCCATAGCTGCGCCCAATGTGTTAAACGGGAAAATAAATAATGTTCCCCCTCTATCTCGTTAATCTTACAGCGTGTACACCAATAACGTTGCTGATTTTCAGGAGAAAAAATTTTATCCTTAAGCCCAATAATAGCGTTTGTCCATAAAATTAAATCCGTGCGTCGATCTTGCTCAATCGCGTGGAAAAGTGCGGTTAATTCTTGCTGAATTTCTTGAAATTCCCGCATAGGCAACGAATGATAAAAGGCCAGATTAGCCTTATCACCACAAATCCTACGTTCAAATTTTGCTCTTGTCGTTTCATTTAGATTATCTAACGTACCTTTAAAAACAGCAAAAGGAATGCCAACCAGATCATCACAGGGTAATCCGGTTCCATTGACCGCCGTTGCTGATTCGAGCGGAATTCCTTGTAATACTCTTTCGGCCACCCACACGCCCATCGACCACGCGACGACACGAATTTTTTGATAGCGTGAAAAATCAAAATCCAAGAAAAGATCTCGATAGTCATAGCAAATTAATAAATCGTAATTTTCAGGTATCGTTAAATGAGAAACTGAGGAGATTGGCGTTCCCCAACCGGCAAAATAGACCAGTAAGTTCCCAGCCTGACGATCTTCAAATTTTATTTTCATTTTTTGCCTACAAACAGGTGATAAATTCGGTAATTTCTTCTTTTGTCATATCAGCGGTAACCGATAAACGTATTCTGGAAGTTCCTTTTGGTACGGTTGGCGGACGAATCGGCAAACAGTAATAGCCTTGTTGCTGTAGCCTATGTGCTTTCTCTAGTGTTGCTTCGTTGTCACCTAAAATATAAGGCACGATACAGGTCAAACTTGGCATATTCCCTGTGCGATGAGCCACTTCATGACGCAAAAAAGCACTTAATTCATTTAAGTGTTGTCTTGTTTGAGAAAATTGTGGCAGACGTTCAAATAGAAAATAAGTCCATGCCATATTAAGCGGAGGTAATGCCGTTGAAAAAATCAATGGACGCATTTGATTAATTAAGATCTCTTTCAACATTTGATCACAGACCACATAGGCACCCATTGAAGCCAATGCTTTACCAAAAGTCCCGACCAGTAAATCAATCTCCCCAATCGTGCCGGTTTGCTCTGCAATCCCTAAACCCTTTTCCCCATAAACGCCAATAGCGTGCGCTTCGTCCACATAAAGATAACTATTAGGAAACTGCTTTTTCAATTTTACTAGTCTGGCTAAATCCGCAACATCGCCATCCATACTAAAAACAGATTCGGTAACGATAAAAGTGCGGTCAAATTTACCGGCGTTTTTTTCTAAAAGTTGTTGCAGATGATCATAATCATTATGGCGATAACGAAAAAATCGGCATTGGCTTAACCGAATGCCATCAATTATGCTGGCATGTACCAATTTATCAGCCAAGATTAAACTTTTGGGTGTCGTTAATGCCGGTAAAATACCTAAATTAGCATGATAGCCACTGTTAAATAACAAACAGCTTTCTCGCTGAAACTGGTGAGCAATAAGCTGTTCAAGATCATTATAAATGGGAAAATTACCGGTCAATAAACGGGACGATGAGCTAGTCAAAGCCGGTAAATCCGCGCCATATTGCTGAAAAAAAGCACGCTGCAACGTTTCATTCGATGCCAATCCGAGATAATCATTAGAAGACATATTCAGCATACGTTGATTGTCTCGTTCAATATAGCGCCCATGATGTGTTAAGTAAGGAATCGAACGATATTGATTCATGCTTTTTAAATAAGCTAATTGCTTTTGGAAATCTTCCATTTTATTCCTTATTTCTCATATTCCTGCATTAAGGCATTAATCATACCTTGTGTAAGTTGAGCTAATTCTTTATCTTGAATAATAAAAGGCGGCATCACATAAACCAATTTTCCGAAAGGGCGAATCCATACACCATTTTCCACAAAACGCGGAACAAGTGTTTTCATATTCACTTCATTGTGCATTTCTACTACGCCAATTGCGCCTAATACCCTTACATTTTTAACATACTGTTTTTCTGCCAATGGCGAAAGCTGCCGACGTAATACTTTTTCAATATGTCGAACCCGATCTTGCCATGGACTTTCCAACAATAAACGAATGGACTCGGCGGCAATAGCACAAGCTAAAGGATTTGCCATAAAAGTCGGGCCATGCATAAAACATTTCGCTTCGCCGCTACATATTACTTCTGCAATTGTTTCGGTTGTTATGGTTGCCGATAAGGTTAAATAACCGCCCGTCAATGCCTTGCCAATACACATAATATCGGGAGAAATGCCAGCGTGCTCTGCGGCGAATAATTTACCGGTACGCCCAAAACCGGTCGCAATTTCATCAAAAATTAACAGAACACCGTATTCACGACATAACGCTTGAGCTTTAACAAGGTATTCCGGAGAATAAAAATACATACCGCCCGCCCCTTGCACTATCGGCTCTAAAATTAAGGCGGCGATTTCTTTATGATGTGTTTGTAATAAATTGGCAAGGGGGGCAATGGCGCGCTCATCCCAGTATTCATAAAATGTTATACAAGGCTGAGGCAAAAAA
Organism: Rodentibacter genomosp. 2; assembly: GCA_001999425.1. GTDB lineage: Bacteria > Pseudomonadota > Gammaproteobacteria > Enterobacterales > Pasteurellaceae > Rodentibacter. Next base: position 132,090 of record MLHP01000011.1, on the reverse strand, counting down.
TATTGAACCGGTAAACTTTGATGAAATAGATGATGTATACCGGTTATTGGATCACAAACCGACATCGCATTCCAAGTATCGCCATGATAACCGGAGCGGATTGTGGCAAATTTTTGTCGGTGCGGTTCACCTTTCGCATATTGATATTGAATAGCCATTTTCATTGCCACTTCAACGGCTACCGAACCACTATCGGCGAAAAAAATTTTATCAAGTCCCGCCGGTAATATTTTCACCAATAGTTGCGCCAACTCGACTGCCGGCGTATGGGTAAAACCACCAAACATAATATGGCTCATGCGGGCTAATTGATTTTGTGCCGCCTCATTTAAACGCGGGTGATTATAACCATGTAACGCCGCCCACCAAGAGGACATTCCGTCAATTAACGTTTTCCCGTTTTTGAGTGTAATTTTCACGCCATCGGCACGCTCTACCGCATACAAAGGCATATCGGAATAAATCGAAGAATACGGATGCCAAATATGCTGACGATCAAAAGCTAAAAGTTGTTGTTCGTTCATTCTTTATCTATATCTTATGAAGGTGGCTATTCATATCTTAAGGCTTCTGCCGGCTCTGTTTTGGCGGCACGGTAAGCCGGATAAATGGTTGATAATAAAGATAATAACAAGGAAAACAGGATCACAATCGCCACTTGCATTGGTTCGATTGATGTTGGTAGAAAAACCCCATTCGGATTGACCGCACTTATTATCTCTGCCAAATTTAATGTCATCAGCACGCCGAATAAACTCCCAATCAACGTACCAACCAATCCCACTAACAAGCCTTGATAAATAAACACCGAACGTACCTGAGATTTTGTTAGCCCTTGGGTTTGTAGAATGGCAATTTCACCCTGTTTATCCACCACCATCAAGCTCAAAGATGTAATGATATTCGAAATCGCCACGACAATAATCAAGCTAATCAATAGCCCCATCATATTTTTTTCCATACGCACGGCTTGGAAAAATTCGCCTTTTTGCACACGCCAATCGTTAATTTGATAATGAGGAAAATAGTCAGGCAATTCAGTAATGAAGAAAGGATCGCTCAAGAATAAACGATAACCCTGAGCCAGTTCCGGCTGAATGCGCATTAATCGCCCGATATCCGATAAATTAGCAAACGCGGTGTAACCCGATACCTCACTGCTATCGAAATAAATGTTGCTCACGGTAAAAAGGCGTTGCATTGGTACTCGCCCAAAAGGCGTGTATTGACTATTTTCCGTAATCATTAAACGGATTTTATCGCCTACATTAACATCCAGTTTTTGAGCAAGCTGATCGCCAATCACCAATTTAAATTCGCCCGTCGGTAATACATCACTAAAACTTGTATTATCTAACGTTTCTAATAAAGGATCATCAGAAAATGAGCGCACACCAATGATTTGTCCTGCGCTCACACCTTTAGAGGTTTGATAAATCACATTTGTGGTATTAATCGGCACGGCTTTTTGCACAAAGTGCGGTAGGTTTTGCAATGATTTTTCCGTAGCAATCGGCTGTTCTTGACTGATAATGGCGTGAGGAATGGAAGAAAGCACCTGTTGCTTTTGATAGCCCTCCAATCCATTCATCACCGAAAGCACAATAATTAATGCCATCACGCCTAAAACGATACCGAAACTGGCTAGATTGGTGACTAATCGCCCAAAACGATCGGCGCTTTTAGCACGCCAATAACGTAGGGCGATGTAAAGAGAAACGGGGAAACGCATATTACTTTTGCTTGAGTTGTGCAACAAAATCTTCAATACTTTGCGTCACTTTTTTCACGAGTGTCGTAACAGCACTATCACTTGCCCAAGCAATATGTGGGGTAATAATTAAGTTCGGCATCGTTTTTGCTGCCAAAATCAGCGGATTGTCTTTTTCCGGCGGTTCTTTAATCATGACATCTATAGCTGCACCGCCTAAATGCCCACTCGTTAATGCAGCCAATAAAGCATTTTCATCCACTAAAGGCCCTCGCCCCGTATTGATTAAAAATGCCCCTTTTTTCATTTGTGACAGGGTTTCGCTATTGATTAAATTTTTTGTGGTTTCCGTCAATGGACAATGTAATGTCACAATATCCGCTTGCTTTAATACTTGATCAAAAGGCGTATAACCTTCACGGCAAGTTGCAGCCTCTTTATGTTCCGCGTAAAGCACATTCATTCCCAAAGCTTGCGCCAATCGTCCGACTTCCGTACCCAAACAACCTTTTCCAAAAACGCCAAGGGTAGAGCCTCGAACATCAGTAATCGGATAATCAAAGTAACAAAACTGCTGGCTTTCTCCCCATTTTGCAGAGGTTTGATCACGCAACCAACCGGCAAGACTGTGTTTTAAAGAAAAAATTAACCCCATCACATGCTCGGGTACGGTTACGCTGGAATACCCTGTCACGTTTTTGACTTCGACACCGAACTCTTTTGCTGCAACTAAGTCAATATTATTGGTTCCCGTTGCGGTAATCGCAATGAGTTTAAGTTTGGGTAATTGCGCTAAGGTGTTACGATCAAAGATGACTTTACTGGTAATCACAATATCCGCATTTTTCGCCCGTTCAATAGTTTGTTCAGCCGAAGTATGAGGATATTCAATCCATTCATGCTCAAAATTCGGGCGGGGAATCGGAATGTATTTTGGAATAGCGGTACTGTCTAAAAATACGATTTGCATAATGTTCTCCTTTTTTAGTTAAAAAAGTGCGGTCAAAAATGTGAGTGGTTTTTAACCGCACTTCGCCATTAAATTGAGGTATCTAATTCAGGGAAAGATTTCACTAAATCATCAATGGCTTTCATTTGTGAGACAAAACCTTCCAAAGCGGACAACGGTAAGGCTGACGGGCCGTCACATTTGGCTTGATTCGGATTCGGGTGGGCCTCTAAAAATAAACCAGCAATTCCCACTGCCAAGCCTGAACGGGCAAGTTCCGTGACTTGCTCGCGACGACCACCAGATGCTGCACCGAATGGATCACGACATTGTAATGAATGCGTAACATCAAAAATCACAGGGTTACCCTTAGAAACTTTTTTCATTACACTGAAACCAAGCATATCCACGATGAGATTATCATAACCGAAGTTAGTCCCGCGATCACAGAGAATCACCTGATCATTACCACACTCTTCGATTTTTTCCACAATATTACCCATTTGACCAGGGCTTAAAAATTGCGGTTTTTTCACATTGATCACCGCCCCAGTGCGTGCCATCGCTTCGACCAAATCCGTTTGACGGGCTAAAAACGCCGGAAGTTGAATTACATCCACTACATCTGCTACGGGCTGACATTGGTAAATTTCATGTACATCCGTGATGATTTTTACACCGAATGTTGCCTTCAATTCTTGGAATATTTTTAAACCTTCTTCCATACCCGGCCCGCGATATGAATGAATAGACGAACGGTTGGCTTTGTCAAAAGACGCCTTAAACACATAAGGTACGTTAAGTTTTTCGGTAACCTTGACATAGGTTTCACACACTTGCATCGCCATATCACGACTTTCAAGTACATTCATTCCGCCGAAAAGTACAAAAGGCTTGTGGTTTGCAACATCAATATGACCGATTTTTACAATTTTATTTTGCATAAGTTTTCCTTATTAATGAATAGCATAAGGAGCTTGTTCAAGCTCATTTTTAAGTTCTGAAAGTTGTGTACGAATGAACGTTGATGTCGGATCTTGCGGACATTTATCAACAAAATATTCTAAATCTTTCAGTGCGGTAGGATATGCCCCCATTTGTGCCAGCACTAAACCGCGGTCGCGGATATTATAGGGATCGTCAGAACGATGAACCAGTGATTCAATATAGCGAAACGCCATATCATTATGTTCTTCGCGAATGAGTGCATTTTTGGCAAGCTGCTCAAAACGAGAAAAAAGGAGCTGGAGATCCGCACGCTCAAGTTCTTCCGGCTGAATTTGCGCACCGAAACCAAAAGCGCCTTCATAAAGCTGTTGTAATTTTTCTTGAGAAATAGAGTTACCGTTCCAAGGATCAATAAATATTACCTTGTCATCAATTTCCACACGTAAAATAAGCTGCGTTGGAAAATTGACAGGATATATCGGTAAATCCAACGCTTCCGCGAGATATAAAATTATCGCACCGAGGCTTACCGGCATTCCTTCTCGATATTCTAAGATATAAGGCAAATACAGATTTCTTGAACGGAAATAATTATTCGGATCGCAATGAAAGCCCCAATCTCGATAAACCAGCTGCAATAAACGCTGAATACGCACTTCAACCGACCAATCCGGTGAAATTTCACGGCGTGCTTTGCGTACCAAAGCCCCCATTTTTCCTCGAATTGCGACCTTTGATTCCCCGTAATTATCAAAAATAACATGATAAAAACGGACAAATTGATCGAACAATGCACGTCTATTATATTTCATCATCTCTTCCAAAAACCGTATGTTACGCGTTCATTGTCGCCATAATCACGCACCGTTTCAACCGCTTGCCAAAAATTCTCCTGAAAAATAGACCGCACTTTTTGCCCCTGTTGCCAACCATGCTCAAGCAGCAATACGCCATTTTCCGTTAAATAATGTGGTGCTTGCTCAATAATATGGCGTAAATCCGCATATCCATTTTCTTCCGCTACTAAAGCGGACAGCGGCTCAAAACGCACATCACCTTGTGTTAAATGTTCATCTTTTTCATCAATATAGGGAGGATTACTCACAATCAAATCAAACTTCCCTTCTACCTTTTCAAACCATTTGCTTTGTAAAAAAACCACATTAAGCTGATGTTTTTCTGCATTGGATTTTGCCAATTCCACCGCATCGGGGATCAAATCCACCCCAATAATGTTTAATTCGGTCTGTTGTTTTTCACAAATTGGTCGTAATTCTGATGCCAAGGCTAAAGCAATCGCCCCTGTTCCCGTGCCAAGATCCAATATGCTAAAGTGCGGTGGATTTTCTTGAAGTTTTTCCTTCGCAATCTGTAAAGCGGATTCCACTAAAATTTCTGTATCGGGGCGGGGAATTAATGTTTCTTTCGATACATTTAACGGCAATGACCAAAATTCTTTTTCACCCAAAATATAGGCGATGGGCTCACCTTTTAAACGACGAGCTAAAAGTGCGGTTAAATTTGACCGCACTTTTTCATCAATCTCGGTTTCATCAAAGGCTAAAATTTGCGTACGGGATTTACCGGTAACTTGTTGTAATAAAATCAACGCCTCATTTTTACCGTTCTCATAAGGATTGGCTTGATTTAAAGTTTCTGAGGCTTGCTCCAGCCATTGTCGATAATTCATTATTTTTCGTCTTGAACTACCACAGTACCAATGACTAAATCGGTTAAAGAGCGACGATCATCACGTATAAGCGCAACAATCCCACTGATAATGATCAAAAAACTTGTCCATGCAAGTAATTGATCAATCAGCTCACGACCGATATATTTGCCAAACTCTATCGGCTGTTGGGTAGTATAATCAAACACACGTAGCCCCAGCCAACGTTTTGCAATTGTTTGCCCATAAGTTTTCATAAAATAGATTTGTAAACCTAAATACAGCAAGACTGAAAGCAATCCGGTAAAGTCTCCAAATATAAAGCCGAGCGTTAATATTGCCCATAAAATGACGCCGTTAATCATACTGGCAAGCCAGCGTTTAAAACGGCTAGCAGGTGTGGTCGATAAAAATTGAAATTCGGTATTTTTTGGGTTTTCAACTAACATTTTATTTCTCTCTAAGCAAAAAAGAGTATCCGAAACGGATACCCTTGTTTTAGTTATTTTCAGATAATGCCGCTAATTGATCCGCTTGATATTCTGTGATGATCGGTTGGATCAGCTCATCAATTTTTCCGTTCATCACTTCGTCTAAGCGATAAATCGTTAAATTGATACGGTGATCGGTAACGCGACCTTGCGGATAGTTGTAAGTACGGATTTTATCCGAACGATCACCCGATCCTAATAAATTACGGCGCATATCCGTTTGTTCTGCCGCTTGGCGTTCTTGTTCGGCTTGCACAATTCGTGATGCCAATACGGACATCGCTTTGGCTTTATTTTTGTGCTGTGAACGTTCATCTTGACACTCAACGACAATACCCGTTGGAATATGGGTGATACGTACCGCAGAATCGGTGGTATTAACGTGCTGACCGCCGGCGCCCGATGAACGATAAGTATCAATACGTAAATCGGCAGGATTAATTTCCGGCATTTCCGATTCAGGCAGTTCCGGCATTACCGCTACCGTACAAGCAGAGGTATGAATACGCCCTTGAGATTCGGTTTTCGGTACACGTTGTACACGGTGTCCGCCGGATTCAAATTTCAACTGGCCATATACCGCATCACCGCTAACTTTCACGATGATTTCCTTATATCCGCCCTGCTCACTTTCGTTGGCACTTAATATTTCTACACGCCAACGTTTACTTTCCGCATAACGGCTATACATACGGAATAAATCGCCCGCAAAAATCCCTGCTTCATCACCACCGGTTCCGGCACGAATTTCCAAATAGCAGTTGTATTCATCATTCGGATCTTTTGGTAATAGAAGAATTTGAAGTTGCTGCTCCACGTCTTCAATTTCCGCTTTGGATTCTTCAATTTCCATCTGCGCCATTTCTTTCATTTCCGGATCGTCTAATAATATTTCCGCTTCTTCAATATTTTGGTTCAGTTGTGTCCAGCGGTTAAAACATTTCACCACATCCTCAAGTTGAGCATATTCTTTGGAATAGGCGCGAAATTTATCTTGATCACTAATCACTGAGGCATCACCAAGTAATGCCTCTAATTCTTCATAACGTTCTTTTAAACTTTCAAGTTTTGCAATAATGGAATCTTTCATAAATCGTCTTAAGTTAAAGCAGAAATAAAACCGACACATTCTAGCTGATTTTAGGAAAAATTTACAGCGTGCAAAGTGCGGTCAAAGAAACAAAGTTTTTGAACGTTGGCTTTACCATTATGGCGAAGCCATAAATAATCGCATAAAACCAACCGCACTTTTAAATACGCGTCACATCAAATTTGCTCAAATCAATACGATCTTCCGTGCCATAAAAATCCGCCAAGGCTTTTCGTAAGGTCTCCGCCCGTTTTGGTAAGCCTTTTTCTGCATAACTTTTTACTTGTTCATACACGGCTTGTTTAAAAGGTTGGGTATCACCGGGATTACCATTAAGATTATCCGCACTGGCAAAATAGCGAAAACCAGCGGCAGTTGCCAAAATCCATTCCAATGCCTGCGGTTTCACTTCGACCTTTTCAAAATCACGCTGACGCGCTTCCGAGCGGCCGTCCGGCTCATACCAATAACCAAAATCTTCCAATTTACGGCGTTCTTTGCCGGCAACCAGCCAATGCGCAATTTCATGCAATGCACTGCTGTAAAAACCTCGCGCAAAATAAATGGCGTTATAAGGGGTCTCTTTATTTGCCGGAATGTAAATGGGTTCTTCTCCACCTTTTACAAGACGGGTGTTATATTCTTGCTCAAAACATTGATTAAAAATAGCAATAATATCTTCTAATTGATGTTCCATAATTCTCTATTACTCAGGCTACAAAGCTTTGGATTATATCACCAAAGACTCATTTGCTCTTGTTTATTTTCTTCCGGTAAATTGACATGAAGCCCCACCAAACGAATGCTTCGCCCTTGACTACGCAACCAAATTTGCTTCAATAATTGTTGAAAACTATCGAGCGAAAAAGGCAATCCGGTTTTCTCCAACGTGGTTACCTGAAAATCTTCAAATTTCAGTTTTACGCCGATTTTACGAAAAGCCGTCAAAGGGGTATTCGGGGCAGCACGTTCAAGGCGGCGAAGAAGTTCGGGATATAAGCTATCCAATAACGCAATGCCTTGTTCCGACTGCTTGATATTTTCTACAAGTGTACGTTCTACACCAACAGATTTACGCTCGCGATGGGCTTGTACTTCACGTTCATCAATGCCATGACTAAAATCCCAGATTCGTTTTCCTATTTTGCCAAATTGATTGAGTAATATAGATTGATCTAATTTTTGCACATCAGCACAATTTTCCAATCCCATTTCCAATAAACGTTGAGAAGTAACCTTGCCTACACCGGGGATCTTCTTTAAAGGCAAGGCTTTAACAAATTCCGCCACTTCGTTCGGTTTAATCACAAATTGTCCGTTCGGTTTATTCATATCAGAGGCAATTTTGGCGAGAAATTTAAGAGGAGCAACACCTGCTGATGCGGTCAGTTTGAGTTCGTCAAAAATCGCATGGCGAATTTTCTGTGCAATCCAAGTGGCGGAACCCGAACATTTTTCGCAATCCGTCACATCCAAGTAGGCTTCATCTAAAGAAAGCGGCTCAATAATATCAGTATAGCGACGAAAAATTTGATGAATCTGTGCAGAAACTTGTTTATATAACGGCATATTAACCGGTACAAGAATAAGATTTGGGCATTTTTTGATGGCTTGTGCTGTCGGCATCGCACTGTGTAACCCAAACTTGCGAGCTTCGTAATTACAGGTCGTCAATACCCCTCGTTGGCGCGAATCACCACCAACCGCAACAGGTTTTCCCCGTAATAAGGGATTTTCACGCATTTCCACTGAAGCATAAAAACAATCCATATCAATGTGAATGATTTTGCGCGTTAAAGACATAAAGAAAAGTGCGGTTAAAAATACGAGGGTTTAGTATAGCGAAAAGCAAATTACTGTTCAACCATACAGTAAAAATAAACCCACACATCGGCAGGTTTATATCAGAAAGGATTATTTGCGTTCGTGAAGTTCTTTTTTGTCATTAAATCGAATAATACGATCAATCGAATAGACATCAATTCTAGATTGTGGATCGGTAAACACGGGTCTAAACTTTTCCTCAATTTGAACAAACGGAATTTGTAAATTAATTGTGATTGATTTGCCCGGCATTAAGGTGGACTCCAGCTCAAGCTGCATATTTTGACTATGAACAATCTCACGTTTACTCACATAAGCGCTTATCCATTGAATATTTGAAATGGGCTTATTTCCAGTATTTGTTACCACATATTTAAACACCACCAAAGCTTGGCCATTGTTATCAATCATTAATTGACGATCTTCAACATTGATTGAAACCGTTTGTGAAACAGAATCTACCTCAGCAACATTCTCTTTTTTAGTTGTTATTTTCGATGCTGCTTTTATAGGCGCTGCAAATGTATTCATTGCCAAAAATAGCGATGCCATTGAAACAGCAATAAAAGGTTTTAAATTTTTCATTTTATTTTTCCTTTAATAAAAAATGCTCGAATTCTAACCCAACGCAAAGGATTAATAAATAGGTTCTTTTATTAGCTTATTTTTTTTGCTACACTTGGCAAAATTTTGGGGCTGATTCTGGATTCGACGGGATTAGCAAAGCCCAAGGTGCACGTCGAGGTGCGGTAGGCCTCGTAAATAAACCGCAAAAAAATAGTCGCAAACGACGAACAATACGCTTTAGCAGCTTAATAACCTGCATTTAGCCTTCGCGCCCCAGCTTCCGCTCGTAAGACGGGGAAAACGCGGAGTCAAACCAAAACGAGATCGTGTGGAAGCCGCCGTTTGAGGATCGAAGCATTAAATTGAATCAAACTAGCTTAAGTTTAGCGTGTCTGTCCGCATACTTAGGTGAAATCAAAGATTGACTAAACGTGTAGTACTGAAGGTAGAGTAATTTCGGACGCGGGTTCAACTCCCGCCAGCTCCACCAAATTGAAATCCAAAGCAATCCAATAAGAACCGATAAAGTCTTGAAAATACTGACTTCAAGGCTTTTTTATTATCCAATGCGTTCCTATGAGGTTTTATACAATCTGATGGCAAAGAACACGACACTTTTACAAGAAATAGACGAGCTCAACCAAAAGCGGGCAATATGCCGTGCTCTCACTGAAATAGGATGCGCATAGGGGCGTTAAAAAATGATTAAAACCAAACAATACTATAATTCACTCCCAGAATGTTCTATTATTGATTATGAGGCTATTCCACTACAGGAAGCAAATTTAATATAACCGCAATACAACTATAGCCATAAAATCAAAAGGTTAGATTGTTTCGCGGTTTTTAATATAATAGAAATACAACTAAAAACGATCCGTAAACGGCTCTGAGTTCTCTTTTTGTTCGTTTAAAGTCATCTCTGCAAACACTTCGGCAGATGAAAGCAACATTGCCTGTCTATCCTTATTACATAGCCTAAACCAACGTATAAGCCGCTTTTCTGCATTATCCAGCGTGTCGGGCAAGTTATCCCTCGGTTCTTCCAATTCCTTAACCTTCTTTTCAAGTGAATTTACGGCTTCCATTATTTTATCAATGGTGTTTTTATTGGTTTTATATTCGGCAGCAGGCTCCGCTATGCTATTTGGGCGACTAAGCGCAAACCCCAACGCCTTTTGCACGCTTTCAGGCATATCGCCGACATAGTATTCATACGTTTTCCCTTTTACACCTGTCCGTTGGCGCTTTTCCCAGCCTTCTCTTTCCGCTTTTTTACTTATTCCTTTGTCCGATTTAGGAAGATCTTCAAATTTTCTCTCTAACAATTCCGTAATAGAGAGCCATTCATCTAAGTTCTTCATAAAAAACCTTATAACGAACTCCTATTCCTTACAGGGAATGAGATCTTAAGTATTTGATATTGTAAAGAAATAAAAAATAGTTAAAATTTTTTGAAAAGAACTATTGAGTTCGTTAAAAAATAATAGTATAGTTCTTTTCAGTTACTCACAAGATTAACTTTTAAGACTAAATGCAAGTGGTAAGGATAACACATAATGAAAGGAGTAAAAAGGAAATGCACCGAGCCTACATTATCGCTGTAATATGAGAGAAAGGCTGTACGCTAACTCAACTCTCCATTGATTCAGGGTTACATTCTAGAACATTAGCGAATACCTTAGCGCGAAAATACCAAAAAGGTGAAAAATTATCGTTGATTTTATTGGTGTTTTCCCTCAAGGGGTCTCTAGCTGTATCGTTACCAATTCAGTAGAAATTCTTATGAATAATTGGTTTTCTATTTCCGAATTAATAGGGCTAGCAAGTTTACTCAGTAGTGATATTTATTAATCGCAATGAATTGGCAAATAAAGCGAATTTCATCGCAGGGTTAATTAATATTTACCTAAGGATACCAATATAAATGAAAAAACATTCTAAAATTTATACCGCACTTGTGTTAAGTGGTGCAATGTTTGGGGCTAATAGTGCTTTTTCAGCAAGTTGTTCTCATCCAAATTTAATGCAAGTAAAAGACGAAACTACTAATTATGTAAGTCATGCAAACATTGTGATTGACTCCGTTTCGCATGATCAAATTTTAAATTGCGAATTAACAGCAGATACGGGAAGTACTAATAGCATAATCATTACCGATAGTAATAATGTATTAATACAAGACAGCAAAATAGTTACAGAAGAGAATGATTTGCTCTTCGCAGCCCGCAGTCAATTCACCATGTTAAATAGCACGCTTATATCAAACGCTGATAATATGCGCGTGCTATCTAGTGATAGTGCAACTATAAATATTAAAGATAGCGAATTAGTTAGTAAAGGAAATGGAGGTCTTGCTGCTGTTCTTCTTTTATCTTCAAAACTGGATATGCAGGATAGCAGTTTAACGACACACGGGAATGGAGATCAAAGTGTAAGTTTTGATGATCGTATGCGTGCATATGTGCATACATTAGCACTATTTACGGACGAGACAGAGACGGCAGAGGCTACACTAGGAAATGTAACGCTATCCGCACTAGGGGAAAATTCTATTTTATTTGCTACTTTCGGTGGTTCCGTTATCGGGAACAATGTTACTGCCAGTGTGAAAGGAAAAAATAGTTATCTTTTCCTTAACGGGAGCGCAGACACAAACTCAAGCACAATTTCGTTAACCGATTCAACACTTTCTTCAGACAGCTTTGGTGTTCTCGCGTCAGAAAAGAACTTTGGTGAGGATCGCCATTCCACTATTAATTTATTATTGAATAACACCAGTCTAACCGTGGAAAAAGATCTGATAAAATTAAAAGAGTCTCTTGAAAATATTCGTGACGACGAAAGATGGGATTTTATCAGTAACACAAATAAATTTATTTTCAAACTAACCAATAATTCAACATTATCGGGCGGAAATTTTACCTCTTCCGATCAACTGATTAGCCAATTTGAATTAGCCGACTCCGTTTGGAATGTCACAAAACCGACAACAATAACCGATTTAACCCTTAGCCAAGGGGAAGTGAATCTGACTAAAATAGATGGATTCCAAACTTTCACCATTCTCGGCAACCTCTCCGGCACAGGTTCGTTTTCCCTTAACACCAATATTGCCGACCAACAAGGCGATAAAATTGTTGTTAAAGGATCTGACAGCGGGAACTTTGGCTTAAAAATTGCCGATAGCGGCAATGAACCAAACGCACCGGACGGGCGGCTAACCTTAGTTGAAACGCAAACCGGTAACGCACAATTTAGTTTACAAGATCGTGATTATGTGGATGCCGGCGCATACCGTTATCGTTTATTAAAAGAAGGAACAAATTGGGTATTATCAAATAAACAAGGGGAAACAAGCATCATCATGCCAAGCCCCCTCGTTCCCCCTGTTCAACCAATCGAACCGCCTATGGAAACGGTGAAACCAATTAAACCTAATACACCGAGTACACCGGCAGAAACGGCGAAACCAATCGAACCGAATACACCGAATACCCCGGCAGAAACGGTAACAACACAGCCTAATCCGTCTGTTACAACACCGACGCAGCGAATACTCAGCGAGCGTACTAACGCCTTTGTTTCACTCCGCCAAGCGCAACTATTACACGTAGAGCAAAGTTTAACTGGCATTCACCAACGTTTAGGCGAATTAAAAGACGATAAAGCAGGCAATGTTTGGGTACGAAATGTAAACACGCGTAATAAATTAGGCGAATTATACACTTCAGAAACCAGCCGTTCCTCAGGCTTTAAACAAGATTACCATAGTCTGCAAATCGGAGCGGATACGGCATTGAGCGAAAACTTCCGCCTTGGTGGCTTTGTCGGTTCGGCACGTTCTAATGTTGATTTTAATGGCGAATATAGTTCGGGCAAAATCCATTCCCAACAATTCGGTCTGTATGGCACGTTAATGTTAAACAACGGCTTTTACTGGGATAATCTCTACAAATATGAACGTTTAAAAACCGAATCAGTAAGCACAGGCAAACAGCAGTACCATGCCAATACCCTTTCTACCGAAATCGGGCGGATTTACCGCTTGACAGACTGGACGATTACCCCGCAATTACAAGCCGCGTGGACACAAATTTCCGGCAGAAATAATGTGGAAAATCTGACCGCACTTTACGGGCGTGTCGGGGTGCGCATAGGAAAAGCCATGACTGTAAATAATTGGGCGATTCAACCTTATGCCGAAATAAATGCTGTAACAGGCAAAAACAGCGCCGGTTATGTCCACATCAATCAGCACAAATTTAAAATCGAAAATGCCAAAGGACGATTGGAAACCGCATTGGGAATTAACGCGGCAACAGGCAATCACCGCTTTGGTATCGAAGGCAAAATAACCAATGGTAAGCATTTAGATCAGCCGTTTACCGTTCAGGCTGTTTATCGTTATCAATGGTAATCAAATTTGCTGAAAAATAACCAAAAAACCGGCCGCACTTTCACCTAAACGAAAAGTGCGGTCAGTTTTTATGGTGTTTTAGTTGCAGATTCTTTACCCCGTCGATTTCGCTTAAGATAGGGAAATTTTTTAACGTATTGGGCGACAAGGTTTAATTAGTAAGCGATGATTTATTCATAACAAATACGAGGATCTTAAAAGAAGAGAGCGAGAAAGGTATCGCTAACTCAATCTTAATCATATTCAATCAGATCGATTCATTAACAGAAACTTTAACAACGATCAAAATGGTAAAAGATGCCGATTATACTGCAGTCATTTCTCATCGTTCAGTCGAAACCTGATCTAGCGGTAGGTCAAATCAAAACCGGTTCAATGAGCAGTTCAGACCGTATAGCGAAATCCAATCAATTAGAAGAAGCATTAGGCGAAGAAGCGCCATTCAATGGTTTAAAAGAGGTGAAAGGTCAAGAGTAAATTTATGGCGAATTTGAACTTAGATCTCACTGCACTTTGCCTCATAAAATGCGGTGTTTTTCTATCTACTTTTTTTTTATATTGGAGAAATTATGCTCTATTTAACCTTAGAAGATCACTGATAGTCACAAGATTTATTTTAAAAAAAATAAAAAAAGACCGGTATAAAACCGGTCTTTACTTTCCTAATAAGCTAAGAAGAAATAGATTACCAGAAGTAACCTGCACTTAATGTTCCCCCTACTTCACCTTGTGTATTCGCAGTAAAGGCTGCTTTCACACCGTATTTACCACTATCGGCAATGCGAGAGTAACCTACAGCCACTGCACTTTGATTTTGGAATTGACCAACACCTGCAGTCACGGCTGATTGACCTTCACGGTATGCTTGCATTAAGCCAGCAACTGCCAATCCGGAAGCGTTACCCGCTTTACGGCGTTTATCCATCTTATTAAGTTGTGAATTAATATTATTCACTGCACCTTTAAGTTGGCTTACATTTACCGCATCGTCATCTTTCACACCAGGGGCTACTCTACTGATAACTTTGTTACCGGCATTAATACCATCCGTTGTCATACTTGGACCATTGTTAATAGTGATACCATTGGTACCGATATTAGTATTACCCACAGTTACTGTATTGAAGCTAACATTGTCAGAAGTTGCATAGATGATATTCTCACCTTCACGTTTCACTTCCATATTTTTACCAGCTTGGAAGTTTACTTTGCTACCTGCACTAATTTTTGTCGACTGATGATTAACAGCCGCCGTATCAAAGCTATTTTGATCTGCGGCTTTACCGGTATTGACTACCCAACCAGCATTGTTAATGGCATCAGCTACATTTTGAACTGTCGCCACTTTGCTACCTTCGCCAGATGCAACACTCACTTTACCTGCTGGGATAACATTACCAGCTGCATCTGTAGTATCAACATTAGATGCGATAGTAACATTACCTGTATTCGCTGCAATATTACCTGAAGCATCAATCTTAATTGTTGTACCATCGGTTTTTGCGGTTACAGTGATACTTGAGCCATTTGCCGTTGTGCTAATGCCATTTCCACCATTTACGTCAAATTGCAAACCACCTTCTTTATTTAAGGCTTGCGCACTAGTCGTTGTTCCATTATCACCGCCTAATGTAATGGTGTTGTTTGCCAAGTTATTAATATTGTTGGTGATATTTGATGTTGCCTCTTTTAACTGGCTAACATTCACCGCATCGTTATCAGCTACACCTTTCGATACATTGCTAATCACTTTATTACCGGCATTCAATCCATCTTTTGTAATGCTTGGACCATTTTTGATTGTAAGTCCATCATTATTAATGGTCGTATCACCAACATTAACGGTCGTTGCATTTACAGTGGTAAAAGTCACGTTATCTTTTGTTGCATAAGTGATCTTGCCATCAGCTTCTTGTTTGACTTGTAAGTTTTTACCAGCAATCATTTCAACTGTATCACCAGGCTTAATTTTTTCCTCTGCAATACCGTCTTCTTCACCATCACTTGTTGCTGAGTGTTTTAAAGTAAAGCCAGCAGACAATTTATCAGCAACCCAGTACAACTGACTACCATTAATCGCATCAGTAGAATCTTTGTTAATGCGCCCTGCCGCTACATTTGTAATGGTACGTTTTTCACCATCTTCCTCATTACCAACAGAAACTGTAGCAATCGGAGTATCTCCTGCAAAATCACCATATTGAATACTATTGATTTCTGCTGATTTTGTACCAACTACATCTTCAGTTACTGACGAAGCCCCCAATGCAACACTGTAGTTATGCAGTGATGTTGAAAACTTACCTATTGCCACAGCGGCAAGACCTGATGCTCTTGAGTCATAACCCAAAGCCCATGAGTAGTCATCCGTTGCCGTAGCCAGAGTACCTATTGCACCTGACCGGTCACCTACAGCTCCTGCATTAGGACCAAATGCAACAGCTCCCCCTTCTGCTACAGAGTGGTGACCTATAGCATATCCACCACTCTCTGGTTTAGCTTCAAAGCCTATTGCTATAGCCCCTTGAACTGCTGGTGAATCACCACATACTATACTGCTGCTCACTTTATCGGAATAGCACTGACCGGTAGTAGAAGAATCAACAGTACCTGTTACCGCTATCACTTGACCACTCGCTAACAATAGACCAGATGAGATTAAAGAAAATTTAAGAGTTGGGTAAGATTGATGAGCGACACCCGCCCCTAATGACAAAGATTTTGTTTTACCTTTTGCTTTTTGTAATTCAGATACCGCCAGCCAACTTTGTGTAGCATAGTTCCAAATAACTTTAAAAATCTTATTCATAATCTTGTTTCCTAAAAAAAGAACTTGTGTTATTTACTTGGTACGATATGAAGTAAATTGATAACTATAAAACACAAGTATCATCTTCATGATTAAAAGTTGATGGAATATCATTTATCCCTTGAATTCTATTTCAGGCTTTATAAATGCTTTCCCTCACCGTTTAAACTACATCGACACAATTCATCAAGGTCCTTCTTTTAGAAGCATGCGACTACAGAATATAATCAATAATTTATTTACCCTTCTTAGGGATAAATTACTCAATCATTGATATAGACTTACATTTTTAATCCACTAATGATAAAAATCTTTTAAAATCAATAAGATATAAAAATGCAGACGCATTCTAACAAAATCACTTATTTAAATATAAATTTTTATTGTAAAAATTTGTAAAGATAAAAGTGATAATCCCACTGCGATTATTCTACTTCCTGCCAAAATTCTGCCACCGTATGAAATGATCCAAAAATTAAAATAATGTCATTTTTAACCGCACTTTTTAATGCAATCTGTACAGCATTCATCACCGAATTTTGTGATTTTGCTTTGACATCAGGGAAAAACTCGGTGAGTTTTAACTGCAACTCTCCCCCTGTTTGCCCTCGATAGCCCCCTAAAGTCGCACAATGCCATTCATCTACAATGGGAACAAGATGAGTAAAAACGCCTTGAGCATCTTTATCTTTTAACATTCCGCATACGGCAATTAATTTGCCTTGTTTTTGAGCTTTAAGTGCGGTCAATTTTTCACTTAAATATGCCGCAGCATGGGGATTATGCCCCACATCAACGATCACTGTTGGTAAGTTATCAATTTCTTGATCAAATAAATTTGCCAGTTTTTCACGCTGTTTTTCTTTAATGGTTTGAAAACGTCCGACTAATTCAACGCTTTGCAATGCCTCTCGAAGCGTGTTTTCCTGAATATCAAACGGTAACTGTTCAACCACCGCTAAGGCGGTGGCGGCATTCATTAATGGGATTTGACAAAACGGTAAATTTTCTAACCGCACTTTTCGGCTTTGCCATTGCCAACTCTCTGAATTGATTTGAAATGACCAATCCAGTTCACGGCGTGATACCTGACAGTCTAAACGGGCGGCTTGCTCCAACATTGTATTAGGTACATTCGCCTCTCCAATCACAACAGGGCAGTTTTGACGGAAAATACCGGCTTTTTCAAACGCGATCGCTTCTCTTGTATTCCCTAGAAAATCCGTATGATCAATATCAATACTGGTAATCACCGCTAAATTGCTATCCACAATATTGGTTGCGTCTAAGCGTCCGCCTAAACCCACTTCTAAAATCACGACATCAAGCTGATGTTGTTTAAACAAATGCAAAGCAGAAAGGGTGCTGAATTCAAAATAGGTCAATGATTCCGTTTTATTTTCTTCAATAAAAGCAAAGGAAGTGGTATGCGCTTCATTCGGTAAATCTTGATTTTGAATACGTACACGTTCGTTATAACGTAATAAATGGGGAGAGGAATATACGCCTACACGCAAACCATGCCGCAGTAAAATTGTTTCTAATAAACGGCAAGTTGTTCCTTTGCCATTTGTTCCCCCAACGGTAATCACATAAGGTGCAGTGTGTAATAGATCCATCTTTTCTGCAACAGATTTAATTCGTTCTAAACCAAGATCGATGGCTTTAAAATGGCTATTTTCTAAATAAGAAAGCCACTCAGCGAGTGGCGAAGTGGCTTTTAAATTCATATTATTTTTCTTCATGATGTTCTTCATTTACTTCAATGTCACCTTCAATTAACTCAGGTTCGCTAAAGGGTGAAGGCTGATTGGTTAATTTACTTAACACACTTGCCAAGGTATGGCGCATATCACCACGTTTGACAATCATATCAATCGCCCCTTTTTCTAATAAAAACTCGCTACGTTGAAAGCCTTCCGGTAATTTTTCACGAACAGTTTGTTCAATCACTCGTGGACCGGCAAAACCGATTAAGGCTTTCGGTTCGGCAATATTTAAATCACCTAACATAGCAAAACTCGCCGATACGCCACCTAAAGTCGGATCGGTTAAAACTGAAATAAAAGGCACACCTTTTTCACGCATTTTGGCAAGCACTGCACTGGTTTTTGCCATTTGCATTAATGAAAATAATGCCTCTTGCATACGCGCCCCACCACTGGCAGAAAAACACACAAACGGACAATTCAATTCAATGGCTTTTTCAGCCGCTTTTACAAATTTTGCACCTACAACAGATCCCATTGAGCCACCCATAAAAGCAAAGTTAGAAGCTGCCACCACAATCGGCATATTATAAAGTGTGCCTGTCATGGTAATGAGCGCATCTTTTTCACCGGTTTCTTTTTGAGCTGCACTGATACGATCTTTATATTTCTTTAAATCTTTAAATCTTAAAATATCTTTTGGCTCTAAGTCCGCTGCAATTTCTTGGCTTGAATCTTCATCCAATAAACGCAAAAGACGTTCACGCGCATCAATACGCATATGATGACCACACTTCGGGCATACATAAAGGTTACGTTTTAATTCTTCACTATAAAGTACTTGTTCACAGGAGGTACATTTTGTCCAAACACCCTCAGGCACGTTAGACTTACGTGCTGAAGAAGAAGGGCTTTTACTAAAAATTCGGTCAATCCAGCTCATTATTTTTACCTATTTATCCACTAGAAAATTCAGCGTATTAAACCATAATTCGGCGAACCTTGCTAGTCAGACAAGCTCATCAAACTAAATCAACTCATCTTCAAGGAAAAGCGGACCTAATTTTTGTTGTGGGAGCGCAAATTTTTCAGGATAAACCACATTGACTAAATAAAGCCCGTCCGGTTTTGCTGTTGGTGCGGCAAGTTTGCGATCACGCTGTTCAAGTAACCATTTAAGCCATTCAACCGGCTGATTTCCTGCACCAACTTCAATTAAACTCCCGACAATGTTTCTAACCATGTGGTGTACAAACGCATTGGCTTGAATATCGACAATAATATATTCGCCTTTTTGAGCAACATTCAGATGATGGATATTTCGCCACGGTGTATTTGATTGGCATTGTGCAGCACGGAAAGAAGAAAAATCATGTTCACCTAATAAAAATTGCCCTGCTTGATGCATTTTTTCCGCATCTAATACCAAATGGCAATGGGTAATGCCAGCGGGTAAAATAGCGGATCGTAATTTATTACAATATAGAAGGTAGCGATAACGACGTGCAGTAGCAGAAAAACGGGCATGAAATTCATCATCCACGACTTTTGCCCATTTCACCGCTATATCATCAGGCAGATTTGCATTTGTACCAAACGCCCAAGCCTTTTCAGGACGGATCACATCCGTTTCAAAATGCACAACCTGCCCTGTACCATGCACACCGGAATCCGTTCTTCCCGCACAAAATACGTCAACTTTTTCATTTGCCACAAAAGACAGTGCATTTTCCAATGTTTCCTGTACCGAACGCACTTTTTCTTGTCGCTGCCAACCGAAATAATGTTGTCCGTTGTATTCAATTCCTAAGGCAATTTTCATTTTCACCTCGCTTTCCATAAAAAAACACCAAAGAATCTTCTTTGGTGTTTTTCATCAAAATTAAAAATTATACACGTTTGAAATCAATGTGAACCAATTTTGGTTTGAATGGGTGACGTTGCATTGCTTGCACTTTTACAGCCACTTCTTTACCATCAATTACAAGTGTAATTACATCAGAGTAGAAAGAATCGTGAACTTGTGCGTTGTTTAATTCATCATGATTTAAGATGATTGAAACCGGTGCTTCGCTGCCACCATAAACGATTGCAGGAATTTGACCGTTATGACGCAGGCGGCGGCTCGCACCCTTACCTTGCGCTGTACGAACTTCAGCGTTAAATTTAAATGCCATTGTTATGTTCTCTTTAAAATAAGATTAAAAATTAAAAAATTGCAGGCGACCCAGCAATTTTCCTAAATTGACTCAAAGCCTCGCTTTGAGGGCGCAAATTATAGAGGATTCAACTTGCTAACGCAAACTTTTTCTAGAAAACTCAGGACGAAACGATTAGAATGATCCCCAATTTTTTAAATCTATGAAAACTTAAATAACTCGAACAAATGGAATTTCTTATTAATTTTTTCACCGACTACGGCTATTGGGCTGTATTTTTTGTCTTGATTATCTGTGGCTTTGGTGTACCCATCCCTGAAGATATTACCCTTGTTTCAGGGGGCGTAATTGCCGGGCTTTATCCCGAAAGCGTTAATTCCCACCTCATGTTACTCGTCAGTATGGTCGGCGTACTTGCAGGCGACTCCTGTATGTACTGGCTTGGTCGCATTTATGGTACAAAAATTTTACGTTTCCGCCCAATGCGTAAAATTATCACTTTACAGCGCCTTAAAATGGTACGTGAAAAATTCGCTCAATACGGTAACCGTGTATTATTTGTCGCACGCTTTTTACCGGGCTTACGCGCACCAATTTATATGGTTTCGGGTATCACCCGACGGGTGAGCTATACCCGCTTTCTCTTAATTGATTTTTGTGCCGCTATTATTTCCGTGCCAATTTGGGTGTACCTTGGAGAATTTGGGGCAAGAAATTTAGATTGGTTGCATGAGCAAATTCAGAAAGGTCAAATGGTGATTTATGTACTGGTTGCCGCCGTTGCCCTATTCTTGCTTTGGAAATGGAAAAAATCGAAAAAACAGAAAAATTAATGTGATGAAGTGCGGTCAAAAACAGTAAGATTTTTGACCGCACTTTTCATTTAACAACGGGATGCTAAATAACGTTCTACCGTGTCCACAATCGCTTGCGTTTGCGGATCAATTTCAATATTCACAATATCCCCCATTTTGCGCTGCCCCATCAAGGTTCGTTGTAGCGTTTCCGGAATTAAGTTCACACAAAATTGATTGTCTTTCACTTCACCGATCGTCAAACTAATACCATCTACTGCAACAAAGCCTTTGGTTAAAATATATTTCATTACCTCGGCATTCGGTAATTCAAACCAAATTTGGCGATTATTCTCCGTCGCAATAATGTCAGAAATCACCGCCGTGCAATACACATGACCGGATAAAATATGCCCGCCAATTTCAGCCCCCATTTGCATTGCACGTTCAATATTAACGAAATCGCCGACTTTTAATGCGCCAAGATTGGTAATACGTAAAGTTTCTTGCATTAAATCGAAACTGACGAGATCTTCGTTAATTTCAGTGACGGTTAAACATACGCCATTATTAGATACCGATGCACCAATTTCTAAACCTTTTCGCATTTCAGGTGGTAATTTTACTACCTGTGTTCTAAAATGAGTGCTTTCTGTAATTGAATGAATCCGGGCAATGCCCTGTACAATTCCGGTAAACATAATTTTCCTCAATAATATTTTTCAATAAAAATTTTCGCATAGTGTATCAAATTTATGAATATTCGTCTTTTATCTGAATATCAAGCTGATATTAAAAAATTGATAAAAATCGCTACACCGATTCTATTCGCTCAAGTCGCACAAAACTCGATGGGGCTTGTGGACACGATTATGGCGGGACGTGTCAGCTCTACGGATATGGCAGCAATTTCTGTCGGTGCTTCAATTTGGTTGCCACTGGTTTTATTCGGACACGGTCTATTGCTTGCACTACCACCAACAGTGTCATATCTAAACGGCTCGGGACAACGCCATCGTATCGCCCACCAAATTCGTCAAGGTATTTGGATCGCCCTTGCAAGTTGTCTTCCTCTTGGTTTACTTATTTATTACAGCGATTTTGTCTTGCAATTTATGCAAATGGATCCTCAAATGGCACAAATTGCGCGAGACTATTTGCGAGCCATGATTTGGGGACTACCTGCTTATTTATTGCTGATTAATTTTCGTTGTTTAAATGACGGTATTGCCAAAACCAAGCCCGCCATGGTGATTACTTTTCTTGGTTTGATGGTAAATATTCCGCTGAACTACATTTTTATTTACGGTAAACTCGGCGTGCCGGCATTCGGTGCGGTAGGTTGCGGTATTGCAACGGCAATGGTGAATTGGTTAATGTTTTTTATGATGATTAGCTACTCTTACTTTAATCGTCAAGAACGTGAACTAAAAGTATTTAGCCAACTCATTGAAAAACCTCATTTTGTTACATTAAAAAAACTTTTGCAGCTAGGCTTACCTATCGCTCTTTCGATTTGTTGTGAAGTCGCACTTTTTGCGATTACTGCCCTATTGCTTTCTCCGCTTGGCGCAACTATTGTGGCAAGCCATCAAATTGCGTTAAATACCAGTTCCTTTATTTTTATGTTTCCAATGTCGATCGGTATGGCCACTACAATTCTTGTTGGGCAGGCACTCGGTTCCGGTTCTCCGCAAAAAGCTAAAAATATTGCTTACTCCGCCATCATTCTCGGTTTAACTATCACACTAATCACGGCATTTATTACGGTATTCTTTCGCAATGAAATTGCTGGCATTTTTGTAACGGATAACACCGTAATTAGTATGGCTGCCGGCTTATTGCTTATTGCCGCTATTTACCAGTTTTCCGATACGATCCAAGTTGTGGTAAGCGGTGTGTTACGCGGCTATAAAGACACCAAAGTGATACTCTATATTACGCTTTTTGCTTATTGGGTGATCGGTGTGCCGTTGGGTTATACACTGGCTCGAACCGATTTGCTTATGCCAAGTATCGGAGCGCAGGGTTTCTGGATTGCTTTTGTGGTTTCACTCACTTTTGCCGCTATTTTATTATTCTATCGAATGAGAAAAACACAAAATTTAAGTGATGACGTATTGATGGCTCGATTAGAAAAACTGAAGTAGGGTTATTGCGCCATCAATTAAAAAAAGTGCGGTCAAATTTCACTGTGTTTTGCAATATCGTGAAAAATGACCGCCTATTATTCTAAATCAGTATTCCTCTAGTTTCGTACCTTTTGTTTCCCGAATAAACCATAACCCAATTAGGCTCAACAAAGCGTTTAATGTCAAATAGATTCCCACTGCTTTTAAGCCGTAATGCGCATTTAACGGTAACGCAATAATAGAAGCGACACTCGCACCAAATAAACCCGCAATATTATAAGTCAGTGAAGCCCCAGAATAACGGGCATGGGTTGGGAACAATTCAGGTAAAAAACTGGCAAGCGGCCCATACCCCATCCCAATTAATCCCATTCCAATAACTAAGAACCAAAATAAGCTGTTAGTTGTTCCGTTTTCAAGAAAAAACGGCAGTGTTAAACCAAAAATCGCTACACCGACAGTAGTCCAAATCAACCAAAGCCGGCGACCGATTTTATCAATGTATTTGCCCGAAATGACAATCGTGCCTGCTAAAGAAACCGCACTTGCCATTAATAAGGCAGTGAAAATATGGGGAGAAAATCCCAATCCCATTACATAACCGGCATCCGATATGATTGGTGCAGATTTAGCATAGATTTGACTAAATGCGATCATGACATAAAACAATACATAACCGGCAATACAAGCCAACATTCCCAAGAAAAAAGATTTGAAATAGTTTGTCATGACTTCTAACATTGGCAAACGTTTAGCTTGCGGTTTATTTAATGTTTCAAGAAAAATCGGGGTTTCAGTGAGTTTTAACCGCACATATAAACCGATACCCACCAATAAAATTGAAGATAAAAACGGAATTCTCCACGCCCAGTCTAACATTGCCGCCTGCCCGAAAATGCCTCCGATCAACAAAAATACACCGTTCGCCAATAATAAGCCTAATGGCGCACCAAGTTGCGGGAAAGTCCCATACCAACCGCGTTTTCCTTCCGGTGCATTTTCAACAGCTACTAATGCGGCGCCTCCCCATTCTCCGCCTAAGCCGATTCCTTGCCCGATACGACATAAACAAAGCAAAATTGTTGCACTAATTCCTATACTTTCATAACTCGGTAATAATCCGATAATCACGGTAGAAACGCCCATTAACAATAAGCTCATCACAAAGGTATTTTTTCGCCCGATACGATCGCCAAAATGCCCAAACAAGGCGGCACCAAAAGGACGGGCTATAAAGGTTAAAGCCAGTGTAGAAAGGGCTGCGATCTGCCCTGAGAGAGGATCAGCGGCGTGAAAAAATTGATGGTTAAACACTAATACGGCGGCCATAGCGTAAATATAGTTGTCGAAATACTCAATCGCCGTACCAATCATTGTTGCCATCGCAATTTGTTTCGGGCTGTTTTGTTTCATTATTTTTCTCCAAGGAAAGGCGTTCAAATTTAACGCATACTTTTGCCAGCTAATTTACCGGCTAGCCTCTCTTAACGCTTTAGTCATCATTTCAACATTTTTTGCTTGACTGATCGCTGAAATTACCGCCACACCATCAGCCCCAAACTCCCTTAAAGTGCGAACGTGTTCCAACTTCACGCCGCCAATCGCAACAAAGGGTTTCGTTATGCCTGATTTCCGTAAATCTTGAACAAACGCCATACCACGTGTCGGTTTTGGATTTTCCTTTGATTGCGTTGGAAAAATCGGCCCAATGCCAAAATAATCAATCTCCGCCATTGCTTCGCCTATTTTGGCTTCTTCTAATAAATTAACCGACCACCCCACAATCATCGCTTTATTCGCTTTTGCCCGAATAACCTGTACTGCCATATCAGTTTGTCCGACATGGATACCATCCGCCTCAAGCTCAAAGGCCAAATCCACATTATCATTGACGATAAAAGGAACACGATATTCACGGCACATATCCCGACAGCTAATGGCTAAATCTTTTTGTGCTGCCGGTGAATGTTCAAGGGAAAACTTGCCTTTATCCCGAAATTGGAAACAAGTAATACCGCCGTCTAATGCTTGTTTTAATACAGAAAGTAAATTTTGCGCATTATTTTCCCCCAAATGCCGACAATCTTGCGTTCCCGCAACAAAGTAAAGCGGTAGGATTTCTCGAATTTTTTGCATTTAATCATTCCTCTTTAAATTAACTAAATCACGATAAGCCCAATGGTTTGTCGGCCCATGTCCATGACCAACATTGAGCGGACGACTAATCGCTGCGGTAATAAAATCTTTGGCAATTTCGACCGCACTTTGCAACGGTTTTCCTTTCGCTAATTCTGCGGTTAAACAAGCGGAAAAGGTGCAACCGGTACCATGTGTGTGTGGCGTATAAAAACGTGGACTTTCCAATACAAAATAACGACCATCGGCAAGAAAAACCCAATCTTGACATTGTTCACTCTGCGAGTTCAGAGCATGCCCGCCTTTGATAATCACATTACGCGCCCCTAACTTTTGTAGGGATTTTGCTGCTTTTTGAATGCTCGTCTCATCGTAAATCATAATACCCGTTAGGGCTTCTGTTTCAGGAAGGTTGGGAGTAATCACATCCGCCAGTGGCAGTAAATGATCAATAAGAGACGAAACCGCCTGCTGTTGTAATAATGGCGCTCCGCCTTTAGCGATCATCACAGGATCAAGTACCAAATTGCCAAATGGAGATTCCTTAAGATATTCCGCCACACATTCAATAATTTCCGGCGTTCCGAGCATTCCAATTTTCACACTTGCAATATTGAAATCGTTTTTCACCGCTTGTAGTTGTGAACGAATGGTTTTCAATGGAATAGTGTGAATATCAAATACTCCCTGGGTATTTTGAGCCGTTACGGCAGTTACCACTGAAGTACCGAACACACCTTGCATTTGAAAGGTTTTAAGATCGGCTTGAATACCCGCACCGCCGCCACTATCCGAACCGGCTATGGTTAATACTTGGGGAATGTTACTCATTGATACGCCCCTTTTGTGCAATCATTTCAGGGGAAAGCGCAGCCAATTCATCTAATAAACGAATTTGAAATTGCCCGACTTGAGTAGTCAGACCTTGAGCGGCAAGTTCACCCGCAACAGTATAAGCAACACAGGCTTCAATCGTTGCAGCAAAATGATCGCCCGCATCTACGGCTAAGAAAGCCCCACAGATTGCACTGAGTAAACAGCCCGATGCCGTTACTTTAGGGAACAACGGCGTACCATTATGCACCGTAGCGGTTTGCCTACCGTCGCTGATGACATCAACTTCCCCACTAATCAATACGACACAGCCATACTGCTTTGCGACACGTTGGGCAACGGCTTTCAGATCGACGTTACCTTGTCCGGCATCCACTCCCTTCGCTTGCCATGTTTCACCTGCAATCGTTGCCAATTCACCGGCATTACCACGAATAAGTGCAAATTTTATTTCAGACAAAAGCTGACGTACAGTCTCTCGCCGATAACTCGTTGCTCCCACGCCCACAGGATCAAGCACAACAGGGATCCCTTTCGCATTTGCCGTTTTACCTGCCAACAACATAGATTTTTGTTCTTTGTCGATCAAGGTGCCAATATTAATCACGAGAGCTTGACTTAAATTTGGCATTTCGACCATTTCCTCTTCACTATCGGACATCATTGGGGAAGCCCCCAATGCCAATAATCCGTTGGCACTAAAATTAGCTGCAACAATGTTGGTAATATTATGAATGAGCGGATTTTGCTCACGAATTTTTGCCAGATAAATAGATTTCATCGTAGTCTCCTTTTTATGGTTAAGATAAATCCAATCCCATTTGCCAGAAATTAATTTCCATACGCGTTGCGGTGGTAAAAATGTTCTGAATATGGGTAAGTTGGTTTGGGTTTAGTGATTGACAAAGTGCGGTCAAAAAATCCGCCGTTTCTGCTGCAGATTGCTGAAAATCAGCACTTGAATAGACATCAATCCAAGACTGATAAGGATTATTCGGCAAGCGTGGATAATTCTTCGTGATATAGCAAGCCGCTTGAGCATAACCAACGGCACAAGGTGTAATGGCGGCATAAAGCTCTGCCAGTCCTCCCGTCATTCCAACATCCAATAAATAACGCGTGTAAGCCACACAAGCCGGGCTTTCCGGTGTGTTTATCATCTCTTGTTCACTGATACTCCATTGGTCGCAATAATTAATATGTAATTGAATTTCTTGGCTAAGAATTTCCAACGCTTTGCGTGGTACAGCCATTTCTGCAAAGTTTTTTGCCTTAAAAAGACCCAATGCAAAAGCGCGGCTATAATGAAAAAGATAGCGATAATCTTGTTTCAAATAATGCTGAAAACAATGTTTAGGTAACGTACCTTGAGCGATTTGCTGAACAAATTGATGCTCAATATAGTGTTGCCAATAAGGTTGTGCCCGTTCAATAAGTTGAGTAATCATTTTGTCTCCTTATTAAAGTTCTACCGCATACTCTTTCAATTTAGGCAAGGTTTTAACCAGCCCTTTTTGTTGTAAAAATTGCGCCATTTGTTGATAACGATGACTGTCTAGTGCTCTTGGATGTAGCGCTAAACGAGGCAAAGTATCTTTCCACGCTAAACGATTAAGTTCGTTATTTAACTCATTCGGTTTGTAATCCACAAAGGCTTGCCATGCTTCATTTTGATGATTAATCAGATAGGTTGTCGCCTGCTCAAGAGCGGTCAAAAATGCCGAATATTTTGTAGAATCTAATTTGTCTTTATTCGCGACTAAAATAAGCTCGTCATAAGGCGGAACTCCCCATTCTTCAGGGTAAAATGCCACCCCCTCTTGCTTTTCTAAACGGAGTTGGTTTAATTCAAAATTGCGAAAAGCCCCAATCACCGCATCAACCTGCCCCGTTAATAGTGAAGGAGAAAGCGACCAATTCACGTTCACCAGCTCAATATCTTCTTTGGTTAATTTCACGGAATGGAGCATGGTTTCCAATAACACATCTTCAAAACCACTGACAGAATACCCCACTTTCTTACCTTTCAAATCCGCTAGCGTGTTAATGCCGTTTTTTTGTAATGTCACCACACTATTCAGTGGTGTTGAAACCAATGTACCGATTCTCACTAATGGTAAACCCTCGGCAACCTGTTGATAGAGCTGGGGTTGATAATCAACGGCTAAATCCGCTTGACCTGTGGCAACTAATTTAGGCGGAAGCGACGGATCGGCGGGCTCAATAATCTCTATTTCTAAGCCGTTTTGTTCAAAAAAGCCTTTTTGTTGCGCGACAATAATGGCGACGTGATCAGGATTGACATACCAATCTAACAACAATGTCAGCTTATCTTTTGCCAGTGCGGAAAAGCCACTCGTTAATCCTATAATCACACCTAAATAGTGAACGATTTTTCTCATTTTTATTTCCTTTTTATGTTTATGATGAATGAATATAGTTTCCCCAAGGAATAAATCGGCGTAACAGCCAATCAATACCAAAGTACAAACAAAGGGAAATGCCGACTAAAATCAGTAATGCTGCGAACATTAAATCGACTTGCATTCGGGCATTAGCGTGGATCATTAAATAGCCCAATCCTTGCGAAGATCCAATCCACTCCCCGACAACAACCCCAATAGGCGCAACAGAAACCGCAATGCGAAGCCCCGACGCAAAAGCAGGCAATGCGGCGGGTAGCCGAACCTTAAGCAACAAACGTAAGGGAGAGAGTCGGAATGTATTGGCTAAGTCTAACCAAGCCTGCGGTGTATTACGCAAACCGTCATAACAGGCGGCAGTGACCGGAAAGTAGATAATCAATATGGACATTGCAATTTTTGATGCCATACCATAGCCAAACCACAATACCAGTAATGGTGCAATGGCAAATACCGGAATGGCTTGTGAAATAACCAAAATCGGTAATAATAAGGTAGAAATTTTTTTTGAAAACGACAGCAATAATGCCGAGCTTAAACCGCACAAAAAGCCAAAAAATAAACCCACTCCAATTTCAAGTAGAGTTGTTTTTGTGTGTTGCCATAACAAATTGAAATGAGAAATCAACTGTAATCCAACCGATTGGGGTGATGGTAAAATGTAATGCGGAAAATTGCCAATCACCACAACCAGTTGCCATATCAATAACATTGCAACCCCAATCATCACGGGTTTTAAGACGCTTTTCATCTCTCCCCCATGTTCGCTGATAATTCCAGCAATAATTGTTGTTGCAATCCCCATAGCTCCCCTTGTTCGAATTCACGCGGCGCTTTTCCTGTGGGGATGATGGTGTCAGAGAATATTGCAGGCTGATTCACTTGCAAAGAACGTAAGACAAAAATACGCTGACTTAATCGTAGGGCTTCTTGTGGATCGTGAGTAACCAATAAAACGGATTTTTCCTGCAGCAATTCGTACGCCAAATTTTGTATTTGATGGCGACTAATCGCATCTAAGGCGGAAAAGGGTTCATCAAGTAAAACCAGATCTGCGTTTTGCATTAAGATACGGGCAAGTGCCACACGTTGTCGCTGTCCGCCTGATAATTGCGAGCAAGCCTTATGCAAATGAGAAAACATTC
This sequence comes from Rodentibacter genomosp. 2, assembly GCA_001999425.1. Classification (GTDB taxonomy): domain Bacteria; phylum Pseudomonadota; class Gammaproteobacteria; order Enterobacterales; family Pasteurellaceae; genus Rodentibacter. Next base: position 102,280 of record MLHP01000011.1, on the reverse strand, counting down.
CTACTTTATCTAACAGCAATTTGGCTTGTTCGGTCGTTTTGGCAGATTTTTGCCCGTATAAGACTGCGTGTAACTGCACGTTATCGACTATCGACAACCACGGATAAAGCGTATCTTTTTGCGGCAACCATGCTATACGTACATTAGGCTCAACATTGATTTGTCCTTGCACCGAACCTTGAGTATCAATGCCTGCGATCAGACGTAACAAAGTCGATTTACCGACGCCTGATGAACCTAATAGACTTATCCACTCTTTTTGAAAAAGGGATAAATTAAGCCGCTCAAATAAGGGTTGACCACCAAAATTAAGACTTAAATTCTGGATATGTACCATCGCCCACCTCTCAAAATTAACAAGAGATTTGAATAGGCGAGAATGAAAAATTAAGAATGGAATGAAAAATGAAAAGATATTTTGGCATATTAGTTTCCTACGTCAGTGCTAACTGTTTCAGGTTCACGGGTATCATCTCAGCCACATCGTGGCACCCCGACTAAAATTGCTAAAAGTCTATACCGCTACTGAAGAAAAAACAAGCAAAAGTGCGGTTATTTTTCTCTAAATTTTTATCTAATACTAAATGCAAACTATTCCTATTGAGGCAAGTAATTATTTTCAGTTATACTTACGGCTCTTTTTTATTACATCAATTTTAAGGAAAGCAAATATGGCGTTTAAACACAGTATTCTTTACACCGCACTTTTTACCGGTGTATCTTTTTCAGTGTTGGCGGAAACACAAACCGATGTCGGCTCAAGTTCCGAAATGGTATTGGATCAAGTGAATGTCGTCACAGAATTGGAAAAAGCAAAAGCCGCAGGTGAAAAACAAAAAGAAATTGTTAATCTCAGTTTACTTGGGCTGCAAACTGCATTTACTTCTCCTATTGCGGTTGTTCACTATGATGAAAAAGCATTTGAGAACTCTCAACAACGTAATCTTTTAGACGGAATTGCTAAAATTGATTCTTCAGTCATGAATTTTGGTGGAGAAACCAATACCTTATCGGGAATTTATGTTCGAGGATTACAACTGGATGCCCGTCAAATTACTGTTAACGGATTAGCGGGACTTTACTCTACTTATAACTCCCCTACTGCTGCCGTTAGCTCAGCTCAGTTAATTAAAGGCGCTTCAACGGCTGTCGCAGGAATGGATCCTGAGGGAGCAGCTGGTTCTTCTCTAAATATTGAGACCAAACGGGCGACGGATGAAGATATTAATCAACTTGGTTTTGCTTGGTACAGCAACAATCGTTTACAAGAAACCTTTGATTTTGGTCGCCGTTTCGGTGCAAATAAAGAATGGGGCATTCGCCTAAACGGTAAATATCGTGATGGTAATCCGGCACGCCATAATTATGACGAACGAAACAAAGAATTTGCTGTGGGTTTAGACTATCGTGGTGAGAAATTCCGTGCAGGTATAGATTATATGTACACCAAACGGGCAACACATGGCGGCCGTGCACGTATTCAAGATATTCAGCGCTTAAACTATCGCTTACCAAGCGCACCAAGCGGCGATACAAATTTTGTGCCGCATTGGAACGGTCAAACGACTCAAGATCAAACCATTATGGGAACCTTTGAATATGATCTGCCTTATAGCATGATGCTATCCGGTGGATTGGGTTATATGGAGTCACGCTATTACGGCACATTCGGTCAAGTTCGAATGATGGATGAAAAAACATACACCGAACAATATCGTTTACAACAACTACGGGCGATGGATTACCATATTCGAACAACAAGCGGAAATCTAAAATTACAAGGTGAATTTGAAACCGGTTCGATCAACCACAACTGGAATTTAGCGTTTGATGCGGTAAGACGCCAACGTGATTTTGATCAGGGTACGGTTTTAAGTCAAAATGTGTATTCCAATATCAATCTTTATCATCCGCAATTTACGACATCCCGTCAGCCTAACAAGGCCGTAACGCAAGGCGCAACGAACGAAAAACTAGCGAGTTACAGCCTTGCCTTTGCAGATACCGCTTCATTTATTGATAGCACGGTTCGTTTAACACTCGGTGGACGTTTCCAGTGGATCAAACAACACGCCCTGCCTTATCCGGCAAAACCAACTCGAGATGTTCGTTATCACGAAAGTCGTTTTAGCCCAATGGTGATGGCAGCCTATGTACCTAATCCAAACTTAACTTTTTATGCCAATTATTTAGAAGATTTGGAACCGGGTGCAACCGATGAAGATACCGGTATTATGGCAAAACCGGTTGTCAGCCGACAAATCGAATTAGGGGTGCGCAAAAACTGGAAAGATCTTGCGACCACAACCTTAAGTATTTACCAATTATCACGCCCCGGTGTTCATGCTAAAACCGGACAGGAACAAGGCAAAGAACGTAACCGTGGCATTGAATTAAATATCTACGGAAATCTGCTAAATAGTACATTACGCCCAAGTTTAGGTATCACTTACAATCAAGGAAAATTAATTGATTACCCAAGTTTTGCCGGCCCGATTATCAACGGCTCACAAGTTTCCAGCCCTCGTTGGATTGCTAAAGCCGCCGTTGAATGGGATACCCCATTTATCAGAAATTTAACACTCAATGCGACAGTTCAATACTACGGAAAATCCTATCAAGATTATTCTGAAAAATTTGCCTTTCCATCTTATACGACGGTTGATGCTGGAGCCAAATATGTGGCGAAATTAAGTGAACAACAAAGCCTAACATTCCGTGTTGGAGTAGAAAATTTATTTAATAAAGCATACTGGCAGGTTCAGCGCGGCCGTTATGATCGCAGCTTTGCCGTGTTAGGTATGCCTCGTACTTATTGGGCTAACGTAGAATATTCGTTCTAATTCATTGAGTCTTATCAGGGCGAAACACGCTCGCCCTTTTTTCATTGATAAACATTTATGAACTGGCAAACCGAACTCAATAATAGTTTAAACTGGATTTTGACCGCACTTTTTTGGGTGATAATCTGCTTTACCCTTACAATGACGGCATTAAAACAAACAACTTTCGGCAAAAAATTTTGGCGAATTACCTCGCCGTCCATTACCAAGCAAAACGGGATTAAACTTATTACCATACTGCTCTTGCTTTTCTTGATGATTTTGCTTGAAGTGCGGTTTAGCGTGCTTAATTCATTCTTTTACAATGGCTTATACAGCTCAATGCAAGAATTGGATTCGGACAAATTCTGGTTCTTTGCTAAACTTAATGCACTTTTGGCACTCATACAGGTAATCCACTCTATTGCCGATTATTTTCTTCGCCAAGTATTTGAAATCCGCTGGTTAGAAAGTCTTAACGCTATTTTAGTGAAACGCTGGCTGGAAAATAAAAAATATTACCGTCTCAAATATGAGCAAGATCTCCCCGACAATATCGATCAACGTATTGAACAAGATGCCCGTGAATTTATCAGTAGTACCGTACAAATTGTGCGGGGTATGATTAACTCCGTGCTAACTACCATTGAATTCACCATTATTCTATGGTCGCTTTCCGGTGTCCTCAGTCTATTCGGTTTACCTATTGAAAAAGGTGTTGTGTTTTTCATTTATGCGTTCATTATTTTTGCCACACTGATGTCCATCTGGATCGGGCATCCGCTCATCAAACTTAATTTTAATAAAGAAAAACTCAACGGCGATTATCGTTATTCATTAATTCGGGTGCGTGATAATGCGGAAAGTATTGCCTTTTATCATGGTGAGCCAAAAGAGCAAATTTTACTGAAAAATAAATTTTCTCAGATCATTGGTAATCGTTGGGCGATTGTATTAAAAATGCTTGGTTTGGACGGTTTTAACAATGGTGTTACTCGTTTTGCCAAACTATTACCCTTGATGTTACAAGCTCCCCGCTTTTTTAGCGGACAAATCAAACTGGGCGATATGCACCAAACTGTGCAAGCATTTAATCGATTAATGACCGCACTTTCTTTCTTCCGCTTATTTTATGAAGAATTTACCTTATATCAGGCACGTCTTAACCGTCTTTATGGTTTTATAACCAAATTAGATGAATTGGATAAGTCGGGAATCTCTCAACCTTATACCTGCTCAAATCGAGTGGCATTAAAAGATTTTGGTGTAAAAGATGAACAAGGACGCATTTTATTAAACAATATAAATGTGGAACTTGAAAATGGTGATGCGTTACTCATTCAAGGGGCGTCAGGTACAGGTAAAACCACCTTACTCAAAGCCATTGCCGGAATCTATCCTTTTGAAATTATCGGTATTGCGGAACACCCCTGTGTGGGAAGTTTATTTTTACCGCAACGCCCTTATATGCCACAAGGGACATTGCGTGAGGCTATTTGTTATCCGGACATTAATCCTCATCATCCGAATTTAATCAATATAATGCGCGATTGTTGCTTGGAAAAATATCTCCACGCGCTTGATATAGAAAACGACTGGCAGGCTATTTTATCGCCCGGTGAATTACAACGGGTTGCGTTCATTCGTATCTTACTAACAAAACCTGATGTAGTTTTCTTGGATGAAACGACTTCCGCACTTGATGAAGCCACCGAATATCAGCTTTATAAAATCATTAAAGAACGCTTACCGAATATGATTATTCTCAGTATCGGACACCGCAGCACACTCCATCAATTTCACAATAAACAATTGAAATTGGAAGTCTGTATTGTATAGATAAAAGTGCGGTCAAAATTAACCGCACTTTCAGTATTATGTAGAAAATGCATAGAACCGGTATTTTAATATGAGTATGGGGACACACAGATTATTATATCCAATATCAATAACTTTAATGGCTTATAAACAAAGGGCATACTCAGTACGCCTTATATTTTGTATCAATTTTCTATTTTGTGCTCATACCGAGAAAACAACAGAATATTATCCAATTCTCATTAATTGATAATTCGTTCATGCTTTCAATAACTTTCATCAATTTTATCGCTATTTTTTTCTTAATGAAAAAATACATCCCACAATAACAATTGCCGCACCAAGACCTTGATAAACCGAAATGGTTTCCCCCAAGGTGACATAACTAATTAAAGCCGTAGATAAAGGTACGGTTAATTGAATAATGTTAAAAACAACAATACCTTGCTTTTGAACGATATAAAATGCCAACAACATTCCCGTTAGCATTCCATACATTCCTGCAAAAATTAACCCTATTAATAAACCGAAACTCACATCCTGCAACTGATAAATAACGCCGACATTTTTAGCTAAAATCAGATAAAAAATACCGGATAACATAGCGGTAAAAGCACTGATAACGACTGCATTTAATTGTTTTGAAATCTTTTTAACAACAAGATTTTGGATAGATTGAATAAATATGGCGGTGCCTAAAAAAAGTGAACCCGTTATAAAATCGTTACCGCTACTAGCATTATTCCCCTCAATGACAAATAGCAGTGAACCAATGATCGCCAACACACTCCCAACATAAAAATTCTTCTGTTTTACCTTTTCCCTTTCATCTCGAAAGAAAATTGCCGCCATAATAACGGCTAAAGGCATGGATATAATACCAAAAACGCTCCCCGCTAAAGCCGAAGTATATTTAAGACCATTAATGAAAAAATACATATTGACAGTCATAAACACCGCCAACAAAAGAAGATAAAAAATGCTTGCCGGTTCTCTGAACAGCTTAACTAACTCATTCCTATATTTTAAGACACCAATAAACACAAATAACAAACCACCAGAGATAAATCGAACCGCATTATTATTTAGTGTTTCAAAATGAATACTCATATAACGCATAATAGGAAAGCCAAAGCCCATTAATAAAACATAAAAAAATCTTATTAAAGCATCATTAGTCATAGAGAAAATTAAGGTAAAGGTAAGTAATGGGGGGAATTATAAGATACTTTGGTGTTTTACCCTATGAAAAAGGCAGATATGGTGTAGAAATACACCAGTACACAGAAAAGCAAACCCCAAATAAACCAAACCGACTTACCTGATAATAGCGATCTAATGGAGCGGTGGAATTGATTGTTAGACTCAGTCATTCAATCTATTTACGGTCTTTATTATTTCATAATAAGAAAAAGTCTATTTATCAATGCCCTCTAGTTTTAAGATTTAATTTCATTATAATGCGCGGGCTTTTTAATAGAACATGAAGGAGTTTTGATGAAAAAAGTTCTTTTAACCACCGCACTTTTCGCATTTTCAACAAGCCTATTGGCTTCAACAGAGGAACAAAACAAGGCTGCTGCACTTGATTTCTATGAAATGGTGTTTAATCAACATAAGTTACAAGAAGCAAGTGACAAATATATTGGTAAGGAATATTTACAACACAATCCAAGCGTAGCTGACGGTAAACAAGCGTTTATTGATGCATTTACGCCTTTCTTAAAAGAGTACCCGAAATCAAAAGCAACAGTAAAACGTGTATTAGCTGACGGCGATTTGGTTGCCCTGCATGTTCATAGTCAATTAAATGATGAAGATCGCGGTGAAGCTGTTGTAGATATTTTCCGTTTTGATAAAGACGGCAAAATTGTAGAACACTGGGATGTGATTCAAACCGTACCGGAAAAAACAGAGAGCAGGCGTAGTATGTTCTAAAGAAAAATGCGTGTTTTCAACACGCATTTTTTATTTATACCGTTTTTTAACCGCACTTTTATCTTGTTCACGCAATCTTTCCAGTTTTTCTTTGATCTGGATTTCCATTCCGCGATTTGTCGGAAAATAATATTGTGTCTCTTTGAGTTCCTCCGGAAAATAATTTTCACCGGCAGCATAAGCATTGGGTTCATCATGAGCATAACGATATTCCTCACCGCCCCCCAGCTCTTTCATTAGATTAGTCGGTGCATTGCGTAAATGATGTGGCACGTCATAATCCGGTAAGTTTTTGGCTTGCTGTTTTGCCGTATTAAAAGCGGTATAAACCGCATTGCTTTTGGGGGCAACGGCAAGATAAATGATCGCTTGCGCTATGGCTCGCTCCCCTTCATAAGCTCCAACACGGGTAAAACAATCCCAAGCAGCAAGCGCCACTTGCATTGCTCGAGGATCGGCATTCCCCACATCTTCCGAGGCAATGGCTAAAAGCCGTCTTGCGACATAAAGAGGATCGCCCCCCGCCATTAAAATTCGCGCATACCAATATAATGCCGCATCCGGTGCGGAACCTCGAACTGACTTATGCAATGCTGAAATAAGATCATAAAAACGATCCCCCTGTTTATCAAAACGGGCTTGGCGTTCTCCCAGTACCACTTTTAACAAAGTGCGGTCAATTTTTTTGCCGTTTTCCGTTTCATCAGCCATATCGACCATCAGTTCAAGGCAATTCAAGGCAAGGCGGGCATCACCATTGGCATATTCGGCAAGCGTTCGTAATAAATTCTCTTCTAAAATTAACCGCTCTTTTGCTAATCCACGCGCCGAATCTTGTAACGCTTGCTGAAGCACGGATTCTATTTCATCAACAGTTAAAGATTTCAACACATACACCCTCGCACGCGAAAGTAATGCGTTATTCAATTCAAAAGAGGGGTTTTCTGTTGTCGCACCGATAAAAATAATGGTGCCGTCTTCAATATGAGGAAGAAAAGCATCCTGCTGACTTTTGTTGAAACGATGAACCTCATCTACAAATAAAATTGTTTTTCGAGCGGCAAGACGATTTTGTTTGGCACGATCAATGGCTTCACGAATTTCTTTTATTCCACCGGTAACCGCTGAAATACGCTCCACATCTGCATTAATTTGATTTGCAATAATTTCTGCCAACGTGGTTTTGCCGGTTCCTGGAGGGCCCCAAAAAATCATAGAATGGATATGCCCCGCTTGAATCGCTTTACGTAACGGTTTACCTTCACCAATAAGATGCGATTGACCAAAATATTGATCGAGATTCGTCGGGCGCATTCTGGCGGCAAGCGGACGAAAATCATTTTCCGAAAAATCAAAACCAAGATTAGTCATAACAGGATTCCATTGAAGAATTTAAAACAAACATTGAGGGCGTAATTAATACGCCCCGAGCATTATTTTTTACGTTGATCGTCCAACTCTACCCCTTTTAGTGGCTTGAATTGAAACAAACTCTCCGAGAGAGGCTGATTGGTAATGTTGCGCAACACATAGAGGTTGGTTTGACCGTCTTTTTCCGTTGTACTGAAATTTCTCAACACACCATTTTCATCCACTCGAATATCAAATTGTTTAATATTACTTTTCGTCGATTTAGGTTTTAACACAAAAGTATCCGCCTGTTTTGTCACCGAATACTGATCCCAATGGCTGTTATCATCACTGGTTAGCAAAACAAAAGGGGTATTATTTATTGCCTCTTTCACCCACTGCGCCGTCACTTGTTGGACAAAAGGATCGTAATACCAAAGGGTTTTACCGTCTGCAATAATCTGTGTTTCTTGTGGCGATTTAGTCTCCATACGGAATAAATTCGGGCGTTTAATTTGAATTTTCCCATTCCCTTGTTGCACGTTTTTGCCTCCGGCAGAAGTTACCGTTTGGGAAAAATCCGCACTTAATACATTCACTTGGCTTAAGCGCGATTGTAATTCACTTGCGGCATCGGCAAGCGCCATATTGGTGAATCCGGCTAAGCCCAACCCGATTAAACTAAGTGCGGTCAATTTTGAACTTATTTTTTTCATTTTACTTTCCTTTTTAAAGTAGCAATTAATAATCCGGACGGCGTGCAAGAATTTCACGTTTTCCGTTTTGCATTGCGCTCACAATACCTTGTTCTTCCATTTGATCCATAATTCTGGCCGCACGGTTAAAGCCTACGCTGAATTTACGTTGAAGGGCAGAGACGGAAGTTGTACCGGTTGTGAGGACAAATTCCATCACTTCATCAAATAATGGATCAAGTTCTCCGCCACTTGTTGGTTTATCTGCCGCCTCTTCGTCATCTGCACCATCTAAAATACCATCAACATAATCCGGTTTACCCCGTGCACGCCAATCATCAGCAATACGTACCACTTCATCATCACTCATAAACGCCCCATGTACACGAATTAGATCAGAAGAGCCTTGCCCTGAATAAAGCATATCGCCACGGCCCAGTAAGGCTTCGGCTCCGCCTTGATCCAAAATTGTGCGTGAGTCAATCTTACTTGCCACAGTAAAGGCAATGCGGCTCGGTACATTCGCTTTAATTAATCCCGTGATCACATCCACTGATGGACGTTGTGTTGCCAAAATCAAATGAATCCCGATTGCCCGTGCTTTTTGTGCTAAACGCGCGATTAATTCTTCAATTTGTTTGCCCGCCACCATCATAAGATCGGCAAACTCATCGACGATCACAACAATATAGCTTAATTTTTTCAGCGCCGGTGGCATTTGATCCATGGTATCGCCCGGTTTCCAGATTGGATTCGGAATCGGCATTCCCATGCCTTCATATTCATCAATTTTTTCATTAAACCCTTCAATATTCCGCACGCGAAGCGCTGAAAGTAGTTGATAGCGGCGTTCCATTTCATCCACACACCAACGTAACGCATTCGCCGCTTTTTTCATATCGGTAACAACCGGAGTGAGCAAATGCGGAATATCGTTATAGACGGAAAGCTCCACAACTTTCGGGTCAATCATGATAAATTTCACTTCTTCCGGTTGAACACAGAAAAGCAAACTAAGAATCATGGTATTCACACCAACCGATTTACCAGAGCCCGTTGAACCTGCCACCAATAAATGCGGCATTTTTGCCAAATCCACCACAACCGGTTTGCCACTAATATCTTTCCCCAGTGCCATCGGCAAAAGTGCTTTAGAATCACGAAATTCATTACTATCCAATACATCACGTAACGGCACAATTTGACGATGCGCATTCGGCGTTTCAATACCGATATAAGGTTTGCCCGGAATCACTTCCGCCACCCGAATAGAACGGAACATTAACGCTCGCGCTAAATCCGTATCAATATTTGTTACTTTTGAGGCTTTCACGCCCGGTTGTAACTCAAGCTCGTAACGTGTTACCACCGGCCCTACCAATACATCTTTCACCGTTGCTTTTACATTAAAGTTGCGAAGCTGTTGCTCAATACGTTGTGAGGTATCGTGAATTTCCTCGCGGGTAATATCCTGAACTTGAGTTGGTCGATGTTCCAATAATGCTAAACTTGGCAATGGTGTGGTCGGTTTCTCCCGTTTTGTTGTAGGCTGTTGGAACGCCGGATGAACCAAAGAATCGCCATAAGGTTTATAAATCGGCACTTCAGATTCAGCCAAAATCACCTGTAACGCCTCTTCGGCATTTAACGCTTTGGCACGGGCTTCCATTTCAGCCAAACGTTGTTTTTCCTGTTCGGCAAATTGACGGGATAAATCATCTTCCAAATTATTGTCTTCCAACATATCGGGATACTGAGCTGATTCAGCCGCCAATGAAAGCGCTTGCTTCACTGGTGCTAGCGTAACTTTTGGAATAGCTGGTTTATCTAACGTAAAATCATCCGCAGTTTGTGGGTTTTGTTGCGTTTGTTCACTCCCCTGTTGCCAAGTCGTCATAAAATCCGATTGTCTCGGTACATTGTCCTGCTCGGAAATTGTTACTTTTGGCAATTCATCTAAATTTTCTGTTGTAAAGCCATCAAATTTTTCTTCAAATTCGGATATTGTTTTTTGATGTTCGGAAGGCATATCTAAGGATGGTGATAATCCCCGAATATTGATCTGTGTTTCCGGTTGAAGCAATGGATTTTCTACATTTGCATCTGTTTCTTTGAAAGGTTGATTTTCATCCTTTTTCTCTGCTTCTTCCGACAATTTGTTATCTTCTTTTACCAAACTTAATGGTTTCCGAATCACAATTTGTTCTAATTCTTCCACAGATTCTGACGATTGCCCGACTTCTTGCTGAGAATCATTTTTCATCGTGAGCCAATTATAAAAACGCCCTACCAAGCGAATTAATGAAGCGCCTGAGCAAAAAATAAAGCCAACAACAGCCAGCCCAAAACCGACAAGAATGCAGCCGAATTTTCCTAAAGTCGGATAAAGCGAAATCACCAGACTACCGCCTAATACACCGCCGGATAAGTAATAATTGGTATTGGAAAGCAGCAAGGTCGCCATAATGGTTAAACCAATTAATAATGTAATGAAACCAAAACTACGCAATACAATTTTCGTTATTGATAGAGAACGGACAGCTTTTGTTTTTAATAGAAATACAGGTACAAAAAAGATCAAAAAAGGGAGTAAATGCCCCACGTAACCCAAAAAAACAAAGAGGACATCAATTATCCACGCCCCGAAAGCCCCCACCTTATTAATTGTCTCAGTCTGAAAACTGGCTGTTGACCAAGAATTATCCAATGGTGTGTAACTTGACCACGCCACAATCAGATATAGCCCGAAAAGTGTGGTCAATCCTAAAATTAATTCCCCCAAATATTGTTTAGGGGTGAAACGTTCAGTAATTCGTTTAATCATTTTTATTTTAAAACAAGATAATTGGTTTGTTTAACTTCTTCCATTACAACATAGGTGCGGGTATCATTCACCCCCGGCAAACGAAGTAACGTTGTACCGAGCAATTTACGATAAGCCGCCATATCTGCCACTCGCGTTTTTAACAGATAATCAAAATCGCCCGAAACCAGATGGCATTCCTGAATTTCATCAAGGGCTTGAATCGCCTCGTTAAATTCTTCAAATACATCGGGTTTGCCCCGTACAAGCGTAATTTCAACAATAACTAAAAGCGGCGCATCAAGTAATTCTGGGTTCAGCAAAGCACGATAGCCCATAATTACACCTTGCTTTTCCAAACGTTTTACCCGCTCTAAGCAAGGTGTTGGAGATAAACCGACTTTTTTGGAAAGATCAATATTTGAAATTTTGCCATTACGCTGTAATTCATTGAGAATTTTAATATCTATCGCATCTAACGCTTTGTTTAATTTCTTTTCCATTTTGCTTACTATCCATTTTTGCACGAGCGTATTTTAGCGAATTTTGCCAAAGTTTTCAGTATGACAATGAATTTCTAAAAATTATCCAGTACGTCTAATGCATCAGCTAATTTTTTCACTGTAAAAACTTGCATATTTTCGACCGCACTTTTCGGCTTATTACCAAAGGGAACAATAGCTCGTTTAAAACCGTGTTTTGCTGCTTCACTAATGCGTTCCTGCCCGCTCGGTACCGGACGAATTTCACCGGCAAGCCCCACCTCACCAAAGATCACCAAATCTTGTGGCAAGGGACGATTGCGAAAACTGGAAATTAACGCCATTAGTAAGGCAAGATCCGCACTGGTTTCCGTGACTTTCACTCCACCTACCACATTCACGAATACATCTTGATCTGCCATTTGCAAACCGCCGTGGCGATGTAATACAGCAAGCAATAATGCCAAGCGATTTTGCTCTAATCCCACCGCTACACGACGTGGATTTGACAACATAGAATGATCCACTAAGGCTTGAATTTCTACTAAAAGCGGGCGTGTACCTTCCCATAACACCATAACCGAGCTACCCGGTGTTTGTTCATCTCCACGGCTTAAAAAAATGGCGGAAGGATTTTTTACTTCACGTAAACCTTGTTCTGTCATACCGAATACGCCAAGTTCATTCACCGCACCAAAGCGGTTTTTATGGCTACGCAAAGTACGATAACGGGAATCAGCTTCTCCTTCTAAAAGTAGGGAACAATCAATCGCGTGTTCCAACACTTTTGGGCCGGCAAGCGTACCGTCTTTGGTTACATGACCCACCATAATAATCGCTACTTGACGCGTTTTCGCATAGCGTGTCAAAAAAGAGGCGCATTCCCGTACTTGTGCCACGCTACCGGGCGAAGACTGAATATCCGCTAAATGCATTACTTGGATGGAATCAATCACGATAATTTGCGGTTTGAGTTGATCCGCCAAATTACAAATTTGCTCTACCGAGGTTTCAGAAAGCATATTAAGTTGATCGTTCGGTAAACCAAGGCGGTTCGCCCTCATCGCCACCTGTTGCAACGATTCTTCCCCTGTGACATAAAGTGCGATCATTTTTTGTGCCAAACCACACATCACTTGTAATAGTAAGGTACTTTTTCCGGCACCGGGATGTCCACCGATTAAAATCGCACTTCCCGGTACAATTCCCCCGCCCAGCACACGATCAAGCTCTTTAAATCCGCTGCTGAAACGAGGCGTTTCCTGCAAACTAATTTCTGACAGAGTTTGAATTTTTGCCTGCGTTTCACCTGCATAACCGCTGAAACGATCATTTTTCGGTTTTATGGCGGAAATCAACCGCACTTCACTAATGGTATTCCAAGCCTTACAAGCAGAACACTGCCCTTGCCAACGGGGAAACTCCGCCCCGCAATCATTACACACGTAGGCTGTTTTCGGCGCTTTTGCCATTCTCTCATCCTTAATTTTTACAATGCGAGATTCATCAATTTCACCATTCTCTCAAAATAAATACGGTTTTTAAAAAGTGCGGTGAGTTTTTCAACGGTTTTTTCATTATCTTTTGTTTCGCTATGAAAACGGATCAATGCCTGAATTTCATTAAGAAAATACTGATTATTTTCTAACAACTGCGGCAAGATATTATCGTCCGTTACGTTTTCTCTTTTACTTTTTACCACAGCCTCAAACAACGCCTTATTTTCATCGTAATAATGATATAAATTAAAAAAAGCGCCTACACGTTCTACGGTTTTCAAAAAATCTTGGCAAAAAAACGATTTTGGCAATGAAAGGGTTTCTTCCACCAATTCTTGTTCCATTTTCAACACTGACTGAAATTTTGTATTAAAATCAACCGCACTTTCTTCCCGTTCCGCTTTTAAAAAATCGTGCCATTTGTTTAACCAATCGGTCATTACAGGGAGATGTCCTAATTGATAACCTCGTTTTGCCTTGCTGGCACTGCTGAAATACACATCAGTCAAAATTGGCAATTCTTCAACAAAATAAAAAAGATCGCCAACCACCCCTTCTTTTAATTCAAGCTCAATTTCACAGATTGGTTGTGAATGATCGCCACTCACAATTTCCCCCAGATCAAAAGCCACCTCAATTTTGGAATCACGAAATGCAATCAGCCATAAAGTGCGGTTAAAATCCGTTGAGAATATTGCATTTAATGGCGCATTAGGTAACTGCTCAAAGTCGTATAATTTCCGTAATTGTTCATTTGTCGGCGTTTCTTTTTCTTGCAACGGCAAATTATATTCCGGACGCTCATGCAAACCGCCAACCACTCTCCCATCGGTTTTCAGCGTTAATGTAAGGTGTTGATCTTCTTGGCGAATACGCAACCCCATTTTCTGTTTAGCAAGAAAACGGTCCGGATAATCATAATAAGTATTACCAAGAAAAAATCTTTTATATTCCAGCGGGTTAAATTGTTTAAGATGTTGTTCCAATAAATTGAATGTTTCCGGTGAAACAACAAGTTTGAGTTCGATTTCATTGTTCATGAGGATAAATCCTTATTAATTTAACTGGTTAAATATACAAGTAAATGTAAATAAATCAAGGTTTTTGTGTCTATAACTTTTCAGATAAAACATAACGGGATTTCAAAATGTTAGCCAATATTTTGCTTTATTGAGTAAATAATGAACTTAATTTTTTCATTACTGAGCATTGTAAATATATCTCAATCGGAAGCTAACCGTTAGCTCTACTCTTGTCAGATTATAATCTGTGTAAGAATTAGGCTTTAGTCAATATGCCTGTGGCTGTTATCTTAAAATTAATTCTATTCCGAGTAAAAATCAGGTAATATGCGCAGGAATTTCAACCCCTTATTATGGAGTAAATGAGATATGGCAATGAATAATATCCTTGGATTATTTGCCCACTCCCCTTTAAAGCCTTTGCAAAAACATTCTGACAAAGTGACTGAATGTTGCGATCTTTTGATTCCTTTTTTTGAAAAAACCTTTTTAAAAGATTGGGAAGGAGCGGAAAAGGTTCGTTTAGAAATTTCCCAATGTGAGCGTGAAGCTGATTCCCTCAAGCGCGAAATCCGTTTGAAATTACCCCGCGGTTTATTCTTACCTATTGATCGCACCGATTTATTGGAATTGGTAACACAGCAAGACAAATTGGCTAACTTTGCTAAAGATATTTCCGGCAGAATGATTGGTCGCCAATTTGGTATTCCGGAAGAAATGCAAGAAGATTTCCTCAGCTATGTGAAACGTAGTTTGGATTCTATCCATCAAGCCCATCTAGCCATTGAACAAATGGATGAATTACTCGAAACCGGCTTTAAAGGTCGTGAATTGAAGTTGGTTAATAATATGATCCAAGAATTGGATTTGATTGAAGACGATACGGATCAAATGCAAATTCAATTACGCAAAATGTTACTGGCTATCGAACACCATTACAATCCGGTCGATGTCATGTTTCTATATAAAATTATGGAATGGATTGGCGTACTTGCCGATCAAGCCCAACGGGTTGGTTCACGCATTGAATTAATGCTCGCTCGCTCATAATTTATTGACAATAAGAAATAGGAAAACACGATGGAACTTATTAATCAATATGGGTCATTATTTATCATAATAACAGCAATTTTTGGCTTATTAATGGCATTTGGTATTGGTGCAAATGACGTTTCAAATGCCATGGGTACTTCAGTCGGTTCCGGCACTATCACAGCTAAACAAGCTATTTTAATTGCCATGGTATTTGAGTTTGCCGGTGCCTATCTCGCCGGTGGTGAAGTAACTGAAACGATCAAAAGCGGTATTATTGATCCAACACAATTTGTTGATACCCCCGATATTTTAGTATTAGGAATGATGTCTGCCTTATGTGCTGCGGGCATATGGTTACTGATTGCATCTTATATGGGCTGGCCGGTTTCAACGACACATTCGATTATCGGTGCAATCATTGGTTTCGCTTGTGTAACAATAGGTTCGGAAGCGGTACGTTGGGAAAGTATTGGTGGAATTGTTGGAAGTTGGTTTGTTACACCAATCATATCAGGTATTGTTGCTTACTCTATTTTTACCAGTACGCAAAAACTTATTTTCGATACAGAAGATCCCTTAAAAAATGCGAAAAAATTCGGTCCGTACTATATGGGATTAACTAGTTTTATCCTCAGCATTGTAACAATGACAAAAGGGCTAAAACACGTTGGTTTACATTTTACTACCACCGAAACCATCGCAATCGCGGCAACTATCAGCATTATTTCAATCGTATTCTGCTATTTTTACTTCCGTAGTGAGGCATTCAAAAATCGCGTCCAAGGCGGTACATTTGGTGGAGTAGAAAAAGTATTCAGTATTTTAATGCTATTAACTGCTTGTTCAATGGCATTTGCACACGGTTCTAACGATGTTGCCAATGCGATTGGTCCGCTTTCTGCCGTGGTTTCAATTGTAGAAAATGGTGGTGAAATTACAACTAAGAGTACTCTAGCTTGGTGGATCTTACCATTAGGGGCGACGGGTATTGTGATCGGTTTAGCAGTGATGGGCTATAAAGTAATGGGAACAATCGGAACTGGAATTACCGACCTAACACCAAGCCGTGGTTTTTCCGCAGAATTTGCAACGGCAATTACCGTTGTTATTGCATCAGGAACCGGTCTGCCGATCTCCACTACACAAACATTAGTGGGTGCAGTATTAGGTGTTGGTTTCGCACGCGGTATTGCGGCATTAAACTTGACCGTTATTCGCAATATTATCAGTTCCTGGATAGTCACACTGCCTGCCGGCGCGTTCTTTTCTATTGTGACTTTCTATATTTTACGTGCAATTTTTCTTTAATTAAAAAATGCGGTTAAATTTAACCGCACTTTTTTTCAAAATTGAGGTCTGTTAGTAAGATCTAAAAAAATTAAGGGCGAATTATTCCAAAAACTATGTTAAGACTTATCAAACTTTCATTCACTAGTGTTTTACTCGTTTCAACAGCCAATATTGCTTACGCAGAAACTCAATATGTAACAGAAAACCTCAATACTTATCTCCGTCGCGGTGCTGGCGACCAATTTAAAATTGCCGGAGCGATTCAAGCCGGTGAACAAGTGAATGTATTAGAACGACAAGGCAAGTATAGTCTCATTCGTGACAGCAAAAACCGTGAGGCTTGGATTTTAACTGCCGAACTAAGCAACACACCAAGCAGTAAACTTGAAAATCCCAAATTAAAAACCCAAATTCAGGAATTAACATTAAAACTTAATCATTTAGACAATGATTGGCAACAACGCACCGTAGAAATGCAGCGGCGTACCAAGCAGTCCGAGCAACAAAGCAGCGAATTATTGGAACAGAATTCCCAGCTCAAACGCGAGTTAGAAATTACCAAAAATAAAAATCGCGATTTAGAAGCCATGCTTGATGTCAGCAAACGTGAAATTGCAATCCAATGGTTCATTTACGGCGGTTCGGTACTTGGTGTCGGATTGCTACTTGGCTTAATTATTCCGCATATTTTACCAAGACGTAAACGCCGTAACGGCTGGGCATAATCAATGACACCGAGCAAATGTTCGGTGTTCTTTTTTAAGGAAAATCAATGGAAATTTATTTGGTTGGCGGTGCGGTTCGAGATCAATTATTAGGGTTAGCGGTAAAAGATCGCGACTGGGTTGTTGTCGGAGCAACCGCTGAAAATCTATTATCTAAGGGCTATCAACAAGTCGGCAAAGATTTTCCTGTTTTTCTTAATCCTAATACCAAAGAAGAATATGCTCTTGCCCGCACGGAACGTAAATCCGGCAAGGGTTATACGGGTTTCATTTGCGATTTTTCTCCAAACATCACATTAGAGCAAGATCTCATTCGGCGTGATCTCACAATCAATGCCATGGCAATCGATGGGCAAGGAAATCTTCACGATCCCTATCGTGGCAAAAGCGATTTATATAATCGAATTTTACGCCATATATCCCCTGCTTTTGCAGAAGATCCCTTACGGGTTTTACGCGTTGCCCGCTTTGCCGCACGTTTCCATCATTTAGGGTTTAAAATCGCACCGGAAACACTGTCATTAATGGAAAATCTGGCACAAAGCGGTGAACTGTCACATCTGACAGCTGAACGTGTTTGGTTAGAAACAGAAAAGACATTGAATGAAAAACACCCTGAGATTTATTTTGAAGTGCTACGTAAAATTGGTGCGTTGAGTACCCTTTTTCCTGAACTTGACGCACTTTATGGCATACCGAATCCGGTACAACATCATCCGGAAATTGACAGTTTTATTCACACTATGTTGGTATTGCAACAGGCAGTCAAACTGGCACAAAATCATCCTGAGCTGAACCAAAGTGCGGTGCGTTTTGCGGCGATTTGTCATGATCTTGGTAAAGCCCTTACCCCCAAAGATATTCTTCCTCATCACTACGGTCACGAACAAGCGGGCATTAAACTGACCCGTCATCTGTCTAAACGATTAAAAGTATCAAACTATTATCAAGAACTTGCCGAACTCACTTGTGAATACCACACACACATTCACAAAGCTTTTGAACTTCGCCCCGACACAGTGATGAAATTATTCAATCGCTTTGATGTATGGCGTAAGCCACAACGTTTCCAAGAATTTCTGTTAGTTTGCCTTGCTGATACACGAGGCAGAACCGGTTTTGAAATGCGAGAATATCCACAACGAGATTATATCAATGCCTTACTAAAAGCCGCTGAAAAAGTGGATGTACAACAGGTGATCGCTGACGGTTTTGAAAAACAAGAAATTCGGAATGAGTTAAATCGTCGTCGAATCAAAATAATCAGTGAGATGAAAAGAGCCTATCAACCACAATAAAAACAGGCTTTACTAAATAGTAACGACCTCTTACAATAAGCGCAGTTTTTTGGCTAAACAGAACCTATGCAAACATTAAAATTTTTAACCGCACTTTTTATTACCGCAATTCTTACCGCCTGTACATTGGATGCAGAGCGTCCAACCAATGTACAATACCTCGATAAAACCGATGCGGCTTGGTTGCAACATTTACAAAAAATAGAAAAAATCCAACAATATCGTGCCAAAGGGCAAATCGGTTATATTAGCCCGTCAGAACGTTTTTCCAGCCGTTTTGAATGGCAATACCAAAATCCACAATCCTATACGCTTAAACTTTACTCTCTCATCAGTAAATCCACCTTACTGATTGAAATGCACCCGCAAGGTATGACGATCTCGGATAACAATGGGAATCGACAATCCGCGCGCAATGCAAAATTATTGCTGCAAGAGATGATTGGTATGGATATTCCCTTAGAACATCTTGCATATTGGCTGAAAGGACAACCTGCCGTCAATTCCGATTATAAAGTCGGAATGAATCATTTACTCGGCACATTCAGTTATCCCCTTGAGGGTTCGACTTGGACAGCGGATTATTTAACTTACCATGCTGAAAATTCCATGCCGGAAAATATTTTACTAAAAAATCAAAATACCTCCCAAACTCTAAAAATCCGTGTGGATGAGTGGGCATTTTAATGAAAACACATCAATTTTCGACCGCACTTTCTTCACAACCTTTACTTGGAAAACCTCACCGTTTTCCAAGTCCCGCAAAACTTAATTTATTCCTTTATATCAACGGAAAATTGCCAAACGGCTACCACGAATTACAAACGCTCTTCCAATTTCTTGATTTTGGCGATTGGCTTGACATTGAAATTTGCGAACAAAACAGCGACATTATTATCACACCGAACATTCCCCACTTAAAACCCGAAGATAATTTAATTTACCGGGCAGCAAAATGTTTACAAGAAGAGGCGAATATCACAAAGGGGGCCACCATTCATTTAGATAAAATTCTTCCAATGGGAGGCGGTGTCGGTGGTGGTTCTTCCAATGCCGCAACCACGCTGGTTGCCTTAAATTATCTTTGGGGTGTCAATTTATCCCTTGATGAGCTGGCTGAAATAGGATTGAACTTGGGAGCAGATGTGCCTATTTTTGTACATGGTCACGCTGCTTTTGCTGAAGGCATAGGCGAAAAAATCACCTACTGTAACCCAACAGAAAAGTGGTTTGTGGTATTAAAACCGGAAAGTTCAATTTCTACCGCTGTAATTTTCAGTGATCCGGATCTACCGCGTACCACACCCAAAAGAACATTAGACCAGCTACTTCATTCGCCTTACGAAAACGATTGCCAAAAAATTGTGCTAAATCATTATTCAGACGTTGAAAAAGCCCTAAACTGGTTGCTACAATATGCGCCAGCAAGATTAACCGGAACCGGTGCTTGCGTCTTTGCTGAATTTGATAACGAAGCAAACGCCCAAGCATGCTTTCAACAAAAACCAAAAGAATTATTCGGTTTTGTTGCAAAAGGACTTAATGTTTCGCCTTTACACCAACTGTTGAAACGCCACAATCTCCCTAATTCATCTACAATCTAACCTGAGGTTACAAACCAATGCCAGACATTAAACTCTTCGCAGGTAATGCAACACCTGAACTTGCAAAACGCATTTCAGAACGTTTATATATTTCCCTTGGTGATGCGACAGTCGGTCGCTTCAGTGATGGTGAAATTCAAGTTCAAATTAACGAAAATGTGCGTGGTGCGGATGTTTTCATTATCCAATCAACCTGTGCTCCGACTAACGACAATCTAATGGAATTGGTTGTCATGGTAGATGCTTTACGCCGAGCATCAGCCGGTCGCATTACCGCCGTGATTCCTTATTTCGGTTATGCACGCCAAGATCGCCGTGTGCGTTCTGCCCGTGTACCGATTACCGCCAAAGTTGTCGCAGATATGCTTTCCACTGTCGGTATCGATCGCGTTCTAACCTGTGATCTCCATGCAGAACAAATCCAAGGTTTCTTCGATGTACCGGTCGATAACGTATTCGGCTCACCGGTACTTATTCACGACATTTTGAAAAAGACCGATCTTGAAAATCCGATTGTCGTTTCTCCGGATATCGGTGGTGTAGTACGTGCACGTGCGGTAGCAAAATTGTTAAACGACACCGATATGGCGATTATCGATAAACGTCGTCCACACGCCAATGTTGCACAAGTCATGCATATCATTGGGGATGTTGCAGGACGTGATTGTATTCTTGTTGATGATATGATCGACACCGGCGGCACATTATGCAAAGCAGCCGAAGCCCTAAAAGAGCGCGGCGCAAAACGCGTATTTGCTTACGCAACCCATGCAGTTTTCTCCGGTGCGGCAGCAAAAAACCTTGCAAGCGACTCAATTGATGAAATTGTAGTCACTGATACGATTCCTCTTTCAGCTGAAATGAAAGCCCTTGGTAAAGTACGTATCCTTACCCTTTCTTCTATGCTGGCAGAATCTATTCGTCGCATCAGTAACGAAGAATCCATATCAGCCATGTTTAACTAATCAACTAAAAGTGCGGTCAAATTTGACCGCATTTTTTATGGTTTTTTATGAATACGACAAATCAAATCTATGCCATTGATGTATTTATTACAACAACTGAATTAAATAACGAAAAATCAATTTTACTTGTTTATGCGACCAATCCGGAGTTAGCGCAAAACAGGATTCGTATTTATCAGCAAATACATCAAATGCAAATTATGCAAAATTTGCAGTTATTACCTTTAGATATATATTTTCAACGTCATTGTGATGAAAATCTTATTGCTCCAATCAAACAGCAAACAGAGCAACTTTCTGAAGATAACTATTTAACAATCTTTTACCCCAATAAATATGTCGTGCAACATAAATCAGCCACACCTTGTTTAAATAAAATCCTAGAAAAAGTTGATTTTCTCAGCACGCCGACACTCTTCGAAATCAATTTGATTCCAAAATCAATTACGTCCCATCTATGGCAAGAAAATAGTCACTGTTATGCCTTAATTAATGCGGAAAAAAGCTTTTGGTTTCCTCGAATTTTTCTAGACGATAACACGCTAAAATCGGCGTGTCTGTACAAAGGTGAGCAAGCAGAACGAAAAAGAGAAATTGCGCCCTATCTTGTTCAACTTCCTCAGGAACATACATTATAACACAACAACTATTTAGTATCCCGGCTCCCGACCGAGTAGATACCTTTAATCATTGGCATAAAAATGTAGGCGTATTTTTTCGCTCATCGGCTTCTTTTGAGGAAATACTTGAACATTTCAGACGCTTTGTATTTATGAATACATATGAAGATAAATTAGTTTATTTTCGTTTCTATGATCCTCTAGTGATGGAAGATTATTTTGATCGTCTATTGCATTACCCTGAAAAACTTGCCACTTTCTTTGGGGGCAACCTCATTCAGGCATTCCTACTCCCCAATAAAGAAAATTTCATTTATTACGAACCCAAAGTCGATTTATCCCAGTATAAACAAGCCAAGAAACAAATTGATAAATTTGAAATGGATGAAATGAGAGAAAATCATAATAAACGCCTGCTTTCATCACTTATTGAACAAATGATCTCAAGCACGCCGGAATTGCTCAATTATTATGATAAAGAAGTCATTACCAAAGCCGTTCTACATGCTTACGGGATATGTCGAAAAACAAAAATGAATCAATCCTTCAGTGTAGGCTATCTTGCTTTAATTAGCCTTGCTTATGGTACTGTCTTTAATATTTTGGATCCTGAAGGTAAAATAGACCAAATTTTGCACTCTCAAAAAATGACAGAACAGGAAAAGCTCTATGAAATCAACAAACGAGCCGATTTTCTAGAGCAACAAGGTATCATTAAAAATAAATTACAAGAGAATAATTATGCCTAACTTCAAAACATTTATTGAAGAATATCAAGCCAAATCCGAACCCATTGATACCGGTATGGATTCTTGTCGGATGACACTAACTATTCATCATAAAGATACATTACAACGTGATTTGCCAAAAGGTATTCGGGTGAGAGTCTTCGATGAAAATGGAGGCGCTTATGAGGCTAAAATTGATGACTTCGGCACCAGTGTACATCTCGGTGTCAAGTGTGGCATGGTTTCATGGCAATTAATGCGTGATGCAAATCATGTCGCTTATCAAACTCAGGATAATTATCAGCTCACCGATCAAGATGAAAATGCGATTCTCGCACTAAGCGATGGCTATGTTCTGATTGAAGCAAACGGAGAAAAAACCGAAGATCCCCGCCATCAACTTGCAGCCCCCCTCACGATTTTTGCCTCAGTCAACGAGAATAAAATTCAGGCAACTTATTTGCCGCCCCCTATGCTTTGTAATTTGCGTGTTCGCCAAAATGAACGCCAAACAAGATTACCCGATGCCTATCTCAATCAAATCAAACATTATGGGGATTCCGTTACATTCTTTATTCACGGCTACAATGTACCGTTAGGCAATTTAGGACTATTCCCAACGGTAGAAGAACTGGGTAAGAAGCCGGTCTATTTTTTCAATGCCCCTAAACCGGAAGAGGTGCAACACCCTTATCTTCATTTTTTAGCGGACGACATTGAGCAATATATGAATGTAAAACTAAAAGCACATCCGCTCCGTACAAAATCCGTCGATAGAATACCAAGAGAAAAATACGCTAAACAGGCTGATAAAAAACTCAATGGCACTAATGCCCTTTCTTGGTATCCTAATGTGGAATATTATTTGAATCTGGCAGCCAGTGGGCAAGATGAACTCCGTAATTTTACCCGTTGGGAAGATTATAGCCGTATTGTGGGTGTAACTTGGTCGGGGAACGTCGATCCGAGTATGGTTTTCTTTCGTGCCGAAATGTATGCTAATGAAGCGGGTCATCAATTTTCTTTTATCTTGCGTGATTTAATCAAGCAAAATATCAGGATCAATATTATCACCCACTCTCTTGGGGCAAGAGTCGCCCTTTCAGCGCTAAATATATTGGGTGATCATCCTAGTTTTCATGAAAAGATTGATAATCTCATCATGTGGGAAGCGGCGGTGGCAGATAATGCTATTACCACCAACTACACCAAAGAAAACAACCCGATTGCCATGGAATTATTTCCTTATGCCCACGCAGCAGTAAAACATATTAGTGTGGTTGCCTCAGCAGGAGATGGCGTATTGGGTGGCGATTATGATTTTAGACGTCCGGGCATAGATTCATTCACCGGTTTAGTCGGTGGCGCTTATCCGAAAAAATATACCAATTTAGCTTCAGATAGTTTAGTGCTTGGAGGGGGATTATCAGCTTTACTTGATTATTATCGCCATAATGAGGTGGCGCAATATATCGGACAAATTTATCAAAATAGTTATCTTGGGCAGCAAATGCATCCACACTCACCTCATGCGAGAATAATTAAGCAAAAAATCCGTCAACTTTTTATCAATGAAGCAAATGAAATTAATCATCAGGCGGAGCAACACATTATTCCACCATTAACTCACTACAACTATCTCAAACCTTGGAGCCATTATCGCCATTTTTATCCGGATATTCTTGAACATATTATTGAAGCATTTTACGATACATTATTTAATGGTATGGCAACAAATATGAGCGTGCGACAAGCGTTGGGGTTTGTGGCAGGGAAATATACTACAAATAGAAAATCTAAATACTATGATGAATTTATAGCAAACATTTTTCAAAATGAGAAATTAGAATTTAATTATCAAACAATAACAATTGAAGAAGAAATATATCCTTATTTTTTATCTCACTCTGCTATGCGGGATTTTGAATGGGGTCATGAAACTATCCAATCTTTTAGAATTTTTGATTTGATTTACAGTCGAACTTATAAGAGAGCAATTATGGATCAAATAAAAAATACAAAGATAGGTTCAAAATTTGGGAAATATAAATAATGAATAAACTAACTAAAAAAATTAAGATTTCTATTAGCATAATAGTAGTATTAATTTTATCAATATTAGCTTATCATTTGGGATATTTTTCCCTAACAAAACCCATTCGCTCCCTCTCTATATCAAGCGATGGGAAATATGTCATAAGTATAGATTATAAAAATCATCTCGTTCTATGGGACATTGAGAAAAAAGATAAAACGATTCTTTCAGATAATGCCAATGCTTATAGTGCTTACTTTGTACCAAATTCTCATGAATTTATGTGGCAAGATAAAGAAAATATTGTTCACATCCAAAATGTAAGAGGTGACGAAATTTTAGCTTTTCCTCATTTTAAAACAATAGGACATGCTATATCTGAGGATAAAACCTTTTATATTAGTGCAAATCATTCAGGCAAAATATTTAAAGGATATGGAGAAAATATTACCCCAATTTATACCGATACCCCTATTGGAGATTATGAAAATCTAAGATTAACCGATAAATATATTCTGTCAGTTGGACATGCCATAAGAGGAAAATATCCTGCTGAAATTAATCCTCCTGAAAACCCCATAAATCCTGATGTTTATAAAAATAGCAGTTATGATGGTGTTACCCTATGGGATAGAGAAACATTAAAACCTATCGCAAGATTATATGGCAATGCAGGTGAAACTACAGGGATTATTAGCCCCGATGAAAAATGGGTAATTACAGGAGATAGCAATGCTCGTAATAGAATGTGGGGAATAAATAATTTAATGAATCGCCTTTCACTATCCGATCCTTATGATGGCATTTATAACTTATCAACCAAGGAATATGATAAAAGTAGATTAATCCCATTAACTAAAGAACAATTTCAACGCATGATGCGAGATAATACCGTTGCTTACGCATTCTTAACTAAAACCGATTTTATTCGCATCGGATACATTTATGATGATGAAGCCAATGCAACAATAGCCCCTATCTATACCATCGGCGATCCATGGATTAAAGGCTATGTTGATTTAGGTTCTTCCCCTATGATTTCCGCAAATAACTACTTTAACAGCAAAACATTTGCCTCTTCCCCTCAAGCTCATATTCTTGTCACAGGGCAAGCCCACGGTGGCGGCATTAATGTTTATAAATACAACCCTGAAAAAATGGAACTCAAAAAAATTTGGGTGGCTCATTAAGCAAAGTGCGGTTGAAAACGGCGTATTTTTCGATACTATGTGGTAAATGCAGAAAGGGGAAAACGTGGTGTTTTTTGAGCGCTCTTTCTTTAGAGATAGCAGTAAAATGAGTACATTAACAAAAAAGATAAAAATTTATCTTGTAACCTCCCTTTGCCTTATTGCAGTGGCTGTCTATGCTTATGTCAATGGTTTTCTCTCTACAACAAAGGAGATAACATCACTCGGTATTTCAACCGATGGCAATTATGCCGCAAGTATTGACTGGGATGGAAACCTAGTTTTATGGGATATTCCAAATAAAGAAAAAACCGTACTGGCTCGTAACGCAAATGGTTGGAGCATGTATTTTATTCCCAATAGTCATGAATTTATGTGGCAAGATAATGAAAATGTTGTGCATATTCAAAATGTGAAAGGCGAAATTATTAAAAGTTTCCCAAACTTTGAAACCTTTGGACATGCTATCTCTGAAGATAAAACCTTTTATATTAGTGCTAATCATTCCGGAAAAATCTATAAAGGCTATGGGGACAATCTTATTCCTATTTATACCGATACGCCTATTGGAGATTATGAAAATCTAAGATTAACAGATCAATACATTTTATCTGTCGGACATACCACTAGTAGCGGTATTTATGTAGAAGCAAACCCTAGTGAAAATCCTATTAATCCGGATATTTACAAAAGGAGTAGTTACGATGGGGTTACATTATGGGATAGAAAAACATTAAAACCTATAGCTAGATTATTTGGTAATGCAGGAGAAACAACAGGTATCATTAGCCCGAATGAAAATTGGATTATAACTGGAGACAGTAATGGACATAACATATTGTGGAACATAAATAATTTGCCTACTCCATTTATACTATCCAATCCCTACAACGGTATTTTTAATTTATTCACTGAAGAATATGATAAAAGTAGATTAATCCCATTAACTAAAGAACAATTTCAACGCATGATGCGTGAAAAAACAGTTGCTTATGCTTTTTTAACTGAGAAAGACTTTATTCGAGTTGGATATATATATAAAAACTCACCAAATAAAACTATCGCTTCTATCTATACTATCGGTGATCCATGGATTAAAGGCTATGTTGATTTAGGTTCTTCCCCTATGATTTCCGCAAATAACTACTTTAACAGCAAAACATTCGCCTCTTCCCCTCAAGCCCATATTCTTGTCACAGGGCAAGCCCATGGTGGTGGCATTAATGTTTATAAATACAACCCTGAAAAAATGGAACTCAAAAAAATTTGGGTGGCTCATTAAACAAAGTGCGGTTGAAAAATAAGGTGTTTTATTCCTCTCCCAAACTTGACCTTCATCACAAAATAATAAAATCATAGTTGAGATTTTTTCATATTAGAGGATAATACGCAGAAATAAGAATAAATTGCATTTGGAGCTTTCAATGTTGCGTGTTATGCGTTGTTGCGCAGTATTATTTACCTTTTTCTTTTCTCAACTGGTTTTAGCACAAGATAACTATCAACAATGGGTAGCGGATATTACAGCACGATTGGATAAAACAACCGCACTCCTTCAACAAAATAATCCTGATGATGCCCGTACTGAAGTTCAGATGGCGTATTTTGAAGTCTTTGAAAATTTAGAAGGTCCGATTCGTATTAATTTTTCCGCTCAAAAAAGCTATCAAATGGAATCCACCTTTGGCGAAATTCGTAAAATGATTGGAGAAGGTAAGTCCCTAGATGAAATTCAAGCCAAAATTAACGGATTAAAACAGGCATTGCAGGAGGTATTACCCGCCCTAGCAGAAGGTCATCAACTTAATGCAGACGGACAACACAGCGTCTATCAAAATGATCAGATTTTGCCTTACTGGCAACAAAGTTTTAAAACCATTGATGATTTAGTGGCACAAGCCATTGAAGCCTATGAACAAGGCGATTTCTCCAAAGCAAAACAATCTTTTCAGCAAGCACAATATGACGGCTATAAAAATTCAGAAATGGAAATGGCAGTGCGTACTTACCGTTCTTCCGAACAATCTGCCGCTATCAATCAACAGTTCTACAATTTAATTCGTTTAAGCGAACAAGCGGATCAAATGACGGAAATCGCCTATCAAAGCACGGACCTTCTACAAGATATTGAAGAATTATTACCAGCATTGCCAACTACCCGTGAAGAACAGAATCAACAGGATAATAACGCGCAATCAGTAGAAAATGAGTCACAAGATTGGCAAAAAATTGCTGATCAAGTCAATCAAGGTATTCAACAAGCTATTTCACTTTATGAGAAAGGCGAACAGAAAAAAGCTATTCTTGCCGTGCAAGACACCTATTTTGATGTGTTTGAAAACAGTGGAATGGAAAATAAAATCGGCTCTCGTGATAGCAACTTCAAAGCGGAAATTGAAGGCTATTTCACACGAATGGTGAGCCTGATGAAAGCCAATCAAGGAGACAAATTACAATCTCAGGCAGAGGGATTATCCCAAAATTTATCCAAAGCTGTTGGAATGTTGCAAGGCGGAGAACAAAGTGATTGGTCGTTATTTTTATATAGTCTGTTAATCATTCTACGCGAAGGCTTGGAAGCCTTACTCATTGTCGCTGCTATTGTGGCATACCTCGTCAAAAATAATCATCAAGACAAATTGCCGATAATTCGCCAGTCTATCTATGCCGCCTTGGGCGCAAGTGTTGTCACCGCCTTTATTTTCCAACTTATTTTTGAAAATTCCGGTCAAAACAGGGAGCTGTTAGAAGGTTTTACAATGATGATTGCCGTTGTGATGCTTTTTATGATGAGTTACTGGCTGCTTTCCAAAGTCGAAGCGCAAAATTGGAAGCGTTATTTAGAAGGCAAACTTTCTACGGCATTAACCGCTGGCTCTTTAGCCGGTTTATGGCTCACCAGCTTTTTAGCAGTTTATCGCGAAGGGGCGGAAACCGTCTTGTTCTATTACGCTTTGGCAAGTGATGCCAAAAGTGCGGTCGGTTTAGCTTATCTTTTTGCCGGGTTCCTCATCGGTGTATTGCTACTGGCAATTTGCTATTTCATTATGCGTTATAGCGTGGTAAAACTTCCCCTTAAACCATTTTTTATGTTCACCGGCACATTTCTGTATGCGATGGCATTTGTCTTTGCCGGCAAATCGGTCTTGGAACTAATTGAAGGGAAATTATTTGAGCCAACATTAATGAACGGCATACCGGAAATTTCGTGGTTGGGTATTTACCCTTATCTAGAAACCCTCATTCCACAAGGCATTTTAATCATCGCTGCTCTTTTTGCTTTAGTAGTTATGAAATACCAAAGTAAAAAATCAGCATAATCTTTAATCTCAGGAGATCTAATATGAAAAAAGTACTGATTGCGACCGCACTTACCGCCGGTTTATTTGCCGCAAGCGCACAAGCCTTTACCGAATATCCAATCGGCGAAGCCATGACAATGAATGATATGGAAATTGCTGCCGTTTATCTGAAACCCATTGATATGGAACCTCGTGGCATGGGCTTACCAGCTGCAAAATCCGATATTCACTTAGAAGCCGATATCCATGCGGTGAAAGGGAATAAAAATGGCTTTGGTGATGGCGAGTGGATGCCTTATCTTACTATCAATTACACCTTAGTTAATACCGATACGGGCGAAAAACAAGAAGGGACATTTATGCCAATGGTTGCCGGTGACGGCCCACATTATGGTGCAAACGTAAAAATGATGGGTGTGGGTAACTACAAATTAACCTATCATATTGATCCACCATCAAAAGCAGGTTTACACCGTCACACAGATAGTGAAACCGGCGTAGGTCGTTGGTGGAAACCTTTCGATGTGAATTATGAATTCAAATTCACAGGGATTAAATAATCCTTTGCAACGTGCGTGAATAGTTTATATTCACGCACAAATCTATGCTTCATAGATATTTAACAAAATAATATGTTGTGCCAACATATTTTATCACGATGATATTTTTTAACTTATGACTTACTTTTTCGTTTTTCTGCTTCAATCGCTCTTACCTATTTCAATTTTACTCGGCGCCTCTTGGGCAATAAAACCCGCTGTACCCTCTGTAAAAACGATCATTTGGCTGAGTCTTTTTGGATTAATAAGCGGTGTTATACTGCGTCTTGGGCTGCCAAATAGCCAAGTAGCCAATCTTGTTCTTACCATTATTTTTATAATCTCCTTCTTACTTTTTGCCCTCAGTCAATGGACAAATTCAACCAAACTAGCCCTTTGTTGGCAATTTATCTTAATGCTGATTGCAGGTGCGACTTGGGCAAAAGATCCCAATATCACCGCGCTTACCAATACAGATATTATTAATACTGATTTTATTTTGAATTTAAGTGCGGTTATTTTTGGTGTCATTTTATCTTTTGCCGTATCAACATGGCTCTACTTCTTACTTAAACAACAGCAAAAAACAAAAGGAAAATCCACCGCACTTTTTGCGCTGAGTTTTATGCTTTGGTTCGTCTTAGTGATACCACTGGCGGGCGAATTATTACTTATTTTTATGAAATTACAGCTAATTGAGCTCACCAAAGTGCGGTTAAGTTTCGCCGCAAAATCAGGAGCTATTACAACTTGGCTCAATACTATCTGCCTCACTGTGATGTTCATAAACTTAGGGATTTTCATCTTTCAAACTCATTTTAAACGGACGTTACAAGCCAAAATTGAACAGGATCCCATCAAAAAACGCAAAAAATTGGCATTGGTGCAAGTATCAAAACGTCTGATTAATTGGGGAACATTGGCAATAATTTTTATTGGCGCAAGCCAACTTTATTGGGTACAGGTGGCATCTCGCCCCCCTCAACTTTCCGAAGCCGTTCCTGTTGTGCTCGATCAAAATGAAGCCATTCATATCCCGATTGAACAAGTAAAAGACGGAAAACTACACCGATTTGTTTGGATCGCAGACGATGGCAAAGCCGTACGTTTTTTCGTCATCAATCGCCAACCGAATAAACTCAGTCTTGCCGCCGTGTTTGATGCCTGTTTATTATGCGGCGATCAAGGTTATGTGATGCAAGGTAATCAAGTCGTCTGCGTAGGGTGTGGCGTCCATATGTTCATTCCATCCATTGGCAAAGCAGGGGGATGTAATCCCGTACCGATTGAAGATTGGCGACAAACGGAAAATGAGCTTATTATTGACCGCACTTCATTGGAAGACGGACTTAATTTATTCAGCACTATCGTAGAAATCGAGGTGCAAGATCCGATTAGTGGTAAAAAATTAAAAAACACCCAAACGGAACATAAATACAGCTTTGAGAACCGTACTTATTTCTTTGAAAATGAAGAAAATCTTGAACTGTTCCGCAATAACCCTGAAAAATACCTCAGCAATGAAAATGGAGAAGAGGAATAACAATGTTAGTGAGAATGTTATTTCAATCTTGGCGTTTTGGTATTAAGCGAAAATTATTAGCCATTGTGACCATTTTCTTAGCAGCCGGTTTAGTCTCCGCCTTGCTCGCCGTTTCTATAGATATTGGCGATAAAATGGCAAAAGAACTAAAATCTTACGGCGCGAATATTTTGATTGAACCGGCAAGTAATGCAGCCTTACCGGATGAACTCAATACAAATATTGCCCTTTCCGGTCAAGATTTTATTGATGAAAAAGAGCTGCCGAACATTAAAGATATTTTCTGGCGTAATAATATTGTCGGCTTTGCTCCTCAATTAACGGCAACCGTTAATGTAATAAAAACAGCGGAAAAATCGACCGCACTTTCGGACTCCGTTTCAATTCTAGGCACCTTTTTCGATCACAACATTGCGATTCCCGATGAAGAAGATTATCACACCGGACAACGCATTATCAGCCCTTATTGGCAGGTGGAAGGTAATTGGGTAAATGATGAAAATGACAATTTCAGTGAAATCATTCCTGTTCTTGTGGGTACGCAGCTTGCCAAAGTGAACGGCTGGAAAATTGGCGATACACTTCATTTAAGCTATCAAGAAAAAGAGTTTTCCGCTCAAAGTGTGGTTAAAATTCAAGGTATTTTAACCACAGGCGGAGCGGAAGATAATCAGCTTGTTATGCCGTTAAGTGCTGCGCAAACCCTACTTGGTTTAGAAGGTAAGGTCCAATCGGTGAAAGTGTCCGCTCTCACCGTACCGGAAAATACCCTCTCCCGTAAAGCGCGCGCCAATACCGATGCCCTCGATGCGGAGGAGTATGACCGTTGGTACTGCACTGCCTATGTCTCTTCGATTTCCCATCAACTGGAAGAAGCCATTTCCGGTGCGATTGTTCGCCCTATCTGGCAAGTTGCCGCCTCCGAGGGTGTGGTCATCAGCAAAATTCAGTTATTACTCTCAGTCGTCACGCTTGCGGCATTAATTGCAGCAGCAATGGGTATTGCCTCGCTGATGAGTTCCAGCATTATTGAACGAAGCAAAGAAATCGGTTTAATGAAAGCCTTGGGCGCTTACCAGTGGCAGATCGTTCTGTTGTTTTATTGCGAAGCCGTATTAAGTGCATTAATTGGCGGTATCTTGGGATGTTTAGCCGGTTGGGGCTTGGCAAAATTTATAGGTATCACACTCTTTGGCGTACCGCTCAGTTTTGCTTGGATCGTGATCCCTTGCGTACTCGTACTGTCAATATTGATTGCCCTTATCGGTACTTGGTTCCCAGCCCATCGTATTGCCAAACTTTATCCCGTTGAGGTGCTTTATGGCAGATAATAAAAGTATGTTTTGGCGATTAATTTTCCGTGCACTGCGTCTACGTTTACAACGGGTGATGATTATTTTCACTGCCTTAACGGTGGGAGCAGGCATTGTTACCGCCATGGCGGCCGTTTATTTCGATGTCAACACCAAAATGAGCCAAGAACTTCGTACCTTTGGTGCCAATTTCTATATTGGTTCGACAAAAGGCGAGATGATTTCTGTGAGTCAAATTGATGATATTTTGCAACAAGCGCCACAGGGATTAATCACCGCTGCCAGCCCCTATCTTTACGGCGTAACACGCAGTGAATTGGAAAAAATCGTTATTATTGGCGTTCGATTTGAAGATATGCGGGTTTTAACCCCTTATTGGCAAATTAGTGGTTCCGCCATTAATGTGAATTTTGATGATCGCAATGCCATGATTGGTAAAACCCTTGCCGAACGTCTCAATTTAAAAATCGGCGATAAACTACAACTGTCAAAAAATGCGGTAGAAAAACATCAATTCACCATTAAAGCCATTGTAGAAGCCGGTGACGCCACAGATAATATGCTCATCGTCAATCTTGATTTTGCACAGAATTGGCTGGAAAAAGAAGGGCTTGCCAACAATGCGCTACTCAATGTCAGAAATGAACTAGGGCAAGTCGATCAGTTTGCAGAAAATATTATGCAACAATATCAAGATCTCACTGCCCGCCCGATCCGTAAAGTTTCCGCCTCGGAAGGGCAAATTTTAGATAAAATCAAAGGGCTAATGGGACTCATATCTTTAGTGATTTTAGTGTTGGCAACACTTTGTGTGAACACCACCTTGATCGCGATTGTCGGTGAACGTGCCAAAGAATTTGCCCTACAAAAAGCATTAGGGGCAAAACAGTCGGATATTATTAAGCAAATCTGTACAGAAATTCTTATTATTGCCGTCTGTGCCATTTTAGTCGGATTAATATTTGGTTATTTACTCGCTCAGATTTTAGGCTTAACGGTCTTTAAATCTTACATTGATATGCGTTTACCTGTCTTCCCTATCACTATTATGCTCTCCTTGTTGGTCGCATTTATCGCCGTTATCCTACCAACACGTCGTGCATTAAGTATTCAGACGGCGAATGTATTAAAAGGTGAATAAATCTAAGGCATGGATTGAGAAAAAACCGCCTAGCAAAATAAAAGAGAAAACTATGACTCAATTTGTTATCGAAACAAAACATTTATATAAACGCTTTGGTCAAGTAACCGCACTTGAAGATATTAATATTCAAATTAAACAGGGCGAATTTGTTGCCATTATGGGCGCCTCCGGCTCAGGAAAAACCACTTTGATGAACATTCTCACCGGGCTGGACACCGCCAGTGAAGGGAAAGTTATTTTAGCCGGCATTAATGCCGCCCAATTAGATGAAATCGGTCGCCAACGTTTTCGTGCGGAAAAAATCGGCTTGGTGTTTCAACAATTCCATTTGATTCCCTATTTAACCGCCCTTGAAAATGTCATGCTCGCTCAACATTATCACAGTGTCATTGACGAAGCGGCGGCAAAAGCCGTATTAGAACAAGTAGGATTAGGACATCGTATGGATCACCGACCAAGCCAACTTTCCGGCGGCGAACAGCAACGTGTTTGCATTGCCCGTGCCCTTGTCAATCAGCCCCCTGTTATTTTTGCCGATGAACCCACCGGTAATTTGGACGAAAAAAATGAGGCATTAATCTTAGACTTATTGCAAGAATTAAACCGCCAAGGGAGAACCATTGTCATGGTGACCCATAATCCGGAACTGGGCGAACTCACTGATCGTACCATTTATCTGCAACACGGGAAGTTTTTACGGGAAGAACGAAATGAACATTAAACTTTTACTCAAATCACTTTGCTTAAGTGCGGTCATTTTCAGCACCGTTTCTTGTAAAGAAGAAAAAGCAACTCTCGGTAACGCAGCACCGGAACTTGCCGCCTATGATCTACAAGGTAAACAAGTAAACTTAAAAGATTGGCAAGGCACCCGATTACTCACCTTTTGGTCGGAAACCTGCGGTCATTGTATGGCAGAACTAAAAACATTCGAGCAACTTAATAAAGCCTATCCAAATAAAGTCCAACTCATCGCCATCAATGTTGATGGTGAAAATATGGACACCAATGCCGTGGTTGCCAAACACCAACTCACCCAGTCGGTGATTAAAGATCAAATGAAAATCACCGCCGAGCGGTATCAATTAGTCGGTACGCCGACTTCTTTTATCATTGATGATAAAGGCTATATTCAAGCTAAATTTGAAGGTAAAATTCCACGGGAAGAATTGGATAACTTATTCAAAAAATAACAGTTAAAAGGATCATCAATGAAAGGGCTTCATTTATTTCTCGCAGGCTTGCTCTGTATTGCTTTTTTTGCTCAAGCCGAGACCGCTAATACTCCTGTTTTCAGCAAAGCAGAAAAAATTTACAAACGCTCCTGTGCTACTTGTCACGGGAAAAAAGGCGAGAAAGCGGCAATGGGTGAATCTAAAATCATCAATCAATTAAAAACGGAAGAGATTTCAACCGCACTTTTTGAGCGTAAAAAAGGAAATATTATCGGTGCCGGCAATCCTGCAAAACAGCGTTTAACCGAAGAGGAAATAAAAGCCTTATCCGAGTTCGTGCCAATCTTAAAATAAATTTCTTGAAAAAATTTTAAACTAATCCGAAAATAGACAGTCTGAGGTAAACGTGGACTTAATCATCCAACAAATACTTTTTTAATTTCCAATTCAAAGGATTACTTATGAACAAATTAACAAAAATTACTGCAACTGCATTGTTTACTTTATTCTTAACTGCTTGCGATAAAGCGGCAGACAAAACGGCTGATGCAGCTAAACC
The DNA here is from genome assembly GCA_001999425.1 of Rodentibacter genomosp. 2. GTDB lineage: Bacteria > Pseudomonadota > Gammaproteobacteria > Enterobacterales > Pasteurellaceae > Rodentibacter. Next base: position 66,786 of record MLHP01000011.1, on the reverse strand, counting down.
TGAAACAACTCAGCAGACTGAAGCGGCAAAACCTGCTGAAACAACGGCTCCGGCAATGACTGCTGAAGCACAAGAAAAAGCAGATTACGAAAAATTAATCGCTTGGAATCAAGAGCAAGGTGCAGTGCAAGCTCAAAATCAACAAAAATTACAGCAAGCATTAAGTGCGGCAGCTGCAGCCAAAGATGAAAATAAAGCAAAAGCAGCCATTGAAGAATTTAACAAGAATGTTCAAGCAAGTATTGCAAGTTTAGATGCACTTGATTTGAAATCTGATTTAATCAGCAATGCGAAAAATCAAACCAAAGAAGTATTGACTCTTGCGAGCCAATTATTGGTTACTCAAGCAAATGTGAAAACGGAAGCAGATCAAAAAGCTTATGCCGAACAAGCAGCACAATTACAAAGCAAAATGCAAGCTTTAGCAGAACTTGGTGCACAAATTGAAGCTAAATTTAACCCGGCTCCGGCTCAACCTGCTACCCCTAATGCAGAAAAACCGGCTGCAAAATAATATTTGTTGTCTAACCAAGCAAAAAAACGGCGGTCAAATTGACCACCGTTTTTTATATAACCCTGCATCTGCTACATAATATCGTTATAATCCGACCCTTTCCTTAATTCGATCCGCAAACATTCCGATACTCACAGCAAAATAATTGGATTTATTCCAATCTAAAATCGTGCGGAAATTATTAGATACCAAAAATGCCCGCCCCACTTGCTTATCCGGACGGACAAGCCAAAGATCCGCATGAGAAAGTGTGGTCAGTTTTGCTTGTTCTTGCGCACTGAAACTTAACGGTATCACGCCTTGAGCCTGCCAATCACGTAAAGAGCGGGCTTTATTTTTCTCAATACCAGAAAGGGATAAATCAATGGATTGGGTTAATGTCACTTCGATACCCCAAGGCAATTTATTGTCCCAACCTACGGTATGTAAATAATTTGCAATGGACGCAAAAGCATCAAATTGGTTTGTCCAAATATCTTTCACTCCATCGCCGTTACCGTCAGCCGCATAATTTAAGAAAGCACTCGGCATAAATTGAGTTTGCCCCATTGCTCCCGCCCATGAACCTAACATTCTAGGGCGCTGAATATAATGACTATCCAGCATTTTCATCGCATTGACAAACTCCCTGCTAAACAAGACTTCACGTCTGCCGTCAAAGGCTAGGGTCGCTAAGGCGGATAGTACGTCATAGTTTCCTTGGTAATGCCCGAAACTACTCTCCATTCCCCATAAAGCAAGAATATATTCTTGTTGTACGCCATAACGTCGGCTCGCCTGTTGAAGTGGAAGTTGGACTTCCCAATAACGTTCTTCAGCCACACTCACTTTATTGTTCGTGAGTACTTTATTGAGATAATGAGTTGTCCCCCTCGGATTCAACACTGGGGGTTGGCTTGGATCACGTTTTACTAACCGCCCCACTTGCGCACGATCTAACGCTACGGCTTTTTCCATATACCAAATATTATTTTGTGCATTTAAGGTAGCAAGAGAAACGCCTTCCGCCGCAGCTTTACCTTTTAAAAATTGAACATAATCATTAAAGTTACCCAGTGTGCGCGGCTTAGAATAAACCGCATTACGACTAATTGTAGGAATATTTTTAGTCGATGTGGTTTGACTGCCGCCGGAGCAGCCTACGAGTAAACAAGATAAAAGTGCGGTTGATAATAACGAAATTTTTTTCATTGCTTTTTTTCCTTAAACATCATTTTTATTTTCTTAAAAATTTGTTATAAGCCGCCTTTAACAATGAAGTCGGCAATAAACGGGAAGCAGATCGTAAAATAAAAATAAATAATCCCGAGGCTAAATCTTGTATACCTAGACGATATTTTAATTTAAATAATCGCCACTCCGCCTTAGCCTGATTCAATCCTCGGCGACGTCCTACCATTCCATTGCCTACCCGAGCATAAACTAAAATATCGGGCAAGTTTGCCACCACTTGTTGCTGTGCGACAAGTTTAATCCATAAATAATAATCTTCTTGCAGATCCTCATACCCTCCGCAATTTATCACCGCACTTTTTTGATATGCCACCGTCATATGGTTAAAAGGACAACGTTTTTGGGTAAATTTCACAATATCCCGTGCTTCTGTCGGCACACGGCGATATGCCACAATATCATTCACCGTTTCACCAAACTCGGCAATTTGTCCGCCAAAAATAATCGTGTCAGGGTGTTGTTCGATAAATGCCACCTGTTTGGCAAAACGTTCCGGCACGCAAATATCATCCGTATCCATACGGAAAACCCACTGATGACTGCAATGTTTCAACCCTTCATTTAAGGCATTTCCCAGTCCTCGATTTTGCGGTAATTTCACTAATTTTAACGGTAACTGTTTTTCAAATTCGGAAACCACTGTTTCCAGTTCCTCAGTAACCGCACCATCAAATACTAAAACGATTTCATCCGCCTGATGGGTTTGAGCGGCTAGACTTTCAAAACATTCCCGTAAAAATCGCGGATTTTCTTTAATATATAAAGACATTAAAACTGAAAATTTCATGACTATCCTTTCTATTACATAAATCGTTTCAAATTCAGTGCCAGTTTCGGAGAAATCAGCACAACCATTGCAATCACGAATTGTTTAATACTTTTGGTTTGTTTAAAAATATCGAAATAATAATATGCCGCCTTGCGTGATAAGTTCATGATATGTGGATAAGCCAAAATATAGCTGGCGTTGATGTTGAAATTATGTGCCTGCTCTTGTGTTTCCACATAATGCTCACGAATGTAATCAATAGCTTTTTCTGTGTTGGTGGTATCCGTTGAGACACTGGCACGTTTGGTGTGAAAAGTGCAAGAGGTCAATGGCTCGCTCAGCATATAAGGCTTGAAATCAGGCTCTTTGATCACTTTTAAGAGGAAATCATAGTCTTCCAAAGAGCGAAGTTCGGTTGATAATCCGCCTATTTTTAAGAAAAGATCTTTCTTCACCGCTACCATCGGCATACCGCCAATTTTGTTGGCAAGTAAAATCCGTTCCACACTAATTTCTTGTGGTGGGATCGGTTTGGTTACATAGGTAAAACCTTCGTTCACCATTTCGCATTTTGCAGGGTGGTAAATAAAATTAATATCAGGATGTTTGTTAATCACCTCTGCCAATCGCTCACATTTATTCTCAGCAAAACGATCATCATCATCCAAAAATAACAACCATTCTCCCAATGCGGCTCTCGCACCGATATTTCGACTTTCCGCCGCCCCCTGATTGGTTTCATTACGAATCACTGTTACTTTAAAGGGATAAGATTTCTCCACCACAACTGGCTCTTTCGAGTAATCATCAACAATCACTACCTCAAACGATTTATGGGTTTGCTCCCCTAAACTTTCTAATAAAACAGGAATTTCCGATTTTCGGTTGTAAGACGGCACAATGATACTAAACATTTTTTCCCTCTTTCTCTAAGAAAATGCGTTGTTTGCCATGAGTGCCAAATAACGACAAAAACATCAACATCACAAACATAATGCCTGGAAAGGCGAAGGTGTCGGCTTTGATATTGCAGGCGGTAAGAATCACAAAAGCGGAAAGAATAAATTTCCAACTGCCATCAAACCAATTCAGGGCGACTTTACGGACAAAATAAAAGGTGACAAAAAAACAAACCAGTGCGTAAGCTATGCCACCGTATAAAATTTGGCGTAAAAAACCGGAATCCGTACTACCGTAATAACGCCCTGTCTCTAACTGCCCTGTCATATACATACCATCACCACTGATAAATTGTTTCAAGGTCGGCATAAACAGATGATTTTTGACTAAAGTATCCGTAGAAGAACTCACAAAACCGGCGCCGTGCAACAAATTAATGACCGGCTCTAAGGCATGAGCGACATAAGGATTTTTGGGTGCAAAATAAGCCAATCCCAGCACCAACAGCAAAAATGCAATCAACGATGGGACATATCGCCATTTAAAATACACGGCTATACTCACTACGGAAAGCAACAAAAACGTTCTACCGGAAATCAACCCGATACAGAGCATCAAAAATACAAAAACACTCGGAATACTGCTATGTTTTGCGTTATACGCTAATAAAAAATGGAACAGCATTAAGTAAAATAAACTCAGTTGGAAAAACGCAGTAGCAGTCAGATTATATAAGCGATATTCTTGTTCCGATCCATAAAATCGTGCCGGTAGCACCGCATTGGTTGAAAGCAAAAAATCGACCAAAAACGACACACCAAACAAGGCTAATATGCCAAATACAAATTGCACCACAACCCCGATTTGTAAATCACGCACAAGCAGCTGTTGCCCGTTTGGTATCCCATAAAAAGCGTTATAAAACCCAATACCGAAAATAAATAAAATCAGTGATTTCACATACATGATGATCACCGAAAAATCACTTGTGCCATTAATCAGCAGAGGCACGACACTCAATAAAATTAGCCCTAACAATACAGCTAAACTATCCATTGGCACCACAATGCCTTGCGTGTTTTTTTTCTTTATATAGCGATAAAACAACACGCCCAAAGCAAGCAAGCCAACCACAAAAGACATACGCACCACATGGAAAAACCACGGATCATAGATATAGAAAAGATTAAAAAGTGCGGTCATTTATTTTCCTAAATTTTTCTGAATCGCCATTATTTTTTTCAGCGGATATTTCATCAATTTTTTCGCAAGATTATTGGCTTGAGAACCTCGAATCGTCTCAAGATTGCTGACTAATTTTGGATTTTCGATCACCATTAACGGTCGAACCACCTGATTCGGCAAGGCAAATCTCGTTTCAAATAATAAAAAGTCATCAGCAAGCCAAAAAGGTTTGCCTTGTTCAAGCAGTTTGAGAAAAACACGGGCAGCGGATTTTTTGATTAAATATCCTACCGTACCGGCAAAATAGCTTTTATAGGGATAGGCATAAGCCACCGCCCCTGCTTTGTGGCACAAAAATGAAAAGGTTATCGGATAATTAATTTCCAACTCTGTATCATTAAATTGAGCAATTTTGGATTGCCCGATAAGCACAATCGGCATGGCATTATTTTGGTTTAAAAGTGCGGTCAAATTTTGTTGGAAATTTGGGGCGAGTAAGGCATCGTCTTCGCACACTAAGGCGTAATCATCGTCTGCCACCGATTCATCTTCCACGATTAAACGATACACGGCAAGATGACTCAGCGTACAACCAATTTCGCCCTTGGTCACTTTACGCCCGTAACACTGTTCAAACTGAGCCAAATCAAACTGCTGCGCCAATTCTTCCCATTCACGTTGCATCGTATTGATTGCGGAAAATACACAGAAATCCGCCGTATCGGGTTGCGAAAAGAAAAGTGCACGTCGCTGTTCATCTTTATCCAAGGAAATCAAATATTTATTCATTATTTTCTCGACTAAAATGGTATCGTCTATTTGATTAATCAAATGGGAAATAGTTGCATAAAAGATTGCTGATTATACTAAAGAAATTTATAATTCCCCACCAATTTTAAGGCGAAAATCAGTCATAATGTCGAACAAAACCATTGCGAAAAATACTCTGTTTCTCTATATCCGTATGCTCTTTAATATGGGAGCAATGCTTTATATTTCACGTGTTGTATTACGTGTGCTGGGCGTGGAAGATTTCGGGATTTATAACATTGTCATGGGCGTGGTGATTTTGTTTTCGTTTTTTAACGGTACGATGACGGCAACCACCCAACGTTTTATTAATGTGGAAAAAGCCTCTAATGATTCAAACCGTGTCAATATTATTTTTAATATCAGTCTGTTAAATCATCTCTTTATTATGCTTATCGTGGCAGTGTTGGCAGAAACCGTGGGGCTTTGGTTTTTAAACCATAAACTCAATATTCCGACAGAAAGAATTAACGCCGCCAATATTGTGTATCAAATTGCCCTTCTTATTGCCTTAATTGAAATTATTAAAGTGCCTTTTAATGCCATGATTGTCGCCCATGAACGAATGTCATTTTATGCTTGGTTGGGCTTGAGTGAGACGGCATTTAAACTCTCCGCTATCTTTGTTTTAATGCAGATTGAACAATACGATAAACTCATCAGTTATAGCCTATTATTACTTGGGGTGAGCCTGCTTGTATTTATGCTTTATTTTAATTTTACCCGCCGCACCTTTTACACTGAAACCCGTTTTCGTTTCCACAAAGATTTAAGTAAAACAAAAGAAATGGCGAGTTTTTCCGGTTGGATGTTACTCGGGCAAACAGCTTATGTTGCCTCAACACAAGGGTTAAATATGGTCATCAACTCGTTTTTTGGGGTCACCGTCAATGCCGCCGTAGGCATCGCCACCCAAGTGGATACCGCGATTTATAGCTTTGTGAATAACTTTCAAGTGGCATTTAACCCACAACTTGTGCAATCTTATGCGGCAAAAGATTACGAACGCAATAAAAAACTTATTCTCAGCACATCAAAATATTCCTTTTATCTCATTGCGATTTTATCCGCACCGGTACTTTATTTTCCTCACACGTTGCTTACCTTTTGGTTAGGTGATCATTTACCAATATACGTGCAACAATTAGTGCAAATCACCCTGTTATGCTCACTAATTAGTGCCATGGCGGGATCATTTTGGATGACGGCGTTGGCTATCGGAACAAACAAAATTAAGCAATATAATATTGTCATTGCAATCATTGATCTTTGTACCGTGCCGCTCGCCTATTATTTATTTACCCTCGGTTATAACCCAATCTATGCCTTTATCGGCAGATTTTCCACCGCACTTTTCATGCAAATCTACCGTTTCTATTTCATTAACAAAAAAATTCAATTTAACCGAAAAGAATTTGTCACATATCTACTTAATATCGGCATCGTGTTTGCCTACTTAATCGGGCTCATTTACTTGTCGGATACCCAGCGCATTTATACTTTCGCTGAATTTATCGTTCAGTCCATCTTATTAGAATTTGGACTAATTTCAGTGATTTTATTAATCGGTTTAAATCGTACAGAAAAAGCCTTCTTGTTTGGCTATATTTTGAAAAAGGTAAAAAAATGAATTCAACATTAGTTTCTCTAAAGCAGCAACTCGATCCCATTGCGGATTTAATCAAAGATAAAAATGACATGTTTTACTTTGACTATCCGTTGCATTTAAATGTGGGTGATTTATTGATCTATCACGGCACAGAACAATTTTTTAAAGATCACCATATCCATGTGACATTAAAACGTTGTGAGTTTGATATAGATATTAATGAGGTAAAACAAAAGATTACCCCAAATACCACTATTTTGTTACACGGTGGGGGTAACTTTGGCGATCTCTATCCGCAACACCAAAAAATTCGTGAGGCAATGGTTCAGCATTTCCCCAATAACCGTATCATCGTGTTGCCACAAACGCTGTATTTTAAAGAGCAAAAAAATCTCGAAAAATCAGCCGCACTTTTCAACCAGCACGAGGATTGTTACTTACTTGCTCGTGATGAACGTACGGCGGAAAGTTTCAAACAATTTTCCTCAAATGTGACATTATCACCAGATATGGCACACCAGCTCTATGGTACATTACCAACAAAACAAGGCAACACAGGTAAACAACTTTATTTTTTACGCAAAGACATTGAAGCCAGTAAAGTAGAAAAAAATATCCTTGCGACCCTGCCAGCAAATTCAAATGTGAAAGATTGGGAGGATATTCTCTCCCGTTTAGACAGTATCGTTTTGGCACTTAGTTGGCGTATCAGTAAATTCGCCAATCAACAAAACTGGGGTTGGTTAAAAAATCTTTTTCATCAATTTTGGTTCGCTTACACCAAACGTATTGTGAATCGTGTAGCCAAGGTATTTTTACAAAATGATCAGGTAACAACCACACGTTTACACGGTCATATTTTCTCCTGCTTACTGGAAATTCCAAACCGAGTATGCGATAACGCTTACGGTAAAAATTCCGGCTATGCCCATTTATGGACAAAAAATATTGATTTTGTGGAAATTGACAAAAAATGATGGAAATCAAAAAGCTCATTACCACTATGATTCTGCCGCCATTTAACATTTTGATTTTATGGCTACTGGCATTGATATTGGCAAAATTCAATTTCAAAAAACTAAGCCGAATTTCAACCGCACTTGGGCTTGCCTTACTTTATATATTGAGTATTCCTTTCACCGCACAAACCTTGAAAGACAGCTTAATTACGGAAGACAATTTAACATTCAATGACTACAAAAATGCACAAGCTATTGTATTACTGGGCGGTGGATTACGTGATAGTAAAGAGCTTTATGCCCCTCTTGCTTCTACGGCTATTCAGCTTGAACGCTTACGTTATGCGGCGTATTTACAAAAAGAAACGGGTTTACCGCTTCTTATCACAGGTAGAAGCCCGACGGGTGCAATCGAAGCGAAAGTGGCGGCGGAAGAATTACAACAGTTTTTTCATGTGCCGACAAAATGGATAGAACCTCACGCCTTAACCACCAAGGAAAATGCACAATTTACCAAGCAAATATTGGAAAAAGAACAGATCAACAAAATTATTCTGGTAACCAATGAATGGCATATGCAACGTGCAAAATTGCTTTTCCAACAACAGGGATTTGAGGTATTGCCGGCGAGTGTGGGCGAAGGTATTACCCCAAAAGAATATAAATTAAATATGATGCATTTTATTCCGCAAGGCGCTGCATTAGCGAAAAATATGCAACTATTGAAAGAATGGATTGGTTATTGGAAAGAAAAATAATGTCTTTCATAAAAAGTTCGGTCAAAATCGACCGCACTTTTCACTCCAATTAATTTATCGCCATGCTTTAAATTGATTGATCAATCCGTTTGTTGAGCTGTCGTGGCTTGATACATTTTCGCTGCCCGCTAATTCCGGCAGGATACGGTTAGCCAGTTGTTTACCCAATTCCACGCCCCATTGATCAAAGCTGAAAATATTAAAAATCACGCCTTGCACAAAGATTTTATGCTCATACATAGCGATCAATGCTCCTAAAGTGAACGGGGTAATTTTTTGAACCAAGATAGAATTGGTCGGTTTGTTACCGGTAAACACTTTAAACGGAACAATCTCTTTTACCTCATCTAAGGATTTACCGGCCTTAACAAATTCCGCTTCCACTTCTTCTTTTGTTTTACCGAACGCTAATGCTTCTGTTTGAGCAAAGAAGTTAGACAGCAATTTATTATGATGATCCGCTAATGGATTATGACTTTGTGCCGGTGCAATAAAATCACAAGGAATTAAAGTTGTACCTTGGTGAATTAATTGATAAAAGGCGTGCTGACCGTTTGTACCTGGTTCACCCCAGATAATCGGCCCGGTTTGGTAATGGCTAATAGCGTTACCGTTTCTATCTACATATTTACCGTTTGATTCCATATTCCCCTGTTGGAAATAAGCAGCAAAACGATGTAAATATTGGTCGTAAGGTAAAATTGCTTCCGTTTGTGCGCCTAAGAAATTAGTGTTCCACAATCCCACAAGAGCTAAAGTGGTTGGGATATTCTGTTCGATTGGTGCGGTACGGAAATGTTTATCCATTTCGTGTGCCCCGCTTAATAATTGCTCGAAGTTGTCAAAACCAATGGAAAGCGCAATGGATAAACCAATAGCAGACCATAAAGAATAACGTCCGCCTACCCAATCCCAAAACTCAAACATATTGTTGGTATCAATACCAAACTCGCCTACTGCTTTGCCATTAGTAGAAAGTGCCGCAAAATGTTTTGCTACCGCACTTTTATCTTTTGCAGAAGCCAATAGCCAATCACGTGCGCTTTCAGCGTTTGTCATCGTTTCTTGCGTAGTAAAGGTTTTAGAAGCAACTAAGAAAAGTGTGGTTTCCAGATTGACTTTTTTCAGCGTTTCCGCAATGTGAGTCCCATCCACGTTTGACACAAAATGCATAGTTAAGTGATTTTTATAAGGGCGTAATGCTTCGGTTACCATATAAGGCCCTAAATCCGAGCCGCCAATCCCGATATTCACCACATCGGTAATCGCTTTGCCCGTATAGCCTTTCCATTCACCGGAAATCACACGCTGACAAAAATCTTTCATTTTTGAAAGTACGGTATTCACTTCCGGCATCACATCTTTGCCATCGACAAAAATCGGGGTGTTCGCACGGTTACGAAGTGCGGTATGTAATACAGCACGATTTTCGGTGCGGTTAATTTTTTCACCGTTGAACATTGCTTCTTTTGCACTCTCTAGCGAACATTCTTGCGCCAGTTGGCGAAGAAGTGAAAGAGTTTGCTGATTAATATTATTTTTTGAAAAATCCACTAAGATTTGATCCTTAAAGGTTAATGAATAATCCTTAAAGCGATCTTTTTCTTGTCGGAATAAATCTTGGATAGTGATATTTGCCAACTCGGTTTGGTGAATGTCTAATGCTTTCCACGCATTAGTCGTCGTCGGATTGATATTTTTCATACTATTTCCTTTCTATTAATTAAAAGCTAATCCACATACTCGGTTATAACACGTGGCGTTAATTTGGTAATCAATTCATAGCTCAAAATACCGGTAAATTTGGCGACGGTTTCAATAGGTAATTGTTTACCCCATAAAATCACTTCATCACCAACCTGATCTTGGCTATCCCAACCTAAATCTACGGTGAGCATATCCATAGACACGCGACCTACAATTGGCACGATACGCCCATTTAAATACACGGGCGTACCTTCCGGCACATCGCGCGGATAACCATCGCCGTAACCGATGGCAACAACTCCAATTCTTGTATCGTGCGGGCTTGTCCAAATCCCGCCATAACCGACCGGTTCACCTTTTTTGTGATGACGAACGGCGATAAGGGAGGAAGTCAAATTCATTACAGGGGTTAAATTAAATTCCTCCCCTACAGTATCCGTTGGTGAAATACCATACATAATAATCCCGGGACGAATCCAATCTAGATGGGATTCTTGCCAAAATAAAATTCCCCCTGAAGCGGCAATGCTGCGTTCTCCCGATTTATCTTGAGTCACGGATAAAAAGCGATTAATTTGACGTTGTGTATAGTCGGATTCAAGCTCATCAGCCCGACTAAAATGACTGACAAAACCTAAGTGCGGTTGGATTTGAGGGAGTTTTTTCAATTCTTGATAAAATTCATCCACTTCATCAAGGGCTACGCCCAAACGGTGCATACCGGTATCAATTTTAAGCCATACTTTAATCGGGCTTGGTAATATTGCTCGTTTTAACGCCTCAAGTTGCTCATGATTATGAACAATGGTCTCAATATTATTCACAGCGAGAATCGGCAAATCTTTTTCAGCAAAAAAACCTTCTAATAACAAAATAGGTTTGGTGATACCATTTGAACGTAACGCAAGTGCCTCTTCCAAACGCGCGACGCCAAAACAATCAACATCCTTCTCTAAGGTCGATGCCACAAATACTACACCATGTCCATAGGCATTGGCTTTCACTACCGCAATAATCTTACTATTGGGTGCTTTTTGTTTAATCACCACTAAATTTTGTTTTAAGGCTCGCGAACTAATTTTTGCTGTTGCCGGTTTTACGTTCATTATTTTTCCTTAATAGTCATCATGATATTCACGTTGTTCCGCTAGATTATCGAAACGTGAAAATTGTCCGTTAAACTTCAAACGTACTCGACCAATCGGACCGTTCCTTTGTTTACCGATGATAATTTCCGCTACGCCTTTATCCTCAGAATTATCGTTATAAACTTCATCACGATAGATAAACATAATTAAGTCGGCATCCTGTTCTATAGAGCCCGATTCACGTAAATCCGAGTTTACCGGACGTTTATCCGCCCGTTGCTCTAAAGTTCGGTTTAACTGAGAAAGGGCAATGACCGGTACTTCCAATTCCTTCGCTAGCGCTTTTAACGAGCGAGAAATTTCCGCAATTTCTAAAGTACGGTTATCGGAAAATGCCGGTGCGCGCATAAGCTGCAAATAATCCACCATAATGAGGCTGAGCCCGCCATTTTCACGATACACACGGCGTGCACGAGAACGCACTTCCGTTGGTGTTAAGGCGGAAGAATCATCAATATAAAGATTATTCTTCTGTTTAAACATACCGAACACACTGCTGATTTTATTCCATTCAATTTCATCCAAACCTTGACCGGTACGAATTTTAGTTTGATCCACTCGGGCAAGAGAGGCAATCATACGCATCATAATTTGTTCCGCTGGCATCTCTAAACTAAACACCAACACAGGCTTATCACTTGCCATTGCCGCATTTTCACATAAATTCATCGCAAAGGTCGTTTTCCCCATGGAAGGACGTGCAGCGACAATAATCAAATCGGAAGGCTGAAGACCCGCCGTTTTTCTATCAAGATCCGTAAAACCGGTTGTCACGCCGGTTACTCCGGAATGTTTTTTTACTTTACTCAAGGTATCAATGCGTTCAATCGTATTCTGTAACACACTAATTACATTTTGTGGCCCCTCATTGGAAGAACTCCGTTTTTCAGCAATAGCAAAAACTTCCCGTTCTGCTTCATCTAAAATAAGTTTGATATCCTGCCCTTTTGGCGAATAGCTTTTTTCCGCAATACGATTTCCTACGGAAATTAATTCCCGTAAAATTGCTTTTTCTCGAACAATATCCGCGTAGGCCAAAATATTGATGGCATTTGGCGTATTATTCGACAGCTCGGCAAGATAAGCAAAGCCCCCCACCTCTTCACTGATCCCTTTATTCTTTAGCGCCTGATCAAGTGTAATCAAATCAATGGGCGATTGGTTTCGTATGAGATCTTCCATTGCTTGAAAAATTGCACGATGTGCAAAGGTGTAGAAATCATCGGCAATCACACGCTCGGCAATGCCATCCCAATGTTGGTTGCTTAACATAATACCGCCCAACACGGCTTGCTCGGCTTCAAGGGAATGAGGAGGAATGCTAACTTGTGCGGTTTGTTTATCTGATGAGGTAATTTGCGGTTTCGAGGCCATAGATAATTTGAAATACAAAAAGAATTGGCGTTTATGATACAGCAAATAGAGAGGAGGTTTAAGAAAAAAGTGCGGTCACAAAAAACAAAGTTTTTTGAACGTTGGCTTTGCCAACGGCTCCGAAGGGGTGAATAAATCACTTTAGTGATTTATGCATAATTTTCGAGACGATTTTATTCCCAAGAGAAAAATAAAAAACGGTGGGAAAACCCACCGCTCTTTTTATCTAACCCGATAATTACTCAACGATTAAAGTACGGCATACGTTAGTATGTTTCATTAGCTCATCACCCTGAGTGAGTAACACTAAATCACCCGAACTTAAGTAGCCTTTTTCTTTTAATAACGCAATTGCCATTTGTGCGCCATTTGAGCTACGAGATTCAGCATCGCTGAATACCGGAGTAACACCACGATATAATGCGCAAAGGTTTAAGGTTTCTTGATTACGGGACAAGGCAAAAATCGGTAAACCCGAGCTAATACGGGACATTAATAATGCGGTACGACCGGTATGGGTTAAAGTAACGATTGCCGCAATACCTTTCATATGGTTTGCAGAATACATGGCAGACATCGCAACGGCTTCTTCAATATCATCAAACTCTTTGTCCATACGATGGCGGGATACATTTATGCTAGGCATTTTTTCCGCACCTAAACAAACACGCGCCATTGCTGCGACAGTTTCTGACGGATATTGACCTGCAGCTGTTTCAGCTGAAAGCATTACTGCATCAGTGCCGTCCAATACTGCGTTAGCCACATCCATAACCTCCGCACGGGTCGGCATTGGGTTACTAATCATGGACTCCATCATTTGTGTAGCCGTGATCACCGCACGGTTTAATTGACGTGAACGACGAATTAATTTTTTCTGAACACCAACTAATTCAGGATCACCAATTTCAACCCCTAAGTCACCACGAGCAACCATGATAACGTCAGAAGCTAAAATAATATCATCCATTGCTTCATCACTCGCCACACTTTCGGCACGTTCAACTTTAGCAACGATTTTCGCATTTAAACCGGCCTGTTTAGCAAGCTCACGGGCATAATCTAAATCTGCGCTTGAACGAGGGAAAGAAACAGCCAAGAAATCAACACCGATACGTGCAGCAGTAATAATATCCGCTTTATCTTTTTCAGTTAATGCATCTGCAGATAAACCGCCACCTAATTTGTTAATCCCCTTATTATTTGATAATGGCCCGCCAACAGTCACTTCAGTGAAAACTTTCGCACCTTCGGTTGATAGCACTTTTAATTGAACACGACCATCATCTAATAAAAGAATATCACCAGGAACAACATCTTGGGGAAGGGTTTTATAGTCTAGCCCTACCGCTTCTTGATTACCCTCGCCTTTTGGTAATTCTGCATCAAGAATAAATTTATCACCAACACTTAAGAAAATTTTGCCATCTTTAAAAGTAGAAACACGAATTTTAGGGCCTTGTAAATCCCCTAAAATTGCGACCGTCTTACCTAATTTTTTCGCAATAGAACGAACTCGTTCAGCACGCTCAATATGATCTTCAGGTGTACCGTGCGAAAAATTCATACGCACTACATTTGCACCCGCTGCAATAATTTTCTCAAGATTGTTATCGCGGTCGGTTGCTGGCCCCATAGTACATACAATCTTCGTTCTTCTTAGTCTTCTAGACATCATTCTACTCCGTCAATATTTCGCTAACTTTAAAAATAAACCCAACTTACCCAAATATCTTTGAGTAATGTAAATCGGCGCGCATTATACGCCGAAAATCAGTCAAAATCAAAAAAGAGTTCCCTACATCACCCCCTACGGCTCTGGTTATTTTTTTACCATTTAAAATAATCATTAAAGAAAATTACTTGTCTTCATGAAAAAAACTGTTTATCATCCACCGCATTCAAATGCGACTATAGCTCAGTTGGTTAGAGCACCACCTTGACATGGTGGGGGTCACTGGTTCGAGTCCAGCTAGTCGCACCATAACTTATCTCAAATCTGTTTGATACAGTTCAAAACAGATACAGAATAGCTAGCTTCATCAAGGATCTAGCTATTTTTTTATTCGTTTTAGTTCAAAATTTTGATACTGCTCAAGGATTTAGTACTACATTTTCCCCCAAATAATGCAGATCGAACTAATATACTCAATTGATTCTGTAAACAGAATGGTTGGTGCCCTTGATTTTGTTATGCTAGATGGCGGTCATAGTGGAAGACGGTTTCACGGATTGCCACCTGATTCGGGGTTGTGGGTATTATTGCCTCACTAATGCCGTACTCCCTTTTGGTGCTCAGTTGACCTTGCTCATCGTATTCATATTGCGTCAGCTTATCATCAAAGCCTTTTTCCAAAATCACTCTATCGGATTCGTCATACACAAAACGGTAGGCAGCATGGTTTTCGTTAGTCAGTTCTATCAGTCTGCCCGCTTGGTCGTAATGATACTGAAAACGATGACCTTGGGCATTGTTTTTTATGCTGAGTAAGCCGTCAGCCCGGTATTGGTAGGCGGTTTTATTGCCCTGTGGGTCGATGACCGTGGTCATACACCCCGCATTATCATAACTATACGTGGTGCGGCTTTGATTGCGGTAATATCACCACAATCAGTTGTTGACGCTCGTTGTAGTCATAGCTTGTAGTATGACCGAGGGCATCGGTTTGTGCACTGAGCCGCCCCATTCATTATAGTTAAACCGGGTTTGATTGTCCGAATAATCAATGACTTGTGCTAATTGAGCGTTATCATCGTAGCTAAACAGGGTATTGTTGCCTAGTGGGTCAGTTATCTGACTTAACTGTCCCTTGTCGGTGTAAGCGTAGGCGGTGGTCTGTTTTAACGCTTCAAGGCGCTCGACTAGATTGCCACGTTCGTCATAACGGTAACACGTCATATTGCCAAGGTCATCGTTATGTTCCAAAAGGGAATTCAGTAAGGATAAAATTATCTCACCTACTAAGGTATAGTTTCGGAATGCTTCCTATAATTTCGGAACACACCCTAAATTTACTATCAATAACGCATTGATATGAAATGCGTTTTTAACGAACTAAAAACATCATTTTTTTTATTCACAAATCTTTTAGAATCCCTATAATAAACCATCTCAAAATCATAATTAGGAAATAAATAATGACTGATATTAACACTGTTCTCGCGGAGCTAAAGCGGGGTACCGATGAAATTCTTTCTGAAACGGATTTAATCGAAAAGCTGAAAGAAAATCGCCCATTAAAAGTAAAATTAGGCGCCGACCCTACCGCACCGGATATTCATTTAGGGCATACCGTTGTGCTAAACAAGTTACGCCAATTTCAACAACTCGGTCACGAAGTTTATTTCTTAATTGGTGATTTTACCGGTATGGTAGGCGATCCTTCCGGTAAAAATACAACCCGTCCTCCATTAAGCCGCGAAGATGTATTACGCAACGCAGAAACCTATAAAGAGCAAATTTTCAAAATTCTTGACCCGCAAAAAACCAAAATCGTGTTCAACTCCGAATGGTTGGGCAAATTAGGTACAGAGGGAATGATTCGCCTAGCAAGCAATTATACCGTTGCCCGTATGTTAGAACGTGATGATTTCAAAAAACGCTTTACCAATAATCAACCTATTGCAATTCACGAATTTATTTATCCGCTATTACAAGGGCATGATTCCGTGGCTCTTGATGCAGATGTCGAACTTGGCGGTACTGACCAAAAATTCAATTTATTGGTTGGTCGCGAATTACAAAAATCAGCCGGTCAAAAACCGCAGGTGGCAATCACGATGCCATTACTTGTGGGTTTAGACGGCGAGAAAAAAATGTCAAAATCCCTTGGTAACTATATCGGTGTCACCGAAGCGCCAAATGATATGTTTGGTAAAGTGATGTCGATTTCTGATGAGTTAATGTGGGATTGGTATCATCTTCTTTCATTCCGCCCATTAACAGAAATCGCCCAATTAAAAGCGGACGTCGAAAACGGCAAAAACCCTCGTGACGTAAAAATCTTACTTGCGAAAGAATTAATTGCCCGTTTCCACGATGAAGCAGCGGCAAATGCGGCAGAACAAGAATTTATCAATCGTTTCCAAAAAGGCGCAATGCCGGACGAAATGCCTGAATTTACCTTTACAGGCGAAATCGGCTTAGCAACCTTATTAAAAGAAGCGGGATTAGTGCCTTCCACTTCTGAAGCGATTCGTTCCGCACAACAAGGCGGGGTCAAAATCAACGGTGAAAAAGTGGAGAACGTAAAAGAAAATGCCCCGAAAGGCACCAATGTTTATCAAGTGGGTAAACGTAAATTCGCCCGTGTGACAGTCGAATAATAAAGCACTCTGCAAAATAACCGCACTTTTTAAAGTGCGGTTATTTTCTAAAACGAATTAGTGTAGATAAAGAATTTACACCCGAGTCTATTTTATAAGGAAGATTACTATGAGCCAAAAAATTTGGGTAACCGGTGATGCCGTGGTGGACCTCATTCCTGACGGCGAAAATCATTATTTACGTTGTGCAGGCGGCGCACCGGCAAATGTTGCGGTGGGCGTTGCTCGTTTAGGGAGCGAAAGTGCTTTTATTGGTCGAGTAGGAAAAGATCCCCTCGGGCAATTCATGCAAGATACCTTAAACGCTGAAAATGTAGATACCACACATATGATTCTAGATCCACAACACCGCACCTCAACTGTGGTGGTCGGATTGGATAATGGTGAACGCAGTTTCACGTTTATGGTCAATCCAAGTGCAGATCAATTCTTACAAACAACCGATTTGCCTCCTTTTCAAAGTGGTGAATGGCTACACTGTTGTTCTATCGCCTTGATTAATAATCCCTCTCGTGAGGCGACCTTTGAAGCAATCCGCCGCATTAAAGTGGCAGGCGGGTTCTTCTCTTTCGATCCCAATTTACGAGAATCTTTATGGTCTAGCCTAGAGGAAATGAAAAGAGTTGTGATGGATACTGTGGCGTTAGCAGATGTATTAAAATTCTCCGAAGAAGAGCTTACACTTTTAACCGATAGCGACAGCCTTGATAAAGCCTTTGAAAAAATCACCGCACTTTATCCGGAAAAACTCATTATCGTCACCCTAGGAAAAGACGGGGCTCTATACCATCTTGCCGGAAAAAAAGATGTCGTTGTGGGCAAAGCGTTAAAACCCGTTGATACCACCGGAGCGGGCGATGCCTTTGTGGGTGGATTATTAGCCGGTCTTTCTCAACACCCAAATTGGAAAGACAATGATGTGTTGGTGAAAATTATACGACAAGCGAATGCTTGCGGCGCATTGGCAACAACAGCAAAAGGTGCAATGTCTGCTTTGCCAAATAAATCACAATTGGCTGAATTTTTGGCAAATTAATCAAAAGAGTGTGAATTTATTTCACACACCTTTCCATTAAGTGCGGTCATAAATGAAGGTATTTTATGAAACTATGGTATTCCGATTCCAGCCCCTATGCTCGAAAAGTACGCAGTGTCATTTCTTATCACCAATTACAAAATCAAATTGAATTATTACAAGCAACAAGTGGAATGGATAAACATTCCCCACATAACCAAGCCAACCCTCTTGGGCGTTTACCTGCACTTCAAATGGCAAATGGTGAATGGTTATATAACAGTTCGCTAATTGCAGAATATCTCGATCATTTAGGTTCACAACCTTCACTTTATGACAACGGAGAGCAACGTTGGCAAATTCTTCGCTTACATTATTTAGCCGATGGGATTTTAGAAAATGAAATATCCGTTATACCGGAAAAACGCCTACGCCCTCAGTCTGAATGGTGGCTAGAACGCCATCAACAAATTTTCCAACGAACGGAACAAAGTCTCATCGCGATTCAAAAATCCATTGATTTATTCGGTGAAGCGCTCAATATCGGTACGCTCAACGCAGTCTGTGCGATTGATTTTCTACTCTTCCGTAATGATTGGACCTACGCCACAAAACATTCCCTTATGGGATCATTAAAATCATGGGCGGAGAAAATGAACGCTCGCTATACTTGTTTAAATGAAACTTACCCAAAATAGGACAACAATGATTATTTTCAATAACGGCAAATACAAAAGTATTCTTGCAGCAGAACAAGGTGAACTTGATACGATACGTAAAACAGTCGAGAGTGATAAATATTTCTACCCGACTTATCATCTTGCGCCCCCCACCGGACTACTAAACGATCCGAATGGACTTATTTTTGATGGCGAAAAATATCACCTTTTTTATCAATGGTTTCCTTTTGACGCCATACACGGAATGAAACATTGGAAACATTTCATCACCCATGATTTCCAAACTTACCAAACCGCCGATAATTTAATTCCTTGTGAATTATTTGAATCCCATGGTTGTTATTCCGGCGGTGCATTAAAAGTCGGCGATAAATTAGCCATGTTCTATACCGGCAATACTCGCCGCACAACGGATAACCAACGTGTGCCTTATCAAAATCTAGCAATTTTTGATTTAGATGGCAGATTACTTAGCAAACGCCCATTAATCGAAAATGCCCCAAAAGGTTATACAGAACATGTACGCGATCCCAAACCTTATTTAACAAAAGAAGGGAAAATTCGTTTTGTTTGTGGTGCACAACGGGAAAATCTTACCGGTACAGCAATTATTTTTGAAATGGATCACTTAGATGATACACCACGCTTAATCGGTGAACTGTCTATTCCTGCTTTTAATAATCACAATGTATTTATGTGGGAATGCCCAGATTTACTGAAATTGGCGGATAAAGATATGTTTATTTGGTCGCCGCAAGGTAAAGATCGTGAAGCCCATCAATTCCAAAATAACTATCACGCGACTTATGCTCTTGGGCAACTAAAGGATAATACATTGCTCTCGGAACATATTGACGAACTGGATCAAGGTTTTGATTTCTACGCCCCACAAACTTTTGCCGGTCTAGAAAATAAAGAAAGTACAATTATGTTTGGTTGGATTGGCTTACCGGATTTGACTTATCCGACAGATAAATTTAAATGGCATTCCGCCCTTACAATGCCACGCGAAGTGCGTATTGAAAACAATCGGTTATATCAACGCCCGATTGCCAAAATTTATGAAAATATGACCGCACTTTCCGCACAAACCCTACAACAAAAAAGCACGATTGAACATTTAGAGCGTGCCTATTTGAAATTTGATGCAGAAAATCAGCCGTTCAAATTATCTTTCTTTACCAATGAAAAAGGCGAAACCTTGGCGTTATCCTATCAAAACGGTTTAATTTGTTTAGATCGCAGTCAATCCGAACAAACGGAATTAATGGAGAAATTTGGCACGAAACGTTATTGTGAAATCGCTGATCTTCGCACGGTGGAAATTTTCTTTGATCGTTCGATTATAGAAATTTTCTTAAATAATGGAGAGAAAGTGATGACATCACGCTTCTTTATTGCAAATCGACAAAATGTTGTTGTAACAGACCGCACTTTAGATATTGAACTTGGCTTTCCGAAACAAATCGACTATGTTTAGCTCACCGCTAATCAAAATCAGCAAATAGAGAAACTTAATAGAGAGGAAAATATGGTAAAACTTACTGCTCAAGAAATTATTGAATTATTCAATCAACGCAGCTCAACCCGTTATTACGATCCGAGTAAGAAAATCAGTGACGAAGATTTCCATGCTATTTTGGAATGTGCACGCCTTTCCCCTAGTTCTGTGGGCTCGGAACCTTGGAAATTCTTAGTAATTCAAAACAAAGCATTAAGAGATAAAATCAAGCCATTTAGCTGGGGTATGATGAATCAGTTGGATAATTGTAGCCATGTCGTGGTTTTACTGGCTAAGAAAAACGCGCGTTATGATAGCCCGTTTTTTACTGATGTAATGGTTCGTAAAGGGCTGACGGCAGAACAGCAACAACAAGCCTTAGCAAAATATAAAACCTTGCAAGAAAACGATATGAAATTGCTGGAAAGTGACCGCACTTTATTCGACTGGTGTAGTAAACAAACTTACATCGCCCTTGCCAATATGCTGACTGGTGCGGCGGCGATGGGAATTGATTCCTGCCCGATTGAAGGTTTTCCTTATGACTTAATGAACCAAGCACTTGCTGAAGAAGGATTATTTGATCCGAATGAATATGGCGTATCCGTTGCCGCCACATTTGGCTACCGCGCCCGTGATATAGCGAAAAAATCCCGCAAAACGATGGGTGAAATTGTCACTTGGGTAGAATAATCCCAGCATTAGCTTATACAAATTCAATTTGTATTTATTTTGTAGGGATACACTGCGTGTGTCCGTTATAAAATCAAATTATTTCAATATGTTATAAGTGGACACACGCAGTGTGTCCCTACAAAGCACATCAATTTAATTGCTTACTATCATCCATCAGACTATCGCATTCCCAACCAATATAATCTCCCATAAATTGTTGGGCTAATTTTTCAAATTTTTCGACTTGTTCAAAAATCTCGCCATTATCAAGGGGGAGTTCTTGCTCAAGTTTCACTAAATAATAAGGCTCATCATCTTCATTAAACTGAATAGGTTGTGCGGAATATTGCAATGTGGAAAAGGAATGATCAGCTAAACTCAATTCATCCATAAAAGGAAACATTTTCTGTTCTTCATCAAAATGAAAACTATGTTCTACCAGATAAGTATCACTTAAATCACGCCCTTTACTTTGCAGTAAACCTAACAATTCTTCGGTAGCATTCATTTTTATCTCAAGTGGTGACGCAAGTAAAAAATCAAAATAAATATCCCAATTTGGATCCTCTTGAACACCCACCTCTTCCACAAAATCAATTTGTGATAACGTCTCAATCAAAATCTCCGAATGTTCACAATAGAAATGCATTTTAGCCTGCCCGTTACAAATAAAATGTCCGGCAAAAAACACATTCGGAAGTGCGGTCAATTGTGCCAAAATTTTGAATATACGATTAATAAGTTTATCGTATTCTTCCTCTGACGGAAGCCCACTCTCATCACTCTCATAATTAATGGCAAATTGCACAATTTTATTGCAATTATTACCATGAAATCGATCGATATTTTCAATGTTTGCGGTAAACACGGCAGGCATATCATTCACACTGGAACGATAATTCTGCCAATTTGCCATATCCATAATTTATTCCTATTTAAATTCCGCCCAAATTGGTGCGTGATCGGAAGGCTTTTCCATTTCCCGAATATCCAAAGCAATGCCGGCATCAACACAGTGTTTCGCTAATGGTTGATTAACCAAAATATGATCAATACGTAAACCACGATTATCATCAAAGCCTTTTGAACGGTAATCAAACCACGAGAATTTATCATTTTCTGTCGGGTTCAATTTGCGGAAACTGTCCTCTAAGCCATAATCATATAAACGCTGATACCATTCACGTTCTTCAGGCAAGAAAGAACATTTTCCGGTACGTAACCAACGCTTGCGATTTTCCTCACCAATGCCAATATCTAAATCTGTCGGGCTAATATTCATATCCCCCATAATTAAAATCGGATTGGCTTTATCATGATCTTGTTCTAAATAACGTTGTAAATCCGCATAAAACTTTTCTTTTGCCGGAAATTTGGTTTCGTGGGTGCGGCTCTCGCCTTGCGGGAAATAGCCATTAATCACCGTCAATAAACCAAAATCCGTTTCCAAATCCGCCATAATAATACGTTTTTGCGCATCTTCATTATCCGTTGGGAAACCACGGCGAACGGCTTTCGGCTCTTGTTTGGTCAATAACGCCACACCATAATGCCCTTTTTGCCCGTGATGAAATACGTGATAGCCCAAATTTTCCGTGATTTCATAAGGAAAAGCCTCATCCGCCACTTTAATTTCCTGCAAACCAATCACATCCGGTTGGTATTTTTCAATC
Organism: Rodentibacter genomosp. 2; assembly: GCA_001999425.1. Lineage (GTDB taxonomy): Bacteria > Pseudomonadota > Gammaproteobacteria > Enterobacterales > Pasteurellaceae > Rodentibacter. Next base: position 43,950 of record MLHP01000011.1, on the reverse strand, counting down.
ACCGCCTCCAGTTGATGAGGACGAGCACGCAACCCATTAATATTAAAAGAGATAAATTTCATTTAAGTTCCTGTTTATAAAAATTGCGAGATATTATACAGGGATTTTACCCTTTCCGAAAAATGGGTTTTCATTTATTTTTGCTATCACAGTTTCCTTTTGCCACCATTCCCCTTCTTTCGGCATTGCTTTCACATCAAATTTCTCACCGTGAAATTCAAATTCTAACCTTGCGGCGTGCAAATAAGTGCGGTCAATTTCAGCCGCGTTTTTGCCATAGAGATCATCGCCTAAAATCGGGCTGCCCAAGCTTTTCATGGCGACCCGTAATTGATGGGTTTTGCCGGTTTGGGGTTTGAGAATAAACAAACGTAAATTCGGTTCGCAACTAACGCTTTCAAATTGGGTAATCGCAGGATTTTCTTTGCTTTGGCAAAGTTTCCACGCACCATTACGGGCTTTTTTCATATCACCGATAATCCGACCTTGTTTCTTTTTCGGTTTTTGATGGCTTAATGCGAGGTAGGTTTTCTGCATTTTATGTTCGGCAAAAAGTCGCGAAAATTCAGCCGCACTTTCTGCCTTTAAGGCAAGAATTAATAATCCTGAAGTGACTTTATCCAATCGATGTAGCAACCATACTTGTGCCATACCGAGTTGATTCGCCACTTGCGTGGTTAGACCAACGGTTTCCTGATCTTTATGCACGCTTACGCCACAAGGTTTATAAATAATGATAAAATCACGGTGTTGATAAAGAATCTCGAATTCCATAAGTGCGGTTAAAATTTTATGAGTTTTGAACATATTATACTGGTTTATCTTGTCCCAATCATAGTTTGGGTATCAGTAATTTCTGTTACTTTGCGTTTACTCGTAAAAAAACAAGCGGTTTCTGCCACTCTTTCTTGGCTGATGATCATTTATTTAGTGCCACTTATCGGTGTCGCTGCCTATTTGGTTTTTGGCGAGATAAAATTAGGTACAAAACGTGCTAAGGCGTTCAAAACATTACACCCGAAATATAGTGAATGGTTGGCTCATTTATCACAACAATCTTCGCTTGTCGGTATGCCAAAAAATCTACAATACCGACCGCTCTTTGATCTGAATTATCAACGTCTCGGCATTCCTTGTATCAAAGGCAATGAATTGCATATTCTAGACACCCCCGAAAGCATTATTCACCATCTGATCAAGGATATTCGACAAGCACAGTATTCCATTAATATGGTTTTTTATATTTGGTCGAACAAAGGCATGATAGAAAAAGTAAGCCAAGCCTTGTTGGATGCCAAACAGCGTGGGGTAGAAATCCGCATTTTATTGGATTCCGTAGGAAGTCGCCCCTTTCTAAAAAGTAAAGAATGTCGGGCGTTACGCAAACAAGGCATCGAAATTGTCGAAACCCTTTATGTCAATCTATTTAGGATGTTTTTTAGTCGGATTGATTTGCGCCAACATCGAAAAATCATTGTTATTGACAATCAAATTTCCTACACCGGCAGCATGAATATGGTGGATCCTGCCTTTTTCAAACAAAATAGCAAAGTCGGAAATTGGGTCGATATTATGGTGCGGGTTAACGGTGCCGTTTCGACCGTGTTAAACAGCCTACACGCTTGGGATTGGGAAATTGAAACCGGCGTTGAATTACCATTATTTTTACCAAATTGTCCGCTTGTACCAACTGATGATTATGACACACACTCCGTTCAAGTTATCGCCACCGGCCCGGCATTCCCCGATGATCTGGCACCACAAAGTTTAGCTTTGGCAATTTATGCTGCAAGACAAAGCATTGTCATCACTTCTCCCTATTTCGTGCCAAGCCACAGTATTGCCGAAGCGTTACGCATTGCCGCCTTACGGGGCGTAGAGGTTTCAATTATTCTACCGAAGAAAAACGATTCCCTGATGGTGGGCTGGGCAAGCCGTATTTTTTTTGACGATCTCCTTGCTGCCGGCGTGAAAATCTATGAATTTAAAGCAGGTTTATTACACACCAAAAGCGTTCTTATTGATAACAAACTCACCTTAGTCGGTACAATGAACATGGATTTACGCAGTTTCTTCTTAAATTTTGAACTAGCTCTTGCCGTAGAAGATCTTGCCTTTGCCAATGAAGTCTCGATTTTACATGATAGCTATATCGCAAATTCAGACCGTCTAGACAGAGAAAAATGGCTATCCCGACCATTCTATAACCGCATTATTGAACGCTTGTTCTTTTTATTCAGTCCATTGCTGTGAGTGATATGGAGAAGTTGAAATAAGAATAATTTTCACATAGAATAAAACCAATTTTGTTGTTTGTTCTCGGGTAATTTGTGTTTCAACTTCAGCAAGTTTCATTTTCTATTCCCCAGCGTACCTTACTCCACCCCACAAGCCTTTCTTTTGAAAGCGGTAAGGTTTATGGGCTAATTGGGCATAACGGTTCTGGTAAATCAACATTAATCAAACTCATGGCACGACAGCAATCCCTCTCGAGTGGTGATATTTTGTTAAATAATCGTGCCATTCAACATTGGAATAGTCGGGATTTTGCCAAACAGGTGGCTTATTTACCGCAACATTTGCCACAAGCCACCAATATGACAGCAAAAGAATTGATCACGATGGGACGTTATGCGTGGAATGGGTTGTTTGGGCGTGAAACAGAGGCGGATAGACAAGCTGTCACCAAAGCGTTGCAACTGACCCACACCGAAAAATTTGCCGATCAATTAGTCGATACCCTTTCCGGTGGTGAACGTTCGAGAATTTGGCTTGCCATGTTATTGGCACAAGAAAGTCGCTTTTTATTACTTGACGAACCTTTAGCCGCCTTAGATATTGCTCATCAGGTAGAAGTGATGCAACTGATTCAGCAACTGAGCCGTGAACTAAACCTTGGCGTGGTTATTGTGATTCACGACATCAATCTCGCCACCCGTTTTTGTGATCATTTAGTCGCCTTGCACAGTGGAAAATTATTAGCACAAGGCAATGCCCACGATATTGTCAATCCCGCCTCATTACAACAAATTTACGGCATTGGGCTCAATGTCATTGATCACCCTGAAACCCACCGTCCTGTGAGCTTTTATTAATATGCCAAACCTTATAAAAAAAATGCTCACAATTCTGACCGCACTTTTCAGTACCCTACAAATCTCAGCCGGCGAATCTCAGGCTGGTTACGCTACCGTAGATTGGTCGGTGGCGGAAACCTTAATTGCGTTAGGCGAACCACCGCTTGCCGTGGGTGATGTGAAAAGCTATCAAACTTGGGTGATGGAGCCTCGATTGCCCCACACAACGATTGATTTAGGCATTCGTTTACAACCTAATTTTGAACTGATTTCAACCTTGTCACATTCCCTAAATGCCCAACCGCTTACTTTTATTCATAGTCATTTTTATGCAGCGTTGAATAATAAATTATCCACTTATGGAAAAGTCTATAACGTGGCGTTTTATAAAGAAGGAAATGCTTGGCATAACATCGTAGCAGCAACCCAAGAAATCGGCAGGATTATCGGTAAACCACAAGCCGTACAAACCTTACTTGAAAACTATGAGAAAAAAATTGCTGAATATCGACCGCACTTAATGCCTTTTACAGATCGCCCGGTGGCTTTGGTACAATTTATTGATACACGCCATTTACGCATTTATGGCGAAAACAGTTTGCTCGGTGCGGTGATTCAGCAACTTGGCTTTCAAAATGCCTATTCACACAAAGTGAATGATTGGGGATTTCAAAATATCGAAATTACCGAACTGGCAAAATTACCTCCAAATACCCGTTTTGTGGTGATTAAGCCTTATCCGAATAATATTGCCTCGGCACTCACGCATAATACCTTATGGCAGCATTTACCAATGGCAAAAGAACCCTTGATTCTACCGGCTGTTTGGACATTTGGCGCCTTACCTTCTGCAGAACGCTTTATCACAATTTTTGCAAACGGCTTATTACAGGGCGGTGAAACATGGTAAATCGCGGTTTGTCTTTAACACTGGTGTTAATCGGAATTTTCATTGTACTTACCGGCTTCTTATTGAGTGTGCAACTTCCTATTGAGTATCGTGTTTTTGATCTTTTTCATTTTACCGATAATCTTGATTTATTGTTAATACAAAGCTATACCCTTCCACGTATCACCATTGCCCTACTTGCCGGAGGAAGCCTCGCCTTCGCCAGTCTATTATTGCAACAAGTCATGGGAAATCCGCTCGCCTCCGACAGCACGCTTGGCATTAACAGCGGTGCACAATTCAGCCTATTTTTAGTCGCTATTTTTGCGCCGACCTTACTGGAATACGGTTCAAGCTTTATTGCTCTCGTCGGAGCGGCACTAAGTTTGTTATTAGTGATGACCCTTGCCATGCGTAAAACGATGTCACCGTTATTGTTGATTTTAGCCGGGCTTGTGGTAAACCTGTATTTTGGATCTTTCACCGCTATGATGATGTTGTTCTACCCTGAAGAATCACGCGGTTTGGCACAATGGGGGGCAGGCTCATTAGTCCAAGAAAGTTGGCGTGACAGCCAATTATTATTGATGCAAAGTGCGGTGAGTTTTGCCCTAATTTTTGCGTTACGTCGCCCGCTCACTATTCTTGCTTTAAATGACAGTAACGCCAAAAGCCTTGGCGTACCGGTAGGCAAACTCCGTTTTATCGGCGTCGCTGTCTGTGCTTATTTAATCGCTTCCGTTGTCAGTGCGGTGGGTATGATCGGTTTTGTGGGATTATCCGCCTCCACCATCGTACGCCAACTGGGAATTCGCACCTTAACTTGGCAATTAATCTCAGCCTTTATCATCGGTGCATTGTTGTTAGCGATCACCGATTTAGCCTTACAAATCATCAATTTCTATTATCAAATCAGCCTGCCGACAGGTGCAGTCACCGCTTTGCTTGGCACACCGTTATTACTTTGGTTGATGTTCCGCACACTACCTCATAGCGGACGTTTGACAGACGCTGCCCCTCAAAAACTTCGCCGATATCAACCGCACTTTACCCGCTTTATTATTGTCTTATTTGCGGTCAGTTTACTTGTTGTGCTTTGTCTCGGCAAAGACGCATTCCATTCACAATGGAAATTCATCGTTCCCGATAATGCCTTTGATTGGGAGATTTTTGTCTTACGTTATCCACGCATATTGATCGCCATTTGTGCCGGAATTTTGCTTTCCGTAGCAGGCGTGTTATTACAACGTTTAACCTTAAATCCAATGGCAAGCCCCGAATTACTTGGCGTATCATCAGGCGCAAGTATGGGAATTTTGGTTTTACTCTTTGTCTTCTCCGCCCAAGATCCCCTTTGGTTTTGGCTTGCCGGTATCAGCGGTGCGTTGATTGCCTTAATAATTCTTGCTACCATCAACCAACGCAATGGAATGCTGCCGGAAAAAGTGTTACTAACAGGGATCAGCCTCTCCGCACTATTCGACACCCTGCAACGTCTTGCCATTGCCAGTGGTGATCCACGTGCGAATCAACTCATCAGCTGGACTTCGGGGTCAACACAAAATACTGATCCGAATCTTGCCATACCCTTTATTCTATTAACATTAGTATTATTGGCGATAAGTTTAATTTTTAGTCGTTGGCTGGATTTATTATCGCTTCAAACGCCAATAGCACAAGCCCTTGGTTTGAACATCAAACGCACTCGATGGATACTGATTATTTTTAGTGCCTTTTTAACCGCACTTGCCACACTCATGATCGGCCCATTGAGCTTTATCGGTTTGCTTGTGCCGCACTTAAGCCATTTTTTAGGCGTGTATAAAGCACGGCAACAATTACTGATTTCCGCACTGCTTGGCAGCACCATTATGCTGATCGCCGACTGGATCGGACGACAACTTTTATTTCCTTACGAAATTCCCGCGGGATTAGTCGCAACCTTAGTGGGCGGTACTTATTTCTTACTGATGATGCGAAAAGTGTAGCAATGGTATTTCCACTAAAAAGTAAAAATACCATTGCTAATGTTTTATTAACCTCAACCTTAAATTAGGAACAAAGAATGAAAAAAACCTTTATATATAGCGCCCTAACAAGTGCGGTCGTTTTTGCTATGAATTCTGCCTATGCAGACGAGCAAAAAGTAGAAGAATTGGATGTTATTGAAATCAGCTCCGATGCTTCACAAGAAGGCTTGGCAAAAGAATTTTCAGGCGGTCAAGTCGCCTCAGGTACCCGCGTGGGAATTTTAGGCAATAAAGCCAATTTAGAAAATCCCTTCGCTACCACAGGCTACACCAATAAATTTATTCAAGACAAACAAGCGCGTAGCGTAGCAGATGTATTGAAAAACGATCCAAATATACGTGTTGCCCGTGGTTTTGGAAACTTCCAAGAAAGCTATTTTATGCGTGGTTTTATTACTAACTCCGACGATATTTTATATAACGGCTTATACGGTTTATTACCTCGCCAATATATTGCTTCCGAAATGTTTGAACGCGTAGAAGTTCAACGTGGCGCTTCCGCTTTCTTAAATGGTGCGGCTCCGAGCGGTGGTTCGATTGGTGGTACTATTGCTTTAATGCCAAAACGAGCCCCATCGGAAGATCTCAATCGTTTAAACATCGGTATTTCAAGCAATGAACGTACTAATGTGGGGGCAGATGTTTCTCGTCGTTTTGGCGATAATAAAGAATTCGGTGTGCGTTTAAATGCCGCACATACAGAAGGTGAAAGTGCCATTGATAGCGATAAAGCACGCAATACCGTATTCCATTTAGGATTAGACTGGAAAGGTGAAAAAGCACGGATTTCCGCCGATCTCGGCTATCAAAAAAATCATCTAAGCAGCCCTCGCCCAAGTGTGACTTTAGCCGGCACAGTCACCGAGGTACCTTCTGCACCAAAAGCAACAAGCAACTGGGGACAACATTGGACTTATTCGGAAGAACGTGATGTTTTCGGTACATTACGTGCAGAATATGATTTCTTACCTAACTTCACCGGTTATGCCGCTTACGGTTTCCACGATGGTAAAGAAAGCAATGTACTCGCCAACTTAACGGTTCGTGACAACAATGGGAATGGCACAGAATACCGTTTTGATAATACTCGCCGTAATATTATTCACACCGGTGAAGTAGGTTTAAAAGGCAACTTTGAAACCGCTTCGGTAGGTCATGAGTGGACATTAAGCATAAACCGCTATCAGGAAAAACGTAAAAATGCTTATGTGATGGACTGGCAAAATACTTTTGCAACCAATATTTATTCGCCGATTTACCTTGGTGGTATCGCTTACTCACCAAATGCATTACGAGGTAATGATCTAGGTTCACCAGCATTAACGAATCGCGTAGTGCTTACCAGCGTGGCATTAGCGGACACCTTATCTTTCTTAGATAAAACGTTACAAGTAACGTTAGGCGCTCGCTGGCAACAACTTTCCACCAAAGATTTTGCTTATAATACCGGCGTACAATCGGCAAGCTATAAAGAAGCAAGAATTACACCAAGTGTGGGCATTGTTTATCGCTTTACGCCGGAACTTTCCGTTTATGGAAACTATATTGAAAACTTGGCTCAAGGTGGTTCTGCGCCAAGCCCGGCAATCAACCAAGGCGAAACGCTTAAACCTTATGTATCCAAACAAAAAGAAATCGGGGTGAAATATGAATCACAAAACGGATTCGGCGCAAGCCTCGCACTCTTCAGCACAGAAAAACCACGTGGCTATTTAAATGCCAATAATTTCTATACGACTAAAGGCAAAGATCGCCATAATGGCGCAGAAATTAATATATATGGTCAAGTTGCTCAAAACATACGTTTACTTGGCGGAGTTACCTTCCTACAAGCTAAACAACGTGATACCGGCTCATCAACAACCGAGGGCAAATACACCATTGGCGTGCCAAAATTCCAAGGGAATTTAGGGCTTGAATATGATGTCAAAGCGATTGATGGCTTAACTCTTGAGTCCCGTCTCACCTATACAGGTTCAAGCTATGCGAATGCACAAAACACTTTGAAAGTAGAAGGTTGGACGCGTGTGGATGTGGGCGCACGTTATATTGCTATAATTGGCAATACTCCGGTGACGTTACGCGCACGTTTGGATAACCTCACCAACAAAAAATACTGGGAATCAGTCGGTGGCTATCCGAATTACGGATACTTAGTTTCAGGTGCACCACGCACTTTATCGGTGAGTGCAACGATTGATTTTTAATTAAAAACAAAAATGCGCGTTATCTTGTCAAATAACGCGCATTTTCTTTCTCATACTAATTCTTTTTCCTTCACTTTCTTACTCAATACCACTTCTTTTATTGTGGTTAAAAGCTCTTTTTGAATATGAGATAACTTAGGTTTTTCAGCAGCTTGAAAGGCGAGCGGACGGCAAAATTCCATTGCTTTCACCCCCAAGCGGGCGGTGAGTAACCCTACGCCAATTCCTTGCGCTGCACGTGCAGAAAGTTTCGCCGTAATATCTTGCGAAAGCCAATCCATACCAACCTCTTGTACCACTTCGGTGACACCGGCAAAGGCGATGTTTACCAACACCATACGCAATAAACGAATACGGGCAAAATAACCGAGTTCAATCCCATAAATATCTGCGATTTTGTTGATTAACCTAATACCCCGCCATGCCACAAAAAACATATCCACGACGGAAAGCGGGCTAATCGCCACGACCACGGCAGACTCTGCCACCATTTTGCTAATCAATTTTTTCGCTTTGAGATCAAAAGGTTTCAGCACATTTTGACTGAATAATTGGGCGACCTCTTGTGCGGAATACGCCTCATTCAGCAGGCTTTGCCATTGAACAATGGCAGGCGATTGCTCATCTAATTGCAAACCTTTTGCCATTTCTAAGCAAAGTTTTTTACCTTGTTCACCATCAGCTGCAAAAACATCTGCATTTTTGACCGCACTTTTCTGCCAGAGTAATCGACTTTGTTGCTGTAATTTTTCACGTTTTTTCAGATAGACTAAACGTCGCCATTCACCCACAATCTCTTTTACGCCAAACAACACAACAACCAAACCGACAAGGGAAAATGCAAAATAAATCCATTGTTGATTTTGAAAACTATCCCAAATCCATTGAACGGATTGCGCCACCGTTGCTACACCGAATAAAAGTGCGGTCAATTTTAATGTCGTTTTCCAACCGCTTGAGGTGGGTTTTATCGCACGTTCAAAGGATTCATCAAATAATTCGCCCTCTAACGATTCATCAGGCAGAATTTCCACGTTGTTAAATTCCTGCTTTGGCTGAAAGGTTTCCAGCTCAACGTCATTATTCTGATTGAAAATTTGCTTTTCCATTATAAAATACCCTGTTTCCATTTTTCGTCAGCGATGACCCTAACTATCAAGATCAAAATGACCCAAAAAATTTCATTTCCTTCTTACCTACAAATGTACCCTTACTCAAAAGATCGCCCTTTGGCAAAACAGTTGCGTGAGAAACTACGTTATTATGCTTATCGCTTCATTCATAGAAAACAATGTTGCCAGCTTATTGATTTTTTAAATAATTCACCTCAATGGCAAGCACTTTTTACACAAGATTATTATCGTTTTAATCCGCTTTTAACCACTTATTGCGATAAACGTTTTTCCGCTTCCCAACGTCTTACGGCAATAACACAAAACCTACAAATTGCCGAACAAAAATGGGGATTACCGTTCTGTACCGCATTACTTAACGAACAAGTCATTTTATTAAGTCGATTAACCGATGATCTTTCGCTAAATTTAAGTCTAAACTTTATTGATCCCTTTGAGGGCTATTTTGCCATCAATATCCGTAATCAAAATCACGAACGAATTTATGATGCCTCATTCACGTTTTTATCGCCGAACAAATTGTTGATTACTTCCATACAAGGCCCTAACCACGGAAACACGCAAGAATTAATCAAACAAGCAACGAAAGATTTACACGGTATTCGGCCGATGTTTATGTTAATGCACGTGTTTCGTGAGCTGGCAAAACATTGGCAATGTGATTTGGTCGGTATTCCACATAAATTTCAAGGTAAATATCGCCTCTCCGCACGAAGTAAAATCTTGTTTAACTACGATGAATTTTGGCAAGAGAACCAAGGCATTTATCAAGATCGTTATTGGCAACTCCCCCTTAATATTGAACACAAACCCTTAGAAGACATTGCCAGTAAAAAACGCTCAATGTATCGTAAACGTTACGAAATGCTGGATCGACTGACCTCTGAGATTGCAATCCATTTTAGCTAACCTAATCAAACCGATCCCCTAACAAAAATTGCAACACCGCATCCATGCGCAAATGGGGGATCGCCTCACCTTGTTCAAGGGGTTGCGGATCAAAACTGTCAAAGTCAAAATGCGCCGCATTTTCCGTAAAGTGCGGTTGTTTTTGCCAAAATTCAGGACTTGGCAATTTACTCGGCACACTGCCCGGATAAAGCGTAATTAACTGCTTATCTTTAGAACGCACGCCTTGAATCGCTTTGATTTGTTTGCCGTTCTGATTCACTATCACTTGCTTGGTCGCACGAATCGCCGCAATCGCTGTGTATTCCGTTTCAATACCTTCAAATTCCACATGGCGACCGCCTTCTTGTACTAATTGTCGCATCAGACTCACTAAATTCGGCATTTGATCGCTCGTGATATGATCCGCTTTCGTGGCAATAAACATTAATTTATCAATACGTGGGGAAAACAAACGGTTTAAAAAATTCCGTTTGCCATAATGAAAATTTTTGAATAGCTGATTTAACCCCGTTTGCATATCTAAAAACGCTTGGCGACTATGATTCAACGGCGTTAAACAATCTGCCAAAATGACTTGGCGATCAAAAGTTGAAAAATAATTTTCGTAAAATCCTTTCACAACGCTATTGCGATAATAATCATAACGTTTATTCAATACGGCAAAATAACTATTAGATTTTGCTTCTTTTTTAAGGGTTTTCCATTCGCTTTCAGTCAAATGAATTAATGGAAAAAACTGCAACGCCGGCGCCCCCTCCAATTCTCCCGGCAAAACAAATCGCCCCGGCTGAATAAACTGCATACCCTGTGCTTTACATTGATGAAGATACGCCGTATAAGCCCTTGCCAGTTTTGCTAAAACATCTTCATTAACAACCGCACTTAAGTCTAATTTTTTCACTTCTTCCAGCCAAGTTTGAGTAAGCTCTGTCCGTCTCCCTTGCTGAATCTGCGCTTGTTCTAACGACCATTGTTCAAAATCCAAATGTAACAAAGGTAAATCCAACAACCACTCTCCCGGATAATCAAAAATATCCAAATAAAGTGTTCCACGCTCCTTTAGATGACGAAGTAACCCTGACTGACGCTGAAAACGAATGGCTAATCGGGTTTCGCTCACGCCTCTGGTAGATTGACACCATTGAGGCGGTGTTCGATAAAGGTCGGCTAAATTGGCTTCGTAATCAAAACGGGGGACGTTCAAATTTTGTTGTGATACACGCTTTACCGCAATAATCGCTCCGTTGGCAGCCTCAAATAAAGGTAAAGTATTTCGTGAAACTTGATTAACGGACAAAAGTTGATTGATCAGACTAGTGATAAATGTGGTTTTGCCACTACGACTCAACCCTGTTACCGCAAGGCGTAAAGTGCGGTCAAATCCGCGATTAATTATTTGATTGAGTTCTTTTGGGAATATGTTAAACATTCAATAGCCTAGCCATTTTTACTAATATATCTTACAATTTGCGCCATAATTTACCATAACGCACTCATTATGTTACGCCAAAATCTGACATTTTTCTGCCTTCTGCTAAATATGGGCTTGTTTGCGCAAGTTCAAGCGGCACCGCGTGTGCCGGAAAGTTTAACGGAAAACGGTTTGATTTATTGTACCAATGTATTGGGTTTCTCTTTTAATCCGCAAACGGCGGATGCTGGCACCAGTATGAACGTGGTAACGGAACAAATTTATAATAAGCTGTTTGAAATAAAAAATCACAGTGCAACGGTTACCCCTTCTTTAGCGGTATCTTATTCCGTTTCAGCCGATGGCAAAGAGATTCTAATCAATCTCCGCAAAGGGGTAAAATTTCACCACACACCATGGTTTACGCCAACTCGTGATTTTAATGCGGAAGATGTGGTATTTTCCATTAACCGCGTACTCGGACATGACACCTATTTACCGATTTTAGATCAAGATAATTTTGAATATGATAAAAATCCACAATATCGCGTATTTCATGAACAGGCAAAAAAAGCACGCTTTCCCTATTTTGACAGCATAAAATTAAACCAAAAAATAAAATCTATTACTGCGGTCAATCCTTACCAAGTAAAAATTGAGTTATTTGAGCCGGATTCCTCTATTTTGTCTCATCTAGCCAGTCAATATGCGATTATTTTCTCGCAAGAATATGCCTATCAATTAAATGCGGACAATAACCTTGCACAATTGGATACCCACCCTGTCGGCACAGGGCCTTATCAGGTGCAAAACTATGTCTATAATCAATATGTCAGACTATTACGTAACGATAGCTACTGGAACAAAGATGCTAAAATTAAACATATTTTGGTTGATTTATCGACCGAGCGAACCACTCGGCTGATCAAGTTTTTCAATAATGAATGCCAAATTGCGGCTTATCCAGAAGTTAGTCAATTAGGTATGTTACACGATCACGATAATGACGAACGCTATTATTTACAATCCACTGATGGGATGAATCTTTCCTATCTCGCATTTAATTTTAATAAACCACTTATGCAAAACGAGCAAATTCGCCAAGCAATTTCTCAAAGTATTAACCGCGCACGTATCATACGCAATATCTATCACAACACGGCTACCGTAGCGAATAATATTATTCCTAATGTTTCTTGGGCATCCAGTGTAAATACACCGGAATTTGAGTTTGATTACTCACCCAAACGAGCAAAAAACATACTATCTGGCAAAAATCTTCAGCTCAATATGTGGGTATTAAATGAAGAACAGATGTATAATCCTTCTCCCCTAAAAATGGCGGAACTCATTAAATGGGATTTGGCACAAGCCGGGGTGAAAGTAAAAGTGCGGTCGGTTACGCGGGTGTTTTTGCTCGATCAACTTGCTAAAAAAACAGAGGATTATGATTTGATTCTCACCGGTTGGCTTGCCGGAAATTTAGATCCCGATGGTTTTATGCGCCCCATTTTAAGCTGTGATACTCGAGATGACATCACGAATTTATCCAACTGGTGCAATCCTAAATTTAATCAACTTATGGACAACGCCCTTTCCAGCACGCAATTACAAGAGCGTGCGAAAAATTACAATCTTGCACAAGAGCTGGTATTAAAAGAGTTACCGATTGTACCTATTGCCAGTGCAAAACGTTTTCTAGTGGCAAACGGTAAAGTAAGAGGTGTGCAAATAAGCCCTTTCGGTAGTATGCATTTTTCGACACTCTATTTTGCAAAGGATAAGAAATAATGTTGTGGTCAGTGCTACGTCATCTCCTTTGGGTTTGTTTATTGTTATTTATTTTAACCTTACTTAGCTTCGCGATTTTAATGCGTGATCCGCTTAATTCAGCCCTTGTCACAAATAGTATTTATAGTGCTTATTTTCACTATCTTGGCTCTTTGTTACAGGGGGATTTTGGTATCACTTATAATGGCGGGCAATCTTTAAAATCCTTGATTTTTACCGTATTACCACCTACCTTGGAGCTTTGCTTCACCGCACTACTGCTTGCTTTAATTTTAAGTATTCCTCTTGGTATTCTAAGTGCGGTTAATAATCAAGGCATTTTTTCAAAGAGCCTACAGACGCTCTCTTATGTGGGTTTATCTATCCCTGTTTTCTGGCTTGCGCCGATTTTGCTGTATGCGGCAGCGATTTACGGCTGGGAAATCTCTGCCACAGGACAGTATAATTTACTTTATGAAATTGAACCGATTAGCGGCTTTCCGGTGATTGATGTGTGGTTTGTAGATAAGCCTTATCGCATAAAAATCGTGCAAAGCGTATTACAACATTTAGCATTGCCTACACTGATTTTATGTATTTTGCCCACTATGGAAATTATCCGTATTATTCAGCAGCGTGCAGAATATATCTTGCAACAAAATTACACAAAAGCCGCGCTAACCCGTGGTTGGTCAAAATGGAAAATTTTACAAAAATATGTTTTTAGAAATACTTTTCCCTTATTGGTACCACAGATTACGCGTGTATTCACATTGGTTATCACACAATGTATGTTGGTGGAAACCGTGCTAGGTTGGCCGGGCATAGGGCGTTGGTTAATTGATGCGGTAAGCAATCAAGACTACAACAGTATTTCAGCCGGAGTAATTGCATTGGGGATTTGTATTATCACCCTTGATACGTTGGCAAAAACCCTGATGTTTATTCTCGATCCGTTTAATAAGAAAGGTTGGTATGCAAGATAAAGAACCTGATGAATTTCGTGAAAGCACATCAATTTATCAAATTTGGTTACAGTTTCGTAAAAACCGTATCGCCTTATTCAGCTTTTACTTATTTTTTCTATTAATTTTGACCGCTCTTTTCGCCCCTTTTATCGCCCCCTATAGCGATAGTATGGAGTTTGTCGGACAAGAATTAATGCCGCCTTCTTGGGTAGAGAAAGGACAAATTGCCTTTTTCTTCGGTACGGATGATCTCGCCCGTGACGTGTTGAGCCGAGTTATTATGGGAACACGTTATACGCTTGGTTCTTCACTTATTGTTGTTTTTCTCGTAGCGATTATCGGCGGTGCATTAGGCATTTTAGCCGGAATGTCAGGAGGCATTAAAGCGCGTTTTCTTGGACATATTTTTGATGCATTTCTATCACTCCCTATTTTGTTAATTGCGATCATTATTTCTACTTTTATGGAACCCAGTTTAATGAATGCAATGGTATCAACCATATTAGCGGTGCTACCTTATTTCATCCACACTATTTACCAAGCAATTCAACAAGAACTAAAAAAAGAATACGTGGTGATTCTAAAACTTGATGGCATTTCCAACATTGAATTGTTGCGCAGCACGATTTTGCCGAATATTACCGTCACTTACATTCAAGAGATTTCACGTGCCTTTGTCGTTGCTATTTTAGACATTACCGCTTTAAGCTTCATTTCCCTTGGCGCGCAACGCCCAATACCTGAATGGGGGGCAATGATTAAAGATTCGCTGGAGCTTCTTCATCTTGCACCTTGGACAGTATTACTGCCAGGGTTTGCAATTATTATCACTATTTTATTAAGCATTTTGTTTACCAACGGCTTATGTAAAGCCATTAACCAATATTATCAATAATTATGGTACTGCTGGATATTCGTAATCTAAACATTGAAATTAAAACGCCAAACGGCAAAATTAAAATCGTTGACGGTGTAAATTTAACCCTCAACGCAGGGGAAATTTTGGGATTAGTGGGAGAATCCGGTTCAGGAAAAAGTTTGATTGCAAAAGTCATTGCAAACTCAATAAAAGAAGATTGGATTATCACGGCAGATCGCTTTCGCTTCAATGATGTAGAACTGTTAAAATTATCACCGGCACAGCGTAGAAAACTTGTTGGAAAAGAAGTCTCTATGGTTTTTCAAGATCCGCTTACTTGTTTAGATCCCAGCAAAAAAATTGGAAAACAACTCATTCAAAGTATTCCAAACTGGACATATCGTGGAAAATGGTGGAATTGGTTCGGTTGGAAAAAACGCCGCGCCATCGAATTATTACATCGTGTCGGAATAAAGGACCATCAAGAAATTATGGCAAGTTATCCGAACGATCTCACAGAGGGGGAAGGACAAAAAGTGATGATCGCTATTGCCGTGGCGAATCAACCCCGTTTATTAATCGCTGATGAGCCAACCAATACGTTAGAATCTATCACTGCGAATCAAGTTTTCCGTTTGCTTTCCAGTATGAATCAAAATCAGGGAACAAGTATTCTTCTAGCAAGCAATGACATTCGTAGCATTAGCGATCTTTGCCACACAATGTCTGTGCTGTATTGCGGTCAAAATGCTGAATCGGCACCGACTCAAACATTGTTGGAATCGCCACATCATCCTTATACGCAAGCATTAATTCATTTTGTACCGGATTTTACCGAACCTCTTGGTTTTAAAACAAAATTGGGCACATTAGAAGGCACCGTACCACTTTTAGAACAAATGCCGATGGGCTGCCGTTTCGGGCCTCGTTGTCCGTTTTCACAAAAAGAATGTATGCAAAAACCCACCCGTCATCGTATTAAACAACATGAGTTTTCCTGCCACTTTCCAATTAATCTTAGGGAAAAACGTTTAAAGGAAACCTTAGCCAATTCACCGCTAACGTTATCCACTGAGCCAAGTAAGGAATAATTTATGCCATTATTGGAAGTAATTGAATTGTCTAAAACCTTTAATGACCCTGCCCATTGGTTTGGTTCAAGAGTGTTTAATGCTGTAGAAAAAGTGAGTTTTAATCTTGAACCAAAACAGACTCTCGCTATTATCGGTAAAAACGGTTCGGGAAAATCTACCTTAGTCAAAATGATTGCCGGCATGCTCAAGCCAACGTCAGGTGAAATAAAGTTTAATGGCACAACTCTTAACGTTGAGGATTCACACTACCGAACCCAACATATTCGTATGGTATTCCAAGATGTGAATTCTGCGTTTAATCCTCGCCAAAATATCGGACAAGCTTTAGACACCCCGCTTCGCTTAACAACCGATTGGGATGAAGACACCCGCAATCAAAAAATTTTTGAGACCCTCCAAATGGTCGGGCTTTATCCCGATTATACGAATTTAAAAATTAAAAGCCTCTCCGCCAGCCAAAAGCAACGGGTCGCACTGGCCCGAGCATTTATTTTAGAACCGGAAATTATTATTGTAGATGATACTTTCAGTACCCTTGATGCATCCGTTCGCGCCCAATTAATGAATCTTTCTCTCGATCTTCAAGCCCGCCTCGGCGTTGGCTATATTTATGTGGGACAAGATTTAGGCTTGATTAAACACATTGCAGATAATGTATTGGTGATGGACGAAGGGAAAATGGTTGAATACGGTAAACCCAAAGATCTATTTAGTCAGCCCAAAACGACCATAACAGAACGTTTGGTAGAAAGTCATTTTGGTCGATTACTTGATGAAAACTCATGGGTTCTCCCTAGCATGGATGATTGATTTGAAAGAAAAACATCTTTAGAATCAATTATTCTTTTATTTACATTACTATAAGGAAAATCCATGCAAGCATTACTTAAATTAACTCAATTTATCAGCAAAACTTTTGCTTTATGGGCAATTGTTTTCGCTGTTCTTGCCTTTTTGTTCCCTGCCGAATTTAAAGTTTTTGCCCCTTACATTCCTTATTTGCTCGGTCTAGTCATGTTTGGTATGGGAATTACCCTCACTTTCAACGATTTTGGTGAGGTCGCTAAACATCCCAAAGCAGTATTTATTGGGGTGGCAGGACAATTTATTATTATGCCCGCCATTGCATTCTTACTTGCCAAAGTATTTAATTTGCCTTCAGAGTTAGCGGTGGGAGTCATTTTGGTCGGCTCTTGCCCGGGCGGTACATCTTCTAATGTGATGACTTATCTTGCAAAAGGTAATACTGCGCTTTCCGTGGCTTGTACTACTATTTCAACTTTACTTTCCCCATTGCTTACCCCGGCAATTTTCTACGTATTGGCAAGCCAGTGGTTAGATATTAACGCTTCCGCAATGTTTATGTCGGTATTAAAAATGGTTCTTTTCCCAATTTTCTTAGGTTTAGTCGTTCGTGCTTTGTTTAAAGATGTGATTGTACAGGCGAGCAAAATTACGCCTCTTATTTCCGTCGTTTCAATCGTTTTAATTCTGGCTGCAGTCGTTGCGGTAAGTAAGGATAAAATTGTTGAATCCGGTTTATTAATTTTCAGTGTGGTCGTTCTACACAACTGTTTAGGCTATTTTATCGGTTTCTTAGCGGCAAGACTATTCAAACTCAATACTGCCGATAGTAAAGCGATTGCGATTGAAGTAGGCATGCAAAATTCCGGTTTAGGAGCAGCACTCGCAGCGGCACATTTTAATCCGATTGCCGCCGTACCCAGCGCATTATTCAGTTTCTGGCACAATGTATCCGGTCCGATACTGGCAAATATTTTCTCAAATATGAAAAATAAAAAATAACCGCTAAATTGACCGCACTTTATAAAAAAGCAGGGAATTTCCCTGCTTTTTCTTTAAAAGTAACATTGCGTTAAATTCAATTATTTTACTCCGCCACAGTTCAAACAATATAAATACTGCCCTTTCGGATCATTAAACTTATTCAGTTGATTTAAATGCTGTTTGAGTTGTTGAATAGGTTTTGGTAAATCAAGCCAAGTCAACATAAATTGTTGGGCGTTATATTTAAGATCCCGAAACAATTTACCGAGCATACTGCTATCTTCTTCTGTCATCCATTCCACAGTAAAATTTTCAATCACGGTTTCACGATGAAGATTTATCAATTCGCCTGCTTTTTCTACCGCACGATCAAAATCACCCAATTCATCTACAAGATTATGTTTAAAAGCATCCGTACCTAACCATACTTGCCCCTGGGCAATTTTATCCACGGCAGTTTTTGATATTTGACGACCACGACTCACTAGCTCTAAGAATTTATCATAGCCGTGTTCAATTTCTAATTGGTAAATATCTTGCGTATTTTTTGAAAGTGGGCTGAAAACAGAGCTTTCCGCCAGTTCAGTCGTGGCGACGCCATCACTATTCACACCGATTTTTTTAATTGCATTTTCAAAGGTTGGTAACATCGCAAAAATACCGATAGAACCGGTAATGGTATTTTTGTCCGCAATAATGTAATCAGAGGTGGCAGAAATCCAATAACCGCCCGAGGCAGCCATTGATCCCATAGACACTACCACCGGTTTACCGACTTTCTGTAAATTATCCACTTCTTGACGAATTAATTCCGAAGCAAAAGCACTGCCTCCCGGTGAATTCACACGCAAAACGACCGCTTTTACCCGCTCATCATCGTAGGCTTTACGTAACAAGCGCACTACATTGTCGCCGCCGACCTCCTCTTCTGTGCTTTCACCATCAATAATCGCCCCCTCAACGTTTACCACCGCAATTTTATTTTCATCCCTTGATGAAGCCATTCGATCCTCAAAACCGGATAAATAATCTGAAAAACCGATCATATTTACCTTATCTTCTCCATTTTTACCGAAAAGTGCGGTCAATTTTTTATCCAATTCAAGATTGTCGGCAATATCCGTTACCAATTTTCGCTGTTTTGTATGAGCTGTACTATCGCCTTTCAATGCCTTTAATTCCGCTAAATATTGTTTAGCACTCGGTAACAAGGTTTCTGCGGAAATATGACGATTTTCGCTCACAATTTGCACATAGTTATTCCACATTCCATTTAGCCATTGATTCATATTTTGTTTGGCTTCCGGCGACATATCATTGCGCAAAAAAGGCTCTAC
This sequence comes from Rodentibacter genomosp. 2, assembly GCA_001999425.1. Lineage (GTDB taxonomy): Bacteria > Pseudomonadota > Gammaproteobacteria > Enterobacterales > Pasteurellaceae > Rodentibacter. The sequence goes on along the minus strand of MLHP01000011.1, from coordinate 24,475 downwards.
AGCGGATTTATAAGTTCCCACACGGAAAATATGCGGTGTCACGGCGAGTTTATCCAATAAATCTTTATAATAGAGATTTTCTTGCGCCAGTCCTCGAATAGATACTTGACCAATCGAATTTAAATAAATCTGATCGGCAAAACTTGCTAGAAAATATTGCCCTTGGGAATAATTGTTAGCCAACGCAATAACAGGCTTTTCTGACATTTTAAAATCTTGAATGGCTTTACCGATATAATTCATTGCGGGCAGATCACCGCCTGAAAAATAATTGAGATCCAATACTAATCCTCGAATATTCTCATCTTCTTTTGCTAAATTAATCGCATATACCACATCGAAGGTCGAAATTTTAGTCGGGATACGTTCCCCGCTATTTAGTTCTCGCAATATTTGCTGCCAACCAAAAGCATCATCACGATTATCGGCTAAGTAACCATCTAAATTTAGCAATAATGTGCCTTTATCTGCATTCAAATTCACTGCGCTTTTTTTAGTATTTGCAGTGATACTGAAAATTGTCACCAGCAGCAAAATGAAAATTAAAAAGAAAAAATTCATCACTAAATCACGAATAAAATTTAGCGCATACCAACAAAATTTGATCACTCGGAAAATTGGGTTCATAAAGGTTTTAAGAGGTTGAAAAAATTGCGCTTAGCGTAACATAAACTTAGGCTAAAAACTATGCTATAATCTGCCACAATTTTATTTACTCTGTGAAATCAAATGGATACATTAACCCTATTAACAACACGACGCTCAAATAAAAAACTTACTTCCCCAGCGCCAAGCAAAGCTCAACTTGAGCAAATTTTTCAGGCGGCACTTCACACGCCGGATCATGGCAAATTGCAACCTTATCACTTTGTTGTTATAGAAAATGAAGGATTGTATAAATTAGAACATTTACTCAAAGAAGCCGCAGTAGAGCTCAACCTTGACGAAGAGCGCTTAAAAAAAGCCGAAAAACTTGCTCATCGCGCGCCAATGGTCATTGCGGTTATCGCTAAAATTAATCCCGATGTGGAAAAAGTACCCACTTGGGAACAGCTACTTACCGCCGGCTGTGCCGCTTACGGCATTCAACTTGCCGCTAATGGGCAAGGTTTTGACAACGTTTGGATTACGGGAAAATGGATCAATGGAAGCGCATTACGGCACGCACTTGGCTGCCGTGAACAAGACAAAATTGTAGCATTATTGATGCTTGGTACAGCAGCGGAAAAACTAGAACGTGAATCACGCGGCGGGAATATTGAAGAATTTGTAAGCTATCTATAAAAAAGTGCGGTAGAAATTACCGCACTTTTTAATTTTTACCCGCCAAGCCTTCACTAATCCACTTATCAAATCCATCGTAATCGACCAAAAAGGCATCATGCCCATAAACCGATGGAAATTCATAAAAATCCAAAGAAACATTACTTTGTTCTAAAAGCTGTTTAGTTTTATGTAAATCAATGGATTTAAACAGTTGATCCGTTGTTACGGAAATCAGCGTATAGCGTGCCTTGATACGTGAAAGCGCGGCTTTAACATCAGAATAACCCAAGCTAGGATCATACATATCCAAGGCACGCAGCAAATGCAAATAGCTGTTGGCATCAAAGCGTTCAAGGAATTTTTTACCTTGGTAAGTCAGATAAGATTCAACTTGGAAATAATCTCCCCAAAAATCCCCTTCCGATTTCGTCGCTCGCCCAAACGCTTTAGCAAGCTGCAAATCCGTGCGATAAGTCAGCATTCCTAGCATACGGGCAATGGATAGACCTTGATCGGGCGGAGCGCCGTCATAATAATCTCCGCCATTAAAATTAGGATCATTAATCACGGCCTGACGCATAACATGATTAAATCCGATGGCTTCCGCACTGAAAAAAAGTGATGAGCAAAGATTAACGATATTATCAACAAAATCCGGATATTCAATGCCCCATTGGGTTGCTTGCATTCCACCGAAAGATCCGCCAATCACCGCTTTCAGGTGTGTTACGCCTAAATGATCCAATAGCGCTTTTTGCACATGCACAATGTCCTGCACAGTAATATTCGGAAATTGGCTACCATAAGGCTTGCCCGTTTTAGGATTAACGGAAGCCGGCCCTGTCGTGCCTTTGCAGCCTCCCAATACATTCGAGCAAATGAAGAAATAACGGGAAGTATCCAACGCAAGACCATCGCCCATAAAATTCTGCCACCAACCATTTTTTTCTTTATCCGAAAAATAAGGCTCGGCATCTCCCGTTAGCGCATGGCAAATTAGCACGATGTTATTTCTATCCGCATTCAATGTCCCATAAGTTTGATAAGCCACGTTAATCGGCGAAATTTCACCACCCAACATAAGTTGTAGCGGATTATCTTGAAAAAGCACCACATTTTGGACAGACGACATTGAAAACCTACTGCGTGAAATTAAAGATGTTTCCAATTATCAACAGCTTATTATCTTTGTCAAGAAATTTTAGCCGTCTAAACGGCTAAAACAAAGTAGTGAACGGTGAACACAAAATTCAACTTGAAGTTACCTCAAGTTTTCATTATTTTAGTGGCATGATTGATTCAAAAATATCTCTCAAAATGACCGCACTTTCCCTTTGGCATCGTTTTCATTTAAAAAAAATGATTCGCTGGATGTACTGCGTGAGCATATCTTTTCTTTTAGCTTGTCTGATAATCGATCAATCTATCAGTTTCTATGTTCGTGATGGCATATTTGAAGAAGTGGATAAATTGCCCTACCGCCCTTACGGAGTCGTACTTGGCACATCAAAATATGTCGCTACCGGTAAAACCAACGATTACTACACGAATCGTCTTGCTGCTGCAAAAACACTCATTGAAAATCAAAAAGTGAGCTATCTTCTTCTGAGTGGGGATAATCGAACATTACAATATAATGAACCACGCACAATGCTGAGGGATTTACGGAAAATGAATGTTCCGAGAGATCGTCTTTTTCTGGATTTTGCCGGTTTCCGGACATTAGATTCTGTGGTGCGTGCCAATAAAGTTTTCCAAGTCCCTTCTTATACTATTATTAGCCAAAAATTTCATTGTGAGCGTGCCCTGTTTATCGCCAAACATTATGATATTGATGCAATTTGTTTCGCAGCCAAACAGCCTGATGTCTATTTCGGCACACGTATTCGAGAAACCCTTGCCCGTCTGAAAGCAATCTTCGATTTGGCGATTGGCATTCAACCTTATTTTCTAGGCGAGCCGGAACCTCTTCCACTTCCTGATAATGAATGAAAAATCCAACCGTTTTTTATGAAATCCATTTGACAATGTTTGACTAAATCGTTATTTCTATACCCTTGCAAACATCATACTTAGAACATTCATTTAACAGGAGAACATTTTATGTCTCATTTATCTGTCGCTAAATTTGGCGGTACTTCCGTTGCCAACTACGCAGCAATGGCTGGCTGTGCCAAAATTATTATTGATGATCCGAATACGCGTGTTGTTGTCCTTTCAGCCTCTGCCGGTGTCACAAATCTTTTGGTGGAACTTGCAAATGGTGTGGAAGCGGAAGAACGCAGAAGATTAGTTAGAGAAGTACGCCAAATTCAAGAAAATATCTTAAACGAACTGAAAGATGATTCTCTTGTTCGACCAATCATTGAAAAATACATTGAGAATATTGAATATCTTTCCGAAGCCGCAAGCCTTGCTACTTCAACCGCATTAACAGACGAATTAATCAGCCACGGCGAAATGATGTCAACTCAAATTTTTATTGAGATTTTACGTGAACAAAATACAAGCGCCACCTGGGTAGATGTGCGCAGCATTGTAGCAACCAATAATCATTTTGGCAAAGCCGTACCGGATGACGAAAAAACCCAACACAATAGCGACAATATTTTAAAACCATTGATTGACCGTGGTGAATTAATCATTACTCAAGGTTTTATCGGTCGTGAACCGGGCGGGAAAACAACGACATTGGGGCGTGGCGGCAGCGACTACTCCGCTGCACTATTAGCCGAGGTATTAAATGCAAAAGATGTGTTAATTTGGACTGATGTCGCCGGCATTTACACCACGGATCCCCGTATTGTTTCGACAGCACAACGCATTGATACAATGAGTTTTGCAGAGGCTGCGGAAATGGCAACCTTCGGCGCCAAAGTACTTCATCCAGCAACATTATTGCCCGCTGTTCGCAGTAATATTCCCGTATATGTAGCTTCTAGTAAAGCACCACAAGACGGAGGGACTTGGGTAACCCGCGATCCACAGCCCAGACCGACTTTTCGTGCGATTGCATTGCGCAGAGATCAAACATTATTGACCCTTTCCAGCCTGAGTATGCTACACGCCCAAGGTTTCTTGGCAAACGTATTCAGTATCTTGGCAAAACACAAAATTTCCGTGGATACCATTACCACATCAGAAATAAGCATTGCTTTAACACTTGATAAAACAGGCTCAAGCTCATCCACTACAACATTACTTTCGAGCGAATTGTTGGAAGAGCTAAGCCAATATTGTACGGTAAAAGTCGATACCGGTTTATCCCTTGTCGCACTTATCGGAAACGAACTACACATTGCGTCGGGTATCGCAAAACGTATTTTTGAAACGCTAGAATCTTACAATGTTCGTATGATCAGCTACGGCGCCAGTACGAATAATATTTGTATGTTAGTACAGAGTGAACACGCCGATGAGGTGATTCGCTCGTTACATAAATCGTTATTTGAATAATACCCATTACCTGAATGAAGTCACTTTTGAGGCAATCAAAATGTGACTTCAATGTTGTTACCCTTTTGTTCTTACTAAGCTGTAAATAATGCAGAAAGGAGGGGAACCTTAAAATAAAATCTCAATAAAAAACGAATAGGAAATATAGTATGTCATATTTAAAGATGCTAAAAACACTCGTAATTTCAACCGCACTTTGTGGTGTAATTGGCTATGCATCAGGCTATTGGCTAAACGCCAAATGGAAAACAGAAGCGGAAATCACTCATCCCACCCTATCCGAACTGGGCAATTATTATTCTCTCCACTCTATGTACCAACTCATGCAAGGGAAAGATACTACAGATGGTAAAGTTACCGAATTAGCCTATCAAAATTTTACCAAACAGTTGGTTTCTTATGACAACCTAAAACACTTTTGGGAAAACTCAACCTATTACAAGCAAAAAATCAGTAAAAACACGACAGAAAATGCCCAATTATTAAATGATTTAATCAACAATACCCATTTCCAACCGCTGAGTTATAACACCGGAAAAATTACTATCACACTAAGTGAAGCGGGAGAATCACAAGCATTGCTTTCCTCACTTCTTGATAATAGCAATACCATTACAAGAAAAATGATGTATGCAGACCTCATTCTCCAATGGAAAAATTTATTCACTCAAGTAAAAACTGCAGCAGAGCTCAATTTGGGCAATATTCCTTACGGCAATAGCGTGGAACGTCAAGATTGGCAAGGAAAACTCAATATGATGAAATCCGTTAATCCGCTTGACGAGAAATTTACCGCATTTCATTTCACTAAAAGTCCACAGCAGCTGGAAACAAGAGGACAAAACCGTTGGGGATGCCTAGGTGCCGGAATCGGTCTATTACTCGGGTTATTTGTTTTTTTATTGCGCCGTGAACGCAAAGCCATTAATTCACCGTCAAATTGAAGGCGTATCAAAACTAGAAAGTCACAGCAGAATAGTTTAATATAGCGGGCCGTGATTCGTTCTAAATTAATATTCATCCCTCAATTAAAGTATAGAATTTAATTTTTAGGGTAATAAGAAAGAATAAAAAAACATCCGGCTATTCATTTCATTTGATCAATCAACCAAATTTAAAAAGGTGGAAATTATGGGAAAAAGTGTCGTTATCTTGGGCGCTCAATGGGGTGACGAAGGTAAAGGTAAAATCGTTGACTTGTTAACCGATCGCGTAAAATACGTTGTGCGCTATCAAGGCGGTCATAACGCAGGACATACGCTTATTATTAATGGTGAAAAAACCGTATTGCGTTTGATCCCATCCGGTATTTTACGCCAAAATGTAACCTGTCTTATCGGAAATGGCGTAGTGCTTTCACCTGCGGCATTAATGCAAGAAATGGGCGAGCTTGAAAACCGCGGCATCAATGTTCGTGAGCGTTTATTAATTTCCGAGGCTTGTCCTTTGATTCTCCCTTACCACGTTGCCATGGATCATGCCCGTGAAGCAGCGCTGGGCAAAAAAGCAATCGGTACGACCGGTCGCGGTATCGGACCGGCTTATGAGGATAAAGTCGCCCGTCGCGGATTACGAGTAAGTGATTTATTTGACAAAAAAGCCTTTGCTGAAAAACTTAAAAATATTCTTGAATACTATAATTTCCAATTAGTAAACTACTATAAAGTTGAGCCGATTGATTATCAAAAAACCTTAGATGATGTAATGGCGGTAGCTGACATTATCACCGGTATGGTGGCAGATGTTACCACTATTTTGGATACTGCACGTAAAAACGGCGACAATATCCTATTTGAAGGTGCACAAGGCACTATGTTAGACATCGATCACGGCACTTACCCGTTTGTAACCAGTTCAAACACGACGGCGGGTGGCGTTGCAACCGGTTCCGGCTTTGGCCCTCGTAATCTGGATTATGTATTGGGTATTATTAAAGCCTACTGTACCCGTGTAGGTGGAGGCCCGTTCACTACCGAATTATTCGATGATGTAGGCGCTGAAATTGCACGTAAAGGGAATGAATTTGGTGCGGTAACCGGTCGTCCGCGTCGTTGCGGTTGGTTTGATGCCGTGGCCATTCGTCGGGCGGTTCAGCTCAACTCTATTTCCGGTTTTTGTATGACGAAATTGGATGTATTGGACGGCTTTGATGAAATTAAAATCTGTGTGGCGTATAAAATGCCAAATGGTGAGATTGTAGAATACGCACCACTTTCAGCAAAAGATTGGGAAGGTATTGAGCCTATTTATGAAACCTTACCAGGTTGGAAAGAAAACACTTTCCGTGTTACCGATGTGAATAAATTACCGCAAAATTGCCTTAACTATATCAAACGTATTGAAGAAGTCACTGGAGTTCCGGTAGATATTCTATCAACAGGCCCTGATCGCGTAGAAACAATGATTTTACGTGATCCCTTTGTAGAATAATTTTCTTCTTATTTTATGACCGCACTCAAAAGTGCGGTCTTTTTTTCTTCTGTTTTTAATCACATATTATGAAAGAACAAGATATTATTCATTACCTTGAAACCCATCCCGATTTCTTTACCCAACATCCTTCACTCTTAAAAAAACTGACTTTTCATCATTCATAAAAAGGGACGATTTCACTCATTGAAGCCCAATTAAACCAACAGCGTCAACAAATTACCGCACTCACCTCACAACTTGAAAAATTACACCGGCTGGCTATTCAAGAAGCCGATATTTTCTTTGCATTAATGCCACTCCAAAAGAAATTATTTCAAGCGCAAGATTTTCTTTCTATCGAAAAGAAGTTAGATCAATGGGCAAAATCTTATGAATTAGACGGTGCAAAAATTCTCCTTTTTACCGATAGTTGGAAAAAAACAGAAAATATCCCCTCACATAATTGGGTTGATCGTAAAGCCTTTGAAATTATTCGCTTGGAACGTTTGGGATTACGTCAATTTTATTTGGGTGAATTAAGCAGTAAAGAAAAATCTTTAATATTTTTACCGGAAGAATTACCCATCAGTCCTGTGGCTTGCTGCCTACTTGGTCAAAAAGATACTCATAAACCCAGCGCAATGTTGCTCTTTCGCTCACGTGATACACAACGTTTTCATAACGGACAAGATGTTTCTTTTCTCAAACATTTAGTGGATATTGTTGATATTCATTTAGCAAGACATCTCAACCAATAAATAATAACTCAGCCTCTCCTGCCGCTACCTTGCCCTATTTTGAAAATATAAAATTTTGTGATCGAGATCTCATTATTGAAAATTGTCTTTTTTGTGAAAATTTTAAATATCATATAATTACCACAAGCGTTGTTAGAAGGAAAAAGTATGAAAACATTAAGTGAATTTATTGTGGAACGTCAAGCGGAATACCCTAATGCAAAAGGAGAGCTAAGTGGGATTTTATCGTCGATCCGTTTATTAGCTAAGATCATTCATCGTGATATCAATAAAGCAGGGCTCACCAGTATTTTAGGTCAATCCGGCATTGAAAATGTGCAGGGTGAAAGCCAAATGAAGCTCGATCTCTTTGCTCATAATACGATGAAAGCCGCTCTTATGGCACGTGAAGAAGTAGCAGGCTTTGCCTCCGAAGAAGAAGAAAGTTTTATTGCCTTTGATACGGAGCGCGGACGTAATGCGAAATATGTGATTTTAACCGATCCCCTTGATGGCTCTTCTAATATTGATGTCAATGTGTCCGTCGGGACAATTTTCTCTATTTATCGTCGAATCTCCCCTATTGGCACACCAGTAACGATGGAAGATTTCCTTCAGCCCGGCAATAGACAGGTTGCGGCAGGCTATATTGTGTACGGTTCATCTACTATGTTGGTTTACACTACAGGGAATGGCGTGAACGGTTTCACTTATGATCCCTCTATCGGCACGTTCTGTTTATCCCATGAGAATATGAAAATGCCAAAAGACGGGCGTATTTATTCCATCAACGAAGGGCAATATCTCAAATTCCCACAAGGTGTGAAAAAGTATATTAAATATTGCCAAGAAGAGGACAAAGCGACACAACGACCTTATGCTTCACGCTATATCGGTTCTCTTGTTGCCGATTTTCACCGTAATTTATTAAAAGGCGGAATTTACATTTACCCAAGTGCGACTAACTATCCAAAAGGGAAACTACGCTTGCTTTATGAAGGCAACCCTATGGCATTTTTAGCAGAACAAGCCGGCGGATTGGCCACTGACGGTTATCGCCGAATTTTAGATATTGAACCGAAAGAATTACACGAGCGCATACCGTTATTTGTTGGCTCAGAAGAAATGGTGAAAAAAGCAGAAGAAATGATGCTTGCCTTTAAAGAGGACTAACCCACTAGAACAAAAGTGCGGTCAATTTCATAAGAGTTTTAAAACTCATTTGAAATTGACCGCACTTTTTATGCCATCTACCTTTGCTAAAATTAATCCCGTTTTCGACTTAATAACCACCAGATAATCGCAAGAAATAACAAACTTGGGATTAATGCCCCAAACATTGCCGGCATATTATAAACAACGCTCATTTGCCCAAAAATCTCGTTTACAACATAAAACAAGAAACCAAAACAAATTCCCGTTACAATTCTTGCACCAGCCGTCACACTACGCAAAGAACCGAAAATAAAGGATAATGCAAGCATCATCATCACACCGACAGAAATCGGCTGAAAAACTTTACGCCAAAAAGTTAATTCAAAGCGTCGAGCATCTTGCCCGGTTTCTTTTAAAAAGTGGATATATTCATATAATCCACTGATAGATAACGAGGTCGGACGCAATGACACTGCCCCTAACTTATCCGGGGTTAAATTTGTTTCCCAAGATTCGGTTAAACGATTTGTCGTGACAATACTTTCTTTTTGGATAGTCGAATCGTTTACCTGATGAAGTTTCCACTTGTTTTCTTCCAAAGAATAGGTCGCCTGATTGGCATGTTTTAACTGCGTTAAATGTCGCTTATCATCAAAGGTGTAAATATAAACATCGTTTAATTTAACATTATCCGTTACGCTACGCACAAAAACAAAACGCTGACCGTCTTTCGCCCATACGCCGTTTTTTATTGAAAGCATTGAACCGCCTGAAATCGCTCGGGCACGCATATCACGGGCAAACTGTTCCGTTTGCGGAATGCCCCATTCACCGATCACCATCGTTAAAATCACTAATGGTAAGGCAGTTTTCATCACCGCCAATCCAATTCTAAAACGTGAGAAACCTGCTGATTGCATCACCACTAACTCACTACGACTCGCCAAATTACCAAGCGCAATCAACGCCCCCAATAATACCGCCATAGGGAAAAACGTTTCCACATCCTTTGGTATGGTTAAAAAAGTAAAACTAACCGCTTGCAATACATCATAAGTTCCCTTACCGACACTACGGAACTGCTCCACGAATTTGATGATGGCAGACAAGCCCACAAGCATGAGCAACGTTGCAAAAATAGCCCCTAAAATGCTTTTACCAATATAACGGTCTAAGGTATTCATCATTTGGCTTACCCTTTTCGGCTAAAAAGACGGCGGAATTTATACATCATGGCACTATCCCAAGTATTTAATACAATCCCAATCAATAAAAAGATAATATTTACGGTAGGCATAAAAATTGCCGCATCTAATTTTCCCGCCGAACCGGCAGATTTCAATGAGCTTTGTAACAAGAAATAAATAAGATAAAGCAATAATGCAGGCAGAATTTTCGCAAAACGCCCTTGTCTTGGATTCACTCTACTTAACGGCACAGCAATTAATGCCATTAACGGCACGGCTAAAATAAGACTAATCCGCCAATGTAATTCGGCTTTTGCAGCCATGCTATTTTGTTTCACTAATTCTTCGGAAGAAAGCGCGGCGGCTTCATCAGATTTGCTATCCGTAGCTTGAAAACCTAAGTAAGCTTGATAATTATCAAAATGTGTAATACGGAAATCCGGCAACGCTGCCGTGCCTTCTACCCGTTGTGTATTTTGCAAATTCAGAATTTGATCGCCATTTGGCAAGGCTTTTAATTCCCCTTTTTCCGAAGTGATGACAGAAGGTTTGGTTTGTCCCTTTGGTGCAGTTTGGAATAGGTAAACCTCATTGATTTGATTGCCTTTAATGTTATCAATAAACAACACAAAATTATTATTGCCGGAGATAAACTGACCGGAAGAAAGCGCCCCCATCGTTGGATTCGCTTTCGCCTCTTCAACAATAGTGCTTTGCTTTTGAATCGCCCAAGGGGAAAGCCATAACGCATTATATGCAGCTAAGCCCGCAGTAAACAAAGACAGTACGAGCGCCACACGCACTAAAATCCGCTGACCGACACCGCAAGCACGCATCACGGTAATTTCACTTTCCGCATACAAACGCCCAAATGTCAACAAAATGGCAATAAACAAACACAACGGCAACATTAATTGCGCCATGGTCGGCATTCCCAGTCCAAGTAAAGAAAAAACCAAATCTGCCGGTACATTACCATTTGCCGCAGAACCAAGCACACGCACAAGTTGCTGACTGAAAAAGATCAACAACAAAATGAACAAAATCGCCACTTGGCTCTTAAAGACTTCTTTCGTTAAATATCGCGTTAAAATCATCTTATATCGTTATTGTTTATCGTTAAAATTGAGGGGAAAACTAGATAAAATCGACCGCGTATGATACCTTATTTTCGCTGATTTAAACAATCAAAATAAGGAAATCAAATGAAATATCAAGCAAAATTAACCGCACTTTCACAAGCCGCCGAATGTATTGTAATCGGTGTGTATGAGAACAATGAATTTTCAAAAAGTTTCAATGAAATCGACCTTACCACTCAAGGCTACCTCAACGCTTTAATACAATCCGGCGAACTCAGCGGAAAATTAGAACAAACTTTATTGCTACGCGACCTCAATGGCATTAGCGCAAAACGTGTGTTAATTATTGGTTGCGGTAAAAAAGGCGAACTCAGCGAACGCCAATATAAGCAACTGATTCAAAATATGTTAAAAGCGTTAAAGGCTGCCAATATTCGTGAAGCGGTTTGTTATTTGACAGAAGTTGAACTCAATAACCGAGATCTTTACTGGAACATCCGTTTTGCCATTGAAACTATTGAACATAGCAACTATCAATTCGATCAATTCAAATCTAAAAAAGCAGAACCAATCAGCCTAGAAACGCTCATTTTCAACACGGATTGCCAACAGGCACAACTCGCAATCAAGCACGCCCAAGCTATTGCAAGCGGCGTGAAAGCGGCTCGCGATATTGCCAATATGCCGCCTAATGTGTGCAATCCGGCTTATCTGACCGAACAAGCGAAAAATTTAGCGGAAAAATCCACCGCACTTTCCCTTGATGTGATCGATGAAAAAATGATGGCTGAGTTAGGTATGAACGCTTATCTTGCGGTTTCCCGCGGTTCATCAAACCCTGCTTATATGTCGCTTCTTCATTTTAACAACTCCGCAGATAAAAATACCAAACCGATTGTGCTTGTCGGCAAAGGTTTAACCTTTGATGCCGGCGGTATTTCCTTGAAACCCGCAGCCGATATGGACGAAATGAAATATGATATGGGCGGGGCGGCTTCCGTATTCGGGACTATGAAAGCCATTGCAGAACTTAACTTACCGCTAAATGTGATTGGGGTGCTTGCAGGTTGTGAAAACCTACCGGATGGTAATGCCTATCGACCGGGCGATATTCTCACTACCATGAACGGCTTAACCGTCGAAGTGCTAAACACCGATGCGGAAGGCCGCCTGGTACTTTGCGATGCCCTCACCTATGTAGAACGTTTTGAGCCTGAGCTGGTAATCGATGTTGCGACCCTAACCGGTGCGTGCGTTGTCGCATTGGGGCAACACAACAGCGGACTAATGTCAGAAGATGAAACGCTTGTCACCGAATTACTCGATGCCGCTCAACAAACTACGGATAAAGCCTGGCGTTTACCGCTCAGCGAAGAATACCAAGAACAGCTTAAATCCCCATTTGCCGATCTTGCCAATATTGGCGGACGCTGGGGCGGTGCAAGCACAGCAGGGGCATTTTTATCCAACTTCACAAAAAAATACCGCTGGGCACACTTGGATATCGCCGGCACGGCATGGTTACAAGGTGCGAATAAAGGCGCAACCGGTCGTCCGGTTTCGTTACTCACCCAATTCCTAATTAATCAGGTGAAATAAAACAAAATTGACCGCACTTTTTATTATGGCGACAAAGTGCGGTCAATCTTTACTAATTATTCAGTCAATCCCAATCTATCCGGAAACAGAATTCGAGCCCGATAGCTTGCAGCGCGTTCCCAACGAGATTTATTGATTTTTTTAGATTTCGTGGCGATCACAAATTGATAATTTCATCCGCCAATTCATCAATAAACCCCTGATAATGTGAAGAAATTAACATTGGCAGCCCAAGTTCACGCAAAAGTGCGGTCAGTTTTTCCGTATTTTTGCGATCTAAGCCATTGGTTGGTTCGTCCAACAATAAAATTCTAGGTTGCATGGCAAGCACACCGGCAAGAGCGGTAAAATTCTTTTCGCCGCCTGAAAGCGTATGCACCGTGCGATCCTTTAAATGACTAATCCCCAGACGGTCAAGTTGTTGTTCCGCAAGTTGATAGGCGTATGCTTGAGAGTGGCCTTGGTTAAGCGGGCCAAAGGAGACATCATCCAGTACGGTCGGGCCGAAAAGTTGATCATCGGCATTCTGAAAGCAAATTCCCACCACACCACGAAAAGGGGCAAAATCTTTCTCTTTTCGACAGTTTTTTCCAAATAATCGGATTTCCCCTTTTGAAATAGGAACAAACCCAAGTAAGGCAAGTAATAAAGTGGTTTTACCCGTACCAATTTCCCCTTGAATAAATAAGCGTTTTTTCTCTTCAAGGTGGAAAGTTAAATCTTGAATAATCGGTTTGCCATTACGTTCAATGCAAAGATCCTTAACGTTCAGCATCTTCTTTCCTTTTACCAAATTGAAAACTGCGACACTTCAATGCAATTTGTGCTGTTTCCGCTTTCAATAAGGCATGAATCAATAATAATGTCACAGCCTGTGCCGTCACATAAAAGGTTCGACGATTAAATGCCGCTTGATAGCCACGGGCGCGCATTGCGATATCCATCTTTTGTCGTAGCTCGCCAAGCAATGCAATGTAACGTATCGTCAAAACAAATAATTGTATGAGTTTTTCCGGTAAGGGTAATTTGCCAAGTGCTTGAATCAAGGTGGCATCGTTGATATTCCATAAAAAAAGCCAGAGAGAAAATAATACCAGATTCATTCTTAGGCTAAGTATTTCGGCAAGTCGTATTCCTTGTATATTAACTTCAATACCTTCTTCCCCGACTTTCCAAACCAGTGTCGCCCAGATTAAAAAGATAAAAATCAATAAGCTTAACCAGCGTTTAACATAGGGAAATAAAGGCTTGGAATGAATTAAAACCAACAAAATAAAAACAGCCATGACACTAATATTAAGTGTAATAAGCCAAGAAAAATCACTTAAACCGCTAATTATTAGTCCCCAGAGAAAAAGCCCGATCAAACGAAAGTGCGGTTGAAATAAAGCATGAATTTTCATGAAACAATTGCCGTGCGATTCAATGCTTGAGGATACATTTTACAAAGAAGTGAAATCACACCAACACTGATTAGGCTGTCTAACACAAATACCGGAATATGGGAAATGAGCAATAACCCAACCAGACTGCTATAACTTTTCCCCCCGTCAAGCACCAATGCCAAAGAAGCTAATGCGGCTGCACCGCCTACGCCGATAATCCCCGCACCGATACCAACAAATAAACGGCTTTTTAATGGCATTTTAGGCATCAAAAATGAACGGAACAGGTAGTGAGCGATGAGTGCCGGCGTTGCCATCAAACAAAGGTTTACCCCCAAGACCGCAAAGCCGCCAAAGGAGAAAAACAATACTTGTAACAATAAAGCGATGAGAAAGGCGGGAAAAACCGCCCAGCCCAGAAAAAGCCCCACCATACCGTTTAAAATCAAATGCACACTGCCGATGCCGACCGGTATATGGATCGTACCAGCGACAAAGAAAGCGGCGGCAAAAAGTGCTGTGAGCGGTAAATTTTCAACCTCTAAACGGCGTATTCCGATCGTAATTCCTATCACGGCGAGAACTGCTCCGGTTAATAAAATCGGCGTATGCAAAACACCTTCGGATAAATGCATTTTGAGTATCCTTATTTGGTTTTCCGTGAATTCCACCAAGCTATCAGTCCGGCAATGCCGACAATGTAGCCAATCCCGCCTAAAATATCACGCCAATAAATTTTATCTTTTAACTGGTTAATATCAGATCGCAGCAGCATCAGATCCGCGGTTTGATTATTTGAAGGTGAGGTACGATCCGCCACAATAGAAGCATGATGACCTTCCTCACCCTCCACCACGACTTTTAATACCGCCCCCGCCACATTCGGCACAGCAAGGCGAAATTCACCTTTCATATTTGTTTTGGAATTTAAAATTGGTTCTTTCATTCCCGAACGAAACACTTCTAAATAGGTTTCCGCCGCCGGTGTCATATCGGAATAGTAGGATTTGCCGGAAAGGATTTGCCCGTCATATTGAGCAAATACGTGAAGCGCATGAGCTTGCACATTTGGTAAATACAATGCAAAAAAAAGTGCGGTGAAAAAAGATAATATTTTCATTACAGCATCGCCTATTTATTGGGCATCAAAGGTCAGCATATATTCAATGGTTCGGCGATCATAATCAGGGTTATCCGCCACATTTTCTTCAAACTCCGCCCATACTTTGTTGTAACCTTTCACCGGCGTAAATTCGGCAATGCCCTTTTCATCGGTTAAATTAAACGGCGCCTCTTCACCTATACCTACCTTAATAGCTTGAATTGGTTTACCGTTGTGTAACACAAGAATAGCAAGCGGTTTGCCCGCTTCAGCTTTCGCCTGTGGGATCAATTCATAAGTTACATCATGAGCTTTAAAAGACTGTTCATCCCATTTTAAAATCGCTTTACCCAATTTCAGCGGATTAGTACTAAATTCTGCGGAGGGTGCTTCCCGTTTGATTTTTTCAACATACTTACCACTTGGTAATTTTGACCATACACCATTATTAAATGTCATAAATACCATATTGGATTCGGGTATCACGTAGGCTTCACCGTTTTTGAATTGATAGTCAAGTGCGGTTAATTTTCCTTGAGAATTTACGATTTGTAAGGACTTAATTTTATGTTGTGGGTAGGATTCCGTTTCCGTATGGCCGAATTTCATCACATATTCACCTTGTGATGAAGTCGGTTCAAGCCATACATTATGCGCATTTGCCACAGATAGTGTGAAAAGTGCGGCTAATCCCATTGTTATTTTTTTGAATTGCATTTATTGGTTTCCTTATTATTAAAAAAGCGGGAGCAATGATAAAATATGAAGTAACTTTAGAGTCAAGCGAAATTTTAAGGAAAATCATGAAAATAGGTCAGCTTGCCAAAGCATTAAACTGCACCGTAGAAACCATTCGTTTTTACGAAAAGCAGGGACTACTCCCAGCCCCCCAACGCACCAATGGAAACTTTCGTCAATATAATGAAGATCATCTGCAACGTTTGTCTTTTATTTGCAATTGCCGAAGTTTAAATTTATCTCTCAATGAGATCAAAACCTTAATTTCGCTCGAAAACCAAACCGAGCAACGAACGGAAGAAATGAATAAATTATTGGATAGCCATATTAAAGATATTGCTAAACGTATTCATGAATTGGCACACTTGCGGATGAAATTAATTAAGCTCAAAGAAAAAAGCGTCGCAAATCATGAAGATCCAATAAAACTACTGTTACAACATAGTGGAGTAAGATTTGTGAGGTTATAAATTTAACGCAAAAAAATACCGCACTTCAGCTTCCCAAAGTGCGGTTTATTTTCAGCCCGTTTTAAAGGGCTTTTAAAATGTCTTCAACACGATCTTTCGCATCACCAAAGAGCATTTGGGTATTCTCTTTGAAGAATAATGGATTTTGCACACCGGCATACCCCACTGCCATAGAGCGTTTGAATACGATCACATTTTGTGCTTTCCATACTTCCAATACCGGCATTCCTGCAATCGGGCTGTTTGGATCTTCCATTGCCGCCGGGTTTACCGTATCGTTTGCACCGATAACCAATACCACATCGGTATCTGCGAAATCTTCATTGATTTCATCCATTTCAAGCACAACATCATAAGGCACTTTGGCTTCCGCTAACAGCACGTTCATATGACCCGGTAAACGACCGGCAACAGGGTGAATACCAAAACGTACATTTACGCCGCGTTCACGTAATTTTGCGGTGATATCCGCCACCGGATATTGCGCTTGCGCCACCGCCATACCATATCCCGGTGTGATAATGACGGAACTTGCATTTTTCAGTAACTCCGCCACTTCTTCCGCTGTGGTCTCACGGTGCTCGCCTTGTTCTTCATCGGAAGAGACTTGTACATCGTTGCCAAAGCCACCGGCAATTACGCTGATAAATGATCGATTCATCGCTTTACACATAATGTAAGAAAGAATCGCACCGGAAGAGCCTACTAACGCCCCGGTTACGATTAATAGGTCATTGCTCAGCATAAAACCTGCCGCCGCAGCTGCCCAACCGGAGTAAGAGTTAAGCATAGATACCACTACCGGCATATCCGCACCACCGATCGATGCCACTAAATGCCAACCGAATGCCAGTGCAATTGCAGTCATTAATAACACAGGGAAAATATTTTCCGGATTGTTCAAAAAGGCAACCATCAATAATACAGAAACCACAATCGCGGCTAGGTTTAATTTATGACGGTGTGGCAACATTAATGCTTTTGAGTTAATTTTGCCGCTTAACTTACCGAATGCCACCACTGAACCTGTGAATGTTACCGCACCGATAAAGATCCCGAGGAATACTTCAACATTGTGAATGGTCGTCAGAGTTGCCTGTTCTGCCAAGAATTGTGCCTGTTGCACATCATCTAAACCGTTCGGCATAGTGGGAATATCGTGTAAACCGTAGCTGTTAAAACCGACAAGCACGGCAGCTAAACCCACAAAGCTGTGCAGAATTGCCACAAGCTCCGGCATTTCCGTCATTTCCACTTTTAATGCACGTTGAACACCTATTACACCACCGATAATCATCGCAATGATAATCCAAAACGTTCCTTCGGAATGCGGGCCGAAAATCGTCGCCACGAGTGCAATCGTCATCCCGACAATACCAAACCAACAACCTGCTTTGGCAGTTTCGTGTTTAGAAAGTCCCGCCAAGCTCATAATGAAAAGTAATGCTGCAACAATATACGCAGCCTGTACTAAACCTTCAGACATTACGTTCTCCTTAACCTTTTCTAAACATTGCCAACATACGTTGAGTTACACGGAATCCACCAAAAATATTGATGCTTGCCACCAAAATTGCCACAAAGGCTAACGCATCAATAAAGAGGTTGCCCGACGGCTGACGAATTTGCAGTAACGCCCCTACAATAATGATACCTGAAATGGCATTTGTTACCGCCATTAATGGTGTGTGAAGTGCATGGCTAACGTTCCAAACCACGTAATACCCCACCACACAGGCTAATACAAATACCGTAAAATGTGATAAAAACGCAGCCGGTGCAACAGACGCAAGCCACAGGAATAATACGCCGACACCTGCCATCACACCGTATTTCACACGCGGATTGGTCGGTTTGGCTTCTTTTTTCTCTGCTACAGGCGTGGCTTTTACATCTTGTTTTGGTTGAGCCGACACTTGAATTTGTGCCGGAGGAATTTCTTCCCCATCACGTACAACAGTCACACCGCGCAATACCACATCCTCAAAATCAATGTTAATGTTGCCGTCTTTCTCTTTACACAAGAGTTTCAATAAATTGACTAAGTTTGTGCCGTAAAGTTGGGAAGATTGTGTCGGTAAGCGGCTTGGGAAATCCGTATAGCCGATCACTTTCACTTGGTTTTCAGTCGTCACGACTTTACCCGCTTGGGTATATTCGCAGTTACCGCCTGTTGCGGCTGCCAAATCCACAATCACCGAACCCGCTTTCATGGAATCCACCATTTCTTTGGTGATCAAACGTGGCGCAGGTTTACCCGGAATCGCAGCCGTTGTAATGATAATATCCACCTCTTTGGCTTGCTCTGCGTAAAGTTCCATTGCTCGGCGGTTAAATTCTTCCGACATCACTTTCGCATAACCATCACCGCTGCCGCCTTCTTCTTTAAAATCAATTTCTAAGAAGCTTGCGCCCATACTTTGAACTTGTTCTTTTACTTCCGGACGGGAATCAAACGCACGTACAATCGCACCAAGGCTATTTGCCGCCCCAATCGCAGCTAAACCGGCTACCCCCGCACCAATCACCAACACTTTCGCCGGCGGGACTTTACCTGCCGCCGTAATTTGTCCGGTGAAAAAACTGCCAAATTCATGTGCTGCTTCGATCACTGCACGGTAACCGGAAATATTCGCCATGGAACTTAATGCGTCCAAGGCTTGCGCACGAGAAATACGCGGTACGGCATCCATTGCAAGCACATTGATTTTTTTCGCTGTTAATTTTTGCATTAACTCAGGATTTTGCGCACGCCAAATGAAACTGACCAGCGTTGCGCCTTCTTTCATTTGAGCAATTTCTTCATCTGTCGGCGGATTTACTTTAAAAATGATATCCGATTGCCAAATTTCAGCCGCCGTACCAATTTTTGCACCTGCGTCTAAAAATGCTTGATCCTCAAAACTTGCTTTAAAGCCCGCATCGTGTTCAACGATAACCTCAAAGCCCAATTTCAGGATTTGTTGAACCGTTTTTGGCGTTGCCGCCACACGCGCTTCATTATCAAGCAGTTCTTTTGGTACACCAATTAACATACTGTTTCCCTCTGTTTGATGATTGGGTTGATGATTTGATTGAATGAATTCAAGTTCATTCTTCCGATAAATGACAAAAAGTCAGATGGCACTAACTGTATCATTTTTCAGTTAAAATGAGATATATTTTTTTCACTGTTTTTACAATATATTGTGATAGAGAGCACAAAAGTTAAACAAAAAGTGCGGTTAATTTTCACAACATTTTTCGCTGACAATATACTCAATCGTTGCCTTCGCTTACTCTAAAATGAACTCCAGCCAAACCGGAGAATGATCGGAAGAGGCGACTTTTTTCGATGTTGCGGTTAAGACTTTCATGCCCCTGACAAATACATAATCCAACGGATAATCAAAAAATCGTACCCGTTCATCTTGAGAAAAAGACACTTCGTTTAACCCCTTTTTTCTCATAAATTCATCGAGGATTTGCTTTCGTTCCGCATTCCACGCATTAAAATCACCCGCTAAAATGACAGCACTTTGATAAGACGGAATCAAAGAAAAAATCTGCTCCAATTGTGCGCGGTAGGCATTTGGCTGCCACTCAAAATTGATTAAATGGGCATTAATCACGAGTAATTCACCACCATTATTCAATGGGAATGTCATCACACCGGCGACTTTCGGAATACGAATCCAAGGTTCGGGCTCGGCAATGCCGCAATAACTTTTTGGCACAGTACGGCTAAAGGTTTTCACACCGGATTGCCACCCTTTATAAGAAAAACTTGAAATAAAAAGTGCGGTGGAAAATAAAGACAAATTTTGTTCGGGCGTGGCTTCTTGTAGAAGTACAAAATCCTGATCTTGTGAAAAACGGGCTAAATCTTGCTGCCAACCTTGATCCGAACCTTTATGAATATTCCAACTTAATAATCGAAAGTGTTTTTTCGGTAAAGTAGGAATCGATTCCTCACGGGAAAAACAAAATGTATTTGTCGGATTAAAAGAGAATTGAGCGGTTGTTTTTAAATCAATTTGAATCGATTCAAAAATACGAAGTTGGCTAACAATATAAATTCCGACTGCAATACCTACCACGAGTAAAAATGCAAAAATTTTATTAATCGTTTTCATTATTTTATATATTTCAATATGAACTTTATAAATGATAGCAGTTTGCTTATACTAGACAACGTTTAATTTACTCATGCCTACTATTTCTTATTCTTAGTTTGGAACTAAACCATGAATATTTACACCTACCTCTGCTTTCTTGCCACTATTGCTATTTTAATCAGTTTTATCACACGAAAAATCAATGATAATATCCAATATACCATTGCAATTACCGCCACCTCTATGTTGGGTTCTTTAATATTGGTTTTATTAGGATATTTAAATTGGTTTAATTTAGATGAAATCGCAATAAAAGTTGTAGAACGAATTGATTTTAAAGATTTCTTACTAAACGGTATTCTCGGTTTCTTACTTTTTGCCGGTGCATTAGGCATTAAATTGCCGGTATTAAAAAACCAAAAATGGGAAATCACCACCTTTGCGCTATTCTCTACCTTTGCCTCTACTTTTTTTATCGGTTTTATGCTTTATGCGATCAGTCAATTATTTGGTTGGCATATCGATTTAATCTACTGCATTTTATTCGGTGCATTAATCTCCCCTGACGACCCTATCGCCGTACTCGCTATTATTAAAAACTTAAAAGCCCCAAAGCGTTTAGCGATGCAGGTTGAAGGAGAATCCTTATTTAATGACGGGATCGGATTAGTGATTTTTACCACCGTTTTTGCCGTTGCCTTCGGCGGACAAGAACCGACTGCCGGTGGTGTATTACATCTATTTTTCAAAGAGGCGTTAGGCGGCATTGCTTTTGGTTTTGCTATCGGCTTACTTGCCCATTATTTAATTTCTGCAACCGATGACGGTTCGTTAGAAATTTTATTAACCCTGACTATCCCGACTGCCGGTTTTATGTTAGCCAATTTACTCCATGTTTCCGGCGCGCTTGCGATGGTCGTTTCCGGAATTTTAATCGGTAACTGGACACGCTACACCGGATTTTCAAAACAAAGCCGCCACTATTTCAATCATTTTTGGGAAATGATCGATCACTTCCTCAATTCACTATTATTTATTTTAATCGGCTTAGCCATTCTCCTTATTCATGTTTCGTGGCAAGGTTTAATTCTGATTGTTCTAGCCATTCCGATTTGCTTGGTTTGCCGTTACATCAGTGTATGGCTTCCTTTCCAAGTGATGAAACGCTATCGCAAATACAATCCTTATACCCTACGAGTGCTGACTTGGGGTGCATTACGCGGCGGATTGGCATTGGCAATGGCACTTTCTATCCCGATGGGGCAATCCTACATTGAAGGGTTAAATATGGATGTGCGTGATCTTATTTTAGGCATGACCTATGCCGTAGTAATGTTCTCTATCCTCGTACAAGGTATGACTATTGAAAGCATGATCCGTAAATCAAAAGAAGTGATCATGCGTGAACGTGGTTATGTTGGGGTAGGTTTAGCCAAAGAGAATAAAGAATAATCGGCAAAAGTGCGGTCTAAAAATAGGATATTTTTCCAGTATTATGCAATAGGTCGCACAACGATCTCAAATTGACTATTGACCACATAAATTTAAATGCCTTTCCGATCCCAAATGACGAAAGGCATTTCCTTTATCTAAAGTACTACCAAACTCACTACTCCCTTTATTCTACATCGTTCTATCTAAACCTATTTCAGTCTATCGCCACCTATAAAAACTATGCTGCTATCAGTAATTTAGCGTATTTCATTTTGCATTCAGTTTTCTTATAATGCCTAAAAAATAAGAAAGGACTCGCTATGCAAAATACGCTTCACCCTTATGCCGTAGATGGCACAATCATTCACGAGAATGAACAAGAAAATGTGGTATTGCTTATTTACACCCATAGTGCAGAGATTGCCGAACATCATATTCGGATTTATGCTCAGCAACATCGGTTAAGATTAACACACCAATTTCTTCCCCTACCTTTTGAACTGTATTTACAACGCCACGCCAATTCTGATTTCATCTCTCCTTTAACCACGCTTTCCACCACTCTTTCAGAAAACAACCCACTACTTATTTTTAATCCCGCTCAACACCAAGAAAGTGAAAAAAGCCCTACGCCTTGTTTAATCAAAGAGGAATTTTTACTGAGGGAAGAAGATGAACATTCAGCCTTCTTATTTCAGCCAATACCTCGATCAATGAAATTACGTTTATGGCAAGGAAATAGTGAAAGCCAATGCTATGCCATCATCAATGCCGAAGTCAGTTTTTGGTTTCCTCAAGATTTTAAGGGGAACGGCATTCGTTACGAATGTTTATTCAAAGGCGAAGAAGCGGAAAAGCGTAAGAAAACCGCCCCCTATTTATTACATCTGCCCGAAAATCATTCATTTGTCGAACAATTATGCAGTGTACCGCTTAAACCTCAAGAAGACGGTGAGCAGCATTGGCATAAAAACTTTGGTTTTTTCTTCCGCTCTTCGGCAGATTTTGACACCTTACTACAGCATTTTAGAAAATTCATTTATATGAATACCTATGACGATCGCCTGCTTTATTTCCGCTTTTATGATCCGATTGTACTCGAAGACTATTTCGATTTTCTGCAACATTATCCACGAAAACTCTCGACCTTTTGGGGCAACGGCTTGATTGATAGCTTTATTTTGCCAAAACAACAAAATGCGGTGAGCTATGTGCCGAATGTAGATTTTTCAGAAATCGAGCCGGTGAGAAAACAGTTTGATAAGTTTGAAATGAAGGAAATGATTACCAAAAAAGACAAAAAATTACTTGCCCGATTAATAGAAGATTTAATCACAACCGCCCCTTACCTACTGGACACCTATAGTCATCAAGAGATCGAAAATGTCGTGCAATACCACTACAAAATGGGGTTGAAATATCGTTTTTATGAAACAAGCACCATCGGATTTTTATCGCTTACCACCCTCTTTTATGGCGAAACCGTGGATAAACTGGATCCGGAGTCCGTCATTATGAAACTTTTAGCACTCAATTACCTTTCAGAGCCGGAAAAGGTCTATTACATTCAACACCGCCTTGATGTACTTGAACAGCAGCAAATCATCAATAGCCGATTTTAAGGAAGTGAATTTATGTCAAATTTCAAACAAACTCATCAGCAATTTAAACAAAATCATACTTCCGAATCCTGCAATACGGGAACGGATTGCTGTAAAAATATTGTCCGACTTCATCATAAAGATACGCTAGGTCGTCCTCTTCCTGCCGGAATTGAAGTCAAACTTTATGACTCAACAGGCAAAGTTTTTATCGGTATCACGGATTCCGGCGGAATGAGTATTCATGGCAGAGGGCTAAACGGGTCTGCGGAAATTCGCTGTGGTGAAGTGTGTTGGTTTTTGTGTCGTAAGCCGCAAAGTGAAACCCAGATAACATCCAATATTCAGCGGGAACTCTCCGAAGTAAACGAAAATTTTGTCTTGGATAAAAGTGACGGCTATGTATTAATTAAGGCAGAAGAAGACGGCACGGTGGTAAAACACGATAACCCTCAATTTCAAGCAAGCCATCCGTTAAAAATTGGCGCTTATTGGCAGAATGGCAGTCCGGTTTGCAATATTCACGCCACCTATTTGCCTCCGCCGATGTTGATCAATCTGCGTTTTTTACAAAAACAAACGGCAGAAGACAGGCAACAACAAATTGACCGGCTTAAACACCAAATCCATTTAGACGGTGATGTCGCTACCCTTTTTATTCATGGTTATAACGTGCCCTTAGGTAAGGCGGGGCACTATCCCCTTTATGAAGATGCCGTCAGTACAAACGCCGTATCTAAAGACACCGCCCGTC
>MLHP01000010.1 GCA_001999425.1 Rodentibacter genomosp. 2 | reverse complement strand
TTGGGTTTGATCTTCTACATTTAATATTCTAAAACGACATTTCGGCGTCCAAACCAAATGATATTGACAATGCCAAATCACATGCGATGATTTCTTAAATCGACTCATATTTTTTCCTTATGTGGGTTATGGGGATAACTTCCAAAAGGATTTTCTATGAGTCGATTTATTCAGGCAAAGCCTTTTAAGGCTATAACCACCTTCACAGAAGGTGGTTTTTAGTTAGCAATAAAAAGTTATCTTTAAGCCCTTTCTTTATCTTGTTGGTAAGCGGTTTATCTAATTAACTTCAATTCAATATAGGCTTTAAAAGAACAAAAAACAACCGCACTTTATAAAAAGTGCGGTTAATTATTAAGAATAACATTATCATGGTCTCACACAATTTAACTTTGCAACTTTATCATCAGAGTTAAATCTGTATTTCTCTTTAAATTCTCCATCCTTATTCGATAGAGCAACTACAAATTGATCTCCATCATTATACCATACCCCTTTTTCTTTTGAGCTACCAATAATAGCATCACAAGAATTTCCCAAATAAATAACACTAGTTGCACCAAAAGAATCAATTACAATACTATTTCTATTTTCTTTACTTTCAAGTGATTCATAAATATTAGGTTGAAAATCAAAATCACCGCCAAACTCGTCTGAAAGCTTTTGTTTTACTATATAACATAGCTTCCTTATTGCAACATCTCTATTTTTTTCTTTATCTATAATACTATTCAGTCTTTTTTTAAAATCATCATTAAATGTAATATGATCTCCAATTTCTGAATGTGTAGCATTTTCATAAGCATACACTCTTCCTTTAGACATCAACAATATTCCATTTTTAAGATCCTCGCTATCGCATACAAATTTATTTATTGACGATGAATCTTTACAATCAACAATCGAATGAATATCTCCATAAAATTCATTAATAAATTTCATTTTTTCTAAATTCCTATTATTCTCCTCATTAGTAA
The DNA here is from genome assembly GCA_001999425.1 of Rodentibacter genomosp. 2. GTDB lineage: Bacteria > Pseudomonadota > Gammaproteobacteria > Enterobacterales > Pasteurellaceae > Rodentibacter. The sequence continues at coordinate 109,335 of MLHP01000010.1, read as the reverse complement.
AACAAGACACTGCATAAGCATTTGAAATAAAAGTAAAAAATATAATAAATAACAATTTTTTCATACTATCCTCTTATTTTTGAAAGTGAAATTTCTCTAACTACATCATATCCACCCGCCTCATCAATCATTTTTTTAGTGTCATGCAATGCTTTGATTGTCACATCAGATGAATAATGAGCTTTATTACCTGGTTTAGCATCATAGTAAGTAATTAATCCACCATCAGATATATTGCCACGTTCTGTAGGCTCTCCTTTCGGTACTCCAGCCGAAGCCCATTCTCTAGATATCGCATAGGCAGCTTTATCCACACCTATTTTCCCTCGAAAAAATAATGAAACCTTACTTACTTTCTCTTCCCAAAAGAACATTGGCATTAATCTTTGAAATTCTTCATCAAATAACTGGTTTTCCCTATTAATTGATTTATATTTCTTAAGCCAAGACAAAAATTGCTCTAAAGTTGTAGGAATAATTTGAACAATTCCCACGGCAAATAAATACAGTCCTTCTGGACCAATTCTATTTTTTTGAGCAGCTCTTATATCTGCAATTGTCATTTTAACAATATGATATTGTGCTGTTGGAGTAAAATGACTTTCACGAGGCTTACCATTCTTATTGGTAATATTATAAGCATTAAAAGAGCCTTTAGATTCTTTAGATAAAATCAACTTCACCAACGGTGTTTCAAACCAATCAAAATCACCTACTGAAGCTGCCAACCACCCAATCACCCCCAACGGATGCATATAATACGCCTTCCGCTCACTATCAAATCCCTCCGCCTTCAAATCAATCACCAAATCATTCACCCGTTTTTGAATTCTATCCGCTGCGTCGTTATCATTCAATTTTCGTGCCAACGCAATAAGCTCATTAAATTTGCTTGATTGGCTCCTTGCCCACTCGCTTTTATGCTGAACGATAATTCCCGTTAAACGTCGTTGTTCCGCTGGATTGAGCAGTAAACCTTTTAGTTTTCCCGCCTCAAACCGACTTTCTTACTTCACTTATTAGCTTTTCAATACTTCTTTATGGAAGCTATTCTTCACTATATGGTGACTTTATAAGTATAGGCATATATAAGCCATTTTAAATTGACTTATTAAGAAAATAAAAACTACTACAGATAAACTAATAGTAGTTTTAATAATGTTTCTATTTAAATATAGCTAATAAATGTTAATAAGTTTATAAAATTCAATATCTTTTATATTGATATTTTTTAGTTTTACAATCTTTGGTTTTCCGCTTCTTGAGTAAATAATTTCTTTTTTATTTAAAAAAACACTATCAAAATCTACGTCTAAGTAATATTTTTCAATATTAGATTGACCATTTCCATATTCAAACTCAATAAAAAACGTATTATTGATTATACCAATATCAAGGTAAACATCTTCTAGCTCATTAAAAAGTTTATCGTTATATATATTGATTCTTTACTTTAAATAAAATATCATATTTTTTGTCATAGCAAATAGATCCATTATTATCTAAATATGAGATCAAAAACATCTTTTCATTTTTTGAACCAACTTCTTTATTTATTAAAATACTTTTATCTGATAATGCTTTATTTAAGGGAATATTGGCATTAGTACATGGATTTAGAATACTAATATCTTTAGCTAGTACATCGGAAAAAATAAAGCAGGATAGAATTAATAACAAAACATATTTCATCTTATCACTCTCCAAAAAATTGTATGAGCTGCCACCACAGAGGCTTCTAATTTCCCTTATGAAGGTGGTTTATTGACACCTGTTATATAAACAAAACTGCCATTTTCCCAATTTGTAGGATCTGTAAAAACTGTGTCCGGTATAACAAAATGGTTACCACTATATTTTACTTTTCCAGATTTATAAACACTTTTTTGTTCCTACTAAACCACTTCATCAAACTTGCTTTTATTATCCCGATATTTTTGTATTAGCAAGGTTAATCCGTCTGCCAAGTGGGCGATCGCCCGACTACTTTCCCTTATCAACACAGGATGCCTATCTGCCGATTTCGTTTGTACAAGGATTTCTTCCCCCAATACGTCATAATCACTAATTTTTGCTGTATGGCGGTAAAGCAAATAAAACGTAAAGATATTATCCTGAGGGTAAGCTATCTCGTGTTTTAGCAGAAAAAATCCCATCAAATAGACCGCACTTTGAGAAGACGATTCGCTATCCACTTTATAAATAATCAGTTTGCTGTCGACAATTTCACCCTGCCAGCTTATCTAACTTAACTTCTTCAATATCGGTCTGTGTTGATAAATTCTAGTTTTAAAAGAACAAAAAAATAACCGCACTTTTTATAAAGTGCGGTTTATATAGTCATTAATTTAGATCAACTGAATCGGCTTTGATCCACATATTGATTTCTTTTTTACCTCTATAATTAATAAAGTACCATTTTTGCTCCAAGTAAGAAAATTCATCCAATATAAAAAATGATCTCCATCTATTAAATATAACTTTGTTTTGTATTCATCTCTTGGATTATCATATAAATAAATTTTATTTTTAGAAACTCCTTTTTTATAAAACTTTAATTCTTTACTTAAACATGATAGTAGAGAATATTCACCTTCTAGCTTAAAAAATGAAATCATAGCTTTATACTTATCTAAATTATCTTTTTTAGGAAATCTACCTACAACATTTTTTATATCATCACAAGAGAATGACTTCATATACTGTTTATTTGAATTAAATGCTTTCAGTAAAGAATCAAGTTTATCAAATTCTGAACCATTAAATTTTCCCTCATATGAGGGATAACATGTAATAGTATTATCATCTATATCAGAAAAATCCACTCTCGATATATCTTTTGGTGTAGACATAGAACAATACTCTGTTCTTAAATCATTACAGTAAGAACAAGGAGTAACATACTCAATACGCTCCTGAATAAATGATTTTTTATTGTGATCATATTTTATTGATGAAACATAATAAGATGAATTTGACGAGCTAGAACTATAGACATCAACTTGCTTATTAAAAATATTATATTTTATATTAATAATATCATCATCTGAATTTTTTTCTATATTTATATTCGCTTGTATATCACCTCTACTATAAAAGAGTATATTGTCTTTAAGAAAGTACCCTCCCCACGATACTTTACAAAAAAAAGAAAGGATAAACCCAAATAAACATAATTTAATATTCTTCATCTTTAATATTATCCCAATATCTTTTCTGCTTTAGAATAGTTTCATTTGAAATATCACTCTTTTTCATTAGGCTTATTTTATTAAGTAAATACCGATATAAAGTTTAAACTCAATAGCTCGGATAACTTTCCAGTAAGTTTAAAGCTAATGAAATCAAATTATTGATTACTATAAAATAGCATATAGTTAATAGCATCTTCCAGATATATCAGAAACCTGATAATTAGATCCAAATATTCTATTAAAGATCATTTTTTTCTTTGTAGATGAATTATAGTAGTTAACTTCATCAATTTTTCCACTTTGTATCATAAGTGTATATATCCCTGATGTTTTTTTTCCATTAATAATTTCATAATAACTTTCAGAAAATGTAAATTTGTTACTATCTCCTCCATCATCAAAAATTTCTCTATTTTTAAATTCTAGACTTATTCTTTTATTAATTGGGTAATAGGATAAATAACCTCTATCTGGTGAGATCATGAGAATTCTATTAGAGCCATCAATAGAAAAACAAAAGTTCTCAGCATAAATATTTTTAGAAAAAAAATAAAAAAATACTAATACTATTTTATTTATCATAGTTTCTCCAATCTATTTCTTGCAAAATCAACTGCTCCAGTTCCTGTATGCCCATATCTAGCTTTTCTTTATTTTTATTATAACCAAATGGATATGTTTTATTTTTTGCTATTTCTAAGAAGCGCTCATACCCTTTTTTACCCTTATTTAAACTCTTTGATTTCCCTTTTTAGATAGTTTAGGGTTATTCCAAAGTCCTCATCCAAAGCATTCAATAATAATTTTAGTGTAATTTAATAATTATTATCTTCAATAATGCACTAAATTTCTATTCACAAATTGATGTATCTTTACATAAAACCCAACCGGTATAGTATTTTCCTTTCGGATTTTTATAAACAATTTCAAGCCATCTTGCACTAATTGATTTAACTTTAAATTTATCTCCTTTAATAAGATATCTTCTTTCTTCCTGAACATAATTTGGAACGTCTTGGAAAAATGTTTTATTAATAATTCTTCCATCTTTTATAGAGCCACTATTCCACTCTCTAAAAAGGACACCATCTAACTCATTATCAATATCTTTTCTATTTTTAAACGGATAAGAATATATTATATTAGGATAAAGTACCTTATCATTATTTATATCATTAAGATCGTATATATCTCCTCCTTCTCCAAAGTAATCTGATAAGCCTTGATCAAATTCGTAGCGCTGATTATTTAACTTAAAAAAGTAATAACTGAAATAATCATCAACATAAGGTATTCCAGTCTTATTGAATCCTGGTTTTATAGTAGATGATACGATTAAATAATATCCTTTCCCTTTAATATTTCTAAAATATGAAAAATAAATAACAGGTGATTCGGCAAGATATGGAAGTTTGAATAAAAAATTTTTTAATCCATTTTTATCTTGTTGGATAATGTCAATACTTTGATCATATGCCATATCACTTTTAAAAAAAATTGTATTCCCATATTCATCTTTTATCTGACTAATATCATTTGAATGTGTAAAAAATGAACAAAATAATAAGAATAGGGGGAAGAGTAGTTTTTTAAATATCATTTACATTCTCCAAACATATTAAAAAATACTTTACTGATTTCAACCTTATATTGAACTCGATTTTTATAACCATCTAAACCTGTATTTATAATCTTAGTCAAAGACCTCATTATCTGATCATTTGAAAGACTTTTAGTATCTTTGTCTGCAATATCTCCTATCTTATTATGAATATTCCAAAACCAAAGGGCTGACTCTATGGCAGCTAAGTAATTATTTTCCAAAATTTCAGGATGAGCTAAAATGTTCAACCCAGTGTAGTTATGACAAGACTGATACGTTGGGAAATGCGTTAAGTGAATGAACCCTCTTCCTCTATAATCATTATCCTTGTATTTACCCATTCCGTAGCAATGTTTCCCATAATTTTTATCATTACCAAGTAAATTCTTATCTATATATTCTAACCTTTGTTCTTGACTATAATTAGTCAACCCCTTTCTATCAAATCCTTTATTAATAACTGTTTTTGATAGTTTATATAATTTCTCAGCAGAATATGTTTTCCTACTATAATTTAATGATTCTCTAAAAGCTTTATATCCTCCACTTTCTTGTTTAGCCTGTGCTAGTAAATGGATTACTTGTCTGCAACTATCTAATCTATATTTTCTGAATAATGTTTTTGAGGCAAGAATCAAGCTTGGTATAAAATCTTTTGGTACTTTTGATTTATTTACTTTATCAATGATTTTCTCAATAAACTCTTCAGTGAGAACTAAAGATTTACCACAATGTTTACACACCAATTTATCATCTTCTGTAACCACAACATCTACAGGCTTCCCATTAGCCGTACTTCGTTGCTCTATCGTACTATTCTTTTTATTATTCTTACTATTTTCTTTTTCTGAAGATACTTGTTTTGCTTCTACTTTTTTCTCAGATTTTTCAGTTCCTTTCTCTTTTTGAAGTACTTGTTGAGAAGATACATTTCTCGTTCTAAATCCCAAAGGATAGTATAATTTTGTCCCCTCAACCAACCTGTCACTATATATCGTTCGATTATAAAATATTAATGCTTCAACTGCATCAGCCCCTAATTTAACCTCAAGGCTATCCCAAGTATCGCCTTGTCTTACAAGGTAATAAGCTCGCTCATAGTCTTGCTCTTCATCATTTTCATTAGCAAGTGCTCTAGTCTTAATAATATACGTATCCGGCATCAATGCTTTGATTGATGTTTTTCCTTCCGGCCAAACAAATGTATCTGTTGTAGAATGCTGAGTTCTAGGAAATTTTTCACTCCAAAAGATAAGCTCTAACACTTTATATATCGTTGTCGTTGATTCGACCAGTTCTTTATTGAACCACACTTTTCCGTTGTTATCTGCTCTTGGCGGTAAACTTGTAACTAAACTACCATTAATATAGAGCTCAAAATGGCAATATACTATTGGTTTTCTTTCATTATCTAAAAACTCAATACTATATAATTCTTGTTTGCTCATATCTTTCTCTCTTATTCTTTTTCATGATACACAAATTAACTTTCAATTCTCGCTTGACCAACAAATATGGTTAGCTGCTCTTCAACCTCTCGATAGATGCGAGTTGTTCGACCATCTTCATCTAACATCCCATCTGTCACGATGTTCCCCTGGTCATCCAATATCGTATAAGGCACTTTCTTTTCATTACAACGTCCATAAATATCATAGACATCCAAACGCGTTGAATAGTAAGTATCTGATGTAATCGTATTATTTATCGTGGTTTCAAACGGATTCACTGCGTCGGCTTCGCCATTCTCCTCAATCAACTCCCCCTCAATATACACATTCCCTATCAACTCAATTCCTTCTCGGTTGATGATGATTGAGCCGCCCGGTCCGCTGATTTCTACGCTTTCGTAACCCTCTAAGTCAAATTCATCACAAATTTGCTCAAACAGTTCGCCTGCCTGCCAACTGCCGTTTTGGGCTATTTCAATGTTCAGTTCATTACCGACGTGGATAATGGTGTCGCCGTGCACATTCACATAGCGGTTGTTATTGACGTTGAGTAGGTCGTCTTATTCACTTTGGTGATGCGGTTACGTCCGATGTTTTGGCTTTGGTCGCGGTTGACGGTGAGGTCTTCGTCTTGAGTAACCGTTTCTGTGCGGTTGTTGCCGATGTGGACGGTTTCGTTTCTTTGAACCTGTTCGGTGCGGTTATTACCCACTTGGGTGGTCTCGTCATGTTTGACGATATGGTTGAGGTCTTTTTCCGCGTGGATAAAAATCTCTTCTTGGTTTTTTTCATCTTCAAAACGTAGTTCGTTAAACCCGTTACCTTTGTGGGTTTTGGATTTAATCGTCATTCGGGTTTTATGTTCTGGCAAGGTGTAAGGCGGTTCGGTGGTGCAGTGATAGGTGCGTCCGACCACAATAGGTTGGTCGGGGTCGCCGTTTAAGTATTTGACCAATACCTCTCGCCAATACGCGGAATCATTTGGTTGCCGTATTGTGTACCTGCCCAGCCTTGAATCACCCGTATCCAACAAGAGCTGTATTCATCCGAATTTCCCCGTCTGTCCCAGGGGAATTGCAGTTTGCCGTCGGCAATTGTTGATAAATTCTGATTTTAAAAGAACAAAAAAATAACCGCACTTTATAAAAAGTGCGGTCGATATCGTGGTTAATTTAGATCAACTGAATCAGCTTTGATCCACATATTAATTTTTTTTTCCTTTGTAGTTGATGAAGTACCAATCTTCTTGCCCTATGGAGTTTTTGTCCAAAATGCAAATTTTATCATTCCTGATCAAATACATTTTTGATTTCGCCTTATCGCTTGGTTTATTATATAAATATGTTTTGTCTTTTATTAAGTGAAAACAAAACTTTAATGAATCTAGTCTGAGATCTGGCTTTCCATCATGTAGTTTAAAAATATAATCAATATTTACTTCATCATTTCCTATCTTATAGATAAGATTCTTAAATAATATTGTATTATTATAAATTTCTCCATTTGAACGAGATGTTAGTTTAAATAATTTAGTCTTACCTATATCTATAATGTCATCGTTAGTAACATCTGATAGCTCAACATCATGATCTGAGGAATAAGAATTAACTTCCCATCCCTCTGAATCAAAATTAATATACTTATCTAAACAAAAAGGGGTTCTAATAAAAAATTTATTCTGTTTTTTAGATATAGGAATATAACAAATATGGTCATATTGAGAATTTGATTCAAAAACTAGTAAGTCACCTAGTATTTTGTTATTTGAAAAGTATAAATCATACGAAACAGATTCAATTTTCGTGATATTTTTAGAAATAATTTTATTATCAATAGAAGATAAAATACCATTTTCTGTTAGTTCTAGATTATTAGCAAATGCCGAAAATGACATTAACACGAAAATGATTATTTTTTTGCATTCATTAAACATTCTTCAATCTCCTTTGCATATTCAGCAATAATCCAATCTTTATCCTGACCATTAATAATTTTTCTTGCTGATTTATAATCTTTCTTTTCTGTATTAATATGCTTAGATAAAGTTTCACCTTTTACGAATAACCCTTTTTCCATACCATCAACAGTTACTTTTATAAGAGTATCAAAGTCCATAATTTTTTCCGGCTCAAGACCGAAATCAATACCATTAATTCCATTAAATTTTTCATAATTGATACGCCAAGTAATTTGTACAAATCCTCTTCCTCTATATTTGTATCCATCACCATCAACCCGACAACCATTTTTTCTAGCCATACCCGCTCTTCTAGCTGTTAAGCCACACCCATAATCAACCTCAGCTTTTTCATATGAGATATCCTCTTCAAGAATACCGAAGAAAACTCTTTTTCTCCAATCATAAGATTCAACTCTAATAGTCGCTAGTATATAAGCTAATCAAGGAATATTGCACTTTTCATAGTCTGATTGGCGGTAATAATCAATAATACCTTTTATCAAACGTTTTAAATTATTTTCTGATGGCAAATTAAGTTTAGGTAATTTTATTTTCTCATATTTACCTGTAACTTTACTTTTATCGTACCATCCAATATCCGGGTGCTTAGATTTATACAGCTCAATAAATTTATCAATATCAATGCAGCAGTATTGACTTGCAGCCAACCACCCAATCACCCCCAACGGATGCATATAATACGCCTTCCGCTCACTATCAAATCCCGCCGCCTTCAAATCAATTACCAAATCATTTACCCGTTTTTGAATTCTATCCGCTGCGTCGTTGTCATTCAATTTTCGTGCCAGCGCAATAAGCTCATTAAATTTGGTTGATTGGCTCCTTGCCCACTCGCTTTTATGCTGAACGATAATTCCCGTTAAACGTCGTTGTTCCGCAGGATTGAGTAACAAACCTTTTAGTTTTCCCGCCTCAAACCGACTGCCTTGCTCCTCTTTAGCCAAATCAAGCTCTTTCAATATATCTTTAAACACGGGTGCCAATGTCTCTTTTTCTTCCATTGAATGCGGGCTTTCCGGGTCAAGGTAATCCGCTATCTTATATTTAAAAATACTGATTTCATCCGTTTGGTCTTGATAACTATTCACCCCCGGAAAAAGCAAACCGTGGGTCAGGTAACTATCATCCACATAAATCCCCAAATCCTTATCTTTGCTGTGCTCCACTTGCTGATAGAGGTAAGGCTGCACATTGTAATAGGTTTTTGTTTGCTTTGGATTTTGTTTATCTTTTACGCTTTGCTTTTCCACATCGGCAAGGGGGTACCATAATTTCAATTTGAGTTTGTTCCAGTTCAAACGCTTTATCATTCATTGTGCTGTAAAAATCCACCTTCATAGAAGGTGGCTTTAATTTGCGCCCCATAGGGGCGTTTTTAAATTTCGATTCTGAGAATCCAAATTTTATTCCGTCGAAAGACTTAATTACTTGTCTTCAAACTCATGTTTCTCTTGATACTTCACATATCTTCGTATCATTTCTGCATTGACACCTACGGTATCAACACTGTAACCTCTTGCCCAAAAGTGATTGCCCCATAATTTATGCTTCCTTAAATAGGGAAACTTATTGAACAATCTTATCGCTGTCCTACCTTTTAAATGTCCCATTACTTCTGAAACTGATATCTTCGGCGGAATATTAACCAACAGATGGACATGATCTATTTGAACGTTTAATTCTACTATTTCTATTTTAAGCTGCTCACATAATATTCTTAGATGAACATAAATTTCCCTACCTACTTTATCTTTTAATATTCTAAAACGACATTTCGGCGTCCAAACTAAATGATATTGACAATGCCAAATCACATGCGATGATTTCTTAAATCGACTCATATTTTTTTCCTTATGTAGGTTATGGGGATAACTTCCAAAAGGATTTTCTATGAGTCGATTTATTCAGGCAAAGCCCTTTAAAGCTATAACCACCTTCACAGAAGGTGGTTTTTAGTTAGCAATAAAAAGTGCGGTCGATATTGACCGCACTTTTTTTATACACACGGTAACAGGGATAATAACATTATAAAGAGCTATGCTCCTTTATCTATCAATATCCGTTTTCATGTATATTCGGTAAGAACATTGCCTGCTGGATTCGTTTCACTTGCGTAGCAATGGAACCGTCAGGATATAACTCAATTTCTCGCCATCCAGGTTGTACTTCGTCTAAGGCAAAATACTGACTATCCGCTTTAAATTGAATACAAGTTGAAGGTGTTGCCATCACTTGATAACCCTGCCACCAACTATCCACTTGCTGATGAATATGCCCATATAAAATAGCTTTCACATTTTTAAATGGTGCAAGTACATCAAGTAGATCATGGGAATTACGTAAGTTATGCTGATCAAGCCAAGCAGAATTTGTCGGTAATAAATGATGATGCAAAACAATTAAAGCATAACGTTCTGGGTATTTTTCTAAAATTGCTTTGAGCAAATCAAGTTGATACTGGCTTAACTCACCATGGGGTACGCCATAAACTTGGCTATCCAGCAATAACGCTTGCCAATGCTTACCCAGTAAAATATGTTTCTCTGTTTCCAAAGGTTCTTGATTTAAATGTTCTACCATTTTAGGCTGAAAATCATGATTGCCCGGAATCCAAAATACAGGCTTAGCAAGCGGTTTCATCATTTTTACAAAGCGTTGATATCCCTCTCCACTACTATCTTGTACCAAATCACCGGTAGCAATAATTGCGTCAAAATCAATATCTTCCTGCTGAATTTCTTTTAAAACCTGAGTAAGACTGGCTTGTGTATTCACACCTAATAATTCTGTTTGCTCATCTTTAAATAAATGAGGATCTGTGATTTGTAACAGTTTAATAGTCGTCTTTTGGGGCTGATAGGTAAAAGTATTTTTCATTAATAGCTCCTAACTTGGTTGCCAACATTGCTGCAACCGAGCATAATTTAATTGAAGCCATTGCACTCCCATCACTGCAATGCCATTATCAATTTTTCCTTCGCACACCCACTGATACGCTTGTTCGCGTTTCACACCATGCACCCGAATATCTTCATTTTCGCAAGCTAAGCCATGAATTCCTTTTGCTTTCGAACTGTCCACTTCTCCCACGAATAAATGAATTCTTTCTACTACACCACCGGGGCTATCCCACACGCTTAAACAATGAGTTAAGTTTTTTACCGCCACGCCGGCTTCTTCTTCACTCTCCCGCAGCGCCACCTCTTCCGGTGATTCCCCTTCCTCCACCATACCGGCAATTAATTCCAGTAACCAAGGAGAAGAATTCGGTTCAGGATGATAAGCTGCGCCAATACGGACCTGTTCCACCAACACAACCGTGTCTTCTTTCGGATCATAAGCAATCACTGCCGAAGCCGCACCTTTGATAAGCAACTCCCGCATGACAATATTGCTTTCACCTCCGGCAAAAAGTTTGTGTTTAAATTGAATTTTTTTAAGCATGAAGAATCCGTTATAGACGACTTCCTCATTAAGTATTTTAATATCACGCTGTTCAAATTGTTGAATCTCAGACATTTTTTTCTCCAAATACGGCAGTAAAAATCATACGCTCAAAAGACTATAAAACAAATAAAAGGTTTATACTTTTTGTTGAAACTTTGACACGGCTCACAAAAAATAAAATGTCATGACTGTTTCTTCAGCAATCATGACATTTTCTCAAATAAATAATACTAATATTCTTCAGACCATGGTTTTTGATTCCCGTGATACTCAATATTTACTTCACATAATGTTTTAATCAACGACTCCCTCACTCCAGGCCGAGCCAATAAAGACTCTAATTCCTCATCACCTTGTGTATTTATCATTTTCGTCAAATCAGCACTGTAATTCACTGTATATCTAGCGGATCCTACTCCAACCTTACCCAGCTCTTGTAATTTTTTATAGATGTGTCGGTCATTATGGATACCCGAATACCAACTTCGTGAAAGTTCTATAGCTAAATTTCGGGGAAATGCATAAGTATTTGTATCAATATGACATTCCCGATTATTAAAATTAAAAACTACAGGGTATGTTTTGTCAGTGTCAATAAGATTTATCTTTACAGTCTTATTAAGCCTCCAATAACCAAGGGATTCCCAGTCATCTGAGCAAATAAACTCCCCATTTAAGGAATAAAAATCCCTTAATGAATAAGCAAAATCAGCCCCCTTCTCTAATACTTTAACAAGTTCTTCAACATGATTTGGTTTATACCAATTATCATCATCTAAATAACAAATAATATCTTCTTCAACCAAAAATGAGGCTATAGCATTAATACTGCTGTTCACCATACCATTTTTTCCTGTGTTCATTGGAAGATAGGTAATAATAAGATCTTGATAAGGCTCAACAAGTCCTTTTACTTTGTCCAAAAATTGCTCACCATCAACAAAGATATAATGACGACACGAATAAGTTTGCGCTTTTACACTTTCAATCGCACGAACCAACTCATCACGCCCAATCGTAGAAGTAACAACCGCTACTGTCTTGTTTGTCATAATGTTATATTCTCCATAACATAGATACTTTTGTAATCAAAACTAAAGCTGTTGAATCAAATTCAAAATCCGCTTATCCGATACCTGATACTTGGTTCCCAACTGCTGAGCAAATAAACTCACTCGTAACTCTTCAATCATATATCGAATTTCTGCAACCTCGTCAGGAATCGGTTTGGATTTTGGCAGTTTAACCAATAATTGCTGATAGGTTTGTTGCACTTGTTCTACACGCAGCATTGCCGCGCGATCACGATTTACATCTTGGGCAAGCTTATCTATTCGTTTATCAATGGCTTGTAAATAACGCAATAGATCCGACAAACGATGATAACCGCTTTTTTGTACAAAACCTTGATACACCAAACCGCTCAACTGAGATTTAATATCCGAAAGTGCAAATGCCATAGTAAAATCCATTTTACCTTTTAAACGTTGGTTTAAAGTATGAGTAAATGTCAGAATTTCTTCAACTTTTTGTGCAATCTCTACCGTAATGTCGTTCAAGTTTTCACGTATAAAATCACGCAGTTTTTCAAAACTTTTCTCATTCCAAACCAAACCGCCAAAATCTGCAATAAGTTTATCCACCGCACAAGCGATACAATCATCAATTAAATCCAATACCCGCCCAAACGGGGTGAAATAAAGACCAAGTTTGGATTTATTGGGTAATTTTTCGTGTAAATATTTAATCGGTGAAGGCACATTGAGTAACAGTAAGCGGCGTAATCCTTGCTGCATTGCTACCTTTTGTTCAAATTCCGTTTCAAAAAGTTTAATACCGACAGACTCTTTTTCATCTACAATCGCCGGAAAGGCTTTCACACTAAAACCATGCTTTTTCTGTTCATAAAACTGTGGTAATTCGGCAAAGTTCCAAATATGTACCCCACTCTGCTCAATCGCATCATCCGCTACGGCAGAAATACTTTCTTGCACACGCTCCTTTAACTCAAATTTGAGTGCATCCAAATCCATGGATTCGGCAATTTTCTTTCCTTTTTCATCTACAACACGGAAAGTCATTTTTAAATGGCTTGGAATTTGTGCCCAATTCCAATGTTCCTCCGCCACTATTACCCCCGTCATACGACGCAATTCATAGATGAGCGTATCCAATAGCGGTTTTTCTAAGGGAATAGCACGTTCTAAAAAAGCGCGAGCATAATTGGGTGCCGGAACAAAATTACGTCGGTATAATTTCGGCAACGATTTAATCAATGCAATCACCAATTCCTCGCGCAATCCCGGAATTTGCCAGTCAAAACCGCCCATTTCTACTTGATTAAGCAATGGCAACGGAATATGCACCGTTACACCGTCCGCTTCAGTTCCCGGTTCAAATTGATAGGTGAGTTTGAGCTTAAGATTACCCTGATACCAAAAATTGGGGAAATCCAGTTTACTCACTTTCTCCGCCCCCTCATTAATGAGGAAAGAACGTTCAAAATTAAGTAATTCCGAATCCTGTTTTGAAGCTTTTTTCCACCACGCATCAAAATGTTTCTGCGATACTACCTCTGTGCCAATACGTTGATCATAAAATTCAAATAATGTGCGCTCATCAACTAAAATATCTCGACGACGGCTTTTGTGTTCCAACTCTTCTACTTCACGAATCAAGTACTGATTTTGTTTGAAAAAATTGTGTTTTGTGTGCCAATTTCCTTCAACCAAGGCAGATTGAATAAAAATCTCTCGGCTCACAATAGGATCGATAGCGCCATAATTTACCGGCCTTGCCACAACAATCGGCACACCGTATAGACTTACCTTTTCATCGGCAATCACCGCACCGCGTGACTTCGACCAACGTGGCTCAGCATAAGATTTTTTCACTAAATGATCGGCGAGCGGCTCAATCCATTCAGATTCAATTTCCGACACCATACGCCCCCAAAGTTTCGAGGTTTCCACTAATTCCGCTGTCATCACCCATTTGGGCTGTTTTTTGAAAAGTACAGAATTGGGGAAAATTGAAAAATGGGTATTACGCCCTCCTAGATATTGTTGCTTTTCCGTATCTTTCAGCCCGATATGAGACAATAAACCGCTTAAAAGTGCGGTATGAATTTGCTGATATTCTGCTTTTTCTGAATTAATCGGCAACCCCATCTCACGCACCGCAAGACGAATTTGATGATAAATATCCTGCCATTCTCGGATACGCAAGTAATTTAAGAAATCTTTTTGACACTGGCGGCGAAATTGATTTTTGGTCAATGCTTTTTGTTGTTCTTGGAGATAATTCCAAAGGTTTAAAAATGCCAAGAAATCGGATTTCTTATCTGCAAAGCGACGATGTTTTTCATCGGCAGATTGCTGCTTCTCCGTTGGGCGTTCACGCGGATCTTGAATGGATAGTGCAGAAACAATCACCATGACTTCATAAACACTCGCAAAATTGACCGCACTTAGTAGCATTCTTGCTAATCGGGGATCAACCGGAAGTTGGGCAAGTTGACGACCTATTTGTGTCAATCGGCGTTTTTCACCTGATTTTGTTTTAATCGTTTCAAGCGCGCCCAATTCTTCCAACAATTTCACGCCGTCTTGAATATTCCGTCTATCCGGCGCATCGACAAATGGAAACGCTTCTATATCATCCAAGCCTAATGCCGTCATTTGTAAAATAACGGAAGCCAAATTAGTGCGCAAAATTTCCGGATCGGTAAATTCCGGTCGGGAATTAAAATCCTCTTCCGAATAAAGGCGGATACAAATACCTTCACTCACACGCCCACAACGCCCTTTCCGTTGATTCGCAGAAGCCTGTGAAATCGGTTCAATCGGTAAACGTTGAACTTTTGTCCGATAACTATAACGGGAAATGCGTGCTGTGCCCGGGTCAATCACGTATTTAATTCCCGGTACGGTGAGTGAGGTTTCCGCCACATTGGTAGCAAGTACGATGCGATTTAATCCGCTCGGATGGAAGATTTTGTTTTGCTCCAGTGCGGAAAGGCGGGCAAACAGCGGTAGAATTTCCGTATGTTTTAGATTTTGCTTTTGTAATGCTTCTGCCGTATCACGAATTTCCCGCTCTCCACTCATAAAAATCAAAATATCTCCTCGACCTTCCGCTTGAAGTTCATCTACTGCATTCAAAATGCTTTGTAGTTGATCTTGATCTTCTTCATCAATAATTGGACGATAACGCACTTCTACGGGATAAGTTCTACCTGATACTTCGATAATAGGGGCGTGATTAAAATGTTTGGAAAAACGTTCCACATCAATCGTTGCGGAAGTAATGATGACTTTTAAATCCGGGCGACGTGGTAAAAGCTGTTTTAAATAACCGAGGATAAAATCGTTATTTAGACTGCGTTCGTGTGCTTCATCAATAATCAGACAGGAATATTGATTGAGGAAACGATCCGTTTGAATTTCTGCCAGTAAAATCCCATCGGTCATCAGTTTTATTTGGGTATTATCGCTAATTTGGTCATTAAAACGGACTTTATATCCCACCAAATCACCCAAGTCGCTTTGTAATTCTTCAGCGATACGGGCAGCAACCGAACGGGCGGCAATGCGGCGAGGTTGGGTATGCCCAATCATACCTAAATGACCTAATCCCAACTCCAAGCACATTTTCGGCAACTGAGTGGTTTTGCCTGATCCGGTCTCCCCTGCCACTACAATAACTTGGTGCTCGGATAATAACTTTTCAATTTCCTTTTTACGTTGGCTAACCGGTAGATCTTCAGGGAAAATAATGGGATTTTTAACCGCAGTTTTACGCTGTGCCACACGCAATTTTGCCTGTTGAATTTGTTGTTCAATTTCCGATGCCACTGCCTGCTGTGCGTCGTGATTTTTAATTTTACTAATGCCTTGAATACGCGAAAATAGCCGACGTTTTTCCACGAACATCAGATTATTAAGTTGAGAGAAAAGAGATTGTTGTAAAGAATTAAATTCAGATTTTATCGTTCTTTTTTTCATTCTGATTTACTTTTGAAACTGCCGTAAGCTAGGCTAAACCAGCCAATTAAAAATAAAGTACCGCCAATCGGTGTGAGCCAAACTACCGCCTTTCCCAAACCGAATGCAAGGGCATATAAGCTGCCACTAAAAAGCAATATACCGAATGTCCATGTCGCTGTGGCTAAATTTGCGAATTTATTATTGCACCATGTCGATAGCCCCACTGCTAAAATTGCTAAAGTATGAAATAGTTGATATTTCAGACCAGTATCAATCCATGCGAGGGCTTTGTTATCCAAAATATGAGTTAAACCGTGTGCGGCAAATGCGCCCAAAGCAACGCTGAAAAACCCACTCAACGCAGCAATAAATAACCATTTATTCTTCATCTAAAATTTTCCGATTAATAGCGCTAAAATTCCTGCTGCAATAAGGGGACCGACCGGAATACCGCCAAGAAAAGCAACGCCGATGACTGTTCCTACCAGTAAACCGGTAACCAATATCGGTTGCTCCCCCATTAGCGAAACGCCTTTGCCGGCAAGCCATGCTACAAACATACCAACGATAACCGAAAATACCATTTTCCAGCTTAACAAATTGGCTAAATTAGGTAACTGAATTTTACCTGAAACCAATGGACTTAATACACCAATGGTTAAAATAATAATCCCGATTTTTAAACCATACTTTTCAAGTAATGGGATATATCCAGATAAAAAAGTCTGCTGCATAATCAACAATACTGCTGATGAAATTGTAATCGCGCTGTTATGGCTAATGACTCCGAGAATAATAAAAATCACCAGCAACAAAGCGATCATATTGAACTGTAACGACATCATAGCTCCTAAAAAAATGGTTATAAAAATGTGTTTTACAAAATATGAATCGAGTGAAATTATAGCAAGTTATTAATTTCCTGTATTTTTATTTAGTAAAAAATCGGAGTAAAAGTAAATTTATCTATCCCAAATTTAATGGAATTTGGATAAGTTATGACGAAATAGATTCAAGCATTTCTTTGGCATTCGCTAACGCCAAATCGGTAATCTGACTTCCCCCCAATAAACGGGCTAACGCAGGAATACGTTCTGACTGTGAGAGTGCGGTCATTTTTGTTTCTGTTTTTTCATCAACGATCAGTTTTTCTACATTAAATTGATAATGTCCGCAACAGGCTACTTGAGGTAAATGAGTGACACAGAATACTTGGCATTTATCGCCTAACTGACGCAATAATTTGCCTACTACACTCGCCGTCGAACCGCTAATACCAACATCAACTTCATCAAAAATTAAAGTGGGAACCGCAGATTGATCGGACGCTAAAACCTGAATAGCGAGAGAAATGCGGGAAAGTTCCCCCCCTGATGCTTTTGCCAATGACTGGGGTTGTTGTCCTAAATTACTACGTAAGGTAAACACAACCTGATCCGCCCCATTGCTTGTGATTTTGTCATTATCTGTTTTCACTTCTACATAGAATTCCGCATTTTCCATTGCAAGCTGTTTAATAGATAGCGTAACTTGCTGCGCCAACTCGTTTGCGGCTTTCTGACGACTACTTGTTAATGCCTGTACCGTCGCTTGCATTTGTGTAAAAGCCGTTTTTTCTTGCGCAATCAATAACTCTTCACTTTCTGAAAAATCTAACAGTGCGGTCAATTCCTCTTTTAATTTTTTATGCAACCCGGCTAATTCCTCAGGCTTCACATTATGCTTTCTTGCCAGCTGTAATGCTTGCCCCATACGCTGTTCAATTTCTTGTAACAACATGGGATCTTGCTCAATATTTGATGATAAATGTTGAATCTCACCGGTTGCTTCTTGTACTTGAATCAGCGCCTCATTCAGTAAATTTTGCGCCTCCGCATAACGTGGCTCCAATTCCACCAGTTCGTCAATATACCGAGTTGCACGATATAACATCGAATCAATATTTACCGTTTCATTTTCACTTAAAATCTGTAAAGCCGATTGTGAAAGTTGAGTAAGCTGTTCACTACTTGATAAACGGCGTTGCTCTTCTTCTAATTCAAGGTATTCATTAGGTCGAAGATTAAATTCATCCAGCTCTTCAACTTGGTATTGTAATAACTGTTTTTTAGATTCATTTTCTGCGACTTTTTGTTGAAATGTCTTAACTTGGGTTTGCAAATTTTTCCATGTGTGATAATCATCACGCATTTGGTTTAATAAGTCAGTATGTTGCGCAAAACTATCCACTAATTGAAGTTGATAGTCGCTTTTTAGCAGAAGCTGCGAAGCATGTTGACCATTAATATGGATAAGATATTGACCGATGTCTTTAAGTAGAGTGGCAGAAACCGGCGTGCCATTGATAAATGCTTTGGAACGACCATCAGCATTGATCACCCGGCGTAAAATACATTCGAAAGGATTTTCGGAATCCTGTAATTCTTGTTCCTGTAACCAATGATAAGCAGGATTATGGGGAGCAAGGTGAAAACTCGCACAAATCTCAGCACGTTCTTGCCCATCTCTTACCATTGAACTTTCTACACGTTGCCCTAAACATAAACCCAAAGCATCAATAGCAATGGATTTACCGGCACCGGTTTCACCGGTAATCACAGACATTCCTTTGGCGAATTCAACATCTAGCTGACGAACAATCGCAAAATTATTAATAGTAAGTTGGGTAAGCATAATAAAATCCTTGTTTACTGTATATTTATTATATTAATACTGTTTCAATATACAGTAAAGATTTTATTTAGAAATTTTTTAACCAGCCCAACTTTGTACTTAATACGTTGTAATAATTATAATTTTTTAGATGAAGCAAACGTAATTTATGTTTGCTTTTTTCAATATGAACCACATCATCCGGTGAAAAGCCCAATGCAATTTGGCTATCACACCCCACTTCCAACTGAGAAGTATTATGCTCGGCAAAACGGATAGAAATTTTACTGTCGCCATCAATAACGAGAGGGCGTGATGAAAGTGTGTGAGGAAACATTGGCACTAACGCAATCGCATTTAAATTTGGTGTTAAAATCGGCCCTCCAGCGGAAAGGGAATAAGCCGTTGATCCTGTTGGAGTCGAAACAATTAACCCGTCAGAACGCTGAGAAAAAGCAAATTTATCATTAATATACACATGGAAATCAATCATATGTGCAATTTTTGCAGGGTGAATAACAGCCTCATTAATTGCATTTCCTTTAGCAATAATTTCTCCATTTTGCTCAATTTGGGCTTCTAAGAGAAAACGCTCTTCCACAAAAAATTCGCCTCGTTCTAAACAGGCTTCTAATTGGGCATAAGCATTTTTCGGGTCGATATCCGTTAAAAAACCAAGGTTACCACGGTTAATTCCGATAAGAGGAATATTATATTTTGCAAGAATACGCGCACGTCCAAGCATATTACCATCTCCCCCAATTACAATCACAAGCTGTGCCAGCTGCCCGATTTGCTCTAATGTCGCCAGTGTGTGTTCAGGAAACTCAAGTTTTTCTGCGACCTCTTTTTCAACTAATACCTGATAGCCACGCTCAATTAGCCAATGGTACACATTTTTGTGCATTTGCAGATTCACGTCATTACGTGGTTTCCCTGCTAAGCCAATAATTTTAAAGGAGTTATGTAGTTCGTTCATCTTCATTAATTTAGGCGGAATATCAACCGCACTTGAATTCAAAATTTTTGCCATTATATTACATAGCACTTTAATTTTGCTAAAATGTCGCCAATTTTTGAATTAATGGAGAACAAAATGTCCGAACAAGAACAAAAAATTAATACAACTGAAGAACCTATTGAAGAGATTCAAACGGAAGAGGTTGAACAGGTACAAGCTGACGATCCTTTAGAAGAAGCCATTGCCCGCGTTCAAGAACTTGAGGAACAACTTAAAACACAAGTAGAAGAAACCTCAAAAAAAGAACAAGATCTTTTACTTCGTACCCGTGCAGAAATTGACAATATTCGCCGCCGTACCGAGCAGGATGTAGAAAAAGCGCATAAATTTGCCCTAGAGAAATTCTCAAAAGACATTTTAAACACCATAGATAACTTAGAACGTGCACTTAGCACACCGGCAAATACTGAAGATGAAGGCGTAAAAGCCTTATTTGATGGTGTGGAGCTTACTTTAAAAGAGCTTGTTGCAACTGTAGGTCGCTTTGGGGTCGAAGCGGTAGGTATCGTAGGAGAAAACTTCAACCCGGATTTACACCAAGCCATTTCTATGCAACCGGCGGAAGGATTTGAATCTAATCAAATCACTGCCGTTTTACAAAAAGGCTACACGTTAAACGGACGCGTTATTCGCCCCGCGATGGTAATGGTAGCAGCCTAAATTTAATCCAATGAAAAGAGCGGTCGATTTTTCGACCGTTTTTTATTTTAAAAAATCTGATCTAGATCAAAAATTAATATTTTATTTAAAATTAATTCCTACAAATAATCACTCCATCAACTCAATAAAATCAATAGCTCATCTTTATTTTTACCTATAAAACACCAATAAAAACACTACATATTGTGTATTGATTATAAATTTAGTTCTATATATAGTGTTTCTATCTTTTATAACGCATAATGATTTGGAGCATATTATGAACAATTTTAGCGTAATCAAACGTGATGGTTCTCGCGTTGATTTTGAAATTCAACGGATTATCAATGCAATAAAAAAAGCCGCAAGTGCGGTTAATATTTACGATGAATTTTATTTTCATCAAATCGGGCAAGATGTGAGCCATGAGATTTTTAGCCATTACCAACAAGAGATCGACATTCATCAAATTCAAAAAATCGTTGAAGATAAACTGATGAAAAGTCATTACCCACAAGTTGCACGTGTTTATATTGAATACCGTCACGATCGTGATTTAGCCCGTGAAAAACGTAGCAAACTGACCAAGGAAATTGAAGGTTTAATTGAACAAAGCAATGTGGAACTCTTAAATGAGAATGCGAACAAAGATGCCAAAGTCATTCCGACCCAACGGGATTTACTCGCCGGTATTGTGGCGAAACATTATGCCAAACATTACATTTTGCCCCGTGATGTTGTGGAGGCGCATGAAAAAGGCGAAATTCACTATCACGATTTAGATTACGCCCCATTCTTCCCAATGTTTAACTGCATGTTGGTCGATCTCAAAGGTATGCTTTCCCAAGGGTTCAAAATGGGCAATGCAGAAATCGAGCCGCCGAAATCTATCGGTACGGCAACAGCGGTTACCGCTCAAATCATTGCGCAAGTGGCAAGCCACATTTATGGCGGCACAACCATTAATCGTATTGATGAAGTGCTTGCTCCTTATGTTCAAATCAGCTATGAAAAACATTTAAAAAATGCACAAGATTGGCAGGTGCCAGATGCGGAAGGTTATGCAAAGTCATTAATTGAAAAAGAATGTTTTGATGCGTTCCAATCTCTAGAATATGAAGTGAATACCCTGCATACTTCTAACGGTCAAACGCCTTTTGTAACCTTTGGTTTTGGTTTGGGTGAGAGTTGGCAAGAACGTTTAATTCAACAAGCTATTTTGAAAAATCGTATTCGTGGATTAGGTAAAAATCATAAAACACCGGTTTTTCCAAAGCTCGTATTCACCATTAAAAAAGGACTCAACCAAGCAAAGGGCGATCCAAATTACGATATTAAACAGCTTGCACTTGAATGTGCTTCTAAACGTATGTATCCGGATATTCTCAATTATGATCAAGTCGTCAAAGTAACAGGGTCTTTTAAAGCACCAATGGGTTGCCGTAGTTTCTTGGGTGCATACAAAGAAAATGGGGAAGAAATTCACGACGGACGCAATAATCTTGGCGTGGTGAGTTTAAATCTTCCACGCATTGCACTAGAGGCGAAAAACGAAGTGGATTTCTACCGCACTTTAGATGAACGCCTAGCCATTGCCAAAAAAGCCTTGATGACCCGAATCGCACGCCTTGAAAATACCAAAGCGCGCGTTGCTCCAATTCTTTATATGGAAGGCGCTTGTGGCGTGCGTTTAAAAGCGGATGACAACGTAGCACAGATTTTCAAACAGGGGCGAGCCTCCATTTCGCTCGGTTATATTGGCATTCATGAAACTATCAATGCGCTTTATA
Source organism: Rodentibacter genomosp. 2 (assembly GCA_001999425.1). Classification (GTDB taxonomy): domain Bacteria; phylum Pseudomonadota; class Gammaproteobacteria; order Enterobacterales; family Pasteurellaceae; genus Rodentibacter. Next base: position 86,569 of record MLHP01000010.1, on the reverse strand, counting down.
AACAAGGGCATATTTTTGATAATGAACAACTCCGCCAAAAAGGTCTCGCGATCGTTGCGCATTTAAGCAATGCGGTGAAACAGTGGCAGAAAGAAACAGGCTACGCCTTCAGCCTTTATTCAACACCAAGTGAAAATTTATGCGATCGTTTCTGTCGTTTGGATACGAAACAATTCGGCGTGATTGAAGGTGTAACGGACAAAGGTTATTACACCAACAGTTATCATTTGGATGTGGAAAAGAAAGTCAATCCTTACGATAAATTAGATTTTGAAATGGATTATCCGCCTTTAGCAAGCGGTGGTTTTATTTGTTACGGTGAATATCCCAATATTCAACATAATTTGAAAGCACTGGAAGATGTTTGGGATTATAGCTACGATCGCGTGCCTTATTATGGCACCAACACGCCTATTGATGAATGCTACGAATGCGGTTTTACCGGAGAATTTGAATGCACCAGCAAAGGTTTCGTTTGCCCGAAATGCGGTAATCACGACAGCAGTAAAGTGTCGGTTACCCGCCGTGTATGCGGCTATCTGGGCAGTCCTGATGCGCGTCCGTTTAATGCGGGCAAACAAGAAGAAGTAAAACGTCGGGTAAAACACCTTTAGCGTAGAAAAAGTGCGGTTAAAATTAACCGCACTTTTTTGGGGATTTGAGAAAAGCCAAAATAAACTATTCTTTTTTCAACAAGAAAACGCCGTATTTCGACAAATTCACATAGGCTTGTTTGAGTTCAGCATTAAAATCTTCCGGTTTACAATTCACCAGTAATTCTTTTCCTGCCCAAATCGCGACCACTTCCCAATGGTTGCCCATATAGACCGCACTTTTAATCTCACAACGTTGATTATCTGATCCTTCATTGCTTAGATAAACCGCTTCGGGACGAATCCCCACCAAACATTCTCCATCAGCCAAACCAAATTGTGCCGTATTAGAAAGGGTGATTTGATAACCGTTAATATCCACCGTATCATTTTGTAATTTTCCCTCAAAAATACTGGATTCCCCCATAAAATTCGCCAAAAACAAGGAATTCGGACGAAGATAAAGCTCTTTTGCCGGTGCTTTTTGCATAATTTTACCTTTATGCATCACAATAACTTCATCAGATACGGCAAAGGCTTCGGTTTGATCATGAGTAACATATAAGGACGTGATACCCAATCGTTGTTGTAATTCACGAATTTTTTCACGCATAGAACGGCGAAGGTTCGCATCTAAGTTGCTCAATGGCTCGTCAAATAACAAAACTTTTGGTTTCAGAACTAAAGCACGGGCTAACGCCACACGCTGTTGTTGCCCACCGGAAATTTGATCCACATAGCGTTCTTCAAAACCGGCTAAATCCACCAATTCGAGGGCTTCCTTGACCCGCTGAGTGCGTTCTTGTTTGCCCACACCCTGCATTTTTAAGCCGTAACCCACGTTATCGCCAATAGACATATGCGGAAATAAAGCATAAGACTGAAATACAATACAAATATCACGGTTTTGAATAGACGATTTCGTTACATCTTCACCGTCAATAAAAATTTGACCACTTGTGGGATTTTCCAACCCTGCCACCAATCTTAATACTGTCGTTTTGCCACAACCGGACGGCCCAAGCAAGGTCACCATTGTGCCACGTTTAATGGTTAAATCTAAATTATCAATTACGACAGCCTTACCAAATGCTTTGGTAATATTTTTCAATACTAAAAAATCGTTGTTCATCATTACTACCTTTTAAAAACTATTTATTTTTATACCGCACTTTTATAGATGTTCAGACGGTGCTTAATTCATTTTTTTCGCTTTGGATCGGCTAATGCGGGTATCCCCCACGAGCCAGTCAAAAAATAGAATAATCGCCATCATCACCACAATTAAAATAGAACCGTAGGCAATCGCCACACCATATTCACCGTCCTCTACTCTATTTAAAATATAAGATGTCGCAACACGGGTATCGGCAGTGACAAGAAAGACGATAGCACTCACTGTTGTCATAGAGCGTACAAAGCTGGTGACTAATGCAGATAATAATGCCGGCTTAAGCAATGGCAGCACAATAAATACAAGGGTTTTAAAAGAACTGCCTTTAAGCGAAAGTGAGGCTTCATCAAGAGATTTATCCAATTGTCCCAAACCTGCAATCGCAGCACGCATCCCCACTGGCATATTACGCATGACCATAGAGAGAATAATGATTAATCCCGTCCCTGTGATATAAATCGGTGCGTTATTAAAAGCAAGGATATAAGACACCCCCGCAACCGTCCCCGGTACGGCAAAGCAAAGTAAGGTGAGAAATTCTAACGTCTTCTTCCCTTTAAAATCACGACGCACCGTAATGTAGGCAATCAATAAACCAAACAGTGCCGTAATTGGCGCCGCGGCAGCGGAAAATAAGACGGTTTGGATAAGAGACGGCCAAGCCCCATCGCTAAAACCTTGACCAAATAGCGCAAGATAATGTTTGAAGGTTAATGTGTAATCTACGCCCCAATTAGCGGTAAAACTGCCGTAGAAAATGCTGCCGTAGAGAACCACATTGAATAACACCCAAAAACCTAAAATCAACATAATGGCGTATTTCATAAGATTCGGCAGATCCTGCACATCACCACGATAGGATTTACCAGAAACCGTCACGTACGAGCGATTACCTATCCATACATACTGGATCACGAAAATGGATAGCGAGAAAATAAGCAATAAACTCCCCAGTGTACTGGCTGAAGCATAATCAAGTTGTGAGCCTGCAATAAAGAAGTAAATTTGTGAGGAAATGACATCAAAACTACCGCCAAGTACCAACGGCGTACTAAAATCCGCTAAAGATTGAATGGCAACCACAAGGAATGAGTTACCCAGTGCCGGTTTCAATAGTGGGAAAATGATATTGAAAAAGGTTTGATAGCGGTTTGCACGCAAGGTATATGAAGCTTCTTCAATGGAAGGGTGAACAGATTTGAGCGCCCCCTCCAAAATCATAAAAGACATGGGTGTCAATGCCAGTGTATGAGCAATGACAATCCCTGTAAAACCGTATAACCAGTTGTTATTAAAGCCAAGATACTCTACTAAAAATTGGGTAACGTAGCCTGAACGTCCAAGCATTAACGTTACCCCCAATCCGACCACAAATGGCGGGGTGACAATGGGTAAAATTGAGAAAATTTTACCGATAAAAGCGGTACGTTTGGCGATACGTGTCGTATAAAGGGCAAAAATTAAACCAAATAGCGTTGCCAAAATACCAATCGTTGCCGCCACACTCAATGAATTGAAAATGATGCGAATAATATAGGGCTGTTCAAGGATTGTTAAGAATTGGGTTGGAACAAATTCCGAACCGTCATAAAACATAGAAATAAAAATTGCCAAGGTAGGATAGACAATAAAGAAGAAAATCATCAATACAATACTGATAAGTGAAGCGATGATAAATTTATCACCTTGCATTATTTTCATTTTTGCCAGAGCATTCGTTGCCATGGCAATCAATGACACCAGCAAAATAAAAATTGAATAACCTAAACTCATTTTAGCGAGTGTTGCAGAGATAAAGATAAATGTAACAATTGTACAAATCAGCAGAAATTCAAATAATCCTTGTTGGCGAGCCTTCTGCCTGAAAAAATGCGAGATAACAGGAATCAGCAATAATGTACCGAACCAAAACCAACTAAGATTAGGAGCCATCCATCCCATCGCCTCCAGCAGTTCCTCTGGAGTTGATTCAGCGATGCCATAATAAAGTGCCGTAGAAGGCAAACAAACGAACCCCATTAGAGCAATAGCAATCCAAAACCAATTGCTTTCAAAAAGCGCCTGCTTTCTCATTAATACCTCCGCAAGGCTATTTAGCGTTTTCTGTAGTATATACGAGAGACTCACGCCACAAATTCATCTCATATTTATAAAACAAGATCAAAGTGCGGTCAAAAATTGATAATTTTCCAGTATTCTGCAGCAGTTACACAAATCTGTTTTCTGGTTAGCTAGCTTGTAGGGACACACGCAGTGTGTCCCTACATGTCGTTGAAATATCTATTTTTGTGCATTTGCTACATCATACCGTAATTTTCAACCGTACTTTCAGAATATTACCTCGCTAATTTAATCTCTTGAACCCATTTTTCAATAAGACGTTTACGTTCTTCTGTCGCACCATATTTTTCAAAGTCGTAATTGATTAAATTGAGTTTGCTCGGATCAAATGCTACCGGAGATTGCTCAGCTGTGGTATTGGTTAAAATCTGTAAAGATTCCCCTTTCTTCCAAGCCAGCTCCTGCCCTTCTTTCGAAAGTGCCCAATCTATAAATAATTTGGCATTATCAAGATTTCGAGCACCTTTAAGGATACTCACTCCGCCTAATTCATAACCCGTTCCTTCACAAGGTACGATTAATTCTAATGGTGCGCCTTGCTGTTTTTCTAGTGCATAATCGTGTAAAAAACCAATGCCAATTGCGGTTTCAGCCCGTGCTGCATTGCGTGATGGTGCAATGCCGGATTTGGTGTATTGTGATACGTTTGGATGTAATTGTTTAAAGAAATCAAAGGCTTTATCTTCTCCCCAAAGTTGTACAAAGGTCGCGATGGCAGTATAAGCCGTACCGGAACTTTGCGGATCGGCTATTTGAATTTCACCTTTTAAATTTGGATCCGTTAAATCTTTCCAACATTTCGGGACTTCTTTAATACCTAGTTTAGCAAGACGCTCGGTATTCACCCCAAAACCTAAAATCCCCATATAAATGGCGGAGACATAATGACCTTTCGTTTTTGCCGGATCACGGAACGATTCAACAATTTCATCAATATACTTAGACTTATAGGGCTCAATCAACCCTAATTCTGCCGCTTGCGCTTGCGGATCAAAGGTACCGCCAAACCATATATCCGCTTGCGGATTATTTTTTTCCGCCTCGACTTTTGCAAAGGTACTGCCCGAACCATTGCGGATAAACGACGTTTTCACATCATATTTTTCGCCAAAAGCTTTCGTGGTAGTTTCGCATAAAATATTCGTGGCACTACAGTACACCACCAAGCGTCCCTTGGCATTCACTGCAGAAGACATCATTAAACCGCCCGCTAAAAGTGCGGTTGAAATAGAAAGAGAAATTTTATTGAATGTCATAATCAACTCCTATCTGAAGAAAAACGCCAAAATACTACGTGAAAACGAAGAAGAATACCGTGACTCTCCTCACAATTTTGCGAATTGATGGCATAAAATAAAGGTGAAATTGACCGCACTTTTCTTTATAATTCAGGCAATTTTATCAGCCTCTAGGTTATATTTATGCCAGATTCATCTTGTATCATCATTGCCATCACCGGCGCCTCTGCCTCAGGAAAAAGTTCTATTGCCTCTACTGTTCACAAAGAACTCTGTAACGAATTAGGTTGTCAGCAAATCGGTATTATTGCAGAAGATAGTTACTATAAAGACCAAAGCCATTTAGAAATGAGCGAGCGCGTGAAAACCAATTATGACCACCCTAACTCGATGGATCGTGATTTACTCATTCAACATTTAAAAGATTTAAAAGCCAATAAAGCGGTGGATATTCCCGTCTATAGCTATGTAGAGCATACTCGAACCGCTGAAACCACGCACTTCACCCCTAAACGCATCGTTATTTTAGAAGGTATTTTATTACTCACCGATGAACGAGTACGCCAATTAGCGGATATTTCCGTTTTTGTGGATACCCCGTTGGATATTTGTTTTATCCGCCGCTTGCAACGTGATATGGAAGAACGTGGACGCTCACTTCAATCTGTGATCGACCAATATCGCTCAACCGTGCGTCCAATGTTCTTACAGTTTATTGAACCGTCTAAACAATACGCCGATATTGTCATTCCTCGTGGTGGTAAAAACCGCATTGCGATCAATATGTTAAAAGCTCAAATTCTTCATTTATTAAACCAAAAATAGGAGAAATTATGCGTCTTTGCGATACCGATATTGAACGCTATCTTGATGATGGCATTATTTCTTTAACCCCTCGTCCCGCTAATGACAAAATTAACGGTGCAACCATTGATGTGCGTCTGGGTAATTCTTTTCGGGTATTTCGTGAACATTCTGCACCTTATATTGATTTAAGCGGGCCGAAAGAAGAAGTCTCGGCACAATTAGAATCGGTCATGAGTGATGAAATTATCATTCCTGATGATGAAGCTTTTTTTCTACACCCCGGCGTATTGGCTTTGGCAACCACTTTAGAATCCGTCAAATTACCGGCGAATATCATTGGCTGGCTAGATGGGCGGTCTTCCCTCGCGCGTTTAGGATTAATGGTTCATGTAACGGCACACCGCATTGATCCGGGTTGGGAAGGAAAAATCGTACTGGAATTTTATAATTCCGGTAAATTACCTTTAGCATTGCGTCCCAATATGATTATCGGTGCGCTAAGTTTTGAAGTATTAAGCGGAGAGGCTGCCCGCCCTTACAATCGCCGTGAAAACGCCAAATACAAAAATCAGCAAAATGCCGTGGCAAGTCGTATTGACGAGGATAAATAAATGAAAAAGATCGCAATAAGCCTGTTGATCGTGCTTGTTGCGATCTTGACTTTTTTTTACATCCAACTTCAACAAGCCAAAACACAGCTTACCGAACAATTAGCCCAACATAATATTCAAGTAAAATCCCTTGACTTTAACCTCATTCCTCAACCTCATTTCTCTATTGAACAGCTGAATTATCACGAGATTTCTCTCAAACAGATTGAAGGAAAATTGGCATTTTTACCCTTAGTTATCGGTGAACCAAAACTGGAACAACTCCAGATTAATCAAGCGAAACTAAGCAAAAAATCACTTAATTCTGCCAAAATAACGATGAATTTTTCAGATTTCCCACTGAAAAAATTATTAGCAAAAGATATTCCGTTTAATGGTAAGAACCATCTGTCTATCGAACTTGAAAAACCTATTTACGGTAGAAATACCGGTTTCAATCTTTCTTTTAATAAAGGAAATATCGCCCTTAATCAAGGCAACGAATCATTGTTCCAAATTGATGGAGTATCTTTAAACGGTCAAGCATTGGATTATATTGAGGTACACGCCAATTTCTCTAAACCGCAAAAAATGTTGGCAGCCTATATAAAGCCTGTCTGTACTACTGATTGTTTAGCCGTGCTGAAATTCAATAGTCTTGCACAAAAAAGTGCGGTCAAATTTTCCGGTAAAAATTTTCCGATGGAACGTTTACTCAGCTTACTGAGTTTTCCAAATACGATGACCGGTACGACCGATTTTAATATTCAGCTCGCCTTTGCTCAGTCAGAATTAATACAAGGGCAATTTGACTTTAATGCACGAGACGGCGAACTTTTAGGAATTAATTTATTGAATCTGCTCTCACAATATTTGCCGATTAATTACAATGATGAATTATTACAAGGTAAAAGTATGAATACCGCCTATCAAACCCTTATTTCATCATTAAGCCTTGAAAATAATTTATTAACTGTCAATAAAATCACCCTAAAAACTCCCGCACTTTTAGGTGAAGGCAATGGTGCAATTGATTTACACACGATGCAATGCGATATTAATCTCACGCTCTCCGCTACAAATGAGAAATATAAAAAGTTGAAATTGCCTATTCGCTTTTTTGATAGTTGCTATTCTCCCCAGTACAAACTGGAATTGAATAAAGATTTTCGGAAACAATTAAAAAATCTCATTAAAGAAAAATTGAAATAATGTCCTTTTATCAACAAGCTGAAGAAATCCAAAATTGGCGAGTCATCATCATGGCTTGTGCTGCTTTTATCTTCAATACAACAGAATTTGTGCCGGTTGCGTTACTGACAGATATCGCTCAAAGTTTTGAGATGCAAACCGCAGAAACCGGCTTAATGATGACAGTCTATGCTTGGACTGTGCTGGTGATGTCTTTACCGGCTATGCTTGCGACAGGAAAAATGGAACGGAAAAGTTTACTTATTAAACTTTTTGTGATTTTTATTATTGGACATATCCTCTCTGTTATTGCGTGGAATTTTTGGCTATTGCTGATTGCCCGTATGTGTATCGCATTATCCCATGCTGTTTTTTGGTCTATCACCGCCTCTCTCGTGATGCGAATCTCCCCTAAAAATAAAAAAACGCAAGCACTCGGTATGCTTGCGATCGGTTCGTCCCTTGCCACGATCTTAGGCTTACCTCTCGGACGCTTAATCGGTCAGCTTGTCGGATGGCGGGTCACTTTCGCCATTATTGCCGCCTTAGCACTAGTGGCAATGTTCTTAATTATTCGTCTTTTGCCTCGGCTTCCAAGTAAAAATGCCGGCTCACTTGCCAGTTTACCTGTTCTCGCTAAACGTCCATTATTAATCGGGCTTTATATTACAACCGCACTCATCATTTCCGCACATTTTACCGCCTATACCTATATTGAGCCTTTTATGATTCAAATCGGGCAATTAGCACCAAATCTTACTACGATGATTCTCCTTGTATTTGGTTTGTCAGGCATTAGTGCAAGTTTACTGTTCAATCGGTTATACCGCTTTAATCCCTCAAAATTTATTCTAAGTGCAATGGTATTATTCATTGTCTCACTCACACTATTACTCAGCTCAACCCACTATATCGCCACAATATTCACCCTAGCTTTCCTTTGGGGAATCGGCATTTCCTGTATTGGACTTGCTTTGCAAATGCAGGTACTAAAACTTGCACCGGACGCCACCGATGTTGCCACTGCAATCTTTTCGGGCATATTTAATGCGGGAATCGGTGCCGGTGCGTTATTAGGCAGTCAAATCATGAATTACGTCGGATTGGAATATATCGGATTTAGCGGTGCGATGCTGGGGATTATCGGGTTAACCATTTTCACCATTTTCCAATCTCGTTATCCACAGAAAAACACTTAAAAAAACAACCGCACTTTTACTTAAAGTGCGGTTGTTTCTCCGCTCGTTTTACTAATCAATATGAAAACAAGCAATCAATTTACTATCAGGATACTGCGATAATATTGGTTTTTCTTCACGGCATTTTTCTGTTGCTTTCCAACAACGCGGATTAAAAGCACAGCCTTTCGGTGGATTAATCGGGCTTGGTAATTCCCCCGCTAATTTTATGCGTTCGCGGCGTAAACTTGGCGAAAGGCGAGGGGTAGCCGAAAGCAGTGCTTGCGTATAAGGGTGTTGCGGATTAGAAAAAATTTGCTCTGTCGTGCCTTTTTCCACACAACGCCCCAAATACATCACCATGACTTCATCAGCAATATGCTCCACCACGGAAAGATCGTGAGAAATAAACACATAAGACAACCCCAGTTCATCTTGTAAATCCATCATAAGGTTTAATACCTGCGCACGCACCGATACATCAAGGGCAGACACCGGTTCATCCGCTACCACAATATCCGGCTCTAACATTAAACCTCGCGCAATAGCAATACGCTGACGCTGTCCGCCGGAAAACATATGAGGGTAGCGATCATAAAACTCTGCACGCAATCCTACTTTTGCCATCATAGAAAGCACTTTTTCTTTCCGCTCTTTAGCAGAAAGTTTAGTATTGATAATTAAAGATTCTTCCAAAATAGCGCCAATTTTTTTACGTGGATTTAATGAAGCATAAGGATTTTGAAAAACAATTTGAATTTTCTTACGGCGTAAGGCTTTCATTGCCGAATTATTTTCTAAAAAATTTTGCCCCTTGTAATACAACTCTCCCTCAGTTGGTTGTTCGATCATGGTCAGTAAACGCCCGAGTGTTGATTTTCCACAACCGGACTCCCCTACCACAGCAAGGGTTTTACCCCGTTCCAACTGAAAAGAGACACCGTCTAAGGCTTTCACTTGCTGAGGTTTCGCAAATAAGCCTTTTTTGACGGGATAATATTTTTTTAACCCTATCGCATTGAGTAATATCTCATTTTTAGGTGCATTTTCTTTTACTTCATTCATTATTATGCTCCTTGATACTCGACGGGTTTGCCTTCCATATTAAGCGGCATATGACATTTCACTTTACGATCAGCGATGTGATGTAATTCCGGCTCAACTTGGCGACAATGTTCTGTGGCATAAGGGCAACGAGGATTTAACAAACAACCGTTCGGACGATCATATTTTCCTGGTACAACGCCCGGTAAAGATTGCAAACGAGATTTACCTTCTGCAAATTCCGGTAAAGAACGCAATAGAGCCTGTGTGTAAGGGTGTTTTGGTTCACGAAAAATATCCGCAGCCCGCCCTTCTTCCACAACTTGACCGGCATACATCACAATAATGCGATGCGCCGCTTCAGCAACCAACGCAAGATCATGGGTAATCAAAATCAACGACATACATTCTTTTTTCTGTAAGTCGAGCAATAAATCCATAATTTGCGCTTGAATCGTCACATCCAACGCGGTGGTCGGCTCATCGGCAATCAATAATTTTGGTTTACAGGCAATTGCCATCGCAATCATCACACGTTGGCTCATTCCACCTGAAAGTTGGTGGGGATAAACATCAATACGTGATTCGGGATCAGGAATCCCCACTAAGCGTAGTAATTCCAAAGCACGCTGACGACGTGATTTTTTTGAACCGCCCTCATGAACTTTTAGTGCTTCCATAATTTGGAATCCGACTGTATAGGCAGGATTGAGACTGGTCATCGGATCTTGGAAAATCATTGCCATATCCGCACCAATAAGCGAGCGTTTGGCTTTATTGCTAAGTGTTAATAAATCTTTATCTTCAAATACTAAGGATTCTGCTGACACTTGCCCCGGATAATCAATCAGCCCCATAATGGCTAAAGAACTCACCGACTTACCGGATCCGGATTCCCCGACAATACCCAATATTTCGCCTTGTTCTACTTGATAGCTTACGCGATCTACCGCTTTAAAAGGCGTATTTTTATCGCCAAACTGAACAGAAAGCTCTTTTACTTCTAATAATGCCATGCCGCCCCCTTATTGTTTCAATTTTGGATCAAGCGCATCACGCAAACCATCACCCATTAAATTAAAGGCGAGTACCAAAGATAAAATCACCAAGCCCGGAATCGTTACCAACCAGTTAGCCGCCTGCATAAAACTACGCGCTTCGGAAAGCATGGTGCCTAATTCTGGTGTTGGCGGTTTAGCACCAATGCCAAGGAATCCCAGCGTGGCAAGTTCTAAAATCGCATTAGAAATTCCCATCGTCATTTGTACAATAAGTGGTGCTAAACAGTTAGGTAAAATCACAATAAACATCAAGCGTAATACCCCCGCACCCGCTACTTTAGATGAGGTTACATAATCACGATTTTTTTCGTTCATCACCGCAGCGCGGGTTAAACGAACATAACTTGGAATGGATACCGCCGCAATAGCCAAGGTGGCGTTCAATAAAGAAGGCTCTAAGATCGAAACAACGACAATAGTCAGTAATAAGTTCGGAATTGCCAGCATAATATCAATTAAACGTACAATGACCGTATCCAATATTCCGCCATAATAACCGGCAAGCAATCCTAAGCTCGTTCCCAACAAACAAGAAAGCAACACAATCACAAAACCGGCAAAAACTGAAATTCGGGTACCATAAATAATACGTGAAAGAATATCCCGACCAATATCATCCGTACCGAGCAAATAAACCGAATTACCGCCTTCATACCAAGCAGGTGGTAACAATAATGCCGCACGATTTTGTTCAGCAGGATCAAAAGGGGCAATATAGGGTGCAAAAATACTGATTAAGGCAACGATCAAAATAAAGATTAACCCAATCAACGCCCCTCTATTTTGCTTAAAATAAAACCAAAATTCTTGTAAAGGCGTTCTAGGCACTAACATGGAAGTCGTGTCTGTCATTTTTTCTCCTACATCAATGACGAATACGCGGATTTACCACGCCGTAAAGTAAATCAATGGTTAAATTCACCACAATAATAATTGTAGCAATAATTAAAACCGAGCCCTGTAGCACAGGATAATCCCGAGCATGAATAGCATCAATAATCCATTTTCCAATACCCGGCCACGAGAAAATCGTTTCCGTCAATACCGCACCGGAAAGTAATTGACCGACAATTAATCCTACTACGGTCACGACCGGAATCAACGCATTGCGCAAAGCATGTACAATCACAATACGTGTATAACTTAGCCCTTTCGCCTTAGCCGTACGAATATAATCTTCGCCTAATACTTCCAACATAGCGGAGCGGGTCATTCGCGTAATAATCGCAAGCGGTATTGTGCCTAATACAATGGCAGGCAAAATCAAGGACTTCACCGCATTTTCAAATGCCCCCGGTACACCGGAAAGCCAACTATCAATTAGCATAAAACCTGTTGGCGTATCAATCCAAAAATCGTTTTCTAAACGCCCCCCTTGTGGCAAGCCAAACCAAGGCGAGACATATAAGATCAGAATCAAGCCCCACCAGAAAATGGGCATAGAATAACCGGTAAGCGAAACAGCGGTTACCGTATGTGAAATCCAGCTGTCTTTTTTCACCGCAGCAATCGTGCCAAGAATCCCCCCCCCGATCAGCGACCAAAGTAAGGCAAAAAATGCCAACTCGGCCGTAGCAGGAAAAAGGGTAAAAAACTCGGTAATAACAGGTTGTTGGGTACGAAATGAAGCACCAAAATCCCCTTGGATCACATTACCAATATAGTTGAAATATTGCTGATATAACGGGAGATCTAAACCTAATTGATGCATCATTTGCTGGTGAGCCTCAGGCGTTAATCCACGTTCGCCCATCATAATTTCTACCGGATCACCCGGGATAAAATGTATAAGCGCAAAGGTAACAAAAGTAATGGCGATAAAGGTTGGAATCACCATCAAAATACGTTTGAAGATAAATTTAAACATGGGAATTTGTTGATAATCACTTAACAAAAAGTGCGGTCAAAATCCACCGCACTTTTCAAAAAAACCAATAGGTAAAATAAAAAACTATCGGATTCTACCGTACTTTAGCTTACTTTGCCAAATCACTAAAGGTTATTGACTATGTCTTGTCGGAATATGAGAAGGAAATTACATCTTTTCTAACTTCGCCAAATGCGCAATCAACCATTTAATACCTTGGGCCTGGAAAGCAATTTGTAATCTTGTATTATTGTCGCTCCCTTCAACATTAATCACCGTACCGACACCGAATTTTTCATGTTTCACTTTTTGCCCCATTTTCCATCCGTTTTCATTCTCTAGCGAATGGGACAGCGTTCCCACTTTCGCGAGATTTATTGCCCGTGTCACCGTTCCACGCAAACGAATTTCTTGGATACATTCTTGCGGTAACTCTGCAATAAAACGGGATGGGAGGTGGCGTTCTTCTTTCGCATATAAACGACGACTCTCCGCATAAGAAATAGTTAATTTTTTCTTCGCACGGGTAATACCGACATATGCTAAACGGCGCTCTTCTTCCAAGCGTCCTGGCTCTTCAAACGAGCGAAAACTCGGGAAAAGCCCTTCTTCCACGCCTACGATAAATACACGGGGAAATTCCAATCCTTTTGCGGAATGCAATGTCATCATTTCAACACAAGATTGATGCGGTGACGCTTGTTCCTCTCCCGCTTCAAGTGAAGCATGCGTTAGAAAAGCAGTGAGATCCGTCATCTCATCCGCCTCGTCGGGTTTTATAAATTCACGAGTCGCAGTGACTAATTCTTCCAAATTTTCTATCCGCACTTCGCCCTTTTCCCCCTTTTCCTGTTTGTACATTTCATACAAACCGGAATGTTTAATCACAAAATCCGTTTGGGCAAAAAGCGGCATTTCAAAGGTATCCTGTTGTAAAGAATTAATTAATTCTTGAAAACGTAATAATGCAGTGGCGGCTCGTCCCGCAAGCATATTTTCTTGGATAGCAACTTGTATCGCCTGCCATAATGTAATTTGACGTGCACGTGTTAAATTTCGTAAGACATCTAAAGTACGGTCGCCAATACCTCGTGTCGGCGTGTTAATCACGCGTTCAAATGCGGCATCATCTTGTCGGTTATTGATCAAACGTAAATAGGCTAAGGCATCTTTAATTTCTTGACGTTCAAAGAACCGCACGCCACCATAAATACGATAAGGAATTTGACTACGAATTAAAGCCTCTTCAATCACGCGGGATTGACTATTGCTACGGTAAAGCACGGCACAATCATCCAGTTTTCCTCCGTTATCGACCCAATCCTGAATTTGCGACGCCACAAATTTGGCCTCGTCCAGCTCATTAAAGGCAGCATAAATTCCAACTGGCTCTCCTTTTTCCCCTTCCGTCCACAAATTTTTACCAAGCCTATCCGTGTTATTGGCAATTAATTCATTTGCACTATTTAAAATATTCGCAGTAGAACGGTAATTTTGTTCAAGACGAATGGTTTTGGCATTGAAATCTTTCAGGAATTTTTGAATATTTTCAACTTGTGCGCCACGCCAACCATAAATAGATTGATCATCATCCCCCACTACCATCACTTTTCCGCTCTGCCCTGCGAGGATTTTGATCCATTGATATTGAATTTTATTGGTATCCTGAAACTCATCTACCAAAATATGTTGAAAACGTTGTTGGTAACGCTGCAAAATCAGCGGTTTTTTTTCAAATAATTCATAAGCACGAATCAATAACTCCGCAAAATCCACTAATCCCGCACGGTCACTGGTATCTTGATAAATTTGATAAATTTTAATCCATTCACTCTCTTGGCGATCGTTAAAATCCTCGATCTCATGCGGGCGCAAACCTTCATCTTTTTTATTATTGATGTACCAACAAGCTTGTTTGGGAGGAAAAGCTTTTTCATCAAAATTGTGCAATTTTAGTAAGCGTTTAACTAAACGCAATTGATCTTCCGAATCCAAAATTTGGAAATCCTGCGGCAAACCGACATCTAAATGGTGCGCACGCAATAAACGATGAGCAATGCTGTGAAAAGTGCCAATCCACATTCCAAATAAACTGTGTTGGGAATGTTTGGCTAATGTTTCTTGAATACGATGGCGCATTTCCGCTGCGGCTTTATTGGTAAAAGTCACCGCCATAATGCTCCCTTCAGAAATATTTTCTACTGCCATCAACCAAGCAATACGGTGAGTTAATACACGGGTCTTACCGCTCCCTGCCCCCGCCAGTACTAAACAGTTATCTAGGGGAGCCCCAACCGCTTCACGCTGTTTATCATTCAACCCATCAAGTAATTCAGAAATATCCGTCATAGCATTATTTTATCTGTTTAAATTTACAGTCATTATAGACATTATTTCTTAACATCACAACGACAGAAACAATAAACAGATCCGACTTTACAAAAATAGGGGGACAGCTTATAGTGGACTCGGTTAGTCGGGGTGCAAAATCGCTGAGAAATACCCGTGAACCTGAAGCAGTTAGCACTGACGTAGGAAACTAATCTTCTCTTCCTCAAGGGCTGACTTACTTTTTTCTTTAATTCATCAATTAATAATAAGTAGGGATGCATGATGACCCACTATGCGCATTTAAAAAATACCTTAAAATTTACCGCACTTTGTACTCTTTTAGGTTTCAGTTTACCGAATCATGCCGAGGCACAAGGAAAACTCGTTGTTTATTGCAGCGTTCAAAACACTACCTGCGAGAAAGTTTCACAAGCATTTAGCAAAAAATATCATGTTGAAACACAATTTGTGCGTCATAGCACCGGCACTGTGCTAGGCAAGCTCAAAGCAGAAAAAGATAATCCTCAAGCTGATGTTTGGTATGGCGGAACCTTTGAACCGCACCTTCAAGCACGAGATGCCGGTTTGCTTGCGACTTATCGTTCCCCTGAACAAAAAGATATTATGCCTCAGTTTAAAAAATTGGTAGAACAACGCGGTGACACCACTTCAATTATTTATTTAATGGAACTTGGCATTGGGATAAATGAAAAATCCCTTACCGAAAAAAACATCGCCAAGCCACAATGTTATGCGGATTTATTAAAACCGGAATTTAAGGATTTAGTGCAATATCCCGATCCTCGCGTATCCGGTACGGGATATAGTATTCTTTCGACCTTAATCGAAATTATGGGTGAAGATAAAGCGTTCGATTATTTAAAAGCCTTAAACAAAAATATCAACCAATATACCAAAAGCGGCATGACAACCAGCAATCTTTCTACCGGTGCAACTGCAGTGAATATTAGTTTTATGCATGCCTATGTACGTGAAAAAGATAAAGGCGCGCCTGTTGTCGGCATTCTGCCTTGCGAAGGAGTCGGTTACACCCTAGGGGCGGCAAGTATTATCAAAAACGGACGAAATTTAGAAAATGCTAAACGTTTTATTGATTTTGTCCTGTCCGCCGAAGCACAAGAAATTCCGTGGCGTGAAGCTGATTCTTATCAGTTACCGACCAATATCCACGCAAAATCGCACCCAAATCTCCCCGATCCGATGAAATTAAAACTAATTGATATTGATTTCATTCGGTTTGGCGCCGACCAAGAAGCGAAACGTTTAATTGATCGCTGGATGAAAGAAGTAAAAGGGGAATAAACTTCAAAAAAGACGAGGCGATTCAACCAGCCTCGTCTTTTTTATGATAAGAATTAATGAAACACTTTATCGCGAAAAACACCTAATCGCGAAAAACACCTAAAAAATTAACCGCTCTTTTCCGGTATAAATATTCCCCTTGCCTTCTCTTGCAAACCCTACCAATGTCAAATTATGAGTTTCAGCCATTTTTACCGCCAAATCCGTTGCCGCGGAAATTGCAACTAACATTTCTACACGACATGAAATTGCTTTTTGCACCATTTCATAGCTTGCTCTACTTGATGTCAAAATGAAGCCTTGTTCTTTATCGGTTTTAGCATACCAACCAAGCAGTTTATCCAATGCTACATGACGTCCGACATCTTCTCGAATAGCAAGTATATTGCCTTGTAAATCAAAAAATGCACAGGCATGGGTTGCACCGGTCTGGTTACCTAATTGTTGATTTTCCTGCAATGTAGAAAGGCAATTATCGAGCAAACTAACATCAAACTGAAAAGTGCGGCCTAATTTAGGAAAGTTTTTATAGACTTGGTTTAACTGTTCCGTGCCACAAATTCCACACCCCGTACGTCCGGTAAGATTTCGTCGATGTTCTTTAAGTGCCATAAATTGACGACTGGAAAGCTCAATTTGCACTTCAATGCCATTACACACTTCTTGTACATCAATACCATAAATATCAGCAGGTTGATTAATAATGCCTTCCGTTAAAGAAAAACCTAAAGCAAAATCTTCTAAATCCTGCGGAGAACACATCATCACAGCATGAGAAATACCGTTATAAACAAGTGAAACCGGGGTTTCAACAGCGAGAAAATCGTTTTTTGTTTGTAAAAGTGCGGTTGATTTTTCTGATGTTTTTGGCTTTTTTAAAAAAAAATTGATGGATTGTTCAATTAACCCATTCATTGATAACCTGCCTATTAAATCATGTAACAAAAATGTTAACTTTTTTTGCTAATTTCGTGATCTTAGTCACGTATTTTGTGGATATAATGCATTTTGATTATGGATTTATCACTAAAAAATAGGTATTCTACGACAAGCTTAAATTGATGTTTTTTTATACTCAATTTAGTCTGTTGATTGTCTTTATTCTAACGAAATCAACTAAATTTTCTAGATGAATTTCTTTACTATCTAATAATATCTCAACAATCTCTTGTTGAAAGGAGTGATTATGCAGGTCTCAAGAAGAAAATTCTTTAAGATCTGTGCAGGTGGTATGGCGGGAACTTCCGCTGCTATGTTAGGCTTTGCTCCGGCAAATGCATTAGCAGCACCGCGTGAATATAAATTATTACGCGCCTATGAATCTCGTAACACCTGTACATATTGTGCCGTCAGTTGCGGTATGTTGCTTTATAGTACAGGCAAACCTAATACGGGCTTAAGCAGCTACACAAGTACAAATACCCGTTCAAAATTATTTCACCTTGAGGGCGATCCTGACCATCCTATTAGTCGTGGCGCACTCTGTCCAAAAGGCGCCGGTGCACTTGATTATGTAAACAGTGAAAGCCGTGCGTTATACCCTCAATATCGTGCACCCGGTTCCGACAAATGGGAACGCCTTTCTTGGCAGGAGGCAATTAAACGTATTGCCCGCTTAATGAAAGATGACCGTGATGCCAATTTTATAGAAACTGATGCAAGCGGGAAAACCGTAAACCGTTGGTCAACCACCGGAATTATGACGGCATCCGCAATGAGCAATGAAGCCGCGTTACTGACGCAAAAATGGATTCGAATGCTCGGGATGGTACCGGTATGTAACCAAGCGAATACTTGACACGGACCAACGGTAGCAAGTCTTGCTCCATCATTTGGTCGCGGTGCCATGACAAACAACTGGGTTGACATCAAAAATGCCAATTTAATCCTCGTTCAAGGCGGTAACCCTGCCGAAGCCCACCCTGTCGGATTCCGTTGGGCGATTGAAGCGAAGAAAAACGGTGCAAAAATCATCGTTATCGATCCACGCTTTAACCGTACGGCTTCTGTTGCTGATCTTCATGCGCCGATTCGTTCCGGTTCCGATATTGCGTTCTTAATGGGCGTGATCCGCTACCTATTAGAAACGAATCAAATTCAACACGAATACGTTAAACACTACACCAACGCCTCTTTCTTAGTCAACGAAGGCTTTAAATTTGAAGACGGGCTATTCTCCGGCTACGATGCGGAAAAACGTAGCTACGACAAATCAACTTGGAATTATCAATTTGATGAGAATGGTCAGGCCAAACGTGATATGACGTTACAAGATCCACGTTGTGTGATTAATGTATTAAAAGAACACGTATCCCGTTACACCCCTGAAATGGTCGAACGCGTAACCGGCGTAAAACAAAAACTATTCTTACAAATCTGTGAGGAAATCGGTAAAACTTCCGCTCCGAACAAAACCATGACGCATTTATATGCATTAGGTTTTACAGAACATACTATCGGTACGCAAAACATTCGCTCAATGGCGATGATCCAGTTGCTATTAGGTAATATGGGGATGCCGGGTGGCGGTATTAACGCGTTACGTGGGCACTCAAACGTACAGGGTACGACAGATATGGGATTGTTACCGACTTCCCTACCTGGCTATATGCGTTTGCCAAACGATAAAGACTCATCTTATGAGCAATATATCAATGCGATTACGCCAAAAGACATCGTTCCTGGTCAAATCAACTATTATCGTAATACTTCAAAATTCTTTGTAAGTATGATGAAAACCTTTTATGGCGATAATGCAACCAAAGAAAACGGTTGGGGCTTTGATTTCCTACCGAAAACAGATCGCTTATACGACCCTATCACGCATGTGAAATTAATGAATGATGGCGAGTTGCACGGTTGGATCTTACAAGGTTTTAACGTATTGAATTCATTACCGAATAAGAATAAAACCCTTGCCGGTATGAGCAAATTAAAATTCTTAATTGTGCTTGATCCGCTTCAAACCGAAAGTTCTGAATTCTGGAAAAACTTTGGTGAATCAAACGATGTTAACCCTGCGGACATTCAGACCGAAGTATTCCGCCTACCAACCACTTGTTTTGCGGAAGAAGACGGTTCCATCGCCAACTCCGGTCGTTGGGCGCAATGGCACTGGAAAGGCTGTGATCAACCGGGGGAAGCATTACCGGATGTAGATATTCTTTCTATGATTCGTGAAGAAATGCACGAACTCTACAAAAAAGAAGGCGGTCGCGGTATTGAATCTTTTGAAGCGATGACCTGGAATTACGCGCAACCACACTCACCAAGTGCGGAAGAATTAGCGAAAGAATTAAATGGTTATGCCCTTGAAGATCTTTATGATCCAAACGGCAACCTGATGTATAAAAAAGGGCAATTACTCAATGGTTTTGCTCACTTACGCGATGACGGTAGCACTACATCGGGTAACTGGTTATACGTAGGTCAATGGACGGAAAAAGGTAACCAAACCGCTAATCGGGATAATTCGGATCCGTCTGGCTTAGGTTGTACGGTAGGTTGGGGCTTTGCTTGGCCGGCAAACCGTCGTGTGCTTTATAGCCGTGCTTCCTTAGATATTAATGGTAAACCATGGGATAAACATCGTCAGCTAATCAAATGGAACGGTAAAAACTGGAACTGGTTTGATGTTGCCGATTATGGCTCTCAACCACCGGGTTCTGAGGCAGGGCCGTTTATTATGTCTGCCGAAGGTGTGGGTCGTTTATTTGCGGTAGATAAAATCAATAATGGCCCAATGCCTGAGCATTATGAGCCAGTTGAAAGCCCGATTGATACCAACCCACTCCACCCAAATGTGGTGACCGATCCAACCGTGCGTATCTACAAGGAAGACCGTGAATTTATCGGTTCAAATAAAGAGTTCCCATTTGTGGCAACCACTTATCGTTTAACCGAGCATTTCCACAGTTGGACCGCACAATCTGCACTTAATATTATTGCCCAACCACAACAATTTGTGGAAATCGGAGAAAAATTAGCCGCAGAAAAAGGTATCCAAAAAGGCGATATGGTGAAAATCACCTCAAAACGTGGTTACATCAAAGCGGTTGCCGTTGTAACCAAACGTTTGAAAGAATTGGAGATTGATGGCAAAACTGTTCACCATGTAGGTATTCCGATTCACTGGAATATGAAAGCCTTGAATGGAAAAGGTAATCGTGGATTCTCCACTAATGTTCTCACGCCATCTTGGGGTGAAGCCAATACACAAACACCAGAATACAAAACATTCTTGGTAAACATTGAGAAAGCGGAGGCATAAACGATGAGTGTACAATCTCAAGATATTATTAAGATCTCCGCAACGTCAGATCTCACTCCGGCACCACACGCGCGAGATCACAAAGTTGAAGTAGCAAAACTCATTGATGTTTCCACCTGTATCGGCTGTAAAGCCTGTCAGGTAGGTTGCTCGGAGTGGAATGACATCCGCTCCGATGTCAATGCACAATGCGTAGGCGTTTATGACAACCCAGTTGATCTTAACGCCAAAGCATGGACAGTCATGCGCTTTAACGAAGTGGAAGAAAACGATCGTTTAGAATGGTTAATTCGTAAAGACGGTTGTATGCACTGCTCGGAACCGGGTTGTTTAAAAGCCTGCCCTGCACCAGGAGCAATTATCCAATACAAAAACGGTATCGTCGATTTCCAATCGGACAAATGTATCGGTTGCGGTTACTGTATCGCAGGTTGCCCTTTCAACATTCCTCGAATGAATCCGGATGACAATCGCGTATATAAATGTACTCTTTGCGTGGATCGCGTAACGGTGGGACAAGAACCGGCTTGTGTGAAGACTTGCCCAACCGGCGCAATTCGTTTCGGTTCAAAAGAAGAAATGAAAATCTACGCGGAACAACGTATTGCCGATCTTAAATCTCGCGGTTATGAAAACGCAGGACTTTACGATCCCGAAGGCGTAGGCGGCACCCACGTAATGTACGTACTGCACCATGCCGACAAACCGGAGCTTTACAATGGTTTGCCGAAAGATCCACATATTGATACAACCATCACCTTGTGGAAAGACATCTTGAAGCCGGTTGCAGCCGTTGCTATGGGCGGTCTTGCTTTAGCGGAAATCGGACACTACTTAACCGTAGGGCCTAATGTAGAAACCGATGTCGAAGATCACCATGAAAAATTTGAGAACGAAGATAAACATGGAGGAAAAGAAGATGAGTAAATTTGAAATTACTAACGATACTCGTATTGTTCGTCATCGCATTCCTGCACGTTTAAGCCACTGGTTTTTGGTGATCACCTTCTTCCTGACCATGTTTACCGGGGTGGCTTTTTTCTTCCCTGATTTTGCATGGCTAACGGATATTTTAGGCACACCACAACTCGCGCGTGCGGTTCACCCGTTTACCGGAATTTTAATGTTTATCGCCTTTATTTTCTTATGTTCATTATATTGGCAACACAACATTCCGGAGAAAAACGATATTCGTTGGTTGAAAGGCATCGTAGAAGTATTGAAAGGCAACGAACATGCGGTTGCTTACAATGGTAAATATAACTTGGGTCAAAAAATGTTATTTTGGACATTGATCCTCGCCATGTTTACCTTGTTAGCGACGGGTATTATCATGTGGCGTCAATTTTTCTCGCATTATTTCTCAATTCCGGTACTAAGAATTGCGATTCTCCTTCACTCAGCAAGTGCATTTATGTTGTTCACCGGCATTTTGGTACACATATATATGGCATTCTGGGTGAAAGGCTCAATTCGCGGCATCATAGAAGGTTGGGTGACCGTTCGTTGGGCGAAAAAACACCATCCGAAATGGTATCGTGAAGAAATCTTACCTGAATTAGAAAAAGACGGTGAACGCGAAACCAAAGGCGAAAAAACAAAAGCCTTATTCAAAAGTATCTCAGACTAAGTCTGGTTCACTCACTCAAAAAGTGCGGTCATTTTTAACCGCACTTTTTACTTATAGACAGAGAATATTATGAGTATCAAAATTCTTTCCGAAGCGGAAATCAAAGAACAGAAAAAAAATGCCTACGAAACACCGGCAGTACTGTTTGCCAATCCGAAAAATCTTTATCAACGCCGCGCCAAACGCTTACGTGATTTAGCCCAAGATCACCCGTTGGCGGATTATCTTTTATTTGCCGCAGATGTAGTGGAAAGCCAACTGGCAACCCTTGAGAAAAATCCACTTTCTAAGCAAGAGATTGAAAACACAAGCGGCATAGAACCGCTGAATGCCAAAACCTTAAAACGCAACGGCATTTGGCGTGAATACCTAATAGAAATCCTGCACGAAATCAAACCCAAAGCCAATGAACAAATGGCGGCAACCATTGAATCTTTAGAGAAAGCCTCCAGCGCAGAGTTAGAAGAAATGGCAAGCCAATTATTGGCGGAAGAATTCAATCTTGTAAGCAGTGACAAAGCCGTATTCCTTTGGGCAGCGCTTTCCCTCTACTGGCTACAACTCACTCAACAAATTCCACATGCAAGCCGTTTAGAAAATACAGAAAATATCCATTATTGTCCTGTTTGTGGTTCAGTGCCGGTAGCAAGTATGATTCACATCGGCACTTCACAAGGCTTGCGTTACTTACACTGTTCACTTTGCGAAAGCGAATGGAATCTTGTGCGTGCCCAATGCACTAATTGTAATGGACACGACAAATTGGAAATGTGGTCATTAAATGAAGAACTCGCCTTAATTCGTGCAGAAACCTGTGGCAGTTGTGAGAGCTATTTAAAAATGATGTTCCAAGAAAAAGATCCGAACGTAGAAGCGGTCGCCGATGATTTAGCCTCTATTTTCTTAGATGTCGAAATGGAAGAAAAAGGCTTTGCCCGCAGTGGGTTAAATCCGTTTATTTTCCCGGCGCAAGATGCCTAACAAAACGGTCGTTATTTCCTCAATAACGACCGCACTTTTATAAATA
The DNA here is from genome assembly GCA_001999425.1 of Rodentibacter genomosp. 2. Taxonomy (GTDB): domain Bacteria; phylum Pseudomonadota; class Gammaproteobacteria; order Enterobacterales; family Pasteurellaceae; genus Rodentibacter. The sequence continues at coordinate 63,124 of MLHP01000010.1, read as the reverse complement.
ACACGCCATCACAACAGCGTTTTCCCTTCCCCCATCAGGATTCGGATAGTAATTTTTACGAATATCCACCTCATTAAACCCTTGCTTTTCATATAACCAACGAGCCGGATTCGATTCCCTCACTTCAAGCCATAGGGTTTGAACGCCTTGCGCTTTAAGCCGTTCCATTAATTCCTTCAAAAGAAATGTGCCTAATCCTTTCTCTTGCATAGCAGGCTCAATCGCAATATTAAACAAGGTTGCTTCGTCAAGCACAGTTTGGCAAATTACAAATCCGATAATTCGATTATCTTTAACCAATTTCAGATTCAAATATCGCTCGCCTTGATTATTTTTTAGCGTTCCGAAAGACCAAGGTACTAAATGCGCCTGTTGTTCAATCTCGTATAAACGTTCAAAATCGCATTCTTCAATAGTAAAAATTTGAGGCATATAATTAAACTTGTTGAATTTGTTGCCAAAGTTCCCGTTTAGCGGAGGGGGAAGATTGAAAACCCTGATAGCTCGGTGAGCGATAGATCCGTTCAGCGTGCAAACAATGAGGCAAAGTGCGGTCAATTTTCTCCGTATTTTCGGCAAGTAGCCAATAACATACGGAATGATTTAATTCAAGATGTTGAATTTGCTCATAATTCAAGCAAAGACAATCTTCTCGTTTTAATTCAAGACTTCTTAATATATCTTCAAATAAAGGAAATGTACTCAGATTTTCATCGGATACCACCACAAAACGAATATGCTCCGCCACCTTAATGCCCACCGCCCCTTGAAATATCTCAGGACGGTGAAGTTTCCATTGAGTGATCCCCATCTCTTTTAAGAGAAGATTGCGTCTTTCCATCTTTAATTAACGAGAAATTGCATCAAACGGGTAGCTCATTAAGCTCTTAACAATAGCGTTTTCTTCCGCTTCCGTTGGTTTTTCCTGATAAGTTTTTAGACTACGAAACGATAGTATATTTTTTTCTTTATGCACTACGGCGATGAAACGCTGAAAATTATTACCATCACATGCATAGTAAGCAGCGTTTGCATAACTTAACGTTTGCAAATCACATACTTTTTTATTGGAATCCAAATATTTTGTTGTCAACATCGACATATGGGAGAGATCTTTTAGATAAAACGTTTCACTGGTTACCGATTTACGGTTCGAACGGTCTATACTCACGGCTAAGCTAATAAAACGGGGATCATCGCCTTTTACCGCTCTCGTTTGTTTCACATATTTTTCACCATTAAATTCGATTTCAGTACCGGTTTTTTTGACACGCTCAAACTGTTCATCTAATTTTTTGAACATCTCAATCTGCTCTGGTGTCGCTTCAACTTTAGAGGGGGCTTGGGATTTACCCTGTATCTGATCAATTAATTGACAACCGGATAATAAAGCAGCCATTGTTGTCGCGAGTACGATTTTTTTCATAAAAAATTCCTTATAATAATTGGCTATACACTAATGAAAAATGTTTTATTAGCGTTATCTTTGTTAGAATAGTGCCCAATTTTAACTAATAATCTACAGGATTCAAAGCGTGATATCCCTTGAAACTGAAGTTTTAGAACGCCACCTTTCCTTTTTCCACGATAAATCCGTGCTACTTGCCGGCGGCATTAAGGATCAATTTCCACAAAAATTGGCACAGTATTGTCAATCCGTTCAGGTTTGGAGCGGCTATTTTGATTACGCCCGCAGCCAAAGTGCGGTCACTTTTTCCATTGAATTTCAAGGTGAGGCAGATCTCATTGTTTATTATTGGACAAAAAACAAGCAAGAAGTACAATTCCAACTGATGCAGCTCCTTGCCAATGCGCAAGACGGACAAGAAATGCTCATCATCGGTGAAAACCGCTGCGGTGTACGTTCTGCAGAAAAAATACTCTCACCCTTTGGTGATATTGCTAAAATTGATTCCGCCCGCCGTTGCGGTTTATACCATTTTTCTCTGAAAAAACGACCGCACTTTTCCCTCAATACTTTTTGGAAAACCTATCAACACCCTCAACTCAATGGATTAACAATTCATAGTTTACCGGGCGTATTCAGTGCAAATGAACTAGACGTAGGGACGGCACTTTTACTTTCTACGCTCAACCAATCTATTAAAGGTAAGGTGCTTGATCTCGGCTGTGGAGCCGGTGTAATCGGCGCAATGGTAAAAAAGCTTAATCCGAAATCAAATGTTACGATGACCGATATTCATGCGATGGCTTTAGAATCAGCCCGCAAAACGCTTTCGGAAAATCAGTTGGAAGGCGACGTTTTTGCCAGTGATGTTTTCTCTGATGTTGAAGGGAAATTTGACCTCATCATTTCCAATCCTCCGTTCCACGATGGGATTGATACGGCTTATCAGGCAGTAAAAACACTGATTACTCAAGCAAAATGGCATTTAAATCAAGGGGGGGAATTGCGCATTGTGGCGAATGCTTTCCTGCCTTATCCCGATTTATTACAACAACATTTTGGGCAGTTTGAAGTATTGGCACAAACTTCAAAATTTAAAGTTTACTCTGTAAAAAATTAATCCAAGATGGAAAAAAATTACACGATTAAGGATATTGCAAAACTTTGCCAAGTCGGGAAATCTACGGTTTCCCGAGTCTTAAATCATGATCCGAAAGTCAGCGAAGCCACAAGACAGAAAGTCCAAAAGATCATTGACGCTGTTGGTTTCAGCCCAAACCGCTCTGCTCGGGCTATGCGTGGCGCACAAGAACCGGTCGTCGGGATTATTGTTTCAAAACTCAATTCAAGCGGCGAATCCCAAACATTACGGGCAATTTTGACCACACTTTACCGCCAAAAAATTACGCCGATCATTGTTGAAAGTCAGTTTGATGAAAAACAAGTTGCCCATCATCTCAATTTATTCAAACAACGCCAAGTAGGTAGTGTCATTGTATTTGGATTCTCTCCCCTTTCCGAAGAAATATTGCAACAATGGCAGGGAAATATCGTCGTGATTGCCCGTTATTTTAAGGATATTTCTTGCGTTCATTATGATGATCAAAACGCGATTAACGCCCTCATGGATAAACTCTATGCCCAAGGATACCGACACATTGGCTACCTCGGCATACACGACCAAGATGAAACCACGGGACGATTACGTACACAAAGTTATTTAAATTTCTGTCGACGACATCAGCTTACGCCAAATTTTGCACTAACCGCGCTTGATATTGAAGCCGGCTATCATCATTGTGCGAAACTTACCCAACCGCTTGACGCCGTACTATGCGCCACCACCAGTCTTGCCATCGGTGCCGTAAAATATTTACAGGAACGCCAACAAATTCTTCCCCTTGCTTATATTGGGCAAAATCCTCTTCTAGAACATTTCGTTCCCAATCTCATCAGCCTTGATTTTGGTTATGAGCAAGCAGGCAGTTGGGCGGTGGAATTGCTACTCACACAAATTCACGGAAACAAAACCGTAGAACAGCGACTCGTTTCCTTTCATTTGCAGTAAAAATACGATTGCTGAAAATAACACAAACAATAACCGCACTTAATGCTTTCAATTTCGTGATCTTTATCACATTTCTAATATAACTTCATTTGAATTGGGAACGTTCCCATTTACTTTATAAAGCTAAAGCGTATAATTCTCGACGGTTTAATTTTTATACTAAAAAGGTTTTTTATGGCTAAACAGAAAATTGATCCTCAAAACGTGGATAAGCTGATAGCAGCAATTGGCGGACGTGAAAATATTGCAACGGTGACACATTGCATTACCCGTTTACGCTTCGTATTAAATGATGAAACTAAGGTTGATGCCAAGGCGATTGAATCTTTGCCAATGGTAAAAGCAAATTTCTCGACCGGCGGGCAATATCAAGTAGTGATCGGTCAGGAAGTGGGCGATTATTACAAAATCTTGTTGAATAAAACAGGTTTAGCAAGCGTGGATAAAGAGCAGGTAAAAGCAGCCGCACGTCAGAATCAAAAATGGTACGAAAGTCTAATTTCACACATGGCGGATATTTTTATTCCACTTCTACCGGCATTAATTAGTGGGGGATTGATTCTCGGTTTCCGTAATGTGATTGGCGATATAGCCATGTTTGATGGCAAAACGCTAACACAAATCAGCCCATTCTGGAACAGTATGCACAGTTTCTTATGGTTGATTGGTGAAGCCATTTTCCATTTCTTACCAGTGGGAATTTGTTGGTCTATTGCCCGTAAAATGGGTACTTCGCCTATTTTAGGTATTGTTCTTGGGATTACCCTTGTTTCCCCACAGGGGATGAATTCTTATGCTCTTGGTTCACAATTGCCGGAAGCTTGGAATTTTGGTTGGTTTAGTATTGAAAAAGTCGGCTACCAAGCACAAGTGATTCCGGCAATTATGGCGGGTTTAACGCTCTCTTACATTGAGCGTTTGATGACAAAAATCGTACCTGATTTCTTAAACCTTATCATTGTACCGGTTGTCTCCATTATCCTTGCCGTGTTCCTAGCTCATAGCATTATCGGACCTATCGGTCGTGAAATCGGTAATGGCGTAGCCTTTGTGGTGAAATATGCCATGACGGGAGATTTTGCCCCAATCGGTGCAGCATTATTCGGGTTTATCTATGCGCCGCTTGTAGTTACGGGCGTACATCAAACCTCACTTGCGATTGATATGCAGATGATCCAAAGTATTGGCGGAACACCGGTATGGCCAATCATTGCGTTGTCCAATATCGCTCAGGCATCTGCGGTTGTCGGAATTATCTATGTGAATAAAAGTGCGCAATCTCGTGAAGTGGCAATTCCTGCCGCTCTTTCCGCTTATCTCGGCGTAACCGAACCCGCCATGTATGGGATTAACCTCCAATATCGCTTTCCAATGTTATGTGCAATGATTGGCGCGGCCGTAGCAGGATTAATCTGCGGTTTATCCGGCGTGTTAGCAAGCAGTATTGGGGTAGGAGGCTTACCGGGTATCCTCTCCGTGCAACATCAATTCTGGGGTGTATTCGGCATTGCAATGCTCGCAGCGATTGTTATCCCATTTGTACTGACAACGATTGTGTATAAACGCAAAGAGAAAGCTGGTGAGCTAGCTTAATCTAAAAAACTTACAGAAAAACGACCGCACTTTCGCAGGCTGGAACAACATTCCATTCAGACAGGCGGTCAATACTCTCCTTATTTAAATGAGCGTGAATTTTCAAATTTACGCCCCCTACTCGAGAAAGCAACGATGAATAACAACACGCAATGGTGGAAAAACGGTGTTATCTACCAAATCTACCCAAAATCATTCCAAGATACCACCGGCAGCGGTACAGGCGATATTCAAGGCATCATTAAACGTTTGGACTATTTACAAACCCTCGGCATTGATGGCATTTGGATCACGCCTATGTATCTTTCCCCACAAATTGATAACGGTTACGATATCGCCAATTACCGTGAAATTGATCCGATCTACGGTACGATGGCAGATTTCGAGCAGCTGATCGCAGAAGCCCATAAACGCAATATTCGTATTGTAATGGATATGGTATTTAATCATAGCTCCACTTTCCACCGTTGGTTTGAAGAGGGAGAAAACCCACAAAGCGAATACCACGACTATTATATTTGGCGTGAAAAACCCACTAATTGGAAATCAAAATTTGGTGGTTCGGCATGGAAATGGTCGGATAAAGCGCAAAAATATTATTTGCATTTATTCGCCCCCGAGCAAGCGGATTTAAATTGGGAAAATCCCAAAGTGCGGTCAGAATTGTTTGAAATTTGTCGTTTTTGGGCAGAAAAAGGCATTGATGGATTGCGTTTGGATGTGGTGAATTTGATTTCTAAACCTGAGCATTTTGAAGATGATTTAGAGGGAGATGGTCGCCGTTTCTATACCGATGGACATAAGATCCACGAATATTTGCAAATGCTCAATCAACATGCCCTCACGCCTTACGGCTTGATGAGTGTGGGGGAAATGTCCTCCACCCGCCTTGAACATTGTCAACGTTATGCAAATTTAAACGGCACAGAATTGTCTATGACATTCAATTTTCATCACCTCAAAGTGGATTACCCGAACGGTGAAAAATGGACATACGCTAAGCCTGATTTTGTCGAACTGAAATCCATTTTTAACTATTGGCAACAGGGAATGCATGGCAGAGCGTGGAATGCGCTATTTTGGTGCAATCACGATCAGCCCCGCATTGTTTCACGTTTTGGCGATGAGGGGGAGCTTCGCACAATTTCCTCCAAGATGTTAGCCATGCTACTTCACGGTATGCAGGGCACACCTTATATTTATCAAGGTGAAGAAATTGGTATGACGAACCCAAATTTCACCTCGATTAAAGCATATCGTGATGTGGAAAGTTTAAATGCTTATGAGGAATTGAAAGAAAAAGGCGTAAATGACGATCTGATAATAAAAATTCTAGCACAAAAATCCCGTGATAATTCCCGCACGCCGGTACAATGGGACGAAAGTGAAAATGCCGGTTTTTCTACCGTCCAACCTTGGATCGATGTGGCACGCAACTATACTGAAATCAATGTAGAAAAAGCGTTAGCGGATCAACACTCGGTGTTCTACACTTATCAAGCATTGATTAAATTGCGTAAAACATTGCCAATTTTAACCGAGGGCAATTACACCGATTTACTCCCAAATCACCCATCCGTTTGGGCATATCAACGTCAAGCTAACGGGCAAACCCTCACGGTGTTGGCAAATTTGAGTCATCAACCGCAATCTGTTGAGTTAAATGTGAAAGGTGAGGTATTAATGAATAACTATGATGAACTGTCATTAGAAGAAAATAAAATGACGTTAATGCCTTATCAGGGTATATATTTGTTGGCTTAATATCATCTGCGGTGGTTTTCTAAACGAGATATGCTAGTATTTCAACCCACCGCTTACGACCCCAAATAAGGAGAATATGATGATCGTAACCAGCTCCGCCATCAAAAATGGCGCATTTGAAGACAAATACGGCAAACGTGGAACACAATTTAGCTTAAACGGTATGCCCACCTATTCCATTCCCTTTGAAATTAAAGATGCGCCGGAAGGCACAAAATCTTTCGCCGTAGTGCTTGAAGATAAAGATGCTATTACGGCAAGTGGGTTTGTCTGGATTCACTGGTTAATCGCCAATCTTGAACGCACAAGCGTACAAGAAAACGAAAGTCAAACCGCAACGGATTATGTACAAGGTGCGAATTCTTGGGCGAGTGTGTTAGGAAAATTTGAACTTGATGAAGCCTCCGCCTATGGTGGTATGGCTCCCCCAAATTGTTTACATCGTTATGAATTGATTGTGTATGCCCTCGATACTAAACTCGATCTCAAATCGGGCTTTCGTTTCAATGATCTTCATTTTGCCATGCAAGGGCATATTTTAGATCAAGCGGTTGTTATGGGGACTTATGATGTTTAGCTGACTATAAAGTCAAAAAGAGCGGTCAATTTGACCGCTCTTTTTAATTTGTCTCAAGCCTACTACATCACCACAACATCAAACTGCTCTTGGTTATAAAATTGCTCGGTTTTCACTTGAACACGCTTACCAATAAACATCTCCACTTCAGGAAGCAGCCCGTGAGATTCTTCATTAATGAGATATCCCGCAACAGCAGGAGAAGCATATACCACAAATTGCTCGCTGCTGAATAAATGATAGACACGAATAATTTCCCGCATAATCTCATAACACACGGTTTCCACGGTTTTCACATGACCGCGACCGCGACATACAGAACATTCATCACATAAAATATGTTCCAGGCTTTCACGGGTTCGTTTACGCGTCATTTCCACCAAACCAAGTTGGGTAAAACCGTTCACATTGGTTTTCACCCGATCCTTCGCCAAAGCATCCTGTAATGATTCCAACACTCGATTTTGATGATCTTCCAGTTGCATATCAATAAAATCAATAATGATAATACCGCCAAGATTACGTAGTTGAAGTTGCTGCGCAATGGTTTTTGTTGCCTCAATATTGGTGTTGAAAATGGTTTCTTCTAAATTTCGATGGCCCACAAATGCACCGGTATTAATGTCAATAGTGGTCATCGCCTCCGTTTGCTCAATAATTAAATAACCGCCGGATTTTAAATTCACACGTTTATCCAAGGCTTGCTGAATGCTACTTTCCACAGCATACACATCAAAGAGTGGTTGATTTCCCGTATAAAGCACAAGTTTATCACTTAATTCAGGCATAAATTCATCGGTAAACTCCTTTACTTCGTTAAAGCAAATGTTGGAATCAATACGAATTTTTTCTAATCTTGTACCGATAAAATCACGCAAAATACGCTGCGGTAATGCCGGCTCGCCATAAATTTTTGAACGGGTCGGATATTTACTTTTACGCTCTAATACCTTGCGCCATAAACGTTTGAGAAATTCCGCATCTTGATGGAGTTCTTCCTCTGTCGCCCCTTCGGTCGCCGTGCGAATAATAAACCCACCTAATTCATCACAGAAGGGTTCCACCAACGCTTTTAAGCGGCAACGTTCTTCTTCACTTTCAATACGTTGCGAAACGCCTACATGACTGTTTTCCGGCATAAACACTAAGTAGCGGGAAGGTAATGTAATATCGGTAGTTAAGCGCGCGCCTTTTGTGCCTAGCGGATCTTTCACCACTTGAACCACAATATCCTGCCCTTCACGCACCAGTTCCGAAATACTCTTTACTTTAAATTGTTTCTGTTCATTTTCATCCACGCATTCGGTATGAGATACAATGTCAGAAGCATGTAAAAAAGCCGCTTTTTCCAAACCGATATCCACAAATGCGGACTGCATTCCGGGTAATACGCGTGTAACCCGCCCTTTATAAATATTCCCTACGATACCGCGCTTTGCCTGGCGTTCAATATGGACTTCTTTTAATACGCCCACTTCCACTAATGCAATACGCGTTTCATTGGGGGTTACATTCATCAATAACTCTACGGCATCCATTATTTCTTGTCTCTAAATCTTATTTTCACAAATAGAATAATAAATCTAAATAAGGTAGAATGCGAGCTTTCTTAGAGCCTCAATACCTTTTCTAGGATTATTTTGCTCTCAAAAGCCCGTAAGGAAACAAAATGATCGATTTTCGCCCATTTTATCAACAAATTGCTACAAGCCCATTATCCGATTGGTTAGATACCCTCCCCCTTCAACTCAAAGCGTGGGAAAAACAAACCCATGGTGACTATGAAAAATGGTCAAAAGTCGTGGATTTTTTGCCTGATTTATATGCCGAGAGTATTGATCTCAAAAATGCAGTGAAATCCGACCGCACTTATCCGCTTTCAGAAGGTGAAAAACAACGTATTATTCACCATTTAAAACAGCTCATGCCTTGGCGGAAAGGCCCTTATCATTTATTCGGTATTCATGTGGATTGCGAATGGCGTTCCGATTTTAAATGGGATCGTCTTCTCCCTCATCTTGCGCCATTAAAAGATCGCACTATTTTAGATGTGGGCTGCGGTAGCGGTTATCATATGTGGCGTATGCTGGGTGAGGGAGCCCAAATGGTGGTAGGCATTGATCCTACCGAACTTTTTCTCTGCCAATTTGAAGCCGTACGTAAATTATTAAACAACGATCGCCGCGTAAACCTCATTCCACTTGGCATAGAACAAATGCAGCCTCTTGCCGCCTTTGACACGGTTTTTTCCATGGGCGTACTTTATCATCGAAAATCCCCCTTGGATCATCTGACCCAGCTAAAAAACCAACTGAAAAAAGGTGGGGAATTAGTACTGGAAACGCTAGTCATTGATGGCAATGTCAATAGCGTTCTCGTACCGACCGATCGCTACGCCAAAATAAAAAACGTGTATTTTATTCCCTCCGTTCCTGCCTTAATAAACTGGTTGGAAAAAGCGGGTTTTACCAATGTTCGCAGTGTGGATGTTGCCATTACAACACTGGAAGAACAACGTAAAACCGATTGGCTGGAAAATGAAAGCCTCATTGATTTTTTAGATCCGAATGATCATAGTAAAACGATTGAGGGCTATCCGGCACCTAAAAGAGCGGTCATTTTGGCGAATAAATAAAACAAAAAAGTGCGGTTAAAATTAACCGCACTTTTCATTAATAAAATACCTAATCTTGCTGTGCCTGTACCGCTGCGTAAGCAATCATATTAATAATACGGCGAACGGAGGCTGACGGATTTAAAATATGGGCGGATTTATTGACCCCCATAAGGATAGGGCCGACAGTCACCGCGGTTGTTGTACCGCGTAGCAAGCTATAACTAATACGCGCCGCACTTAAATTCGGGAAAACCAACAAGTTTGCAGAACCTTTTAATGGACTATCCGGCATAATTTCTCTGCGGTGAGCCTCATTCATCGCTAAATCACCGCGAATTTCGCCATCGATCATTAATTTAGGATCACGTGCTTTCACAATTTCCAAAACTTCACGCATCTTCGGTGCGCCTAATTCGTTAGATGAGCCGTAATTTGAATGAGAAAGCAATGCAACCGCAGGTTCAATTCCGAAACGATGTACTTCCTCTGCCGCCATTAGCGTAATTTCAGCAAGCTCTTCCGCATTAGGATCTAAGTTTACATGGGTATCCGTTAAGAATACATTACCGGTTGGCAATACCAAACTCTGTAATGTAGCCGGGACTTTCACCCCCTCTTTTAAACCGATAATATCTTGAATTGATGCTAAATGTTTACCGTAAGAACCGAATAAACCGCATATCAAACCATCCGCATAACCAAGGCTGACTAAAACAGAGGCAAGTACAGTTGTATTTGAACGCGCTACACGTTTAGCAATCGCTTGAGTAATGCCTTTTCGTTTAGTCAATTCATAATAGTATTTCCAACATTCTTCATAGCGAGGGTTGTTTTCATTATTGATGATCTCAAAATCAACGCCCGGTTGTAAGCGTAAACCGAGTTTTTTGATTTTTGCTTCAATAATACTTTCACGACCAATCAAAATCGGTTTTGCCAATCCCATAGAAACAACTTCTTGTGTAGCATGTAAGGCATTCGTTTCTTCCCCTTCGGCAAGAATAATACGTTGCGGAGATTGTTTTGCCTGATTGAAAATCGGACGCATAAATAAACTGGTTTTATAAACAAACTGAGTGAGTTTTTCGGTATATTCAGCCCAATTTTCAATAGGACGTGTTGCCACGCCGGATTCCATTGCAGCTTTTGCCACCGCCGGTGCGATACGTACAATTAAACGAGGGTCGAATGGGCGGGGAATCACATATTCCGGACCAAATGTCGCACCTTTACCACCATAAGCGGAAGTGACTACATCATTTTGTTCTTCAAGGGCAAGATCGGCAATCGCATAAACGGCCGCTCGTTTCATTTCTTCATTAATAGCTGTCGCTCCGACATCCAAGGCTCCACGGAAAATAAATGGGAAACAAAGCACGTTGTTTACTTGGTTTGGATAATCAGAACGGCCGGTACATACGATCGCATCAGGACGAACGGCTTTAGCTTCCGGCGGGGTAATTTCCGGATTAGGGTTAGCCAACGCAAGAATTATTGGATGCGCCGCCATAGTTTTAACCATATCTTGTGTCAATGCCCCTGCGGCTGAACAACCAAGAAAAATATCCGCATTTGGGATGGCATCTGCCAACGTACGCCATCCGTTATCTGCAATCGCATAATCTTCTTTTGTTTGATCCATGCGATCACCTCGGTTTTTATATACCACACCTTTTGAATCGCAGATTGTGATATTTTCACGTTTCATTCCGAGGGAAAGCAATAAATTCAAACAAGCGATTGAAGCGGCACCCGCACCTGATGCAACAAGGCGTACCTCTCCAATTTTTTTGCCTATAATGCGAAGTGAATTAATAATTGCTGCGGCACTAATAATTGCCGTACCGTGTTGATCATCATGAAATACCGGAATATTCATTCGCTCACGTAATTTTTGCTCAATATAGAAACATTCCGGAGCTTTGATATCTTCAAGGTTTACACCACCAAAAGTAGGTTCAAGAGAAGCGATAATATCCACTAATTTGTCCGGATCATGTTCATTTACTTCAATATCAAATACGTTAATACCGGCAAATTTTTTAAATAATACCCCTTTTCCTTCCATAACGGGCTTACCTGCAAGTGCGCCAATATTACCTAAACCCAATACTGCCGTACCGTTTGAAATCACAGCCACCAAGTTTCCGCGCGCCGTATATTTGTAAGACGCCAAGGGATCTTTTTCAATTTCCAAACAGGGCTCCGCCACACCAGGAGAATAAGCGAGGGCTAAATCGCGCTGGGTTGCCAATGATTTGGTCGGGGTAACTTCAATTTTTCCCGGAATAGGAAATTCGTGAAAATCCAATGCTGCTTGGCGTAGTTGTTCGCTCATATAAATACTCCATTGTGGTTGATACGGAACTTGATTCGCACAGAACCAAATTGAAAAAACGACTTGATTATACTCTGTTTTTTTCTCCAAATTTGTGATGAACCGCAAATTTTCACAAATCTTTTACAAAAATTACAGGTTGAATTAGTAGGTTAAAAAGAGTAGGATGACGCAATCGGGAGACACTCTTTTGCTATCGAAAGTCAAATATGCAGTTAATCGGCTGCAAAGAAAATTCATTAATAATCAACTCAAATCACGCTTGAAGAACCATGGTATGACGGTTATCTCCGCCAACTGTGTCGGTGCGTTTATTTTGCATGATCTTGGTGAACCTTTTAACTCACCTTTTGTGAATCTTTATTTAAGCCCTAAAGACTTTATTCGTTATTTGCAAAATATCACCTTTTATCAACAGCAGCCCCTTGAGTTTGTCGTCTCTGAAAAAACGTATCCGGTCGGTAAATTGGCAGATATTGAAATTCATTTCATGCATTATCACAATGAACAGGAAGCAAGAGAAAAATGGCAAATCCGCTCAACTCGGATTAACCCCGATAATTTATTTATCATCATGACAGATAAAGACGGCGCACAAGGTATTGATGATGAAAATCTTGTCGCCTTTGATCGGCTTCCGTTCAAAAATAAAGTGGTGTTTACCCACAAACCTTATCCGGAATTAGGCTCTGCCTTTTACATCAAAGGTTTTGAACAGCAAAACCAAGTGGGTGATTTATTCACGTTTTCCGGTTGGAATGGAATGAAGTATTACGATCAATTTGATTACGTATCTTGGTTTAATCAAACTTAATTTATCATTATTCCTTAATCCCACGGGTGTTTTTTTATTTTTCTTTATCCTGCCGGCAGATTCAAATCTGTGTAAAACACCTCCAACTATTAAAAAAGAGAAATCTTATGCGATTAGATAAATTCGTAGCCGAAAATACCGGCTTAACCCGCTCTCAAGCAGCTAAAGCTATTCGCCAAAGTGCGGTCAAAATTAACGGTGAAATTGAAAAAAATAGCGCCTGTAAAATTTCAAAAGAAGATAAAATTTATTTTGAAGATACTTTACTCACTTGGCTGGAAAGTGGGCAATATTTTATGTTGAACAAGCCACAAGGTTACATATGTTCAAATGATGATGGCGACTACCCCACTATTTATCAATTTTTTGATTACCCGCTCGCCGGAAAATTACATAGTGCCGGACGTTTAGATGTGGACACAACGGGGCTTGTGTTACTCACCGATGATGGGCAATGGTCGCACCGTATTACTTCCCCGAAACACCATTGTGATAAAACCTATCTCGTGACCCTTGCAGATCCGGTTGAACCCCATTATACACAAACCTTTGAAGAAGGAATTTTATTACGTGGGGAAAAAACACTCACAAAACCCGCAAAACTTGAAATTTTAGATGATTACAATGTCAATCTGACAATCTCGGAAGGGCGCTATCACCAAGTTAAACGAATGTTCGCCGCACTCGGCAATAAAGTTGTCGGATTACACCGTTGGAAAATCGGTACAGTAAAATTAGACGAAAACCTAGAAGAAGGCGAATACCGCCCACTCACACAATTAGAAATAGACAGTTTGGTAAAATAATATGAGCAAAACAATAAAACCTACATTCATTTTTATTATGACCCTTGGCATTTTGTCCATGTTGCCGCCTTTTGGTGTCGATATGTACTTACCGTCTTTTTTAGAAATTGCCAAAGATCTGAAAATTAGCCCTGAACAAGTCCAACATACCCTCACCGCCTTTGCCTATGGTATGGCATTCGGGCAGTTGTTTTGGGGACCTTTCGGCGATAGTTTCGGACGTAAACCGATCATTTTACTTGGTGTGATTGTCGGTGCGATCACCGCATTAGTTCTAACCGAAATCAATTCTATTGGAAATTTCACCGCACTTCGTTTTGTGCAAGGTTTCTTCGGTGCCGCGCCTGTAGTGCTTTCCGGTGCATTATTGCGAGATTTATTCAGTAAAAATGAACTCTCAAAAGTGATGTCCACCATCACGCTGGTATTTATGGTTGCGCCATTGGTTGCACCAATTATTGGTGGTTATATCGTAAAATATTTCCACTGGCACGCTATTTTTTATGTCATTTCATTAATGGGTGTCCTATCTACATTGTTAGTATTTTTTATCATTCCTGAAACCCACAAAAAAGAAAATCGTATTCCACTTCGTTTGAATATTATTGCACGAAACTTTATGAGCCTGTGGAAGCAAAAAGAAGTGTTGGGTTATATGTTCGCTGCCTCTTTCGGTTTCGGTGGTTTATTTGCCTTTGTGACTGCGGGCTCTATTGTGTATATCGGTATTTACGGCATTCCCGTAGATCAATTCGGTTATTTCTTTATGCTGAATATTGCAATTATGACTTTCGCCTCTTTTCTTAACGGACGATTTGTCACAAAAGTTGGTGCGGAAACCATGTTACGTACTGGTCTTACCGTTCAATTTTTATCGGGAATGTGGCTCATTTTAACCGCACTTTTTGATTTCGGTTTTTGGTCAATGGCGCTAGGCGTGGCGTTTTTTGTCGGGCAAAATCCGCTGATTTCTTCTAATGCGATGGCATCCATTTTAGAGAAATTCCCAACAATGTCCGGCACGGCTAATTCCTTGGTGGGTAGTGTGCGTTTTGCCACCGGTGCGATTATGGGAAGCTTAGTCGCCACCATGAAAATGGACACGGCAGCGCCCATGCTGTTCACAATGGGGGCTTGTGTCGTAATCGGGGTTCTCGCTTATTATTTTTTAACTTATCGAAATTTGAAGGGATAAAAAAGTGCGGTCAATTTTGACCGCACTTTACTATTTCTCAACATTATATGTTGTACAAATCTCATTTAAGGTTTATTTGAAAGGTGTGTGTTCCTACCTCTCGGTAAAATTACTACCCTATATATTTGCGACATCATACCGTTATTTCCAAGTTTGCTGTTCAAACACCCGTTTTTTCAATTCCGGATAATCTTCAATTTTAAATTCCGGTGTTTTTCCAGCTTTAAGTTGACGTTGATAATCTTTCAGTAATTTCCACACAATTGGTGAAAGTAGCACGATTGCCACCAAATTCAGAATTGCCATCACAGCCATCACCGTATCGGCAAAATTCCATACCACATTGCCTGAACGCACCGCACCGAAATAAACGAAAAACAGAACCGTTAAACGGAATAACAACACAAACCAAGGTTTATTTTTAATAAAACGGATATTACTTTCTGCGTAAGCATAGTTACCAATAATTGAAGAATAAGCAAAAAGCAATAAGATAAATGCAAGGAAATGCAAGCCAAATTCACCTACATGATATTGCAAGGCGTTTTGTGTGAGAGAAATACTTTTGAGTTCTTCACTGCCATAATTATTTGAAAGCAAAATCACTACTGCAGTACAAGTACACACCATCATGGTGTCCACAAATACGCCTAACATTTGGACTAAACCTTGGCTAACAGGATGTTTCACATGGGCAGCCGCTGCCGCATTAGGCGCAGATCCCATACCGGCTTCATTGGAAAATAAACCACGTTTAATCCCCATCATCATCGCCTTAGAAACCATAGCACCAAAAAAGCCGCCTGCCGCTGCATCAAAAGTAAAGGCACTTTTGATAATGTTACCCACGACGGTTGGCACCATCTCAATATTCATACCAAGAATAATGACCGCCATAATTAAGTAAAATAACGCCATCATGGGTACTAGACTGCTGGAAATCACGGCAATACGTTTGATACCGCCAAAAATAATAGCTGCTGTTAAAATAACTAACGCAATACCGACATACTCACCCTGCCAATCCCAAGCATTATGCGTTGCTTCCACAATAGCATTCGATTGCACAGAATTGAACGCAAAACCGAAAGTAAAAATAAGGGCGATGGCAAATGCTACTGCCATACTGCGTGACTTCAGCCCTTGTACCATATAATAAGCGGGCCCGCCACGAAATGAGCCGTCTTTATCTTGAACTTTAAATAGCTGTGCCAAGGTAGATTCCGCAAAGGCACTCGACATCCCAATAAAAGCAGTCACCCACATCCAAAACACTGCCCCTTCTCCACCGAGCGCAATAGCGGTTGCAACACCGCCAATATTGCCTACCCCAACACGGCTCGCCAATCCTGTAGCGAAAGCTTGAAACGGTGTTAAAGAATTTCCCTCAGCGGCTCGTCCAAACCACATTTCTCGAATACTGACAGGAAATAACCGTAATTGTACAAAGCCGGTAGTAATGGTAAAAAACAGACCTACACCAAGTAAAACGATAATTGTCAGGTTCCATAACGGTTCATCAAAATGTTCAACAATCCACGTTAAGAACCGTTCTAAAGAAGTAATTAGTTCCATAGAATTTCCTTAAATAAAAATGAAGACAGGATTGTAGTGAAGAAGAATAAAAAAAGCGATATTTATCTAAAAATAAATGCATTTAAAAAGATGTTATCTAATAAAAATAAACACTTATTAGATAAAAATAAAAGGCGCATAGAGAAAATATACGCCTTTAAAAGATTATTTAGTTAAAAATAATGCCGCCGCACCACGAACACCGCCGGAATCACCATGTTTGGCTTTTTTGATCGGCGGTACTTTCGCAGTACGCATTAAATGAGGCGGTAAAGCTTTCGGCAACGCTTCATATAAATAATCAAAATTAGATAGACCGCCGCCTAATACAATCATATGTGGGTCAAATGCCGTGATAATATTACCGATAGAAATAGCCGCTAATTCAACAAAAAGATTCACAAAATCGACCGCACTTTCTTTACCTCGATAAAAGGCATCGATAATTTCACGGGCAGACAGCTTTTCCCCTTTGAGATCATGGTACAGCATTTCAAAACCACGACCGGAAAGATAGGTATCTAAGCACGCGTTATTACCGCAGCCACAGTCATAAATCGGGGCTTTATCCCAACCTAATAATTTCAACGCATGATAATTTAATTGCAAATGCCCAAGTTCACCAGCCATACCGACTTGACCGGAATGGACTTTTCCATTCAGCACAAAACCGCCGCCAAATCCTGTACCGAGAATCAATCCAAGTACAGTGGGATATTGTTGGTTTTCCTCATCCCATGCTTCAGATAAAGCAAAACAATTTGCATCATTTTCCGCCCGCACTTCACGCCCCAAACGCGCAGAAAGATCACGTAAAATCGGCTTACCATCGGCAACACGAATATTGGTAATTTCCGCAAGCCCTGTTTGTTGATTTACAAATCCCGGCACCCCTAATCCAACCGTACCACATTCACCAAATTGCTCGTCGGCACGATTGACTAAATCCGCAATCACATTCAGCCATTCGTCATAATCCGTTTTAGGCGTCGGCACTCGTTCGGAATACAGTTTTTCTAGTTTCTCATTAAATACGGCAAGTTCAATTTTTGTACCGCCAATATCTAACCCATAGTACATAATCGGCTCCTTTTCTAAAACTGCGCGGTTAAAATCTCGGTTAATTTTAACCGCACTTAAATTTTTCTGTTATGACGAAGATCGTTTTTTCTGTAAAAAACCAAAAATAACCAGATTCACCAGCCAGGCAAAAATCGTTGCAACAAAAAGATCTATCGGATAATGCATACCAAGACGCACACGGCTAATCAGCATAAGCAAACTCCACACTGCCATTGCACCTACCAGCAATTTAGCTTTCCACGAACGATTGCCTAATAATTGAGTAAATCCAACGGCAAGCATTAACCAAGTAGCAGCAAAAATGGTATGTCCCGACGGGAAAGCATAGCCGGTTTCATTCTCATAATGGTTCACTAGCCAAGCTGGTGTATTTGGCTGCGTAGAATAAAAGTTTTTTGCAATAATTGCCCGCTGAGTGCGGTCATGTTCATAAAATTTTTCTGTTGTTTGATTCGTTTGTTCCGCTAGATATACCGTAAACGGGCGCGGTTCTTTAAACATCGCCTTTAATCCCGTTTTTACCGCTTGAGTAGCGATAACGGAAAATGCCATCACAACCACCCCTAACATCCACTGTTTACGACTTTTAAACAAAAAGCCAAAAATAACAGCAAACACACCACAGGTAATCAAAGCATAAGGTACGCTACCGGTTTCAGTAAGCAAATAAAGCCAATAATCTGCCTCCGTTAATTGTTCATTGCCATGCCATTGATAGGAAAATCCCCACATAAAAAACGGTACAAGACAAAGTAATAACGTATATAATGACAGCCTCTTAAACATGCCCACCCCTTAATAATTAGAATAAAGTGCGCATTTTAGCAGAAATGAAAATGAATAAGGATAGCTTATGACAAAAATTCAGCTGGTTGCTCAAGCCAATTTACCTACTGAATACGGTATTTTTAAAATGGTAGGGTTTGAATTTCCTGATACGAAAAAAGAACATGTTGCGTTAGTAATGGGCGATATTTCAAACAGCGATGAGCCTGTTTTAGCCCGAATTCATTCCGAATGCTTAACCGGTGATGCCCTGCATAGTTTAAAATGCGACTGCGGTTTCCAACTTGCTACCGCACTTCGTCAAATTAAGGAAGAAGGGCGTGGTGTGTTAATTTATCACCGTGAAGAAGGGCGTGGTATCGGCTTAATTAATAAAATTCGTGCTTATTCACTCCAAGATCAAGGAATGGATACGATTGAAGCGAACCTCGCTCTAGGTTTTAAAGCAGATGAACGTAATTTTGAAGTTTGTGCCGATATATTTGAATTATTGGGTGTAAAAAAAGTGCGTTTAATGACAAACAATCCTGAAAAAGTGGAAACGATGAAAAAAGCCGGAATTAATGTCGTTGAGCGTGTGCCGCTAAATGTTGGCGAAAATCGCTACAATACAAAATATTTAGATACAAAAGCGAAAAAAATGGGACATTACATTGTACATAACAATGAAGAACATCTAATGAATTGCCCACATTGCCAAGAAGAAGTAATGCTTAATAAAAAATAAACAAAATATAACCGCACTTTTGTGCGGTTATTCATCTCAATTCAATGTTATTTTTTGCCTAACTGCGGCAAAACTGAATTTTTATTTGATACCAATAAACCGGTTTCCGCATAAATTCCCAATTTACCACGGGTATCGGCAACATCAAGATTACGCATGGTTAATTGACCGATACGATCGATTGGATCAAACGGCGCGTCTTCCACTTTTTCCATACTCAAACGCTCCGCCTCATAAGTTAAATTCGGCGATTCCGTATTTAAAATGGTGAAATCGTTACCGCGGCGTAATTCTAACGTCACCGTACCTGTAATGGCTTTAGCAACCCAACGTTGTGCCGTTTCACGTAACATTAACGCTTGCGGATCAAACCAACGGCCTTGATATAACAAACGACCTAAACGTAAGCCATTAATACGGTATTGTTCAATGGTATCTTCGTTATGAATCCCCGTCACTAAACGCTCGTAGGCAATGTGCAATAATGCCATTCCTGGTGCTTCATAAATACCGCGGGATTTTGCCTCAATAATACGGTTTTCAATTTGATCGGACATGCCTAAACCATGGCGACCGCCGATGCTATTGGCTTCAAGCATCATTTCCACCGAATCATCAAAACGTTTACCGTTTAATGCTACCGGTACACCCTCTTCAAAGGTGACTGTTACGGTTTCCGGTTTGATTTCAACGCTTTCGTCCCAAAACGCCACGCCCATAATTGGTTTGACAATTTTCATACCGGTACTTAATTCTTCCAAATCTTTTGCTTCATGGGTCGCGCCAAGAATATTGGAATCCGTTGAATAGGCTTTTTCCACCGACATTTTATAATCAAAGCCGTTTTCAATTAGGAATTTAGACATCTCAAAACGGCCGCCCAGCTCGTGGATAAATTGATCATCCAACCAAGGTTTATAAATTTTTAATTTTGGGTTGGTTAATAAACCGTAACGGTAGAAACGTTCAATATCGTTACCTTTGAAGGTCGAGCCGTCGCCCCAAATATTGACATCATCTTCTTTCATCGCCGCCACAAGCATTGTACCGGTTACCGCACGACCAAGCGGTGTGGTGTTGAAGTAAGGAATACCGCCTGTTGATATGTGGAATGCACCACATTGAATCGCCGCAATTCCTTCGTGAACCAACTGAGCGCGGCAATCAACCAAGCGGGCATTTTCCGCCCCATAAGCCATCGCTTTTTTAGGAATCGCATTATAATCATCCTCATCCGGCTGACCTAAATTTGCGGTATAAGCGTAAGGCACCGCCCCTTTTTGACGCATCCAAAGTAATGCTGCGCTGGTATCCAACCCACCGGAGAAGGCGATGCCTACTTTTTGCCCTTTTGGTAAATTTTGTAAAATGGTATTTGACATATTTTTTCCCTTACTTAACAGTCAATTGAATATTTAATCATTTAATTTGAATAAAAAAGCAAATAAATATAACCGCACTTTTGCCGCTTGTCTAGTGATTTTCGATATTCGTCAGACAATTTCTAGATTCTGATTATTTGCTTTTCATTCATAAAAATCCCTGCTGTTTAGGCAGGGATAATAAAAATTACTGAGTTAAAAGATCCAAGGCTTCTTGGTATTTCGCTACCGTCTTTTCAATAACATCGGTAGGCACTCTAGGAGCCGGAGGTTGTTTGTTCCAACCGCTATTTTCTAGCCAGTCACGTACAAATTGTTTATCAAAGGAAGGGGGATTTGTACCTTCTTGGTAAGTATCAATCGACCAAAAACGGCTAGAATCTGGCGTTAATACTTCATCCATCAGCGTTAACGTACCCTTTTCATCCAAGCCGAATTCAAACTTCGTATCACAAATAATGATGCCTTTGGTGAGGGCATATTCCGCCGCTGCCGTATAAAGCGCAATGGCTTTTTCTTTTACTTGTGCCGCCAAATCTGCGCCAATTAATTTTTCACATTCCTCATAGCTGATATTAATATCGTGGTTTCCCACTTCCTCTTTACTTGAAGGAGTAAAAATAGGCTCTGGTAATTTACTTGCTTCTACCAAACCTTCCGGCAGTTTCAAACCGCAAATCGTCCCCGTTTGTTGATAATCTTTTAACCCGCTTCCGGTTAAATAGCCACGCACAATAGATTCAATTTTAATCGGATTCAAACGTTTACAAACCACGGCACGATCTTTCACTAAATCCGCTTCTTCTTTTGGCAGCACATCATAAACCGAATCACCGGTGAAATGATTTGGCATAATATGCACTAATTGATTAAACCAAAAATTAGAAATTTGTGTCAGAATCTCACCTTTTCGTGGAATGGGATCATCTAAAATCACATCAAATGCCGAGAGTCGATCTGTAGCGACCATCAACATTCGCTTATCATCAATTTCATAAAGATCACGCACTTTGCCTGAGTAGATTTTTTTCAGACTGAGAATTTGTTGTGTCATGGTTTACACCTTTTTTTATCGCTGTAAAAAACTGGTGCATATTGTACCGCACTTTTTAAGCAAACGTTTGCTTTTTTTTAGAAATAAAAAGCAGGCGTTTAATCACCTGCTTTAAACAAGTTTAAATAAGAGGAAACCCGGTTATTTCCAAATCGTGCCTTTTGTTTTCGCACCTTGTGTATTGATATTTACTCTCGTTGCACCTTTTAAATTTGCATGGGATAGATCGGCATCCTCTAAATTAGCATTGGTTAGATTAGCCCCCTTCAGATTAGCATGGTTAAAATTAGCACCTTTTAACTGAGTGTTAGTAAAGTCTGCACCTTGGAGATTCGCATTACTAAAATTTGCATGAGATAAATCTGAATTAGTAAAAACAGCTCCGACTAAACTTTGACCGGAATAATCTTTCCCTTTTAGAGTCGCATTCATATGAACATTTTCAATGTCGGCTACATGTTCCGATGAAACTACAGTCTTTCCATTATGCGTAATGATAGTACCATTTACTACTTTGCTTTTTTTACCAGCAATATTTTGCACAGATTCTCCGCCATCACTAGCACTATTAATAATTGTGCCTTTCACCGATACAGATTGATTATTATCCGCTTGAGTCTGAAAAGCGACTGCAGAAAAACCTAAAAATACAATTGCAAGTTTCGTACGCATAAATTTCATTTTTACTCTCCTTCCTACTTGTTTAGAGTGAATAATTAATGATGTGGCGATAAACGCAAAAGCCCATCTAAAGGATCATCTTCTTCAAGAACGTGAATGGCAGAAGCGCCTTTCTCGATATCCAAATATTCATGATTTGGTACACGTGGTTCATTCGACATTGAACCAAGCCCTGAATTATTTGTATTAACGATAACCGGATTTGGCAGCATATTAGACATTTCTTGCATCCACATACTATTAAGATTACCGCCTGTTGTTTGTTTAGAAAGCAAGATTGGTAATATTTTTTTTGCTTCCGAGCTGCCTTGTTTGGCTGCTAATTGGTATAAACGAATTGCTTCACCAAAATTAACAGCGATCCCTGCTCCTTTGTGATAACGAATAGCTAACTCATAGCTAGCATTTGCCTCACCATTTTTTGAGCGCTCTCTTAATTCGGAGATAAGCTCATGATTAGGTGTCTGAGATACTGTTCTGTTCATTGTAGGGTTTGACACAGTATGTTCTGCTCGATTAAAAATCATTGATTGATTTCTTTTTGCAGCCGGACTTCCTAACATAATCGCCTTTTCATTCCAACGTTGAGCCAGTGCATAATTAGCTTTTTGAAAGTGATAATTTGCTAACGTGTTGGCTGCCACATAGTCCCCCATGGCGGCAGCTCGGTTAATCAAACGCTCGGCAGTAATATTGAATTGAGTTGAATTTTGCTTACGTTTTTCTAATAAAGCCTGTAAATAAACTGCTCTTGCATATTTAAAAGAAGCCGCTTTGGCTAGGTAATCTGACGCTTTGACAAAATCCGTAGGCACATATCCACTAAATAATAAATAGCCATTTGCCACTAATGCTTTGATATCATTTTTTTTAACAAAAAAATCAAACTCATTGTAAGCAGTCTCATAATCTTTATGTTGGTAGTTATCATACGCAGAAGACAATGTAAAACCGGCATCTTCTCCAATTTGTTCGCTTAATGTTTTCGGTTTCTCAATAATTGGGCGATTAATGACAACCTCAGCCTGACAGACCATCACGCCGGCTAAACCAAGATAAATCAATAATTTCGTTCCCAAATGTTTACTCCACATTATTACCTCTCAACGATCAAATTTATTTAACTTGGTAATTTACTGTTTGGACTCCTTTTAAATCCTCACCAAAAATTGATTTCAATTGCTCAGACAATTGGTTCATATTCTTAACTTTAAGTGGATTAAAGGCTTCCCCAAAATTATCAGTTAATTTATCCGCCACACTGTAATAAGACGCCATGCACATTACAGATTCTTTCCCTTTCTCATTTAAGCTAATTGAAAAAGCATCTGAGTTAGGCACTTTTAATGAGTTATTTTTAGAAATCATCCCTTCTTTCTGCATAGGATTGGGGTAAATTTGTGTAATACTTTTCTTCGCATCTTCATAAAAACATGCCAAATAAGCCGAGTCATGATCTACATCAACCTCTAATTGAAGATTATCACCTTTTCGATAAGCCGATTTATTTAATTTCATACCAACATTAATCGGTGAATCTTTATCAGAATTTAAATAAGGATAGCCTTCTCTTGGCTCATTATCCTTATCATCAGCATCATTAGATGGTTCTAAGCCGACTTTTTTGAAATTACCATTGGCATCAACACGAACATAGTTTTTCATTAGACGCTCATAACTTTCAAAATTAATAAAACCAGATGGAGTTGCTTTATTATCTTTTTGAAATTCAGATAATGCCTGACGGAATTCTTGGGAACTTCGACCATTGATATTGCCACTATAATAACCTAAGTTTTTCAATCCGGTTTGGAAGAATTTCATCTTACTGCTTTCCCCCATGCTATCATACCAATCTAGTAACTGGCGCTGGAATTCAGGATGTGATTGATCAAGAGATAAACATTGCCAATAAGGCACTTTTGATAATTTACCCACTAACTCAATTGTACCAAGTTCAACTAAAGTACGCATTGAACCGCCTAAACCTTGAGATAAATTACGTTCAAGGGAAAACTGTACACCGGTTTTATTGATTCTTGCACCGCTATCAATACCAAGCCCTTTCGTTGCTGCAACAATTTCATTGGCAGAATCAATCCCCGGATATAACGTTCTTGTTAAGAAATCACCAATATGAAGTTCTAAGCCTAAAGCCGTTGTCATTAAATCACCGGAGGCACCAAGTTCGGCTTTCTCGCTGTAGGATAAACCGATGCTGTTTGATTTACGTAGGACACTCTGATCCACATAGGACACGGCTCCTGAAATATATAACTGAGGCGCGGGGATCTGCATTGCCCCTGTTGGAAGTAATAAGTTGGTCAATGTTTGAACGGTGTCTTGCTTCAAGGGATCTACTTCAAAATCAGCGACTTTAAACGCACCACTCGTTTTAGACATTTGTGACAACGCCGTCATAATCATTTCACCCGCAGCAACACCAGCTTTACCGGATGGGTCTTTAATATTTTTTACTGCAACAACTGTTTCACCGATATTACTTTGTCGCAATAAACCATCCATACAATTTAGGCTATCACTAAAACTCGTAATGGCGCGATTAGGTTCCACAGCAGGTAAGTTATGTGTAGTTGTAGAACCAATGTATGATCGATCCTCAGTTAAGTTTGTTGGAGATACAGAACAACCAGTTAAACCAGAAATTAAAGTATATGAGATAAGTGTTCGAGAGAATTTCATTAGATATCCAAATTTTATTATTATCAATTATTTACAAACATTAATCACATCGCCTTTAACAACGACAACATTATTATTTTTAGGTCCATATCTACCAGAGCTTACACCTTTTTGGGTTGTGACGTTTCCGATATTTGTTGAACAATTTCTAGTACGACTGAGACTGGATGAACCTACACTTGAAGAATTTCCATATTGGGAAACGCTATCTTGAGCGTCTCCGCCCATTTCCATCCCTATTCCAATTCTAGACCATTTCTGAGCCTGGACTTGGTTAACTTTAGCTCGATCCAAAGGACCTAATCCCTTTCTAGGAACAAGTTCATCGTTCCCGGCAAAAGCATTCATGGATAGATAACATAAACCAAAATACAACATCACTGCACAAGTGATTTTCATGATCTGACCTCCGAAGCATTACGAATATTAAAATATAATAAAAATTGGTTATCGGATAACCAATAACCAATTTTCTTAATGATTATTCACTGCTGTTTGAGCTCATATTTTGAGTTGCTTTACTACCACCAAATGCCATATTGGTTACAGCACCTTGAATATTTACAGATTGTTTATTGTTACCACCTATGGTTACTTTACCTTGGTTAGATGATAAATTTTGACTTGCTTTACTGCCACCAAATGCCATATTGGTTACAGCACCTTGCACATTTGCAGACTGGTTGTTGTTACCACCAATAGTAATTTTTGCGTTTGCAGATAAAGTTAAAGTCGCAGCGAATATTGCTGCAGCACTAATTTTAACTAAGTTTTTCATAAGTTTTCCTCTTTTCTTTGTTGAAAAAAATTCAACTTCAACGTTACTATGCTTATTAAAATTAATGATTATTTAAATATAATCACTTATTTCCATAATAAAGAAAAATTAATTTTCTTTAACTACAGATCCTATATTAACTTCAGATTTACCACCCGAAGCTGAATTTACAATTGAACCACCGATACTTACAGACTGATTATTATTTCCACCATCATTTACTGATGAACCAATATTAATACTGGCCTTTCCATTTCCTGAAGCTTTATTTACTAAAGCACCATTAACAATAACCGTTTGATTATTATTGCCAATGCTTTTCCCTACAGCAGAACCAATATTCATCATTGCTTTACCACTGCCGGAAGATGAATTATCAATGCTTCCTTTAACCGTCACATTTTGTGTACTTCCTGCATAAACAAATACAGATACAGAAAGCATACTTAATGAAACAAGCAACATTTGTTTAAAACAAAAAATTTGTTTTTTCATTTTTCACCTCTAAACTTCTTATTAACTTATCAGTAGAAAACATTATTTGATTTAATATTGAAAAAATTAGGTTAGTGATTATTAATTTATCACTTTAACATAGGGAAGTATTTAAAACTCATCAGACCAATTATTTTTGAACTATAATAATATTAAGCTGTCTTGATTCGTTAAAATACCGTTAAATTCAAGTTAATTACCTAAATAATCATAAAGTTATTTTAATGAATCACCTCCTATCAACTATCATGATTGATAACTATCCTCAAATTTTGAAAGGTTTTAATAATCTATAAAAAATAATAAATAGATAGAAACAATCAATAAATTCATCTTTTGCACATATTTGAAAACGAAACGATTAAATAACGAACAACTTTTCTATTTATACTGTTAGATAACGCTGTTTATTTATATATTTAATTTGAGCAAAATCTTAAAATCAGCGAAAATAACGAACATTTTTTAACGAACAAGAGAAGATCATGACTTATCCTCAAGAAGTGAATAAACGCAGAACGTTTGCGATTATTTCCCACCCCGATGCGGGTAAAACCACTATCACCGAAAAAGTGCTTTTATACGGTAATGCGATTCAAACTGCCGGTTCGGTAAAGGGTAAAGGCTCATCGGCACACGCAAAATCCGACTGGATGGAAATGGAAAAGCAACGTGGAATTTCGATTACCACTTCCGTGATGCAATTTCCCTATAACGATTGCTTGGTGAATTTGCTTGATACGCCTGGGCACGAAGATTTCTCTGAAGATACTTACCGCACTTTAACAGCGGTGGATAGTTGCCTTATGGTGATTGACTCCGCAAAAGGGGTTGAAGAACGCACGATTAAATTAATGGAAGTCACCCGCCTGCGTGATACGCCGATTATCACGTTTATGAATAAACTTGACCGTGATATTCGTGACCCAATGGAATTACTGGACGAAGTGGAAAATGTCCTGCAAATTCGTTGCGCCCCAATCACTTGGCCAATCGGCTGCGGGAAATTATTTAAAGGTGTCTATCACCTCACCAAAGACGAAACCTATTTATATCAATCTGGGCAAGGTTCAACCATTCAAGAAATTCGTATTGTGAAAGGATTGAATAATTCAGAACTAGATGCGGCAGTTGGCGATGATTTAGCCCAACAGTTGCGTGATGAATTAGAATTAGTGCAAGGGGCAAGCAATGAGTTTGAATATAATGCCTTTATCAAAGGTGAATTAACCCCTGTCTTTTTTGGTACTGCACTGGGTAATTTCGGTGTGGATCATTTCCTTGATGGCTTAACGGAATGGGCACCAAAACCACAAGCACGTCAAGCAGACACCCGTACAGTGGAAAGCTCAGAAGAAAAATTTAGCGGTTTCGTGTTCAAAATCCAAGCGAATATGGATCCAAAACACCGAGATCGCGTCGCCTTTATGCGTGTGGTTTCCGGTAAGTATGAAAAAGGCATGAAACTTAAACATGTCCGTATCGGTAAAGATGTGGTAATTTCTGATGCCTTAACCTTTATGGCTGGGGATCGCTCGCACGCAGAAGAAGCCTATGCCGGCGATATTATCGGCTTACATAACCATGGTACGATCCAAATTGGCGATACCTTCACTCAAGGTGAAAATTTAAAATTCACGGGTATTCCAAATTTCGCCCCTGAATTATTCCGCCGGATTCGTTTGAAAGATCCCCTCAAACAAAAGCAGTTGTTAAAAGGTTTAGTTCAACTTTCCGAAGAAGGTGCGGTGCAGGTATTCCGTCCGCTAATCAATAATGATTTAATTGTAGGCGCTGTGGGGGTGTTACAGTTTGATGTGGTGGTTTCCCGCCTGAAAACAGAATACAACGTAGAAGCCATTTACGAAAATGTAAACGTAGCAACCGCCCGTTGGGTGGAATGTAACGATGCCAAAAAATTTGAAGAATTTAAACGTAAAAACGAGCAAAATTTAGCCCTAGACGGAGGTGATAATCTCACTTATATCGCCCCAACCATGGTGAATTTGAATTTAGCTCAAGAACGTTATCCGGATATTGCTTTCTTCAAAACCAGAGAACACTAGAAAAATACGGGTATTATATAGCAGTTGCACAAATCTGCTTTTTGGTTAGCTTGTAGGGACACACTGCGTGTGTTGTCCCTACATGTCGTTGAAATTTCTGTTTTTGTGCATTTGCTACATAATACCGAACATATAAAAAGTGCGGTCATAAAAAACAACGTTTTTTGAGCGTTGGCTTTGGTGAGTAAGCGAGTTTGTGAATAATTTTGATCTCATCTTTATTTTAGTAGAACGAATAAAAGACTAAATTTAAAGTGAAACATTCAAAATAAAGATGGCTGGGGTACTAGGATTCGAACCTAGGAATGCCGAGATCAAAACCCGGTGCCTTACCGCTTGGCGATACCCCAACAGAGAAATTCTTTTTGCGAAGAATATAGAAAATTAGGATAGCATGGCTGGGGTACTAGGATTCGAACCTAGGGATGCCGAGATCAAAACCCGGTGCCTTACCGCTTGGCGATACCCCAACTACTATTTTGACTTACAAAGCGATAAATGGTGCGGGACGAGGGACTTGAACCCACACACCTCTCGGCGCCAGAACCTAAATCTGGTGCGTCTACCAATTTCGCCAGTCCCGCATGGTGGCTACAGCGAGATTCGAACTTGCGACCCCAACATTATGAGTGTTGTGCTCTAACCAACTGAGCTATGTAGCCATCTTGCTAACCATATCGGCTTTGCGGAGCGTATTATGCTGATTTGCCTCTACCTCGTCAATCATTTTTTGTAAAAATCCCAATTTTTAGATTTAGTTGATTATAAAAAAAACGCTTTTGTTATTTTTTATCCATTTCAGTCACTGAGATCATTCCGACAAAATGATGCCAGTGAAAACTATTAAACATATTGGGAATATACCAGTCAGAAATTGTGCCGTCTAAATACAGCGCTTGATAACAACCTATTTTTTGTAATCCCTGACTGAATGTATAAAGATTCGGTTTTCCTGATGTCGTTAAAATAAAAAACAGTCGGTTTTGCTTATCCAAGCATACAGCGTTACGTTTATGGTAACTTTCCAAGTCGGCTCTAAATTGACGATTTATCTTTCCTTCAATGAGCAACATAGGTCCGGATTGCATGGCAAATGTCGGTTTTAATCGCTTTTTTTGATAGGCATTCGTCGTAAGAATGTAAGGCATCTTACCCACTAAAGCAAATACGCCATTAGGCTGAACATGAAAATTTCCCTTCCCTCTCTTCTTATTCAACGGGTTTAATTCTTGACCATTTTCAATCCATAACCCTGCCGGCGTATTATTTTTGCTATAAATACCGGCATTCATGAGCATTTTGATTTGGTAATTTTTTTG
The DNA here is from genome assembly GCA_001999425.1 of Rodentibacter genomosp. 2. Lineage (GTDB taxonomy): Bacteria > Pseudomonadota > Gammaproteobacteria > Enterobacterales > Pasteurellaceae > Rodentibacter. Next base: position 33,295 of record MLHP01000010.1, on the reverse strand, counting down.
TAAGGTACGTTTCAGATTAGTAAGGGAATGGTAGTTTTGACCTTCGCTATCCCGCCAATGTAAGCGCACTTCTTCCGGTTTGGCGTGAAAAATACCATAGGTAATATTCGCATCAGTAAAAGTTCGATATTCCGCCATCGTAGGTAATGCGAGAAAGCCACAAAGTGCGGTCAAAAATTTAACTATTTTTTTCATCGAGAGGATGTGAAAGATTAAGTGTATTAGAGAATAAATGTAACCCCTCCGCATTGCCTGCTTTCATCATAGATTGCATGGTTTGCGTAGGTGCATGAATAAGTTTATTCATTAATTTATAACTTAATTCCTGCAACACGGCTTCTGCATTATCGCCCTGTTGTAAATGTTGTAAGGCTTTTTCCAATAAATCTTGGCGCATCTGCTCCGCATCTTCACGATAATGCTTAATCAGATTGGAAAATTGACGTACTTTCAACCATTCAAAAAAATCTTCGCATTCCTGAGCGATAATCCCTTCCGCTAGTTGTGAGGCCTGCTCCCGCTGGCTCAAATTACGCTGAATAATATCCTGCAAATCATCCACCGTATAATGATAAACACTATCCAATTTGGCGACAGTTTCATCAATGTCGCGCGGAACCGCAATATCGACTAACAACATTGGAGAATAATGTCGTTTCTTCTGAGCAAGCCCCACCATGTCTTGGCTGATAAGTATAGTTGGACTCCCCGTTGAGCTAATCACAATATCCGCTTGTTCTAACGCTTCTTGTAATTGATCAAGAGAAAAAACATCAATGGGAATATTGCTTGCCAATTTTTCTACGAGCAACTCCGCTTTTGCCACGGTACGATTTGCAATCATCAGTCTTTTCACACCATGGCGTAACAAATGTCGGCTCACCAATTCAATGGTTTCCCCTGCCCCGACCAACAAAATATTCACACTATGCAAGGATTCAAAAATTTGGCGGGCTAAACTACAAGCGGCATACGCCACCGATACGGCACTTTCACCGATATTAGTTTCTGTACGCACCCGTTTTGCCGTAGAAAAGGTTTTTTGAAACAAGCGGGAAAATTCACTTGAGAGCGCAACTTTAGACTGTTGATAATAGGCTTCCGTAATTTGAAAAGCTTGCTTAACCTGCCCCAAAATTTGCGGCTCGCCTAAAATTAACGAATCCAAGCCACAAGCCACCCGCATAAGATGATTGGCAGCGTGTTGGTTTTGATGGGTATAAATACTCGGGGAAAGTTCCGCCAAAGAAAGTTGATGAATATCTGCAAACCAATTTTCTACATTTTGCTTCCATTTATCACACTCTTGCGGTGAAATTTGGCGATGATGCAAATAGACTTCAGTGCGATTACAGGTAGAAAGAATCACAGCCCCTTCGGCAAGATTTTGTTGCTGAATTTGTTGTAAGGCAAGATGTCGCTTTTCATCGGAAAAAGCAACTTTCTCACGCACCGAAACTGAAGCGGTTTTATGATTAATGCCAAGAACAAGAAGGGTCATAATACATTTAGAAATCACCGTATTTTCAACGTACGGCAAAATACTCAATAAAAAATTAATGCGCTATTCTAATGAATTGTGCAACATTGAGCAAATCAACAAATGACAAACCATCAAGAATAACACAAAAGAGTTAGAAGACATCTTTTGCTTTTCGTAAAACAGTGAAATCTTCTAGCGTTGTCGCTTGTAAAAAAGGATTAATGGATTTTTCCAATCCTAATGTTGTGGGTAAACTCGGTTTTCCTTCCGAACGAAGTTTTTCCACAAAAGTTCGGTAATTTTTAACCGCACTTTTATCTGCGATAACCGTTTCTGCAAAAGCTAAATTACTCAACGTATATTCATGAGCCGGGCAAACAACGGTTTCATCAGACAATGTTTTTAGGCGTGACAAACCCTCAAACATTTGGGTGTAATTACCAGTAAAAACACGCCCACAACCGGCAGAAAATAAGGCATCACCGCAAAACAGATGATTGTCCACCACAAAACTCACGTGCTGTGCTGTATGTCCGCCCGTTGGGATAACTTGAATACGATAATTCGGCGTAATAATTTCCCCTTCGTTAATGATCTCTGTTGCCCCTTTTTTCGCACATTCTTGCGAACCATAAATCGGTACGTTCGGATAACGCCGTTTGAAATCAGCTACACCTTGTGTGTGATCATCATGCTCATGGGTCAATAAAACCGCTTCAATCGGAAAATGATGTTGTTCAATCCACGAAAAGAGCTTGTCCGTTTCCGGTAAATCGACAATAATAATCGGTAAATTTTCACGTTGATAAAGCCAAATATAATTGTCATTCAACGCCGCTAGCGCAATTAACATAATTCCTCACTAAATTTATTTATGATCATCAATTGGCATGCAAAAGCAAAACGCCCCTTAATATCACCGACAAGTTGGCAACGGCTGCCACAAGGTGAAGCCTATTGTAACGCATTAAAGCATGCATTTGCCCCTTGGTTATCAAAAATTTTGGGCTACCAGATCGCTAAAATTGGTGCATTAAGTGCAGAAATCCCCCTTGAAATACCGACACATCACCAAATTCTTATCAATGAAAAAATTTCTCAAAATTTAACCGCACTTTTATCGCCTAACAAAAGCTTAATTCAAGCAACCCCCACCGAGTTACCTCTGATGCAACAAGAAATCAATGCCTGTTTTCTTGCAAACACACTCAATTTTTCCCACGATCCCCATCAAATTTTACGGGAAGCCCATCGCATTTTGGCTGATGACGGCTGGTTATTTCTCTCTTTGTTTAATCCCCTCAGCCCACTGATTTTCAAGCAAAAACTGGGTGATTTTCCTTTCCGTCAATATCCCACTTGGCGCATTATTGACTGGTTAGAGTTACTGCATTTTGAAATTATAGAACATAAAAATCTTGCCATTAAGCATAACAATACCACGTGGTTTTCACCTTTAACCCTGATTGTGGCACGAAAACGAACCTATCCATTAACACTGAATAGCGAAAAAGTGCAGTCGAAAATCCCTGCGTTTTTACAACCGTCCGAAGCCTTTCAAGAAGACATCACATCTTGTCGAATTTCGCCCGATAACAAGTAGAAAATTCCTTATAAAGTTAAAATCAATCCTTGCTCCCTTTGCAAAACTCCCCTATTATTCACCGCACTTTTTTCTTGAATTTAGGAACAAAAATGACCGAACAAACCTTTATCCCCGGCAAAGATGCAGCACTTGAAGACAGTATTGGCAAATTCCAACAAAAATTAACCAATCTGGGTTTTAATATTGAAGAGGCCTCTTGGTTAAACCCCGTACCGAATGTGTGGTCAGTACATATTCGTGATAAAGATTGTCCACAATGTTTCTCGAACGGCAAAGGGGCAAGCAAAAAAGCAGCGTTTGCCTCCGCATTAGGTGAATATTTCGAGCGTCTTTCCACCAACTATTTCTTTGCGGATTTCTATTTAGGACAAGAAATTGCAAACGGTGATTTCGTTCATTATCCCAGTGAAAAATGGTTTCCGATTGAAGAGGAAACCACGTTACCGACAGGGATTTTAGACGACAATTTGCTCAACTATTTTGATCCGGACGGCGAACTCACACCGGAGTTGCTCGTGGATTTACAATCGAGCAATTATGATCGCGGCATTGTAGCGATGCCTTATGTTCGCCAATCCGATGAACAAACCGTCTATATTCCGCAAAGTATTATCGCTAATCTTTATGTGTCTAACGGAATGTCGGCGGGCAACACTAAATTTGAATCGCGCGTGCAAGGCTTATCAGAAGTTTTTGAACGCCATGTCAAAAATAAAATTATTGCGGAAGCCATTAGCTTACCAGAAATTCCAAAAGAAGTGATGGATCGCTACCCTTCCATTCAAGCCTCTATCGCCAAATTGGAAGAAGAAGGTTTCCCAATTTATGCCTTTGATGCGTCCTTAGGTGGGAAATATCCGGTTATTTGCGTGGTATTATTGAACCCAAATAATGGAACGTGCTTTGCTTCTTTTGGCGCTCATCCTAATTTCCAAGTGGCATTAGAACGTACGGTGACAGAGCTTCTACAAGGTCGTAGTTTGAAAGATCTGGATGTATTCGCCCCACCTTCTTTCAATAATGAAGATGTTGCCGAACACGCTAATTTAGAAACTCATTTTATTGACTCTAGCGGTTTGATCTCATGGGATCTGTTCAAGCAAACGCCTGATTATGTATTTGTCGATTGGGATTTCTCCGGTACAACGCAAGAAGAATACAATAATCTCATGGCAATTTTCCGTTCGGAAAACAAAGAAGTTTATATTATGGATTACAGCCATTTGGGTGTGTATGCTTGCCGTATTATCGTACCGGGCATGTCGGATATTTATCCGGCAGATGATTTAATCTATGCCAATAACAATATGGGAATGGATTGGCGAGAAATTCTGCTTGATTTACCGAACTGGCATCATGATTCGGCAACTTACCAAGAATTATTGCAAGAATTGGATACGCAAAATATTGATGACGCAACCCGCGTACGTGAATTTATTGGTATTGTTGCCCCTAAAACCAGCGGCTGGACAACATTACGGGTTGGTGAGCTAAAATCAATGCTGCATTTAGCTTTAGGTGAGTTAGAACAAGCATTGGATTGGGCAAATTGGACGTTAAATATGAATACCTCTGTTTTCACAGCGGAGCGTACCAATTATTACCGAGCATTAATTAGTATTATTGAACTCCATTTGGACGAAAATCGTGCTCCAATGCAGTATCGCGCCGCACTTGAAAAAATGTACGGCAAAGATGCCGTGCAATACGCTTGGGCAGCTACGGCAGAAAAAGGCAATCCTTTCTATAATTTACCGGCAAGTGATGAGATGTTGAAAAATTTCACAGAACATCAAGCCTTATTAAACGCCTATGCGAAACTACAAAAAGCAAAGCGTGAAAATTGGAAATAAACCTCGGGCAAGTGCAAACTTGCCCTTTCTTTAACTAAAAAATACTACTAGAAACCAATATGGCTATTTATGACATCAACTTTATACACAAAACAACTTGTCCATGAACCCATCTGCCATGAATAAAGAAAATGAGCATTAATTAGGTGGAAAGTGAATCAATAAAATAGGCGGAATTATTCTCGCCTATTCAATAATCATGTTCAAATTTCGGATGAATTAAATTTAGTTCCGAATTTTACATTGTGCCAAAATATCAAGTTTTTTATCGTAAATATTTAAATCGTTTTTTATATCTAACATTGAAAAAATCGTGTGAAAATAATTATCGTGAGAATATTCTTGGGTTTCAGCATTTTTACGTAAACAATTCAAGTCAAAACCTTCATTTTTTACCCATGTCGGTGAAAACCACATCACCATGGGAACTCGGGTTTGATAATCCGGAGCGACAGCGTAGGGTGCCGCATGCAAATAAATACCGTCTTCCCCTAGGCTTTCACCGTGATCGGACACATAAAACATGATACTTTCCCAGTTTGTTTTTTGCTCCAACAGTTTGATTACCTCATTCAAAAAATTATCAATATAAAGAATGCCGTTATCATAAGTATTCACTAATTGTTCATTCGAACATTTTTGGATTTCGTTGGTTTCACAAGTTGGTGTGAATTTTTCAAAGGCTTTGGAATAGCGCTCATTATAGGTTGGACCGTGGCTGCCAATCGTGTGTAATACGATTACTATATCGTTGTCTGACTTATTTAGTTCCTTATCCAAATCTTTTAATAAAATCTCATCTAAACATTCCCCATTTCTGCAATATTCAGCCAAATTTAATGCTGTTAGATTCTGCGTAGGAACACGTTCGCATACACCTTTACATCCCATATCGTTATCACGCCATAAAACATCAACACCGGCACGCTGTAAAATATCTAATAAATTATCTTCATGTTCCGCCTTAGTTGCATTGTAATCAGAACGGGTATAACGAGAAAACATACAGGGTACGGAAATTGCCGTTGCAGTGCCGCAACTTGAGACATTTTTAAAATTGATAATATCATCACGAACTGCCAATTTTGGCGTAGTTTGGCGGGCATAACCATTCAATCCCCAATTTGGGGCTCTTGTTGTTTCCCCCACTACTAAAATAGTCACATGACGATACTCATCCGGTTTTTCAACTGATGTATCTAAACCGATCTCTGTGAACGGTAGATTAGTTCGATAATTTTTCTTCACTAATTGTATTGTTGAGCCAATAAAATTCGATGGTACAATCAAATGCACAATTTCCTTATTATTACGTGAAAATGCCGCATAATCCTTATAGTAAAATTTCCCAATAATGATCACAACCACGCAAGAAAGTACAATCATTCCTAAACGAATCAAGATTTCTTTATACCAACGACGATAATTCACTTGTGTACGAATATACAACCAAGCCGGAATAACCCCTAAAGCAAAGATCCACAACAGATAAGAGGTCGTGACCATTCTAGAACTTTCGGCAAAGTTCGTCTGAAGAACATTATTCAGCTGATTACTATCAAAATAAATACCAAAGAAAATTTCCTGATAACTAATTGCAGCGCTAATGACTAAAAGTAATGGAATAACCACTTTATGTAGAATTGGTAAACTAATGAGCTGAAATGCGGCATTGAGCGTAAAGAAAACAAAAAATGGGACAGTAAATAAAAAATAATCTTCAGAACTACCGGTAAAAGGATTAAGTTTTAATACTGTTTGATAAAATTGGTAATTCAAAACCAGTGTGAAATAAAGTGAAACTAAAGCAATAATAGTCGTTGATGAAAGAGAAAACTTTCTAAAAATATATTGTGAAAATCGCATAAAAAACCTATTAAATTAAATATAGAGCTGAGTAAATAATAATACAGACCGGACTTTAAGACAATCTTAAGCATTTAAAGTGCGGTCATTTCTAATTTAATTTTATGGGGAAATAATAATGGATACTTTTCTAATTAAAAGTAAGAAAGAATGGTATTTCTAGTTAATACCAACTAAAAGAGTAGGAAATATTAAAAACACAAAAACATTCAGCTCATACCATTTATCTAATTAGAACATTCCGAGGGGCAATAACCCAATTCAAAGGAAATATCTCGGGCAGTTTGTGCAATTTCGCCAAGAAAAAACCGGATACCTAATTCCTGTAATTTATAAACCGACATCGAAACAGACACTGAATAATCAACATTACCACTGAAGTCAAATATCGGACAGGCAAGACATACTACGCCCAACTCGTTTTCTTCTTTATCCATTGCATACTGCTTTCGACAAATGTCCGCTAATTCTTTACGCATTTCCTCCAATTCCGTTACCGTATTATGAGTAAGCTGGCGAATAACATCTTGGTGAGCTGCCCAGTATTCGTCTAGATAATCACTATTTTTATCGTAGGCAAGATAAATTTTTCCCATCGCAGAACAGTATAATTGAAGGTGTTGCCCGATATAGGCTCTCGTTCTAATCATACCCATCGTTGGTTCTAACTTATAAATCATAATTGCCCGATCTCCCTCCCGTTTTGAAAAATTCACTGTTTCTCCGAGAGTTAAATTCAATTTTTCCAAATGTGAGGCTGCAATATGTATGATATTCAGTGAAGAAAGAACCTTATGACCCAGGCTTAAACATTTAGTTGTCAAACGATAACTACCAGTCGAGTTAGCCGTTTGTACATATCCCTCGCTTTGTAATCCTTGTAGTAAACGGTGTACCGTACTTTTGTTTAGTTCGGCTATTTCAGCCAACTTCGCCAAAGGACAACCGTTAGGAAAATTGCTTAAGATATCAAGAATGCGCAATCCGCGAATTAAACTCTGATTTCCACTTGGCTTTTCACTTGTCATATTACCTATCCTTTCGAGTAAATTTTTTATTAATGCCAGCATTATAATAATATCATTTTACATATTGAAATTTTATTTCCATACATTGTGATCAAGATCACAAATTCCAAAAATAGTATATAACTCAATGATTTTAATAGACTTATTATTTCATGCATTTATTGACATTATAGTGTTGAGATCTTAAATTATGAAATGCAAATCCACCATATGAAATATAGAGGTATCCATGAGAGTTTCTTACCATGAATTAAAAGCCGAATTTAAACGTATTTTGCTTTCACGTCACATGCGTGAAGATATCGCCGAAGATTGTGCCGGTTTATTTGCCGATACGACTCAAGCAGGTGCATATTCACACGGGGTAAATCGTTTTCCTCGTTTTATTCAGCAGCTGGAAAACGGGGATATCGTGCCTGAAGCCGAGCCAACCAAAGTACTTTCTTTAGGTGCTATTGAACAATGGGATGCACATCAAGCAATTGGTAATCTAACAGCCAAAAAAATGATGGATCGTGCAATGGAAATCGCCCAACAGCATGGTATCGGCGTGGTCGCCTTGCGTAATGCGAATCACTGGATGCGTGGCGGTAGTTACGGATGGCAAGCGGCAGAAAAAGGCTACATTGGTATTTGTTGGACAAATGCGTTAGCCGTGATGCCACCTTGGGGGGCGAAAGAATGCCGTATCGGTACCAACCCACTAATTATTGCCATTCCGACAAGCCCAATAACGATGGTAGATATGTCTTGTTCCATGTATTCCTACGGTATGCTTGAAGTTCATCGCTTGGCGGGTCGTCAAACTTTTGTGGATGCCGGTTTTGATGATGAGGGAAATTTAACCCGTGATCCGGCAACGGTAGAAAAAAACCGCCGTCTACTACCAATGGGATTCTGGAAAGGATCAGGCTTATCTATCGTATTGGATATGATCGCAACATTACTCTCTAATGGCGAATCTACTGCAGCGGTAACAGAAGATAAAGATGATGAATACTGTGTTTCTCAAGTATTTATTGCCATTGAAGTGGATCGTTTAATTGATGGAGAGACGAAAGATGCCAAACTTCAACGCATTATAGAATATGTGAAAACTGCCGAGCGCGCCGATCCAAATGTCGAAGTGCGTTTACCGGGTCATGAATTTACGACTATCTTGGCTGACAACAAAGCGAATGGTATTCCGGTAGATGATACGGTTTGGGCAAAATTAAAATCATTGTAGTCGCTAGTATTGTGATTCTTTACATCACCGATGCATAAAAGTGCGGTCAATTTTCACTGAGTTTTATAAGCGAGGTATTTATGTTTTTTGGGCATATATCTAAAGTTAATAAGAAAGCATATCCTATGGCTATCCAAACCGCCTTGGATTATTTGGCTTCGACTGATTTCACTAACATGGAAACAGGGCGTTATCCGATTAAAGGCGATCTAATCTATGTTCAAGTGTTAGATTTAGAAACCAAAGACAAATCTGATATTTTACCGGAAGTTCACCGTCAATATCTTGATGTGCAATATCTCCATTCCGGCAAAGAGCGGATTGGCGTTGCCTCAGATTTAGGTAATAACCCGATTGCAAAAGATTATGATACAGAGCGTGATATTTTATTCTATACCGATATGCAGAATGAAGTAGAACTGATCATGCGTCCGGGCAATTTTGCTGTCTTTTTTCCTGAAGATATTCATCGCCCCGCTTCTATGGATGGTCAATCGGAAAAAATACGTAAAGTCGTCGTAAAAATTGCCATTAGTGAACTTTAGGAGCGAATGATGAAATCTCTCGCGATTTATACCGGTAAGCTACTTGAAGTGTTAGTAGTAACTATACTCAGCATAATGTCTTGCTTAGTCTTTCTTAACGTAATTTTACGCTACGGTTTCAACAGTAGTATTAACATTACTGAAGAAGTTTCCCGCTATTTATTTGTATGGCTAACATTCTTAGGCGCAATTCTTGCTTTTAGTGAAAATCAACACGTTAGCGTTACCATGCTCACAGAGCGTTTATCCAAGAAAAAACGTAAGATTCTTCATCTTTTTACTGATGCAATTATGTTTTTCTGCAGTTATTTAATTGTAAAAGGTAGCTGGGTACAGTTTCAGTTAAACATCAATAATATCGCACCAATCTCCGGTATTCCAACGGGGATCACCTATCTTGCCAGTGTTATCGCCAGTGTATTATTCGGAATTTTGATATTAACTCGTTTTATTTCCACATTAACCCTCTTAGTTAAAGGAGAAGAAAAATGACCGTAGTAATTTTCCTTTCTGTTTTACTGGGTTCAATTATGCTCGGTATTCCCGTGGCATTCTCTTTGTTGGTATGCGGTATCGCCCTAATGGTGCATTTAGATTTATTTGATGCCCAAATTCTTGCCCAACAAATCGTTAGTGGAGCAGACAGTTTTTCTCTAATGGCAATTCCATTCTTCATTCTTGCCGGTGAAATTATGAATGAAGGCGGTTTATCCAAACGAATTATTGATTTACCAATGAAACTGGTCGGTCATAAACGTGGAGGACTAGGGTTTGTTGCTATTCTTGCCGCAATGATCATGGCGAGTCTTTCCGGCTCAGCAGTCGCGGATACAGCTGCGGTTGCAGCAATGTTGCTCCCAATGATGAAAACTACCGGATATCCGGTAGATAAATCTGCAGGCTTAATCGGCACTGCGGGAATTATTGCACCAATTATTCCTCCATCAATTCCATTTATTATCTTCGGCGTCGCAAGTGGCGTATCTATCACCAAATTGTTCTTAGCCGGTATTTTCCCCGGTATTTTAATGGGGGTATGTCTTGCTGCTCTGTGGTGGTGGCAAGCAAAACGCTTGGATTTAATGACATTTTCTAAAGCAACTCGAGAAGAACTCTGTATTTCTTTCAAAAACAGTATCTGGGCGCTGATGTTACCGGTCATTATTATCGGCGGTTTCCGTTCCGGTATGTTTACCCCAACTGAAGCCGGTGCAGTAGCCGCATTCTATGCTTTATTCGTGTCATTGTTCATCTATCGCGAGTTAAAACCTAAAGATCTCTATCCTGTCATTCTAGCTGCAGCGAAAACAACGGCAGTCGTCATGTTCCTAGTCGCAGCCGCAAACGTTACCGGTTGGTTAATCACGGTTGCCGAACTTCCTCAAGCGATGACGGAATTGTTAGAACCACTTATTGATAATCCAACCATGCTATTAATCGTTATTATGATTGCCGTATTTGTTATCGGTATGGTGATGGATTTAACTCCAACTGTGTTAATTCTGACTCCGGTATTAATGCCGTTAGTTGAAGAAGCCGGAATTGATCCTGTATATTTCGGTGTACTGCTTATCCTGAACACCTCTATCGGATTAATTACACCGCCCGTAGGCAATGTACTCAATGTGATTACCGGCGTATCAAAATTACCTTTTGAACAGTCCTCAAAGGGAATCCTACCTTATTTGTTAATGATGATAGCGTTACTATTCATTTTTATCTTCGTCCCATCATTAATTACCGAGCCTCTGAATTGGATGTCGGCATAAAATGAGAATAAGGCTGTCGTGAATTGCTTTATTGCAGCACTGAAAAACGCTTAATTTATATAGGAGAAACAATATGAAATTTTTCAATCTAAAAACCTTAATCGCATTGACGGCGGGGATGGCTATATTTGCCGGCAGTGCAAGTGCCTCAACGACACTACGTTTCGGCTATGAAGCACCACGCAGTGATACTCAACATATCGCAGCCAAAAAATTCAATGAATTATTAAAAGAAAAAACAAAAGGCGAGCTTAAACTCAGCCTTTTTCCGGATAGCACATTAGGTAATGCACAAACTATGATCAGTGCTGTACGTGGTGGTACAATTGATTTGGAAATGTCCGGTTCTCCAAACTTTACCGGTTTAGAGCCGAAATTAAACGTCATTGATATCCCATTTATTTTTAAAGATCGCCAACACGTCTATAAAGTGCTGGATGGTGAAATCGGTCAAGGCTTATTAAAAGATCTTGAAGCACAAGGATTAAAAGGACTGGCTTTTTGGGATGCGGGTTTCCGTGCATTTTCCAACTCCAAACATCCGATTAATAAACCGGAAGATATTAAAGGATTAAAAATACGTACTAATCAAAACCCAATGTATATTCAAGCATTTAGTTTATTGGGCGGTAATCCTGTACCAATGCCATTATCAGAACTTTACACCGCACTTGAAACTCGTGCCGTAGATGCCCAAGAACATCCAATCGGTATTTTCTGGTCGGTAAAACTTTATGAAGTACAAAAATACTTAAGTTTAACTAATCACGGCTATACTCCACTCATCGTAGTAATGAACAAAGCTAAATTCGACAGCTTATCGCCTGAATTGCAGCAAGCAATTTTAGATTCGGCTAAAGAAGCAGGACAGTATCAACGCGATCTGAATGTACAAAACGAAAAAGACATCGTGGAAAAATTACGTAAAGCCGGTATTGAAGTGATTGATAAAGTAGATAATGCACCATTCAAAGCAGTAATTGAAGCAAATGTACGTAAATCTTTCGTTGAAAAACATGGTGATGATTTAGTTAATAAAATTGATGCATTGGCTCAATAATCCCATTAATTCCAGTGTGATGTACTTTCTGTTTTAGCATCACACTGAAAAACTATAAAAAAACAACCGCACTTTGTCGCACGACAAATACGACTCAGGTTTATATTCGTTATACAGACTAACTATTGAATAATAAGGAATCAGTATGAATTATTATCTTGGCATTGATTGCGGAGGGACTTTTATTAAAGCTGCATTATTCGATCAGCAGGGCAATATGTCCGCTTGTATGCGAAGAAATGTTGAAGTCATTAGTGAGAAAGCCGGCTATGCAGAAAGAGATATGCAACAATTATGGCAAATCTGTGCAGAGGTAATTCGCCAAACAATAATAGAAAGTAAGGTGAATCCAAAACAAATTAAAGGAGTCGGTATTTCCGCCCAAGGGAAAGGTGCGTTTTTATTAGATAAACAAAAAAAACCGCTTGGTAGAGCAATCCTATCTTCCGATCAACGCTCACTAAATATCGTGCGTCAATGGCAACAAGAAGGGATACCGGAAAAACTCTACCCGATCACCCGACAAACTTTATGGACCGGACATCCTATTTCCATTTTACGTTGGATAAAAGAAAATGAGCCTGAACGCTATACGAAAATCGGTTCAATATTGATGTCGCACGATTATCTTCGTTTTTGTTTAACCGGTGAGTTACATTGTGAAGAAACCAATATTTCCGAATCTAATTTATATAATATGGAAAGCGGTAAATATGAAAATAAATTTACGGAAATCCTTGGACTGTCCGGCATTCTTGAAAAAATGCCGCCCATTATCGCACCAGATCAAGTCGCAGGTTATGTAACCCCTGAAGCGGCCAAATTATCAGGTTTAATAGAAGGTACACCGGTAGTAGGCGGATTATTTGACGTAATTTCTACCGCACTTTGTGCCGGCTTGGATGATGAGAAAAAACTTAATGTAGTTTTGGGGACTTGGTCAGTAGTCAGCGGCATCACGGATCATATCGATCGGAACCAAACGATTCCCTTTGTTTATGGGCGTTATGCGGAAAAAGGAAAATTTCTAGTACACGAAGCCAGCCCAACATCTGCCGGTAATCTAGAGTGGTTTATCAAACACTGGAACCTAGATTATAACCAAATTAATAAAGGCATCGAACAATTACCACCAGCCTCAAGCACCATATTATTTGTTCCTTTCCTATACGGCTCCAATGCCGGATTGGGAATGCAGGCAGGATTTTACGGCATACAATCTCATCATACACAAATACATCTGATGCAAGCGGTTTACGAAGGAGTACTATTCAGCGTAATGCACCATCTAACCCGAATGTTACAGCGATTTCCTGATGTCAATATTCTTAGAGTGACCGGAGGGCCAACAAAATCGAATGTATGGCTACAAATGCTCACTGACTTGACTGGAATGACATTGGAAATCCCGACAACAGAAGAGACCGGTTGTTTAGGTGCAGCCCTAATGGCAATGCAAAGTACGGTAGGAAATCCAATTAAATTAACCAACAGTATGCGAAAAATTTACCCAAATGCCGATAACTATCAAGCATATCAGAAGAAATATGCTAAATATGTTCGGCTAGTAGAGGCATTAAAAACATTACATTAACTTGTATCTGCACAAGAAAATACCAACTATAAAAATACATAAACTAAGGAGTTATGAAAAAGCGTGACTGAAAACCATAGGTTGGATTGAATTGCTAGTGAGCAGGTAAAAATACACCGAGCAGATATAGTAAAACCATCAAAAATCTCAAGTAGCCAGTGATTTGTCGGCTACACAGCCACCAAAGAATCTGCTTTGCTCGTATAATTCCTTACTATTCTACCCTGACAATATTAAAAAGCTTACTTTTCATTGCTAAAATATATCTCACAATTTGGCAATTTAGATTTTAACCAGTTAATATCTTGTTGGCATAGTGGATTTTCATTAAGACTAAGCACTCTTAATTGGGTTAAACCAGCTAACGGACTAATATTACTAACTTTATTTCTATCAAGGTAAAGCATGGTTAATTGAGACAGCTGAGCGAGAGGGGATATATCGCTGATTTCGTTAAAGTCAAGGCTAAGCACTTTTAATTGGGTCAAGTGAGCTAAGGAAGTAATATCGCTAATTTTGTTGTCCATAAGACTAAGTTTGGCTAATTGACTAAGCAGAGCAAGAGCAGATATGTCGCTGATTTTGTTAGATTCAAGGCTAAGCTCTTGCAATTTAGTCAAGTGAATTAAGGGGGCTATATTACTAATTTTATTTCTATCAATATACAGCTTGGTTAATTGACAAAGTTGGGCAAGAGAGGATATATCACTAATGTTGTTATAACAAAACTTAAACTCAGTAAGTTGGAATAATTGAAGTAAATTTCCTTTTTTATTCCGATTAAACTCATCAAAAGCAATTCCTAACACTTCTAAAAAATTTTTCTGCAATTCTTCTGATAAACTATTCCACCATTGCAGCTGTCTATTATAACTTTTTCCTGCCACTGTAAATAATTTATTGGTAATAGTAAAATTCTTACCAAGAGTTTTGAGCGTAAAAATCCATTTATTACCCATTTTATTTCTCACTTATATTTCATAAACACATTAATTAAAACTCACTTTAATTCATCTTAATGAAAACACATCAAAAATTTTCATTTTTAAATTAAAAAACTCTTTTAATAGGAAGATTGAATAAATCTATATTTACCTTAACATGCTCACCATATTATTTTCTCATTTAAATAATTAACAAATTAAACAAAAACCCTGATAGCCATCTCATTTATTAAATATCACTGATACGAAATTATATTTCGCAGATATATATTAAACCTACTGAACTTCCAAAGTTTGAAGATTCTCATAATTTCCTACTTGTAAAGCATAAATGTTTTTGCAAATACCTTTAGTTAACGCGTCTCCCACACTTTTTCAAAAACAAAATCTTAGAAAAAATGGCGTAAATAATTCCTTAGTAAACATTTGTCAATTATCATATTTTACGTTCCGGTATTCTATGGTACAATGAACGAAAAGTTCTATAAGGGAATTAAAAATGAACATTAATGAAAAAATTCGTTTATATCGAGAAGAACATAAACTGTCTCAAGAAGAAATGGCAGATAAATTAAGTATGTCAACAAGAGGTTATGCTAAAATTGAACGAGGAGAAACCCGTGTAAATTTTGAAAGGTTAGAACAAATTCTCGGCATATTTAATATTGATATTTATGAATTATTAAATTATGGTGAAAATAAGAAAGTTTACATTAGTGCAGGTGATAACAATAGCAACACTAATTCAAATATATTTTTAGGTGGAAACGACGATACGGAAAAATTGCTCTTAATGCTTTCTCATAAAGACGAAATCATTAAATATAAAGATAATATTATTGAAGTGCAACAAAGGGAAATTACATTATTAAGAAAATTAATAGACGCCCCTAAAGAGTAAAATTAATTTTATATATTTAAACTCTCGTTGGATAGTAGCATATTCATAAGGTGCTACTTTTATTTTCTAATTTCATCATAATCAAGTATATCGTAGCAATAACTTTACATACTATTCTCAATAAATAAGTAAATTCGTTATATTGATCTTTTTAGTGTTTAAGCACAATACCAAAATAACATAGCCCAAATACAATATTATTGTATTGAAATGAAAAAGGTGATGATAAATTTTTAGCTTAATCTATCCACAGAAGCAATGAATCCTATTATTTTAAACACTGTAATTAACCTCGGAAGATAATCGGATTACCCCTGGATCATTTTGTGATTCAATTTTAGAAGATTATTGACAGCCTGGCTGGCTAGTTACTATTTAGCGACAATCGGGTCATAAAGTTTTATTTGTACCGAACTCAACAAACCTCAAAGTAGGAAAACTACAAGCAGACAGCTTATATAGCCTCGAGGATAAAAAACAATATTGTCTATAAATTTTATCTGTAAAAATTTGTTTGGTTTAAATTTGTGATTTATTTTACACAAAGAACTTAAAGTTTATATAAACAATTCGCAGAATTGTACTTAGTTTCTTGTTTAAATCGAATGTCTAATTTTTCACACTACATTTTCATACTGCTTATCCAGTATATTAAGCATTTAAATATTTACGGTAAAAGTGGAATTATTTGCATAGACCTGTTTTTTCAGGTTATGCAAATAATTTTTCCAATTTATATTTAACCGCACTTTACCGGTTAAAATTTCCAACCAATAGCCGCACCGCCGGCATAATCACCGGAATTATTAGCACTTCCGTCAATTTTAATAACCATCCGACCATTATCCGTTACTCTTGAATAACCGACGGCTATTGCCGAAGCACCACGATAAGTACCTCCGCCAACACTCACATTACCATTAATTATACTGTCGCCCTCAACGGTTGAATTGCCTTTAATCAGACTATCACCATTAACCGTCGAACTACCCTCAACAAGAGAATTTCCTTTGGTTGTGCTGTTTCAGTTTACCATTAAATCCTTAGCAATCGTTGCGTTATTTGTAACGCTTAAGTCTCTCGTGGTAGTTGTGCCATTACCACCTACAGTTAAGTCTTTGACGATGTGCACTATTGGTTACATTTAGATCCTTAGTCGTGGTTGTTCCGTTGTCCCCCCAAAATCCCCACCGATCGTCGTATTTCCAGTCTCTTTCAGATTACGGAATATCGGATCTTTCGCCATTAAGATTTCAATAATGCCGGTTGTTGCATTAGAAATCGTGCGAATATTAGTATATCCGCATCAACAGAATCACCCAGTGAACCTTTAACCGTTAGTGTCTCGCCTAATTTACGATTTACAATTACACCGTCATTTCCGGTAAAATTCATTCCCTTATCAGTTACATTGCTAAAGTTTTGGATTGCCGTATAAAGTTGTCCACCGGTTACCCCCTCTTTGCTTCCTTGAGAAATATTCCCGTCTCCGATATTACCAACAACGTTGCCATCCATATCGACTTTTGTGTCCTTAGCTACGGTAAAACTTGTTCCCGCCCCCCCACCAATAATAGTGTTGCCTGATAATGTCGTTTCGCCTTTTGAAACCAATGTGGTATTGAACATTCCATTATTTGCCGTGATGTTGTCGGAATCTAGATTCGTAATAGTACCGTTGGTCGAATTCAGATTAGTGATCGTGCCGTTAGTGACGGTTGCATTACCAACAGTTAAATTTGTGGTATTGAGATTCCTTGCATTCGTCGTAGCATGCGAAATTAAATCTTTCACTTGGACTAATGTCGTCGCATCAGTTTCCGCTGTAGCATTGCCTATATTCGTTAAGCGATTACCACCGGCATCAAAAATTGAGCCTTTAGTAAGGGTTACATTCTGCAAAGATGTATTACCGCTAACCGTTAAGTCTTTACCAATATTTGCATTACCTGTCGTTGTAATCGTAGAAAAATTCGGCGAATTATTTACAGAAAATGTAAAATTTTACCGTGCTGTGTTAGCTGTTGAGTTAGCTGCATTTGCTGTAGTATTCGCAGCATTCGTAGTATTTGTAATGTTCGTGATAGCGTCGTCTAATTGTCCTTTATTTACGGCATCTGTTGTTTCTGTGCCTGCTCCAACATTTTTAATTTTATTACAGCTAACATTTATTGTGGAACCATTGGCAAATGTAACGTTTTACCGGAAGCACCAAGGTTTACATCACCAGTTGCGGAAAATTGCTGACTTACATTGACAGTTTGTATAAGTTGGATGTTCCATTGATAGTTAGGTTTTTACCGCTAATTTGTTCTTTTGCCGTCAAGTTATTTGTAGTTACGTCAGTAAATGTCGGATTATCAACTGTTTTAATTGTGATAACACTACCATTGCGAGAAACATTCACATTTTTTCCTGATGTAATATCAACATAGCCGTTTCGTTTAATTGCCGTACCTGCATCTCTATTAGCTTTTAAAGTAAAACTTGAATTATTTAGAGCATCATTAATTGCGTCAGAGACGGTTTTCGCCGTGGTTAGACCACTACTCGTGCTGGATACGCTTGTTACGCCTTCGTAATATCTTGGGTGACTACATTCACTTTAACCGTTGCATTGTTAGCACCGTCAGCCACGGAAGTTGTTGTGTAAGTGCCGTTAGCAAAATCAACTTGACTGTTATTATTAATACGAGATTTTGGAGAACCGTTTTCTTTGATATTAAAGCCGGAGTAAGTCATTACAGCATAAAATTGGCTACCGTTTACCGCCTCGGTCGAATCTGAACTAATACGCCCGGTAGCAACATTAACAATTTGACGTTTGTGGCTACTATTACCGATAGATAGCACACTATTTGCCGTTTGTGCTGCAATATCAACCTTCGTAGCCGTATTGGGTATCATTATTAAATGTGAGATTAGCGACAGTATTCGCACCGTTTGCAACAGAGCCTCCACCTAATGCGACAGAATATGTGCTACCGCTTTCGACTGTTGCGTTTGCCCCTATCGCTGTTGCCCATTGTGAGTTGTTTTTTGTAAACATACCAACAGCGGTTGATCTAAGATTACCGGTATATGCACCTCCACCGACAACCACAGACGCCTCACTATGCCCTGTTGCATTATTTCCAATTACAACTGTTGATCCATGAATGTTGGCTTGGCTACAACTTTTGCATTATTACCAATAGCAACAACGCCTTTTGCAATTGCTTGGACGTTGTAACCCAACACTACCGCACTTTCTGCGGTTGCTTTGGAAGAATGTCCTAAGGCAGTAGTAGCAAAACCGTTTGCACTTGAATCACCCCCAAATTGTTATTGCTTTTTGACCGCTAGTTTCAGCATTTGAGCCAATAGTAACTCCGCCTTTACTTTGAGTGGATGCGTTAAAACCGATTGCAACACCATCCCGAGCATTTTCATCTTGTCCTTGGTTACCTACTTTTGATGCAGTACCAATAGCGATAGCACCAGGCGCCCATAACTTTAGTAACAGCATAAATATCATTGTCCCTCCCTAGCAATTGCATTCTTGTCTCCCCAGACATCGCCACCCGCAATCCCTGTACTCTCTTTGTCCTTATAAACGATCGTTCCTGAATCACCACCAGGCGAAGAGCTAATAGAAAATGCATTTGGCACAACCGCCATCATTATTGTAGAAGTTATCGCAATGGTTTTAATACTAGAAGATTTATTAGAGGTTTTCTTTTTAGCTTCGGAAAAGGATGAAGTGGAAGAGGGTTTGCTATACCCTTTGGCTAATTCGGATACGGCAGTCCAGCTTTGTGTCGTATGATTAAAAATAACTTTAAAGATTTTATTCATAGTGGTTCCTTATAAATATCATAGAGTTCGATTCAAATAGAGTCATTACGGAATACTCTACTATTAAACCAGTTGTTCTAAATTAAAGTATTATCTTTAATCAATAACCTTCTTGCATAAAAATTCTTTTTATGTAACAAAAAGAAATAAAAAACAAGTGAGACAATAACTACATTAGTTTTTTGAGAAGTTATATTGGGAGCTAAAAATTCGGCACTATGTTGCAACACACCAAAAGGGATATTTCAAAATATTATAAAAAGGGTGAGAATTTATCCTGAAACTGAATTATTGTTATCATAAAATGATAGTAGCATTCCTAAATTTCATCCGTGTAAAACCAGCGAATTATTATTTCTATTCAGAAGCCATTCTAAAAAGTGCGGTCAAAAATAGGGATGTTTTCATCCCTATTTTTATTATTTCTTAATTTAGTAAAATTCCACTCCTTCAACAGAGTGAGTAACACGCGTACCGGCTTCACCTTTAACAATAAGTTCAATATCGTTTAACGAACCAATAACGGCATCTTTGCCGGTAGCATTAACAAAGTTGATCACGGCTTTCACTTTTGGCCCCATCGATCCAGCCGCAAATTCTGCAGCAAGCATTTCTAAAGCATGTGGGTTTACTTTAGCAATTCGTTTTTGATCCGGTTTATTGAAATTCACGCAAGCCGCTGAAACATCAGTGGCGATAATAAATAGATCCGCCTCTAATTCTTGAGAGATAACAGCAGTGCATAAATCTTTATCTACCACCGCTTCAACGCCTTGTAATTCCCTTTGGTCATTATAATAGCTTGGAATTCCACCTCCACCACCGCAAATAACAATATTACGATTGGCTAATAAGGCTTTTACGGAGTCAATTCCTGTGACGGTTTTTGGTAAGGGGCTTGGTACGGCACGGCGATAATATTGCCCATCAGCCATGATCGTCCAACCTTTCTCTAACGCTAATTTTTCCGCGTCCTCTCGAGAATAAACTTGCCCGATGGGTTTACTCGGTTTTTCAAATGCCGGGTCTTTTGGATCAACAATGACTTGGTTTAATACTGTGATAGTTGAGGTTTGCGGCAATAAATTGATTAATTCTTGTTGCAACATATAACCGATCATCCCAACCGTTTGAGAAACAAGTACATCTAACGGATAAGGCTCAATTTTAGCGTCTTGCATATAATACGCCGCATGCTGTAATGCTAACAATCCGACCTGTGGTCCATTGCCATGGGAAATCACTAATTCATTTTCTTGTTTAATTTTTGCTAATTGTTCTGCCGCAAGACGAATATTCGCAAACTGATTTTGAGCCGTCATCGGCTCCCCTCTTTTTAATAAGGCATTTCCACCCAATGCAACCACAATTCTCATTTTACTTCCCTTGTTAATTTATAAAAAAATAGCATCGTTAATTTAATATTTACGATGCTATCTATAATTTACTATGCCAAGCTTGCCACCATCACAGCTTTAATCGTGTGCATTCGATTTTCGGCTTGCTCAAATGCCACATTTGCCGGTGACTCAAATACCTCTTCCGTCACCTCAATACCATTTGCCAACTGAGGGTATTTTTCTGCAATTTCTTTCCCCATCTTGGTTTCGCTATTATGGAATGCCGGTAAACAGTGCATAAATTTAACTTTCGGATTGCCGGTACGTTTCATTAATTCCGGTGTGACTTGATAAGGCATTAACATATCAATACGTTCAGCCCAAGTTTCGAGAGGCTCTCCCATTGAAACCCATACATCCGTATGCACAAAATCAACGCCTTTAACCGCCGTATCAATATCTTCGGTAACGGTAATTCTTGCGCCGGATTGGTCTGCAAACTCTTGACACATTTTCACTAATGACGCTTCCGGCAATAAAGCTTTCGGTGCACAGATACGCACGTCCATACCTAGTTTTGCACCAATTAACAATAAGGAATTCCCCATATTATTACGTGCATCGCCAATGTAGACATAGCTGATTTGGCTTAATGGTTTCTCACAATTTTCAATCATTGTTAAAACATCGGCAAACATTTGGGTCGGATGAAATTCATCGGTTAAACCGTTAAATACCGGCACACCCGAGTATTGCGCAAGTTCATTGACAACTGATTGTTTAAACCCACGATATTCAATGGCATCATACATTCTGCCTAATACGCGCGCGGTGTCTTTCATTGATTCTTTATGCCCGATTTGTGAAGAATCCGGATCAATATAAGTCACGTGTGCGCCTTGATCATAAGCTGCCACTTCAAAAGCGCATCGCGTGCGAGTTGACGTTTTCTCAAAAATAAGCGCAATATTTTTACCGGTTAAACGAGGTCGTTCAGTTCCCGCATATTTTGCTCTTTTTAAATCTCTCGCCAAATCCAATAAGAATCGAATTTCACGCTCAGTATGATTTACTAAACTCAGTAAATGTCTGTTTTTAAGATTAAACGCCATAGTTGCTCCCTTTTTCTCGTGTGTTGATAAAAAATCGGCAAATTTTAGCAAAGCAAACGTTTGCGTTCAAGAACAAAAAAGCAACAAAAGGAGGAAAATAACGAAAAAGTGCGATCAAAATTTAAGGAGTTTTAACCGCACTTTAGAGGAGATTTTAATTTTGTAATTTTCGCAATAACGCCAGTTCGCGTTCTAAGCCGTTAATAATTTTATCTTTTTGTGCAAGTAATTCGTCTTTATAGGTGAGCATTAATTGTAATTGTTGAATGGCTTTTTCTAAATTATCGTTGCCGACTGCGAATAAGAAATTGTTAGAATTTGTCGATTCAATGACTGAATTATTAAAATAAATTTTCTCGTTTTCCCCAAAAGCCAACAATTCACAAATATCCATCTCAAAGACTTCTGAAATTTGTTCCAAACGGGGTAAAGTCGAACGCACTTCTCCCCGCTCAATTTTGGCATACCCCGTTACCGACATTCCTAATTTCTCCGCCATATTTTTCTGAGATAGTTGGTGCTGTTCACGTAATTGACGGATTTTTTCATTAATTTTCATCGTTTAGTCTCACAAAATGAAAGTACCTTATTAAGGTAACTGAGTGTAACTGTTGGTTAATTGTACACAAATTAATACAAAATTATAATTTTTTTGGTTTTTTAATCATACTACTATTTAAGGATACCAAAATGAAACTAAAAAATCTCTCAGTTGCAACCGCACTTTTATTGGCATTAACCGGATGTGGGAGTAGTGGTGGGGGGAATAATAATCGCCCAGCCACACCGAATAACGAAATCAAAAATAATCAAACTACACAGAATCAAACCAATCAACAAATCGAATTGAATAAGATCAAATCTCAACTATCCCAATCTCAGAGCGAAAAACAATCTATCGAAGAAAAATTAAAGCAAGTTAATGCTGAGTTAGCCAAAAAACAACAAGCACTTTCTCAATCAACTAAATCATTGCAACAACAGCAAGAACAAATCAAGGTTTTGCAACAAGAAAAAACACGACTAGATCAAGCTATTGCTCAAGCACAATCTTCAAATACTCAAAAAACACAAGAGATTGAAATGCTGACAGCGGAAAAAGCTCGAGTAGAAAGTGAATTAAATAATGTTGTAGAAAACACAGCTAAGCAAAAACAAATACTTAATGAATTTAATGAGCTGATTAAAACTGTTGTGGAAAATGAACAAGAACAAGGTCGTTATTCAAATACAATTGGGGGGCATTACACAACGGATATTGATTCGTTAAATAATGGTTTGCATACTATCCCTTTTGTTATGATGTATTCTGAAGACGGAGAAGGGGCTGTTGCAGGTGGTTACTCCACTATTTATAAACAAAATTATTCTATCGTTTATGGTCGTGAGATGAAATTCTACTCCTCAGATTTGGATGGTTTCGGTAATTATCGTATTGAAAGATTTGTTAGTGGAGATAAAACAACCACACTACCGAGTGAAGGAAATGCAACCTATCGAGGTAAAGCTTTTACCTCCACCACACATAAAGGTGATTTGACCTATAATGTTAATTTTGCTACTCGAACCGGATCAGGCAAGCTATCAAACTTTAACGCAATTGATGATATTCATTTGGATGAAGGACGCATTGGTCGAGCGAATCATAATGGTCAGGGTTTTGGAATTGAATCAAGTGCATCAATGGCGGACGGCACAAAAGGTGAATATGAATTAGCTTTCTATGGTCCAAATGCCGAAGAAATTGCCGGTAAAGCCTATATGTACAAACAATTAGACAACACAATGCGTGTCAATGGTGGCACGGCAAGGGAATACAATCAGAAAGATGAGCAGGGTAATGTAATCCGCGGAACACAATTTGGCTTCGGCGGAACACGTGGCGAGATCCAAAAATAATCGTTAACCCTTAACCAAAGGCCTTTAAAGCAATTTAAACGGCATTCTTTTGTTCCGTTATATATCGTGACACAAATTTAATTTTTTGATCTGTATGGACACACTGCGTGTGTCCGTTATAAAAGCAAATTATTTCAATATGTTATAAGCGGACACACGCAGTGTGTCCCTACTATTTATTATGAAAAAACTGACTTATTTTTTACTGGTTTTCCCCCTTATTTCTCAAGCTGAAACCATTCATACACCTAAACCAATTTTCTTTGAAGAAACAAATGTGCCGAAAACCGAGGAGCCTCAGCTAAAAACACCGCAAAAATCCACCGCACTTTCCACGCCCCAAATTGCATTGAATGAAAGGGATTCAGTGCAAACAAAACTAGAAAAGTTGATTAATTATGGGGTGGTAAATCAACAATGGGGATTATTGAAACGATTATTACCGTTCTATCAAGAACAAGCCCATTATGATGTGACTCTTTACCGCTACGCCAAAGGGGCGATGTTGCGGGCAAAACGTGATTATGATGGCGCGATTTCCCTTTATCAACAAATTGTAAATGAAAATCCAACACTGGCTTACCCTCGCTTTGATTTAGGAGTGATGCTATTTGAAAACAAGCAATATCGCCAAGCGAGAGCTGCTCTTGAACAAGCAATGCCTGATTTATCCCCACAAATGCAAGGCTTAGCACAACGTTATTTACACGAAATGAAAGTTCGTCAAAACTGGCAAGTGGACGCAGAATTACAGTACACACAAACAGATAATGTGAATAATGCCTCCGCTCAACAAGAAACTATACTTGGCGGACTCCGTTTTCAAAAAGACGAGGCATCGTTGCCACAAAAAGCGCACGGATTTCATTACGGATTGAGGCTAAATCGTGAAATCAATATCGGCGGCAATCATTTTGTTGCTTTTAACAGCAATTTCAGCGGTATACATTATTGGGATAATCAAGAATATAGCGAAAAATCCTTATATGCCGCATTAGGCTATCACCATCGTTCCGCCTTGCAATCTTGGGGCATTATGCCGTTTTTTGAACAAAATTGGTTAGGCTCGCCACGTTACAGCAAAAACTATGGCATCGTAGCAAATTTTCACAGGGAACTGACCGCACTTTGGACACTTTCAGGCACTTTATCACATTCACAAAAACGCTATGCCGAACAAAATATTGCGCACCGACATAATGGCTATATTAATGGTGCAACGCTTTCCTTGAGCCATCAAATGAAGCCGAATTGGTTGCTGTTTGGCGGCATTGAAGGCAGCATTGATCGGAGCAAAGATAAATCGGAATCCTCTGTTCGCCGCGGTGTGAATATTGGAACAGTGTGGCAAATTAATGATTTCGCGACACGTTTAACTGTTCGTTACGTAAAACGGGATTTCCGTGCGGAAAATTTCTATTTTCCAACGAAAAAACGGCAAGACAAGGAATATGGTTTGAATGCGTCGGTTTGGCATAATCAACTGCAATGGAAAGGGCTTGTGCCAAAATTGAATTATCGTTATCGCAAGATTGATAGCAATATTCCTGAATTTTACTCACGCCAAAGCGCTGAATGGTTTGTTTCGGTAGAGAAAGATTTTTAGAGGAAAGAACGAAAAGTGCGGTCGATTTTGACCGCACTTTGGGTTGAAATTTAAGTACAAACCACTTTGACGGCAAGCCCACCTTGTGAAGTCTCACGGTATTTTGCATTCATATCTTTGCCTGTTTCGTACATGGTTTCAATCACTTTATCAAGCGTAACCCGTGGATCAGTAGTACGACGCAATGACATACGAGCAGCATTAATCGCTTTCACTGAGGCAATCGCATTACGTTCAATACAAGGTACTTGAACTTGTCCGCCGACAGGGTCGCAAGTTAAACCAAGGTTATGCTCCATTGCAATTTCTGCTGCAATACATACTTGCATTGGGTTAGCCCCAAGAATCTCAGCCAAACCGGCTGCCGCCATGGAACAAGCCACGCCGACTTCCCCTTGACATCCTACTTCAGCACCGGAAATCGAAGCATTCATTTTGTAAAGCGAGCCAATCATTCCTGCCGCTAACAAATAGCGTTCAACAATCTCCGCCGTTAAAGGTGAAACAAATTTATCATAGTAAGAAAGTACCGCCGGAATAATGCCGCAAGCACCATTGGTTGGTGCGGTTACTACTCTTCCACCTGCCGCATTTTCTTCATTGACCGCCAGAGCAAACATATTTACCCAATCAATAACACGCATTGGATCGTTTGATAAATTTGTATTCGCTTGTAGCATACGATGCAATGAAGCTGCACGACGAGGAACACGCAATGGCCCCGGTAAAATACCTTCAGTATGCAAGCCGTGATCAATACAAGCCTGCATGGTTTTCCACACATTGTCTAAATGCGCACTCACCGCGTCTTTACCATGTAAAGCAATTTCATTTTCAAGCATGACTGTAGAAAGCATTAAACCTTTTTCAGTGCAGTGCTTTAAAATGTCTTCCGCATTTTTATAAGGATAAGGCACGCTGATTGCGCTTTCTTCCTCCTGACCGAAATGGGCTTCATCAACGATAAAACCACCGCCGATAGAATAATAAGTCTGACGGTAAAGTTCCTTACGGTCTGCATCTAATGCGGTGATCGTCATACCATTTTCATGTAATTTCAAAAAAGTACTGTGAAAAATGAGATTGTTATCAAAATCAAACTTCACTGTTTTTTTGCCTTGATCGATAGATAATTCTGCTGTCTCTTTCACGTTTTCAATAAAACGCGGAATGAGATCAATATCTACATCATGCGGTAAATAACCGGCAAGTCCCATAATGATCGCAATATCCGTATTATGGCCACGCCCAGTCATGGAAAGAGAACCATAGACATCTACATGAATTTCTGTTGTATCTTCAAACTGCCCAAGATTAATGAGATCATCAATAAATTGTTTACCCGCTTTCATCGGACCAACAGTATGGGAACTGGATGGACCAATTCCCACTTTAAACATATCAAATACGCTAATCATATATTTCTCGTTATTAAGATAAGCTAAAACCTAAGCCGCTTATAATAATCCATATACAACCGCAGAGATAGCTATTAATCCCATTACGGTTACAAATATATTGCTAAAGCGACCTTGATAACGTTTCATTGCCGGTACTTTGCGAATAGCATACATTGGCATAATGAATAAAATCATCGCAATGATTGGACCGCCAAGAGACTCAATTAAACCAAGAATACTAGGATTAATAATCGCAACTCCCCACAGAGTAACTAAGAAGAAAAGTGCGGTTGCATAATTTAATTTTTTACGATTAACCGACTCGCCTTTCATTTTTAAGTACAATCCCTCTAGCCCCTCACGAGCGCCCATATAATGCCCAAAGAAAGAGCTGGTAATCGCTAAAAATGCAACCAATGGACCAAAGTAGGAAATATAAGGATTATCGAATTTGTTCGCCAAGAAAGACAAGATACTGATATTTTGTTCTTTTGCTGCCAACAACTCTTCTGGAGTTAAAGTTAATACGCAGCTGAATACAAAGAACATGACAAAGAAAAGTAAAATCGTTGATGTACCTTTTTCAGTGTGTTCAATATGACGTTCAGTAAGATCAAATTCTTTGTATTCACGATATTGAGAACAGGTGAAGGAAGAAATTGCCGGAGAATGGTTAAAAGAGAATACTAAAACCGGAATCGTTACCCATAATGTCGTAATAAAACTGCTTGTGGTCGGAAATTCCTGCAACATAGAACTGTTCCATTCCGGAATTAAATAAATTGATAATACAAATAAAATGAGCACTAACGGATATACAAGCCATTCCGTAATTTTTAACATCACCTTTTCATTGAAAAGCATCACCGAAATTAATACTGCAATTAAGACAAAAGAAAGTAACACACGATTAGGCGATGCCATGCCAAGTTGATTCACAATAAAGGAATCTACGGTATTGGTAATACCATTACCATAAATTAACAAAATTGGAAAAATTGCGAAAAAATAAAGTAGAGTAATTAATTTACCTGCCGTTTTACCAAAATGTTCTTCTACAACTTCGGTAATGTCACTTCCCGGATTTTTGGAAGAAAGCACGAAATATGATAAACCACGGTGAGCAAAATAAGTCATCGGTCCAACTAAAATTGCCATAATAACTAGCGGCCAAAAACCACCCATACCAGCATTAATTGGTAGGAATAAAACACCGGCACCCACTGCCGTACCAAATAAATTTAACATCCATGATGCATCAAATTTATTCCATTTTGGATTTTTCATAATAAAGACCTTCAAAATTAAAAAAAGAAACTAGTTCACTATAATTATTCAAGTAACCACCTGAAAATCTGGCGCGCATAATATGCTTTAAGCAAGTGAAATTCAAAAGAATATTTTTAGAAATGTGATCTAGATAACAGTTTTTTCATGATTAAATAAGCAAAATTTGGTTTAGATTAAAGTGAGGTTAAAAAGCAATCAATATCTTAACCGCACTTTCTATATAAATTAAGCATTCTCAATAGAAAAGGAGAGCACTTCATTAATACTGGAAACACCTAAGGCAATCATAATTAAACGATCCACTCCTAAAGCAACGCCCGATGTATTCGGTATCCCTGCTTGCAATGCACTAAGAAAACGCTCATCTATTGCCCTCTCCGGTAAACCGAGCTTTTCACGCTGACGGTTATCTTGCTCAAAACGATGCCGTTGTTCATTTGCATCTGTTAATTCATGAAAGCCATTGGCGAGTTCCAATCCTTTGTAATAAAACTCAAAACGTTCCGCCACACGTTGATCTTCAGGACTTAATTGCGCAAGTGCGGCCTGGGAGGAAGGGAAATGGTAAATCGCAACCGGTGTATCCTGCCCAATTTGCGGTTCCACCACTTCACTAAATAAAAACTGCAATAACGTATCGCGATCCTCATCCTCTTCTGCCATAAAATTATATTGACGGGCAGCCTCGACCAATTCTTTACGACTTGCTAAAAGCGGATCAAGTCCCACATATTCTTGGAAAGCAAATTGGTAAGTCATACTTTCTGCCGGCTTACAATCAAGAATTTGTTGGAGTAAATCATCTACTTCATTAATCAAACGATACATATCAAAGTGTGGTCGATACCACTCCAACATAGTAAATTCAGGATTATGGCGATTACCTGCTTCTTCATTACGAAATACTTTGCTAATTTGAAAAATAGGGCCGCTACCCGCTGCCAATAAACGTTTCATATGATATTCAGGACTGGTTGAAAGCCACAAGGTTTTTGAGAGTTCATTAATCGGTGCAATAAATTCGGTGCTAAATGTAGAAAGGTGAATATCCGTCACACCAAATTCACTCAAAACCGGGGTTTCAACTTCAAGCAAACCTCGATCGGTAAAAAAACGACGAATTTCAGCAATGATTTTTGCTCTGGCAAGTAAATTTTTAATGGAGGCTGAAGGCTGCCATGACACAGTTTGCGAAGTAAGTGCTGTCATTTTTCCTCTTATTTTTTAGTAAAATCATCATAAACTTCAACATTGTAAACTAGGGAATTTAACAACTCAACTTTCCTGTCTCATCATCACAAAAGCACGTCAAATAAAAAACCTTCTCATTTGATTTGGTTAAATAAATTAACTTTTTTGAGGTAGATCACAAAATTCACAATTTCTCCGAAATTCCTCTGAAAAAAAGTTATTAATTTGTAAAAAAAGTGGCACAATGCCACCGCTCACCCTTTAAGGGATTTTATTATACTTTCTACATGATTGGAGGATATCGTGCAAACAGTTAATGTCGATATTGCAATTGTTGGTGCCGGTGGTGGCGGTTTACGTGCAGCAATTGCAGCAGCAGAGGCAAATCCTAATTTAAAAATCGCATTGGTTTCAAAAGTTTATCCAATGCGTAGCCACACCGTTGCAGCCGAAGGCGGTGCAGCTGCGGTTATTAAAGAAGAAGATTCCTATGATAAACACTTTCATGATACCGTTGCCGGGGGCGATTGGTTGTGTGAGCAAGATGTTGTAGAGTATTTTGTAGAACATTCTCCGGTAGAAATGACTCAGTTAGAACGCTGGGGCTGTCCGTGGAGTCGTAAAGCCGATGGTGATGTGAACGTACGCCGTTTCGGAGGAATGAAAATCGAGCGCACTTGGTTCGCAGCAGATAAAACCGGTTTCCACTTGTTACATACACTGTTCCAAACTTCAACACAATTCCCTCAAATTCAACGCTTTGACGAACATTTCGTATTGGACATTTTAGTCGATGACGGTCACGCCCGCGGTATGGTCGCAATGAATATGATGGAGGGTACACTCGTTCAAATCAATGCCAATGCGGTAGTTATTGCAACCGGTGGTGGTTGCCGAGCATTTAAATTTAACACCAATGGTGGCATTGTAACCGGAGACGGCTTATCCATGGCATATCGTCACGGCGTGCCACTGCGTGATATGGAATTCGTACAATATCACCCAACGGGCTTACCAAATACCGGTATTTTAATGACCGAAGGTTGCCGTGGTGAAGGCGGCATCTTGGTCAATAAAAATGGCTACCGTTATTTACAGGATTATGGTCTAGGACCGGAAACGCCAATTGGTAAACCTGAAAATAAATATATGGAATTAGGGCCGCGTGATAAGGTTTCTCAGGCTTTCTGGCAAGAGTGGAAGAAAGGAAATACCTTAAAAACTGCTAAAGGTGTGGACGTTGTACATCTGGATTTACGTCACCTCGGTGAAAAATACTTGCTCGAACGTCTCCCGTTCATTTGTGAATTATCAAACGCATACGAAGGGGTCAATCCGGTTAACGAACCAATTCCTGTTCGTCCGGTCGTTCACTACACCATGGGCGGTATTGAAGTCGATTTCAATAGTGAAACCCGTATTAAAGGCTTATTTGCCGTAGGTGAGTGTGCCTCTTCGGGGTTACACGGGGCAAACCGCTTAGGTTCTAACTCATTAGCAGAGTTAGTCGTTCTTGGTCGGGTAGCGGGTGAATATGCGGCTCAACGTGCTGTTGAAGCACAACAAACCAACCAAAGTGCGGTAGATGCACAGGCTAAAGATGTCGTAGCTCGTTTAGAAGCACTTCACAAACAAGAAGGTAATGAATCTTGGTCTGAAATCCGTGATGAAATGGGAACCGTTATGGAAGAAGGCTGTGGTATTTACCGCGATCAAGCCAGTATGCAAAGAGCGGTTGATAAAATTGCAGAATTAAAAGAACGTTATAAACGTATTCGTGTCGCAGATAATTCAAGTGTATTTAACACCGATGTACTTTACACCGTTGAATTAGGTTACATCCTTGATGTGGCACAATCTATCGCTAATTCCGCTATCGAACGTAAAGAATCTCGTGGAGCTCATCAACGCTTAGATTACACTGAACGTGATGATGTCAATTATTTAAAACACACCCTTGCTTTCTACAATGAGAATGGTGCACCGCGCATTGAATACAGCCCAGTGAAAATCACTAAATCCCAACCTGCAAAACGTGTTTATGGCGCAGAAGCAGAAGCTGCCGAAGCTGCTGCGAAAGCTAAGGAGCAAGCAAATGGCTAATTCACCAGTAATGAATGTGGAAGTTTTACGCTACAACCCAGAAAGCGATCAAGAACCACATTTAAGCACTTACCAAGTGCCTTATGACAACCAAACGTCCTTACTTGATGCGTTAGGTTATATTAAAGATAAACTTGAACCTTCCCTTTCTTACCGCTGGTCTTGCCGTATGGCAATCTGCGGTTCTTGTGGAATGATGGTTAATAATAAGCCAAAACTCGCATGTAAAACTTTTTTACGTGATTACAGTGGTCATATGCGTATTGAACCACTAGCAAACTTCCCTATTGAACGTGACTTGGTAGTAGATTTAAGTCACTTTATTGAAAGTTTGGAAGCCATCAAACCGTATATTATTGGCAATGAAGCTCCACCATTAGATGGCAAACCACATCCATCTGCAGAACTTGCTAAAAGCCGTACTAAACAAATACCGGCTCAACTTGAAAAATACCGCACGTTCTCAATGTGCATTAACTGTGGTTTATGTTATGCCGCTTGCCCACAATTCGGCCTAAATCCTGAATTCTTAGGGCCTGCCGCAATCACCATGGCTCATCGTTATAACCTCGATAATCGTGATCACGGAAAAGCACAACGTATGCCATTGTTAAACGGTAAAAATGGGGTTTGGAGCTGTACTTTCGTTGGTTATTGCTCTGAAGTCTGTCCAAAACACGTAGATCCGGCTTCCGCAATCAACCAAGGTAAGGTGGAAAGTGCCAAAGATTATGTGATCTCTATGATCAAACCAAAAGGCTAAGGGGGAAAGAATGTCAGTAACTGTAAGTAAACGCAAAAAATATGTTCGCCCAATGACGGCTACTTGGTGGCAAAAACTAGACTTCTACAAAGCCTATATGCTGCGTGAAGCAACCTCAGTCTTTGCCGTATGGTTCTGTATTGTTCTGCTTTATGGTGTGCTCTGCCTTGCCAGTAACCCAGTTCCGGGATTAGGCATTTTGAGCTTTATTGAATTTTTAAGAAACCCAATTGTGGTGATCTTAAATATCATTACACTGGTAGCAACGCTTTACCATACTGTCACCTATTTCTTAATGACGCCAAAAGTGATGAACATCATTGTCAAAAATGAACGTTTGCCACACCATATAGTAAGAAATACGCTTTGGGCTGTAACCGTTCTTATTAGCGTAGTTGCATTAGTTTTAGCTTATATCTAAGGGGAGAGAAAAAATGGTTGATAAAAATCCAAAACGCTCTGGCGAACCACCGGTATGGTTACTTTTTGGTGCAGGTGGTACAGTAAGTGCAATCTTCTTTCCTGTAGTCATTTTAATCTTAGGCTTATTACTACCATTTGGTTTAGTCGATCCTGCGAACTTAGTCACTTTTGCCTATTCTTGGATTGGTAAACTTGTCATTCTCGTGTTAACTATTTTCCCAATGTGGTGTGGTTTACACCGAATTCACCACGGAATGCACGATCTTAAAATCCATGTACCTGCTGGTGGCTTTATCTTCTATGGTTTAGCAACCATTTATACCATTTGGGTATTATTCGCGGTAATTGGTTTATAAGAAAAAAGAAAATTAAATACAAAAAATAGCGAGTGTCAAACTCGCTATTTTTTTATCTACAATAAAAATTAAGGGGCTAACGTAGATTAGCTAGTATG
>MLHP01000001.1 GCA_001999425.1 Rodentibacter genomosp. 2 | reverse complement strand
AATCTACGTCAGCCCCTTATTTAATAATAAGACACAGATTACAGTAGTGGTTTTTCTGTAATGAATATTACAAAAAAACTAAAAGAATCATTTAGATAAGAGGGCTATTTATAACCAAATGATTCTCTGTTTTCCCTTTCACTAAATCCTCATTTTAACCACATCAAACCATTACTCATTTAGAGGTATTTTTTATTGTTACTTTGATCTAAAACAGTTTTTTCTCAAATCGTTCTAGAAAATCATCGAACTTTTGCTATTGTTACAATTACATGAACCCTATTTTTTTAAGTTATTTCAACAGCTTATCAATAATAATGGTTCGCATTTAATGCTGTTTTACTTTCCTTATTTTTTATGGAGTGATTATTATGAAAGCATTGAGAAAAAGCCTGATTTTGGCAATTTCTTTCGCAACTTTAGGTACCTACAGTTCAGCTATGGCAGAAATGGTCTATAAACCGATTGAACAACCGGTTGAAGCACCAAATCCAAATTTAAAAATTGAAGCAGTAAATGAAAAATTCGCAGAAAAATATCCAAAGCAATACCAGTCTTGGAAAGCGACCGAGCAAGGCGATAAGATTGTTTATGCCGTTGAACAAGATCCGCGTTTAATCGTGCTTTGGGGAGGATATGCGTTCGCTAAAGAATATAATGCTCCACGCGGTCATATTTATGCAGTAAAAGATGTACGCGATATTTTACGTACCGGCGCACCAAAAAACGCTAATGAAGGGCCACAACCTATGGCTTGTTGGACGTGTAAAGGGCCGGATGTTCCCCGCTTAATTGCGGAATGGGGCGAAGAAGGTTATTTCAGTGGTAAATGGGCAAAAGGCGGTGCCGAAGTGGTGAATGCTATCGGCTGTGCAGATTGTCACGATACCACCTCTAAAGATTTTGCGGAAGGCAAACCGGCGTTACGTATTGCACGTCCACACGTATTACGTGCATTGGATAATCTCAACAATGCACTTCAAGCCAAGGCAAAGGCGGAAGGAAAAGCGCAGCCGGATCTGAGTTTCAATACTGCGGCACGCACAGAGCAACGTGCGGAAATTTGTGCTAACTGCCATGTTGAATACTACTTCGCTGGTGATTTGAAACAAGTAACCTTCCCTTGGAACAACGGTCAAACAGTAGATGACATTGAAAAATACTACGATGACATCGGATTTAGCGACTGGACTCACTCCCTTTCCAAAGCACCAATGTTGAAAGCACAACATCCTGATTTTGAAATTTGGTCTTTAGGGATGCACGGTAAAAACGGCGTAACCTGTGTTGACTGTCATATGCCGAAAGTACAAGACAAAGATGGTAAAGTTTACACTGATCACCAAATTCAAAACCCATTTGATGCCTTTAATTCAACTTGTGCGAACTGTCACGATCAAAGTAAAGAAAAACTTCAAGATATTGTGGCTTCACGCAAAAAAGAAGTGAAAGACATTATGGGACGCTTAGAAGATCAAGTGGTGAAAGCACACTTTGAAGCGAAAGCCGCTTGGGATGCAGGAGCAACGAAAGAAGAAATGGAACCGGCTTTAATGGATATTCGTCACGCACAATGGCGTTGGGACTATTCGGCAGCAAGCCATGGCGGTCATATGCACGCACCGGATGTTATGCTTCGTGTACTAGGTTCCGGTTTAGACAAAGCTGCTGATGCACGCACTAAACTTGCCGTTATTTTAACCAAACACGGGGTGAAAACACCGATTGAAATCCCTGATATTTCTACCGCTGAAAAAGCATGGAAAGTAATGGAGATTGATATTGAAAAAGAACGTCAAGCAAAAGAGGAATTCTTAAAAACTGTAGTACCTCAATGGATCAAAGAAGCGAAAGCCAACGGCAAACTCGCTGAAGATACCGTAACAAAAGAATAATAAAACTTACCGCACTTTGAATGTGCTTAACCCAAAGTGCGGTCGTTTTTAACGATAAATTTGAGGTAACCCAAATGAATTTAACTTCTTTAATCAGACAATCTGCGAAAGCGTTGGCATTAAGCGTTGCGTTGCTAGCCGTGCCTTTCTTTGCGCAGGCTGATGATGCCGCGAAACCTGCTGCTCAAATTAGCTATGAGCCGCAAATGGATAATCAACGCGATCCAAACCAATATTGTGCAAAATGCCACAAATTCGATAAAGTGGATAAAAATCAAACCTTAGATCAATCCGGTGGTGAGTTACACTTTGGTAAATTTCATGGCGCACACTTAAATCAAAAAAATCCAAACAACGGTAAGCCTATCACTTGTGTGAGCTGTCACGGTAATATTTCCGAAGATCACCGTCGTGGTGCAAAAGATGTAATGCGTTTTGAAGGCGATATTTTTGGTGAGAAAAAACCAACGTATTCCGTGCAAGAACAAAACCAAGTATGTTTTGCCTGTCACCAACCAGATAAATTACGTGAAAAACTTTGGGCTCATGACGTTCATGCAATGAAATTGCCTTGCGCCAGCTGCCACACACTTCATCCTAAAGATGATGCAATGAAAGGTATTGAACCAAAACAACGTGTAAAACTTTGTGTTGACTGTCATGGCGAACAACAAAAACGCCAAGCCGAACAAGAAAAATC
This sequence comes from Rodentibacter genomosp. 2, assembly GCA_001999425.1. Classification (GTDB taxonomy): domain Bacteria; phylum Pseudomonadota; class Gammaproteobacteria; order Enterobacterales; family Pasteurellaceae; genus Rodentibacter. The sequence goes on along the minus strand of MLHP01000001.1, from coordinate 48,798 downwards.
AACCGAACAAAAGGATAAACAATGACCGCTTGCTCACGCCGAAACTTTGTTTCCGGCATGGGGGCGGTAATCCTTATGACGGGAACATCTTTAACTTCTTTAGCAAAAGAAGACAAGGCGGATAAAACCAAACGTTACGCAATGGTGCATGATGAAACGACTTGCATTGGCTGTACGGCCTGTATGGATGCTTGCCGTGATGTCAATCAAGTACCACAAGGCGTATCTCGCTTGGAAATTTTGCGTAGCGAACCTTATGGCGAATTTCCAAACCAAAAATATGAGTTTTTCCGTCAATCTTGCCAACACTGTACAAATGCGCCTTGCGTGGCGGTTTGTCCAACTGGGGCATCTTTCATTGATAAAGAAACCGGTATTGTTGATGTGCATAAAGATTTGTGCGTAGGCTGCCAATACTGTATTGCAGTTTGCCCGTATCGCGTGCGTTTCATTCATCCGGAACATTTAACCGCGGACAAATGTAACTTCTGTCGTGACACTAATTTAGCCAATGGTAAACAGCCTGCCTGTGTAGAAGCTTGCCCGACAAAAGCATTAACCTTTGGCGATATGAATGACCCGAGCAGTGAAGTCGCCCGTAAGGTAAAAGAAAAACCGGTTTATCGCACAAAAGTGGAATTAGGGACACAACCAAATCTCTACCATATTCCATTCCAACATGGGGAGCCTAGAAGATGACGTTAGATTATCCAGTGCCTTTCCACACACCAAATTTAGTGTGGGATTCCACCATTGCGATCTACTTGTTTTTACTTGGGATCTCATCGGGTGCCGTACAATTAGCCATTGCTTACAAACGTAGTAATAAATTGGAAAATCCAAGCCAAAACTGGATCATTCGTGCTGGTGTGATTTTAGGTTCGGTACCGACATTAATCGGCTTAACTCTGTTAATTTTCCACTTGGCACGTCCTTGGACATTCTGGAAATTGATGTTTAACTATCAATTCAATTCTGTTATGTCCATGGGGGTAATGCTCTTCCAAATTTATATGCTCTTTTTAGTAGCATGGGCCGTAGTGATTTTCAAAAATGAAATCGCAGCATTAGTAAATCGCTTTTTACCCAAACTTAGTTTCGCTTTAAAAGTTATTCCGCTGCTTGAACGCATTGTCGGCGTGGTTGAAGTATTACTATTTATTTTAGCGGCGGTGCTTGGTGCTTACACCGGTTTCTTGCTTTCCGCATTAATCAGCTACCCAATGCTAAATAACCCGGTATTACCAGCATTGTTCTTAGCTTCAGGTACATCCTCTGGTATTGCGGCAACATTCTTAATGATTTTGATTGCTGGCAAACTAAAAGGCGATTCCCACGAATCCCACTTTATCCATAAATTTGAAGTGCCGGTTATGGTAACAGAACTTGGATTGTTAGTGTGTTTCTTTGTGGGCTTATACTTCGGTGGCGGTCAAAAAACATTAGCATTATATAATGCATTATCCGGTTTCTGGGGTACCGTATTCTGGATTGGCGTATTCTTTATCGGAATTTTAATACCGTTAATTGCCAATATGCTTGCCTCCGAACGACTCAAATATAATCGTAACTTTATCATTTTAGTGTCGATTTTTGACTTAATCGGGGTCTTGTGTTTACGATACTTCATTTTATACGCAGGACAGCTTACCGTTGCGTAAGTAAATAGATGTGGTATTTTTGAGAAAGGCGTAATAATATGCGCCTTTCTTTTTTGAAACCTGATTTTAATCATTTAAAAATAACTTTCATTATGCTCCCAGAACTTGGTTTCCTTTCGCTTTTAATTGCCACTATCAGTGCTTTGTTCCTTGCACTATTGCCACAAATCGGCTTACTCAAAAAAAATTCAACGTTAATTAATTCCGCTTGGTGGTTAAGCTATATTTTTACCCTATCAACGATAATCTCCATTAGCATTCTTGCCTATTCTTTTGTAGTGGACGATTTTACGCTTGAATATGTGGCGGCTCACTCCAATTCTCAGCTACCGACATTTTTCAAAGTTGCTGCAACTTGGGGCGGACACGAAGGCTCTATGCTGTTTTGGTTATTTTCATTAAGTTTATGGCTTGCCGCTTTTGCTATTTTTAACCGAAAAAATGACCGCACTTTTTCTGCACAAACCCTCTCCTTACTTGGTTTAATTTGCTTAGGATTTGCTGTTTTTATTCTATTTTATTCTAATCCCTTTGGACGCATTTTCCCTGCCCCAATGGAAGGGCGGGATCTCAATCCTATGCTTCAAGATGTGGGATTAATTTTTCACCCGCCATTGTTGTATATTGGTTATGTAGGCTTTGCGGTGAATTTTGCCATGACGCTGTCCGCACTGATTTATAACCAGCCTGTCAAACAAATTGCTCATAAAATGCGTGGCTGGATATTGTTTTCTTGGTTATTTTTAACACTTGGTATTGTATTGGGTGCTTGGTGGGCATATTACGAACTGGGTTGGGGCGGCTGGTGGTTCTGGGATCCGGTAGAAAATGCCTCGCTGATGCCATGGTTAGTCGGGCTTGGTTTGCTGCATAGTCTCACTATTACTGAAAAACAAGGTGCGTTTAATTACTGGACAACCCTGTTTTCCCTCCTTGCTTTCGCCTTCAGCATACTGGGAACATTTATTGTACGCTCCGGTGCACTCACTTCGGTTCATGCCTTTGCCTTGGATAACACCCGTGGTTATATACTATTATTGATTTTCTTTTTACTCACGCTATTTGCTTTTGGATTATTTGCCTTCCGTGCAAGCAACAATACGCAAAGTGCGGTCAGATTTCGGCTGATTTCTAAAACCGGCGGTATTTTATTATTCAATATTCTATTAACGATTGCGATTGCGTCCACCTTTTTGGGTACATTCTACCCTATGCTGTTTCAAGCCATGAATTGGGGATCCATTTCTGTCGGCAGCCCCTATTTCAACAGTATCTTCTTACCCATTCTAACCGTAATGCTCATTGCGATGGTCATATCCCTCGCATTACGCCGCTCAAAATTTGATCGTGCTTTTTTCACAGGTTGTTTATTACTGCTTATCCCCTCTTTCGGCCTATCCGCTTTGATGATTTGGCAGCAAATACACAATAACGATACGCTCACTTTTCACGGCTTTGCTTTCTTCTTATTAAGTCTTGCTATCTGGCTTTTCTTTGCTACTTTATGGCAAAATTGGTGCAAACTTCGTTTAACTCAGCTTGGTATGATTCTTGCCCATTGCGGCGTTGCTATTGCAACGATGGGGGCGGTAATGAGCAGTTATTTCGGTAGTGAAATTGGTGTTCGTCTTGCGCCGCAACAAAGCCAAAAACTAGGGCAATATGAATTTTATTACCGTCAATTTTCTAATGAAATCGGCCCGAATTTCACCGCTGAAGTCGCCGTTTTCGATGTAACCGAAAATGGTAAAGTTTACGCAACAATTACTCCCGAACGCCGTTATTACGATGTTCGCACTATGACTATGAGTGAAGTCGGCTTAAACGGCAATTTTTGGGGAGATTTATATATCGTCATGGGTGATGCCCTCGGCAAAGGCGAATTTACCTTCCGCCTACATTATAAACCGCTTATTCGCTGGCTTTGGGTCGGGGGAATTTTAATGGCATTGGGCGCATTTTTTAGTACGCTGACTTTACGCCAACAACGGGAAAAATAATGAAGAAAAAACTGCTTTTTTTTACACCGCTCTTTATACTCTTGGCGGTATGTATTTTATTAATTGCGGGGCTAAATCAGGATCCGAAAAAAATCGCCTCTGCGCTAATTGATAAACCCGTACCGGAATTTTATCAGGCAAATTTACTTGACCCTTCGCAAAAGATCAGCCCGAAAAATTTCCCGAAACAACCATTTTTATTGAATGTTTGGGGCAGTTGGTGCGGCTATTGCAAGGAAGAGCATCCGCTATTAATGGATATTGCCAAAACCACGCCGATTATCGGTATTGATTATCGGGACAACCCACAAAACGGGCGTGAAATGCTCAAAAGAATGGGCAATCCCTTTCTTCTCACGATTGATGACAGCCATGGTGAACTTGCCCTCAAACTGGGTGTAGATGGCGCACCGGAAACTTATTTAGTCGATATGCACGGCGTGATTCGTTATCGCCATTCAGGATTACTTGAACGTGAAACCTGGGAAAACATTTTTGTACCGAAAATTCAAGAATTAATGAAAAAATGAGAACTTTTTTAACCGCACTTTTATTACTATTCAGTTTGTTTGCCCAAGCTGAAATAGTCGATACCTACCAATTTAAAAACCAGGCGGATCGCACCCGAGCCGTACAACTGGCGAAATCTTTACGCTGCCCACAATGCCAAAATCAAAACTTGGTAGAATCCAATTCCCCCATCGCTTATGACTTGCGTATTGAAGTCTATAATATGGTGAATGAAGGCAAAACAAATCAGCAAATTATCGACACAATGACGGCAAGATTCGGTGATTTTGTCAATTACAAACCGCCTTTTCAATGGAATACCGCACTATTATGGCTATTACCGATAGGCTTACTTATTTTAGCCGGCGGATTAATTTGGTATTCCCAACAAAAAATGCCCCAACTTGAGGATAATGCTTCCCTTTCAGCATTCAACAGCCTTGTTCAAGTCGAACAAAATACGCCGCCCTCCCAAAAGAGCAATGGAAAAATCATACTCTGTATTTTGGCGTTACTCCTCGCCATCCCGCTTGGCTATTATTTATCCCTTGATCGTTTTTCACGCCTACAAGAAGGTGAGCGGGCGATGATTTCCCAACATAACAGGCAAATTGAAATGACGGATTTTCACAAAAAAGAAGATGTGATTAGTAAAATTCAAGATAAATTACGTGCCAATCCAAATAACGATGAAGCGTGGATTCAACTCGGCGAGGCTTATGTACAAAATAATGAGTTTGACCATGCCCTCATTGCCTACGCAAACGCAGAAAAATTATCGGGCAGCAAACCGAATATTTTAGGCTTAAAAGCGACCGCACTTTATTATCAGGCTGGTCAGCGGCTTACGCCCGAAATTCAGCAGCTCTTAACACAAGCCTTAGCACAGGATAAAAAAGAAATTTCGAGTATTTCTTTGTTGGCTACAATTGAACTTGAACAACGTCATTATTCACAAGCAAAAGATTATTTACAGCAATTATTAGATACCAGTAATGTGGCAGTTGATCGCCGTATGGTGATTCAACGAATGAAGATGTTAGAATTTTTAGATCGAGGGCAAACACAGTGAGCCATTATTGCGAAACCCTGATTATCGGTGCCGGTGCAGCCGGCTTATTTTGTGCGGCACAATTAGGAAAATTAGGCAAAGAAGTCACCGTGCTGGATAATGGTAAAAAAATTGGACGAAAAATTTTAATGTCCGGCGGTGGTTTTTGCAATTTTACCAACCTTGATGTCACCCCTGCTCACTATCTCTCGCAAAATCCTCATTTTGTCAAATCAGCCCTTGCCCGTTATACCAACTGGGATTTTATCTCAATGGTTGCAGAATACGGTATTGCTTATCACGAAAAAGAGCTTGGACAGCTTTTTTGTGATGAAGGAGCGGAAAACATTGTAGAAATGTTGGCAAACGAATGTAAGAAATACCAAGTAAAGATACACTTACGCAATGAAATATCGCAAGTCGAACGGGTTGAAAATGATGAGAAAGTGCGGTTCATTTTGCAGGTAAATTCAGTTCAATGGCAATGTAGAAATTTGGTTATCGCAACCGGCGGACTTTCAATGCCCGGCTTAGGGGCAACCCCCTTTGGTTATAAACTGGCGGAACAATTCGGGATTAATGTCATTCCACCACGAGCCAGCCTTGTGCCTTTCACTTATCGGGAAACCGATCGATTTTTGACCGCTCTTTCAGGCATTAGCCTACCGGTCACGATCACTGCGGAATGTGGAAAATCCTTTCACAATCAATTACTTTTCACTCATCGTGGTATTTCCGGCCCCGCCGTATTACAAATCTCTAATTATTGGCGACCGAATGAAGGTGTGGAAATTGATTTATTGCCAACACAGGATCTGCAAGAAGAAATCCATCAAACCAAGCAACAATCCCCAAAACTTATGTTAAAAACCGTGCTGACGAGATTACTTCCGAAAAAATTAGTCGAGCTTTGGCTTGAACAAGGTTTTATTCAGGATGAAACAATCGCTCATCTCAACAAAGTGCGGTTAAAAAATCTGTTGGATTTAGTTCATCATTGGCAATTTGTACCAAATGGAACGGAAGGTTATCGCACAGCGGAAGTCACCATGGGTGGGGTGGACACGCATCATATTTCTTCCAAAACCATGGAAAGTCAGCAAATAAAAGGGTTATATTTTATCGGCGAGGTATTGGATGTTGCCGGTTGGCTTGGCGGCTATAATTTCCAATGGGCGTGGAGTTCCGCTTATGCTTGTGCATCTGGAATAGGGGAAAAAGAGAATTAAGATAAATATGAAAAATGTAGGGACACACTGCGTGTGTCCGCTTATAACATATTGAAATAATTTGATTCTATAACGGACACACGCAGTGTGTCCCTACAAATAACGCCTAAATCATTCAGTCACTGCGACATAATACCGGCTTTCTACATCATAAAACCGACTGAAAATAAACCGCACTTTTATTCGTCCATATAGCCTAGGCTACGTAATGCACGTTCATCATCCGCCCAGCCGGACTTCACTTTTACCCAAAGTTCGAGATGAACTTTGTTATCAAATAAACGCTCCATATCCGCACGGGCTTCTATACCAATGGTTTTAATTTTTTGCCCCTGTGCGCCAATCACCATTTTCTTTTGTCCTTCACGTTCAACCAAAATCAATCCATTGATTTCATAAGTGCCGCGTTCATTGAGTTTAAATTGTTCAATTTCAACAGTGACCGAATAAGGCAGTTCTTCGCCGGTAAAACGCATCAATTTTTCACGGATAATTTCCGATGCCATAAAACGTTGCGAGCGATCTGTGACATAATCTTCAGGAAAATGATGCACACCTTCACGTAAGGAGGCTCGCACAATTTTTTCAAGTTCACCAACATTATTACCACGTTGTGCAGAAATCGGTACGATATGGGCAAAATCAAATTTACCGCTTAATTCAGTGATAAACGGCAATAAATCATCTTTATTTTTGATGTTATCCACCTTATTAATTGCCAATACTACCGGTGCTTTTGCATTGCGAAGTTTGTTTAACACCATTTCATCATCGGCATTCCAATGGGTGCCGTCCACCACAAAAATGATAAGATCTACATCGCCAATGGCACTACTCGCCGAACGGTTCATTAAACGATTGATAGCACGTTTTTCTTCAATGTGAAGCCCCGGGGTATCCACATAAATTTCTTGATAAGCCCCTTCTGTTTTGATCCCCACAATACGGTGACGGGTAGTTTGGGCTTTACGTGAAGTAATTGAGATTTTCTGCCCTAAAATTTTATTTAAGAGTGTTGATTTACCTACATTCGGGCGACCTACAATGGCGATAAAGCCACAATAGGTTTTATTAAATTGTTCGGTCATTTGATTTCCAGTTCTTGTAAAATTTGTTCTGCCGCGGCCTGTTCTGCTTTACGTCGGCTTGCTCCTTTCGCTACAAAAGTGCGGTCAATTTTAGCCACATTTTTCACTTTGCATTCAACGGTGAAAGTTTGGCAATGGGGTTCACCTTGAATATTAATGACTTCATAACTTGGTAATGCCAGCCCTTTACCTTGTAAATATTCTTGTAGGCGGGTTTTCGCGTCTTTTTGATTGTCACCCGGTTTGATTTCTGCCAACAGAGTGTGATACCAAGTTCGAATCACTTGTGTCGTGAGAATAATGCCTTGATCCAACGACATGGCGCCAATGATAGCTTCCACGCAGTCCGCAAGGATTGATTCACGGCGAAAACCTCCGCTCTTTAATTCACCGGAACCAAGAGACATATATTCCCCCAGTTCAAACTGACGCGCTAACATTGCCAGTGTCTTTTCCCTTACTAATGTCGCACGCATACGGCTCAATTCACCTTCATTACAACGAGGAAACTGATGATACAAGGCTTCGGCAATGGTGAAATTGAGGATGGAATCGCCTAGAAACTCTAGGCGTTCATTGTGTTTTGTGGCAGCACTTCGATGTGTTAGTGCCAATTTTAGGAGCGAGATATCCTTAAATTGGTAACCGATTTTTCGCTCTAATCTATCTAAATGATTCATCTTATTTAATTGCTGTAAAGAAACGTTCAAAACGCAAGCCTGTTGGCCATTCGTTTGGTTCTTTTTCCAGACTCATCCAAATATAAGTGGCTTTACCGACAATATTTTTTTCCGGTACAAATCCCCAAAAACGACTATCATCACTGTGATCGCGATTATCACCCATGACAAAATATTGCCCTTCCGGTACGACCCATTCTGCGATCGGATTGCCCTCTTGCGGATAAAACTCAGGGCCGCTATAACGGCGATGCGGACTAATCAACACGTTGTGTACCACATCTCCTTTTTCTGTCAATTCCAATTCATTCGGAAATGCCGGATTAGTTGGATTTTGACTATATTCAAATGCTTTAATTTCACAATTTACTTCGCAAGGTTTGCCTTCTTTACCATACACAATCTTCAATGTTTTTTGATCCATATCGAAAATGACACGGTCTCCGCCTTGCCCTACAATACGTTTAATATAATCCACACCAGACATATTATTTTTTGAGGTTAACGCCAAATTTTCCGCATAAGCCGCACGGGTAGCCCCCAATCCGGTACGAAGTAAGGCTTGTTCCGGCGCTTTAAATACGATAACATCACCACGTTGCGGTTTACTGCCTTCAATAATCGTATTTTGGAAAATCGGATCTTTCACGCCATAAGCATATTTATTCACTACCAGAAAATCACCGACACGCAATGTTGATTCCATTGAACCGGAAGGGATTTGGAAAGGTTCAAATAAAAACGAACGTACAAAGAATACCACTGCAAGTACAGGAAATAATGAAGACAAAAACTCCGAACCTTCTGAGATCGGTTCGATTTTTGCTTTTTCTTCATCCGTTAATGCCTGACCGGAACGCTGCTCGGCACGTGCAATTTTACGTTGACGTTTCGGCACAACAACAAAACGATGATAACACCATAGTACGCCCGAAACCGTTGTCAAAATTAACAATAAAATACCAAATGTGTTCGGCAGCTGGAAATAATCCAAGCCTTTCCAAATACCAAAACCCACTACCAGTAAAATGATGAAAAATAAATTCGACATAGCTTTCCTTATTTATCCTTACCTACGTGTAAAATTGCTAAAAATGCCTCTTGCGGTACTTCTACATTACCTAAGGATTTCATTCGTTTTTTACCTTCTTTTTGTTTCTGTAAAAGTTTTTTCTTACGGCTCACATCACCACCATAACATTTCGCCAGCACGTTTTTACGTAATTGTTTCACCGTTGAACGTGCAATAATATGGTTACCGATAGCGGCTTGAATAGCAATATCAAATTGTTGGCGAGGAATCAGCTCACGCATTTTTTCCACTAATTCACGACCACGATATTGCGCATTATCTTTGTGTACAATTAACGCTAACGCATCTACACGCTCACTATTGATCATAATATCGACACGCACCATATCTGCCACTTGGAAACGTTTAAAACCATAATCCAACGAAGCATAACCGCGAGAGGTTGATTTTAGACGATCGAAGAAATCCAACACCACTTCACCCATTGGGATCTCATAAGTCAATGCAATTTGATTACCGTGATAGACCATATTGGTTTGTACACCACGTTTTTCCACGCATAGCGTAATAACATTTCCTAAGTACTCTTGTGGCACGAGCATATTACACTCTGCAATCGGTTCACGAATTTCTGAAATATTATTAAGTGGCGGTAATTTAGCCGGACTATCTACATAAATCACTTCGCCATTGCTCATTTCAACTTCATAAATTACCGTCGGTGCCGTCGTGATTAAATCGAGATCATACTCCCGTTCTAAGCGTTCTTGAATGATCTCCATATGAAGAAGCCCCAAGAAGCCACAACGGAAACCAAAGCCAAGTGCGGTTGAATTTTCCGGCTCATAGAATAATGAGGCATCATTGAGGCTTAATTTACCCAGCGCATCACGAAACGCCTCATAATCGTCCGAGCTGACAGGAAACAAACCGGCGTAAACTTGAGGTTTTACTTTTTTAAAGCCGGGTAAAACACTACTTGCCGGGTTATGCTGATGAGTTAATGTATCCCCCACCGGTGCACCTAAAATATCTTTAATCGCACAAACGACCCAACCTACTTCGCCACAATTTAATACCGTCGTGTCCACTTGCTTTGGTGTGAAAATACCAAGGCGATCCACATTATAAGCCTGCCCGGTGGACATCACTTTAATTTTATCGCCTTTACGTAACACGCCGTTTTTTATCCGTACTAACGAAACCACGCCAAGATAGTTATCAAACCAAGAATCAATAATCAAGGCTTGTAACGGCGCATTCGGATCGCCCTCAGGTGCAGGGATTTTCGCCACAATTTCTTCTAATACGTCTTCAATGCCCTGTCCGGTTTTTGCGGAACAACGTACCGCTTCCATCGCGTCAATACCTACAATATCTTCAATTTCTTCGGCAACCCGCTCAGGATCTGCTGCCGGTAAATCAATTTTATTTAAAATCGGCACAACCTCTAGATTCATCTCAATGGCGGTATAACAGTTCGCTAGCGTTTGTGCTTCTACCCCTTGCCCTGCGTCCACCACTAACAATGCACCTTCACAAGCGGCAAGGGAACGGGAAACTTCATAGGAAAAATCCACATGTCCCGGCGTATCAATAAAGTTTAATTGATAGGTTTCTCCATCTTTGGCTTTGTAATTTAACGTTACGCTTTGAGCTTTAATAGTGATACCGCGCTCACGTTCAAGATCCATTGAATCCAACACTTGCGCTTCCATTTCACGATCTGAAAGACCGCCACAGGTTTGAATCAAACGATCAGAAAGGGTTGATTTACCATGGTCAATATGGGCAATAATAGAAAAGTTACGAATATTCTTCATAAAAGTTTTGGTTTTCTCAAAAAATCATCAAATTTAACTGGCGGATTGTACCTGAAAAGCACAAAAACCGCTAGGGAAGAAAGGAAAGTGCGGTGGATTTTTTCTGAGTTTTAGAAAAACAAAACCCCGACAAAATCGGGGCTTCTCTTTAATCTTTCAATTACAGACTTTCAGTGAAAGTACGAGTAATGACATCGCGTTGTTGTTCCGGCGTTAAAGAATTGAAACGTACTGCGTAACCGGAAACACGGATGGTTAATTGTGGATATTTATCCGGGTTGTTTACCGCATCTTCTAAGGTTTCGCGACGTAACACGTTCACGTTTAAGTGTTGGCCACCTTCTACTTTTACGGTTGGCGCAACGTTTACCGGTAATTCGCGATACTCAATTTGACCAAGTTCGCTTACTGCAACAACTTGATCTTCCTTGAAATCACCTTTTGCACATAAGCAACGTGCTTCGTTCGTATCGCTGTCTAATAACCAGAATGAGTTGAGTAAATTGTCATTCGCTGCTTGGGTAATTTGAATACCTTTAATCATAATAGACTCCTAAGTTGGTATGGGTATAATCATAAAACTGTGCAAATTTTATCAAAAAATTTTAATACATCAAATTCTTTTGATTAAGAATAGGCAGCTTTTTTGCAAATTTTTAGTGAGATCAAAAAATTTTCTTGTAGCATAATCTATTAACAAACTTTAAATTAGCACTTCACCAATAAATTATCTCGTTCCATAGGTTATAACTTAGTTTATAATGCGGCAACTCAATTTAAAGAGGATTCAATGATGAAAACATGGACAGATGTGATCGGCAAAGAAAAAGAGCAACCTTATTTCCAGCACACATTAAAACAAGTTCACCTTGCCAGACAAAGTGGAAAAACCGTTTATCCTCCGCAAGATGAAGTGTTTAACGCATTTAAATACACCGCATTTGAAGATGTTAAGGTGGTCATTTTAGGGCAAGATCCTTACCACGGTCCAAATCAAGCACACGGACTTGCTTTTTCAGTCAAACCGGAGGTGGTAATCCCTCCGTCCCTTGTCAATATCTACAAAGAATTAACCCAAGATATTCCGGGTTTTCAAATGCCCTCCCACGGTTATTTAGTAAAATGGTCGGAACAAGGTGTTTTATTGCTCAATACCGTATTAACCGTTGAGCGGGGACTTGCTCATTCACATGCTAATTTAAATTGGGAAACCTTTACCGATCGCGTGATTGAGGCGCTTAATAACCATCGTAAAAATTTAGTTTTTTTGCTCTGGGGTAGCCATGCGCAGAAAAAAGGTAAAATGATTGATCGCGCTCGCCATCTAGTCCTTACTGCGCCTCACCCGTCTCCCCTTTCAGCACATCGAGGCTTTTTAGGTTGCCGACATTTTTCCAAAACCAATGCTTATCTGAGGGAAAACGGGATCAAAGAAATTAATTGGCAAGTTTAAAGTGCGGTCAATTTTTAATGGTTTTTTTATAGGAACATTTAGTGGTTCGCTAGGTAAATTCTAATTAAAGGAGGAAGTAATGAATCAACGCGAAATGTTACTGACCTACGCTGCCGAACAATACGGTACATCACCTGAATATTTATGGAAAAAGTTCCCAAGTTATGCCGTTCTTCGCCATAACAATATGAGAGCAAAATGGTATGCCCTTATTGCAAACGTACCTAAAATGAAACTGGGTTTAAACGAGGAAGGAAATGTAGAAATTGCCAATTTTAAGTGCATTCCTGAATTAGTCGGAGCCTTACGCCAAAATAAAAATATTCTACCCGCTTACCATATGAACAAGGAACATTGGATTACCGTTGTATTGGATAACGGCTTTCCTGACGATGAGCTATGTCGATTAATGGAAGAAAGTTATAGATTAACAGGGTAATTCCAAAATAACTTAAATAAGTATTCAAAAAATGTTTATAGTAGGTAAAAGTGCAGCCTACAACCTTGCATTTATCTTTTCTGACCGTTTCTCAGCCCGTCTTTTACGAAAAAATGCACTTAATTTCTCACCGCATTCTTCTGCCAAGATTCCGCCGGTAATTTCTACGGTATGATTCATTTGATAATCATCAAAGAAGTGGAAACGGGAGCCAACCGCACCGGTTTTATAATCGGACGCACCAAATACCAAACGCCGAATTCGGCTGTGTAAAATTGCACCGGCACACATAGTGCAGGGTTCGAGTGTTACATAAAGGGTGGTATCAAGCAAACGGTAGTTTTGCACCTTTTTTGCCGCATGACGTAACGCCACAATTTCCGCATGGGCAGTCGGATCATTTTCAGTAATCGAAAGATTCCAACCTTCACCCAGCACGTTCCCCTCATTATCCACCAAAACAGCGCCCACTGGAATTTCCCCTAAAGATTCGGCTTTATCCGCCAAGCTCAACGCAAGGCGCATAAATTTTTCATCAAAATCCGACCGCACTTTTCCGCCTTATACAGAGAAAGGATACTTAATCGGCTCGTGAGATTGATAGCCAATCACGTTGAAATCATCCATCGTTACCCAAGTTTCTAAATCTTCTAAGGTTTTAATATCCGGATTTATCTCCAGTTTCGGTAACGGGAACGGTTCACGTTTTAATTGGACATCACGCATTAATTCCAGTTGATCTTCGTAAATGTGTGCATTAATAATTTTATGGAAGGCTTTGCCTGCTTTCTTTCCGGTGATTTGTGCCATTAAAGCTAAAAAAGTAAAAACTTGAATTTGATTGAAATTTAACCCCAACGGCACATCGCAAGAACGTTGGTAACTGGTGAGGTGTAAAGTGTCACCGACAAGGGAAAAAGTATGGGTATGCATACAAGGGCGCAAGCAACCAAGCTCAATCTCACCCGGATTGAAAAACGCCATAATTTCACCACGATCATCGATGCCTTGAGTAAGATTATTCACAATTTTACGTAACTGATCGACAGTTTCTCCGTTCGGTTTTCGCCACGATCTGCCCTGAACACCGTAAACACGCCCCATATCATCAGTGCCTTTACGGTGAGGATTCGCCAACCAAGCCGCATTGTCATTAGCATTGGCATCCCACGTTTTGGTACCCAGTTTGCGGAAGTCCGCCGCATTATCATAGCCCCGAATGTAACCTAAAAATTCTGCAATCGCGGCTTTCCAATAACTTTTACGAGTCGTGATAAGCGGAAATTGGTTATTCGCCACATCATACTCCAAATCGGCATTAATCACCGTTAGACAACGTTTGCCCGTGCGTTTATTGGCGATCCATTCGCCTTCATCAATAATTCGACGGCAAAGCTCAAGATATTGTTTCATAAAAACTCCTTAATTTTTCACCGCACTTTTGCGGGTATAAGCCCATAACATAATCAAACCGCCGCCAATAATCATTGGTAAACACAAGGCTTGACCACGGGTCATAATCCCTAGGAATGATTCAACCTCCGGTTCACGCACATATTCCACGACAAAACGGAATACACCATAGCCGATTAAAAATAGACCGGAAACCGATCCTGCCGGACGCGGTTTTTTAATGAAAAAGTTAAGGATGGTAAATAACACTAACCCTTCTAAAAAGGCTTCATAAAGCTGTGAAGGGTGGCGTGGCAGTAAAAGCGGATCATTCGGGAAAATCATCGCCCAAGGCACATCAGTTTCACGTCCCCAAAGTTCAAGGTTAATAAAATTGCCAATACGCCCTAAACCCAAACCGAATGGAATCAATGGCGCCATAAAATCTGCCGTTACCCAAAACGGGCGCTTTTGCGAATGGGAAGTCCAAATCATCGCAACAATCACCCCAATTAACCCGCCATGGAACGACATTCCCCCTTCCCATACTCGGAATAAATAAAGCGGATCCTGTAAGAAATGATCAAGATGATAGAAGAACACATCACCAATACGCCCACCTAAAAATACGCCCATAAAACCGTTGAAAAGTAAGGTATCCACTTGTTCAACCGTCCAACCGCTATTGGGTTGATTCGCGCGTCTCACGGCAAGCCAACGGGCAAATACAAAGCCAAGCAAATACATTAAACCGTACCAACGCAAGCCGATATTACTATCACCAAAGGTGAAAATGCTCGGATCAAAATGGGGAAGGAGTAGATATTGATTCATAATTTTCCTTTATTTCAGAAACATATCAATGGCGATGACAATTAATAACAATGCAAAGCCTTTTTTCAACATTGACACCGGTAATTTCGCGGTTGCCGTTGCGCCTAATTTTGAGGTGAAAAATGAGGTAGCGGTAATGCCAAATACTGCGGGCAAATAAATATACCCCAAAGAATAATCGGGCATAGCAGGATTATCCCAACCACTTACTATAAAACTCAACATACCGGATAGACCAAGTAACATACCGCAAAAAGCGGAGGATCCGATCGCTTTTTTCATGTCGATTCCGCGTGAATTTAAAAACGGTACGATAAAACCACCACCGCCAATACCTGCCGCACTGGATGCCATACCGATCAAAATACCGCCAATAATGGAGGATTTTGTTGTCAGTGTTTTTGTCGATTCCGTTGCTTTCGGTTTGATAGAAATGACCATTTTTACGGCTAAATAAACCACAAGACAAGCAAATATCTTAGCGGCAATGTCGCGATCTAATTTGCCGATGAATAAACCGGAAATAAAGACCGTAACCATAATCACAGGAGCGAGAATTTTTACTGCCTCCCACACAATATTGCCTAATTTATGATGACGTTGTGCCGAAGAAAATCCTGTAATCACAATAGTTGCAAAAGAAGTGCCAAGTGCAGTTGACATCAGCAACGGTTCAGGTACCCCCATCATTGGCAACAAATAAACCAATACAGGCACGATCACCAAGCCCCCGCCAATACCGAATAAGCCGGCAAGAAACCCTACAAGGGCGCCAACTAACAGGCAAATTACAATAAAAGCCAGCATAGTCTAACCTCTTTTATTAAATGAACGTTTGGAATGTTTTGAATAATGGGGTTTACGCGAAGGTGTGAATTTTTGTTCTCGTTCCGATTGATCTACCGATTTATCTTTTTCATTGGAAAATAAAAAAGCCGCGAATTCTTTCATCGCCCGACGATACACCTCTTTCTTAAACGATACAACTTGGCGTACGGGATACCAAAAACTTACCCAACGCCAACCATCAAATTCAGGGGATTTCGTCGTTTGCATATTGATATTTTTTTCATCAGAAACCAACTGTAATAAAAACCAACGCTGTTTTTGTCCGATGCACACCGGCTTACTGTCATAACGCAACAAACGCTTTGGTAATTTATAACGCAGCCAATGTTTCGACACAGATAAGATGCGTACATCTTTCGGCTGTAATCCCACTTCTTCATATAATTCGCGATACATCGCTTGCTCGGCACTTTCATTATCATTAATGCCGCCTTGTGGGAACTGCCAAGAATTCTGCCCATAGCGTTTCGCCCAAAGCACCTGTCCTTTTCGATTGCAAATCACAATTCCCACATTTGGACGGTAGCCATCAAAATCGATCACTATCGTTTTACCTTAAATTTTTACAAAAATAATCTGCGAATTGTTCCATAAATCCGTGTTTTTATCAACCAAAGCAGCAAAAGTGCGGTCATTCCTCAGACAGTTTTCGGATTGTGGATAACATTGTGATTAACTCAATCATAATCCACAATAAATCTGTGTGAAAAATTACAAGAGGCTTTTATCTCCTTTGGATCCTCTCACTCTAGCAAAATTTTTTGCTAAGATCCTTTTAAAAAAGGATCCGCACTTTATTTCATCAAAGTGCGGTTGAAAACTATTCATTATCCCCAAGTAAGTAATTGTCAGCTGAAATTTCTGCCTCTCCTGAAGATTATCCAATATTTCTGTGGATAAAATTGTGATTGAGAAAATTCAAAAGGCGGTATAACTTTTCCCAATCCGCTAGACGAGATTTTATAGTTACTTTAATTCTTTATAATTCAAATAGTTAGACAAAGTTCTACCAAGTAACTGTAATGTGAATAACAGAATAAATATTGCTGTCTATTTTTTAGACTGACCATTGATCCCGTTCAAATAACGTTCCCAATCAAAGTATTGACCCGGATCGATCTTACGTCCGGGAGATATATCCGAATGTCCCACAATACGGTTTTGTGTGATGTTTGGATAAGCGACCATAATACTCTTGGTAAGCTGTTGTAATGCGTCGTATTGAGCCTCGGTAAAAGGTTGCTCATTACTCCCTTCAAGTTCAATACCAATGGAAAAATCATTACATCTTTCACGCCCCTCAAAGCTGGAAATCCCTGCGTGCCAGGCACGATCATTAAAATTCACATATTGTGTAATAATGCCACAACGATCGATCAAACAATGGGCCGATACACGCATTTGATGAATTTCCTCAAAATAGGGATGAAGTTTGGGATCTAACTTACCTTGAAAAAAATCATCAATATACCCGCCACCAAATTGTTCCGGTGGTAGGCTAATATAATGAATGACCAACAAAGAAATATCTTCCGCATCCAAACGTTCATCAAAATGGGGCGAAATAATTCGTCGGCAATCAACCAACCAACCTTGTTCAATACATTTCAGTTTTTCCATTATTTTCTCCTATTTTTGCGAGTATGATCGCAGAAAAAGTGCGGTCAATTTTACAAAGTTTTTTTCCTTTCACACAATGCTCTCGCCAACATCGGCTTAACCCACATTTATGAAGGAAAATCAATGAAACTCATCTCTCAACCCAGACTGAAAAAAGGATTTACGCTCATCGAATTAATGATCGTGATTGCAATCATTGCAATTCTTGCCACTATCGCCATTCCGTCTTACCAAAATTATACCAAAAAGGCGGCTATGTCCGAATTGCTACAAGCCTCCGCCCCATTTAAATCAGATGTCGAACTCTGTGTTTACGGTACCGGAAACACCTCAAATTGTAGTGGCGGTTCAAACGGTGTTGCCGCCAACATCACCACAGCAAAAGGCTACATAAAAAGCGTGAACACGAGTGCTGGCGCAATTACTGTTACAGGTAACGGCACATTAGATGGGATAGAATATACCCTCACCGCAAACGGCGATAAATCTAAAGGTATCACTTGGTCAACCGCCTGTATCGGCGATATTTCATTATTCCCGGCAGGATTCTGTTCAAAATGACATCGGCATTACTTGAACACCGCATAACAGCACAAAACGGTGAGATCTTTTCGATCTCATCAGAGCTATGGGAACGCAATAAACAGCAACAGGCTCTCTTTTTGCACTATTTTTCCTTACCCTTAAAAGAAGAGGAAAATCGCCTGTGGCTCGGTGTCGATTCCCTTTCCAATCTCTCAGCTTGCGAAACTATTGCTTTTGTTACCGGAAAATTGGTTGAACCGGTTTTGCTTGACAGCACACAACTCAAAGATCTTCTGCAACAACTTTCGCCGCAATCCGTGCAAGTAGAAGAGCAAATGAATTTCTACCACCCTCAAGAGCAAGAACATCAGGAAAAAAACAATGACGAACCTATTATCCAACTACTAAATCGTATTTTTGAGTCGGCACTACAAAAAAATGCTTCCGATATTCACTTAGAAACTTTACAGGATTGTTTTCAAGTGCGGTTTAGAATTGACGGTGTTTTACAACCCCAAGCACCAATTAGTAAAAATTTAGCCAATCGGTTAATTTCCCGATTAAAACTTCTTGCTAAACTTGATATCAGCGAAACCCGATTACCACAAGATGGACGCTTTCAATTTAAAACAACGTTCTCCGATATTCTTGATTTTCGTCTTTCTACACTGCCTACCCATTGGGGCGAAAAAGTCGTACTTCGCGCACAACAAAATAAACCGGTTGAATTGAGTTTTGCAGAACTGGGTATGACGGAATCACAACGACAAACTTTTCAACAAGCACTCTGTCAGCCTCAAGGGTTAATTTTAGTTACCGGCCCAACCGGTAGCGGAAAAAGTATCTCCCTTTATACCGCACTTCAGTGGTTAAATACGCCCGATAAACACATTATGACCGCAGAAGATCCCATCGAAATTGAATTAACGGGAATCATCCAAAGCCAAATTAATCCGCAAATCGGACTGGATTTTAGTCGCTTATTACGTTCATTTTTACGACAAGATCCCGACATTATTATGCTCGGTGAAATCCGAGATGAAGAAAGTGCGGCAATGGCACTACGGGCGGCGCAAACCGGACATTTAGTGCTTTCAACCTTACACACAAATGATGCTATTTCCGCTATATCACGTTTACAACAACTTGGGATTCAACAACACGAAATAGAAAGTAGTTTATTACTAGTGATAGCTCAACGGCTTGTGCGAAAACGCTGTCAAAAGTGCGGTCAATTTTCCATTGATTCTTGCGATTGCCATCAAGGCTATCGGGGCAGAATTGGCGTTTATCAATTCTTACATCGTCAACAAAACAGCTATCAAACCGATTTTGCTAATCTCCATCAAAGCGGGTTAGAAAAAGTAAAACAAGGCATTACCGATGAAGCGGAAATTTATCGTGTTTTGGGAGGCGAATAAAATGGCAAAGAAACTTTTTTACTACCAGGCACATAACACCCTAAAGCAAATGCAAAAAGGCTCAATCATTGCTGATTCAGTGCAACAAGCGCAATTTCGATTGATGAACCGAGGGCTAACCAATGTCAAACTACAAAAAAATTGGCAACTCAACAGTAAACCGAAAAAGACAGAAATTAGTGCGTTATTGAATCAACTTACCACACTTCTACAATCTGCGATTCCGCTTAAAAGTAGTTTACAAATTTTGCAACAAAATTGTACGCAACTTGCTTTAAATGCATGGCTAGAACAGCTATTAAAATCTATTGAATCCGGATTATCTTTTTCCCAAAGTATTGAGCAACAAGGCAAGTATCTTACCCGGCAAGAAATTCAATTAATTCAGGTTGGTGAAATGACGGGAAAACTGGCAACTGTTTGCAGCAAAATTGCATCACATCGCCATCAATCCCTAACACTACAACGCAAATTACAAAAAATTATGCTTTATCCCTCCATGGTATTGGGAATCTCTTTATTGCTAACACTTGCACTTTTACTTTTTATCGTGCCGCAATTTGCCGAAATGTATCAAGGTAATAATACTGAATTACCCGCACTCACTTCTCTGTTACTTACTACATCAAATCTTCTTAAAGAAGATATCGGAATCTTGCTATTTTTTACGATGATATTCATCTTGTTTTATCAGTTAAAATTGAAGCATTCCTCACACTTCCAACGGAAAAAAGCTCAAATCATTGCAGTTATGCCGATTTTTGGCAATATTCAGCAACTCTCCCGTTTGGTAAATTTTAGCCAAAGTCTATATATTATGTTACAAGCCGGTGTGCCGCTTAATCAGGCTTTAAATAGCTTTCTACCACGCACACAAACTTGGCAAATCAAAAAAACCATCTTGAGTGATCAGATTCTTGATACTGAAGTTAGAGCAATTTTACATTGGGTTTCACAAGGTTATGCCTTTTCAGATAGCGTAAGTAGCCAGCTATTTCCTATGGAAGCACAACAAATGCTGCAAATCGGCGAAAAAAGTGGAAAACTGGCTTTAATATTACAACATATTGCAGAAAACTATCAGGAAAAACTCAATCATCAAATTGACCTCCTTTCTCAAATGTTAGAACCAATGATGATGGTGATTATCGGAAGTCTCATAGGCATCATTATGATGGGAATGTATTTACCGATTTTTAATATGGGAGCGGTGGTGTAATGATCTATCTTGCAAGCTTTTTACTCGGTGGAATCTTCGGTATCACATTATGGCTTTATATCTCCACTTTTATTGAACGCTTACAAACCGATACTTATAGCACTTACATAGCGCTATTCCCACAAAATCCCCCCATATTTCAACCTCATTTTGCTGCTATTCAAGGAAAAAAGTGCGGTCATTTTTTTCGCTATTTTTTTACCGTTGGTTCTCTATTTAGCGTGCTACTCTTCACCACAGAAAATGCTTTTTTTACTTTATGGTTAACCTGCACACTACTTCTACTGTGGACAATCGCTTACCTCGACTGGCAATATCAACTGATATCAACAACATCTTGTCTCATATTGACTGCTTTAGGGTTCATTGGTGCCTCTCAATCCTTTTCTTCTTTAATATTGGAAGAAAGCCTACAAAGTGCGGTTATTTTTTTCTTCGTTTTTTACGGTATTTATTGGTTTGCAAAGTGGCACTATAAAAAAGAAGCATTTGGACAAGGTGATTATTGGCTCGCTCTTGGAATCGGCAGTTACTTACCGTTAAAACAATTACCTATCTTTTTATTGATCGCCTGTTTATCAGGTATTTTATTTGCCCTACTTTCCCCAAAAAGAAACACTTTTTTACCTTTTGCACCTTTTCTCTGTTTCTCAAGTTTTGTAGTATGCTTATTCAATTATTACTCATAAGGAATTTCAATGACTTATATCGTAGGATTGACTGGCGGTATTGGCAGTGGCAAAAGCACAATTACCAATTTATTTTCAGAGCTTGGTGTACCCATAGTGGATGCTGACATTGTTGCACGTGAAGTGGTTGCAAAAGGCACACCTTTGCTTGAACAAATTACCGAACATTTTGGTACATCTATTTTATTAGAAAATGGCGAACTCAATCGCCCTGCGCTACGCAAGATTATCTTTGCGAAGGAATCGGAAAAAAATTGGCTCAATGGTTTATTACACCCCGCTATTCGGGAAACTATGCTAAAACAACTTTCCGCACAAACTGCTCCCTATACGCTTTTCGTTGTACCCCTGCTTATTGAAAATAACCTTACTGAGCTTTGTCATCGTGTACTTGTCATTGATGTCAGCCCACAAACCCAACTGATTCGGGCGGCAAAACGCGATAAAAATAACCTTGAACAAATCCGACAAATTATGAATGCACAAATCAGTAGGGCAGAACGCTTAAAATGGGCAACAGATATCATTAACAATGATAAAGATCTGGCTGAAAACTTACCGCACTTAAAGCAAAAAGTGCTAGAATTACACCACTTTTATTTACAACAAGCGAAAATGACACATGTCTGAAGAAATTATTGAAGTCCCCTGCCCGATTTGCCAACAAGCCGTTCCTTGGACGACAGAAAGCCCATTTCGCCCTTTCTGCAGCAAACGTTGCCAACTTATCGATCTTGGTGAGTGGACCGCTGAAGAAAAAGCCATTCCAAGCAATACTGCCGATTTTGCTATGGATCCTAATTTAAGCGATGAATGGAATATAAAATGAGAATTCAACATCAGGAAGATCATCAACAAGGTGCATTTTTTATTTTAAATGAACAAGGGGAGAAAATCGCCGAGCTCACTTATTTTTACGAAACGGAAAATAAAATTAATGCAAATCATACGTTTGTTTCGAACCAACTCCGCGGGCAAGGTATCGCCGATAAACTTTATCAAGCATTACTCGTCTTTATCACAGAAAAGCAGTTAGCCCTTCATCCTAGTTGCAGTTATATCAAACGCAAATGGGAAAGAAACAATAACAAGGGATAAAATAATTTTCCATTTCCTGTTTCAATGTAAAGTGCGGTCGTTTTTGAGAAATTTTCCCATTTGTGCTATTCTCAGCGCATTTTTTAAGAAACTGTAATTTCCATGCAACAAGATTATTTAAGCCAACAGCGATTTGCTGATTTTCCTTTACACCCTATTGTTTTAAAAGCCTTACAAATCAAAAGTTTTGAATATTGTACACCTATTCAAGCACTTTCATTGCCTATCAGCCTACAAGCTAAAGATATTGCGGGACAAGCGCAAACCGGGACAGGTAAAACCATAGCGTTTTTAACCACAACTTTTCATCATTTACTTACTTATAAAAAAGATAAGACGGACTCTAACCAACCACGAGCCTTGATTCTTGCTCCAACCCGTGAACTTGCGGTTCAAATTAGCAACGATGCGGAATTTTTGGCAAAAGCAAGCGGATTAAAAACCGCCCTTGCCTATGGTGGGGACGGTTATGACAAACAACTACAAGCCATTGAACGCGGAGTAGATATTTTAATTGGAACCACAGGGCGTATCATTGATTATGTAAAACAAGGTACGATTTGTTTAGAACAGATCCAAGTTGTGGTATTGGATGAAGCGGATCGAATGTTTGATTTAGGTTTCATTCGTGATATTCGTTATTTATTGCGTAAATGTCCTTCTCCACAAAAGCGTCTAACAATGCTCTTCTCGGCAACCCTATCTTATAAAGTGCGTGAACTTGCCTTTGAAGATATGAATGAGCCGGAATACATCGAAATTGAACCCGAACAAAAAACCGGTCATCGTATTAAGGAAGAATTATTTTATCCTTCTAACCAAGACAAAATGGCACTATTGCTAACATTAATAGAAGAAGAATGGCCTGAACGCTGTATTGTATTTGCGAATACTAAACATCGTTGCGAAGAAATTTGGCGTTATTTAGCGGCTGACGGTCATCGTGTAGGATTACTCACCGGCGATGTCGCACAGAAAAAACGTCTGACACTATTAAAACAATTCACTGACGGTGTTCTAGATATTCTTGTTGCGACAGATGTGGCAGCTCGAGGTTTGCACATCGCAGATGTTACCCATGTATTTAACTATGATTTACCGGACGATCATGAAGATTATGTACACCGTATCGGGCGTACCGGTCGTGCCGGTGAAAGCGGTATTTCGATTAGTTTTGCCTGTGAAGAATATGCAATGAATCTACCTGCTATTGAGGAATATATCGGGCATTCAATTCCGGTAAGCCAATATGATCAGAGTTCTTTATTAAGCTTGCCTAAGCCGTTTCCTTCAAAATCCCGCTCAAACAACTCCCGAGTACCGCTGAGAAATCGCGTACACCGTAAATAAAACTTCATCTTTAGAAAGATTTTTAGTTGGTAATAAAAAAGCTCACCGATGTGAGCTTTTTTATTAATCATGTAATCCCAGCTTTTTCTCAAGGTAGTGAATATTTGTTCCTCCCTTTTGAAAATTTTCATCTTCTAAAATCATTTCATGCAATGGGATATTTGTTTTAATGCCATCAATAATAGTTTCTGCTAAAGCATTTTGCATACGACGAATTGCCACTTCACGTGTATCGCCATAAGTAATCAATTTTGCAATCATGGAATCATAATGTGGAGGCACAGTATAGCCCCCATACACGTGAGAATCCCAACGTACACCTAATCCACCCGGTGAATGTAAGTGTGCAACTTTGCCCGGTGAAGGCAAGAAGGATTTTGGATCTTCCGCATTGATACGACATTCAATCGCATGACCTTTCACTTTCACATCTTCTTGTTTAAAGGAAAGTGGTAGCCCTGCGGCAATACGTAGCTGCTCTTTCACCAAATCAATGCCGGTAATCATTTCGGTAACAGGATGTTCCACTTGGATACGGGTATTCATTTCGATGAAATAAAACTCACCATTTTCATATAAGAACTCAAAGGTACCCGCACCACGATAGCCAATTTCCACACAAGCATTAGCACAACGAGAACCGATATCACGGCGTAATTCTTCAGTAATCCCCGGTGCCGGCGCTTCTTCCACCACTTTTTGATGGCGGCGTTGCATAGAACAATCGCGCTCCGCCAAATACACCGCATTGCCGTGAGTATCAGCCAGTACTTGAATTTCCACATGGCGTGGATTTTCTAAGTATTTTTCCATATAAACCATATCATTATTAAAGGCCGCTTTTGCTTCCGCTTTTGTCATCGCAATAGATTCTTCTAATGCTTCTTCGCTACGTACGACACGCATACCACGACCACCGCCACCACCGGAGGCTTTAATAATAATTGGATAACCGATACGTTTTGCAATTTCTTTATTTTTAACAATATCGTTTCCGACAGGGCCATCAGATCCCGGCACACAAGGCACACCGGCTTTTTTCATTGCTTTAATCGCAGAAACTTTATCACCCATTAAACGAATAACATCTGCTGTCGGTCCAATAAAAGTAAAACCGGAACGCTCTACTTGCTCGGCAAAATCCGCATTTTCAGATAAAAAACCATATCCCGGATGAATTGCGTCTGCTCCCGTTACTTCAGCCGCAGCAATAATTGCAGGAATATTTAGGTAGCTTTTTGCCGAAGGTGCAGGCCCGATACAAACAGTTTCATCTGCCAATAATACATGTTTTAAATCACGATCTGCTGTGGAGTGAACCGCAACGGTTTTAATGCCTAATTCTTTACATGCGCGTAAAATGCGTAATGCAATTTCACCACGGTTGGCAATCACAACTTTTTCTAACATAAGAAATTCCACTTGTTAAAAAATGGCGGGCAAGCCCGCCATTTTGGATAATTGATAGGGTTATTCAATAACGATCAATGGTTGATCAAATTCAACCGGTTCGCCATCATTGACGAGGATTGCTTTTACTACGCCGGCTTTATCCGCTTCAATACGGTTCATCATTTTCATTGCCTCAACGATACAAAGCGTATCACCTACTTTAACTGGTTGTCCTACATCAACAAATGCTTTCGCTTCCGGGCTTGGGCTACGATAGAAGGTGCCGACCATCGGGGAACGAACTTGATGACCAACAACCTCTTCAGAAACTGCCTGAGCAGCAGTTGGCGCAGGAGCATTGACCTGAGCCGGTACAACTGCCGGCGCCGCAACAGGTGCGGAATATTGTACCGCCGCCGGTACAACGGCAGGAGCGGCACGACTAATACGAACCGTTCCCTCTTCTTCTTGAACTTCTAATTCAGTGATACCTGATTCTTCCACTAATTCGATCAGTTTTTTAATTTTACGAATGTCCATATGTTCTTCCTAAAAGAATAAAATTTTTGACCGCGCTTTTATCTATCAATATAAGTACACAAAATTGCGATCAGTTATAAACTTGTCTTTGAGCAGGCAAAGATTACATTAAATTTAGCTAAATTGCGATAAAATTCTATAAATTTCGCCTAAAATGCTTATTTCCATTACTTTTTCGTTAAAAAATCTAAGGCAAATAAAAAGGCAAATTCATACCCCTTTGCCCCCAATCCGCAAACCACACCTTCCGCAACGTCACTGAAATAAGAATGATGACGAAACGGCTCACGTTTATGTACGTTAGACAAATGAATTTCCACAAAAGGAATGGATACCGCCAATAAGGCATCCCGTAAAGCCACACTCGTATGCGTATAAGCGGCAGGATTAATTAAAATAAAATCTACGGTTTGGAAACTTTGGTGGATTTTTTCAATCAGTTTTTCCTCGCTATTTGCTTGGAAACAATCTAGCTCAATATTGTGTTGATTAGCCAATAACTTTAGATTTGCTTCAATGGCTGCAAGGGATAAACTGCCGTAATGTTTAGGCTCACGCGCGCCTAACATATTTAAGTTCGGACCGTTTAGTAACAAAATTCGGGATCTTTGCGACATTTTCTCTTCCTTTTTAAGGTTGTGCATTATACGGATTTTTCGATAAGCGGTGGTCGAATCAGATAATTCTTGTAATCAATTCGGAATCTAAATCAATAAGCGGCAATCTCGATCCTTTCCACGGACGCAGCACTTGATAAGTCATTAAATCCAGCGTATCTAAACCCGGTGTCACATTCGGTGTATATTGTTGTGCCATTCGTGCCAGTTGGGTTAAACCAAGGCTACTTTCAATACTTGAACTAACTACCGCTTTTAATCCCAAAGTATGAGCTTTTTTGATTAATTCAATACAACGCTCAAGGGAACCAATTAATGTCGGTTTAATCACAACTGCTGCCAAGTATGGTTCTTTTTTAAGCTGAAAATCAGGTTCTCGTAAGGATTCATCCCAGGCAATGGCAATCCCTGTTTGAGCCGCAAATTCACGGCTTAATTCAGGCGTTTTGCAAGGTTCTTCCAAAAATTGAATGCGGGCACGATGCGCCGGTTTTATTTTTGTCGCAAACAGCAATGCTTTTTCAAGCGACCAACGACAGTTTGCATCAAGGCGCAGCTGCAACTCGGGAATGGCTTCTAAAAACATATCCGCGATCAACCCATCTCGGTTAGCTTCATACATCCCCACTTTGATTTTTGCCACTTTCTCACCGGAAAGATGGGCTAATTTTCCATAAAGATCATCGGGATCGCCATAACACAAAGGGGCTGTGTGATAATTTCCCTCTGCATTGAGTTCCCCCTTTAGTTCTGTCAGTGCACAGCTCAATCCAAAGGCTACGGACGGATAAAGCCCATCAAGAGATAACTTTTCATCACGGCTACGTGCAGCATCCCAATCGGCAAGCCATTGTATTGCTTGGCTTTCCGCCATTTCTAAGGATTCCTCACTAAATCCCGGCAACGGCGCAATTTCTCCCCAACCTTCATTATTCTGACATTGGATACGCACAAGCAAGCCTTCACGGCGTTTTAAAAAGCGATCCCGCAAAATAAGTTGGCTATCAACAGGAATAGAATAACGATAAAGATTATAGTGTCGAATTGTCATAAATTTTGCTTACAAAAAGTGCGGTTGAAATAAACCGCACTTTTGACTGAATAATTAAGGATTACGTCTGAATTTACTGAAGTCTGGCGCACGTTTTTCATTAAACGCATTGCGACCTTCTTGACCTTCTTCTGTCATATAGAACAACATAGTGGCATTGCCTGCGAGCTCTTGTAAACCGGATTGACCGTCGCAATCCGCATTTAATGCAGCTTTCAAACAACGTAAAGCAATCGGGCTATTACGTAACATCTCACGGCACCAACGCACAGTTTCTTTTTCAAGATCGGCATAAGGTACTACGGTATTCACTAAGCCCATATCTAAGGCTTCTTGCGCATTATACTGACGACATAAGAACCAAATCTCACGGGCTTTTTTCTGACCGACCAAACGCGCCATATAACTTGCCCCCCAACCACCGTCAAAAGATCCCACTTTCGGCCCCGTTTGACCAAAAATAGCATTATCCGCGGCAATGGTTAAATCACATAACATATGTAATACATGACCGCCGCCAATGGCATAACCGGCCACCATTGCGACTACCGGTTTTGGACAAGTACGAATATCCCGTTGGAAATCCAACACATTTAGATGATGTACGCCGCTTTCATCTTTGTAGCCACCGTAATCTCCACGGATTTTCTGATCACCGCCGGAACAAAATGCTTTTTCACCTTCGCCGGTAAGAACAATTACCCCGATTTTTTCATCAAAACGGGCATCAGAAAAGGCATGAATCATTTCTTTTACGGTTTGCGGACGGAAGGCATTACGCACTTCAGGGCGGTTAATGGTGATTTTTGCAATACCATCGGTGGACTTATGATAACGAATGTCCGTATAGCCCTCACTATGATCGACCCATTCAACGGGCACATAAAGCACATCATCTTTTGGATTTTGCATGAATATTCCTTTTAATTAATGAAAAGTGCGGTCATTATAACGGAAGTTTTTCGGTTCGGGAAAATGAAAATTTATTTCAGCCTTTATCTATTCTGTGCTTATTGATAAAATTTCGTCCACATTAAAGCAATCTCTCGAAATCAAATATGAAATTTATTTTTACACTCGGCAGCGTACTATTACTCAGTGCTTGTAGCCTTTTTAACTCACCACAATCCCCTATTCCGGCCGAATTTGCGGGGGCGGATTATCAACTGTCAGATAAAAATGCGAAACAATGGGCGATTGCCAGCAAACAGGCGGAACAATGTATTTATCCCAATCTCACCCGTATTCAGCAACAACATTTCGCTAAAGAGGACCGTTATATTCACTCCCAATATATTTTTTTCTATCCATTGGAAAAAATTATTGGTGAAGATTATGTCAAAATCATTCAGAACGATGAAAAATCGATGAATTACGCCACTTATCAATTTAAAAAATTTCGTACGGAAATAGCTAATGTTGAACCGTTGGAAAATAAAAACTGCTTAATTTTACGAACCCAAGCACGTGATGATTTAGATGTCGTGAAAGGGCAATATAAAAACGGTATGGTGGATAATTCAAAGAATGAAGACGGCACCCCCAAGAATACTGACGGTGTTGCAACCAATCAAAATAAATTCTTTTTTGACATTATAAAATGGGGTTCTGCGCTACTACTATAACGTTGATCAATAACCTAGACATCACTTAACATAAAAATCAAATACCATTTTTTAAGTAAACGATTAGACGAATAAAAAGTGTTAAACAGATCAAACTTTCAGTAAATAAGCCTTTGAACTTTAATCGTTTTCCGATAGTCTAGCTAGAACATTTCTTTTAACTTAAGAAGGTGAAATTATGGCAACTCTTTTTGATATAGCACAAAATTGGTTAAACCAAGATCCTGATGCAGAAACTCGCACAGAATTAACCGCACTTTTAGAAGCGGCAAAAGGTGGCGATGCAAAAGCTGAAGCTGAATTACAAGCTCGTTTTAACGGTCGTTTGCAATTTGGTACTGCCGGCTTACGCGGTCCTTTACAAGCTGGCTCAATGGGGATGAACCGTGTTTTAGTGGCACAAGCCGCCGGCGGTTTAGCCGATTTCTTGAAAGATTACGACAAACAACCTTCTATCGTTGTAGGCTATGACGGACGTAAAAATTCAGATGTATTTGCACGCGATACCGCAGAGATTATGGCTGGCGCAGGAGTGAAAGCATATTTGTTACCTCGCAAACTGCCAACTCCGGTATTAGCTTATGCGATTCAATATTTTGACACTACAGCAGGTGTGATGGTTACCGCAAGCCACAACCCTCCTGAGGATAACGGTTATAAAGTCTATTTGGGTAAGGCCAATGGTGGCGGTCAAATCGTCTCCCCTGCCGATCAACAAATTGCTGCATTAATCGACAAAGTCGCAGCCGGCAATATTCAAGATCTACCACGTAGTGATGATTATGTAGTATTAAATGATGAAGTAGTAGAGGCTTATATTGCGAAAACCGCCTCCCTTGCCAAAGAACCACAATGCGACATCAACTATGTATATACCGCTATGCACGGCGTGGGCTATGAAGTATTAAGCAAAACGCTTGCCAAAGCGGGTTTGCCACAACCTCATATTGTTGCAGAACAAGTCTGGCCGGACGGTTCTTTCCCAACGGTTAATTTCCCTAATCCGGAAGAAAAAGGTGCATTGGATCTTGCAATTAAAGTGGCGAAAGAAAACAATGCAGAATTTATTATCGCAAACGACCCTGATGCCGACCGTTTAGCTGTTGCCGTGCCTGATGCGGAAGGTAACTGGAAATCTTTACACGGTAATGTGGTCGGTTGTTTCTTAGGTTGGTATTTAGCCAAACAATACCACGCACAAGGCAAACAAGGGGTATTGGCTTGCTCGCTCGTTTCCTCACCGGCATTAGCGGAAATTGCCAAAAAATACGGTTTTCAATCGGAAGAAACCTTAACCGGTTTCAAATATATCGGTAAAGTACAAGGTTTATTATTCGGTTTTGAAGAAGCGCTTGGTTATTTAGTTGATCCGGATAAAGTGCGCGATAAAGACGGTATTTCAGCAGCGATTATGTTCTTAGATCTTGTCCGCAACTTGAAAAAACAAGGTAAAACCTTGGCGGATTATGCCAATGAATTTACCAAAGAATTTGGCGCCTATGTAAGCGGACAAATCTCTATCCGTGTCAGCGATCTTGCTGAAATCGGTAAATTAATGACCGCACTTCGCAATACACCGCCAAGTATCATTGGTGGTGTGAATGTGACACAGTTCATTGATCACACAAAAACCGATCGTCAAAGTGATATTTTGGTATTCACACTTGAAAACGGTGGTCGTTTAATCGTGCGCCCTTCCGGTACCGAACCAAAAATTAAATTTTATTTGGATGCCCGGGGTACCGATCCGAAAAATGCAGAACAAGTGCTTGCTGATTTTGATGAAGGCGTGCGCAACATTCTGCGCCAAGATGCCTACGGTAAACAAGAGTGTTAATAATTAAATAGTTACGATAATGCAATAAAAGAGATGCCTAATTGCATCTCTTTTTTATTTCACGAGGAATAAATAAATGAACCCTTGGATTTTACTCGCAATTTCCATTTGCTTAGAAATTGCTGCAACAAATTTATTAAAACTGAGTGATGGTTTTACCAAACTTTTTCCTACCGTAGGCTCGCTCACGCTCTATGCGATTTCTTTTTATTTTGTTTCAATTATTTTTCGTTCTTTACCTGTTGGTTTGGTTTACGCCATTTGGTCAGGGGTGGGCATTGTCCTTACGGCAGTAGTTGCCTATTTTGCTTTTGGACAAAAAATTGATACGGCTGGAATAATTGGCATTGGGTTAATTATTGCCGGCGTGTTAGTCATTAACCTATTTTCAAGCGCATCCCATTAAAAAAGAGCGGTATTATGTCATTCCTATATTAACTAATCAAAAAGCGAAAATCTGCATAGTTAATTCCACTATATAATATGGTATTAAAGTGTTTTGCCTTTCACTTATTCCCCTTTATGATAGCCATATCTTCTTAATCATAGGTACTTTATGAAAAAAGCACGAGCAATACCTTATACAAACTGGGCGGCAAGTTCATTATGGTCGCTAGAAAGTAAAACGATCTGTGTGTTGTTATTTGCATTAGCAATATTAGGAATCGGCGATGGGCTAATTGTATTGTCCAATTTTGGTTCCACGCCTTGGACAGTGCTTTCTCAAGGCATTGCCTTACAAAGTGGAATTGGTATTGGCTGGGCATCGTTTTTTATTAGCGTTGTAGTAATGTTGGCATGGCTACCCTTAAAACTACGTTTTGGGCTAGGCACTCTTCTAAATATTATTATGATTGCTTTTTTCTTAGACATTACTACAAAAATTCTACCGGAACCGACCGCACTTTTGTCACGCATGACTTTTGGAATAATCGGGATTTTTCTATATGGGTTAGGCACAGCATTGTATCTCACTTGCCATTTGGGGGCAGGCCCTCGTGACGGGCTTATGGTGGGGATTTGCCAACGCTTCCATCTAAAAGTAGGGTTCGTCCGTACCGGTATTGAAATATCGGTTTGCCTATTCGGTTTTTTTCTAGGAGGAATAGTGGGTATCGGCACGCTGATTTTTGCCGCCGGAATCGGTTGGATTGTACAAGGTTGCCTAGAATTAATTACCCGTTTCTCACATTCATTAAATGAAAAACATAAGTTTTAGCCACCAATCTAACATAATGACTAATGTCTTTTTTCAAAATAAAAGGCTGATAATTCAGCCTTCAAACGATGAAAAAAACGACCGCACTTTGGTCTATTCTTACTTTGAAAAATACCATTTCGACAACAGAATGCCACTGTTTACCGCAATATTTAAGCCATTTTTTAATGGACTGCTTAAAGATAAACGAACATTTACATCCGGTCTTTCGTATAAATCCAACGTGCCACTTTCACTGAATAAAAATGCGACTTTTTTATTAAATTGAACCGAATCAAGAGAAGTCCCCTCTTTGTCTTGCGCAACATGTATCACTTGATACCCGCTTTGGCGAAGTTGTTGTAATGCAGATTCAATATCTAAACATTCTAATAAACGGATATGTTCCGCGCCGCCTTCTGCAACACGCATAGCTGCCGCAGAATACAGATTATCGGCATTATTAGTTACCACATTCTTCACACCATAAAACGCACAGGTACGCAGTACTCCCCCAATATTTTGAGCATTATCTACATTGTCTAACAGCACTAAACAATCTTCCTTGTGCGGAATATCCAAATAGCCTTGCAACATGAACGGGCGTTGTTTTTTCACTAACATACAAATACCGCCGTGATGCGTCGTACCGCTTACAAGGGATAATTCTTCATTATCTACCACGTGGTACACTTTTTTGTTTGCCGCTAAATAGCTGAACATTTCACCGATTTTATGCGACATCTGCACCGTAGCCCAAACACGAACAATACTTTCCGGACGATTATTAAATAACGCTAAACAGGCATTTTCACCATAGACTTTCATTTCTTCCGCACGATTTTTCTTAATTTTTTCCGGCGCACGGGGTGAAAGTGCGCCGGTTTTCTTTTCTTTTGGTTTGTATGCCGTCCCCGTGCTTTTCACTAAAACTTTGACATTACCTTGTGCTCTGCCGCTTTTATTTAGAGAAAGCTCAGCAACACGCGGCTCATGAACTTCTTGTTGAAAACGAGGTTGTTTTTTTTCCACACTATGTTTTTTATCAAAGTGCGGTCGGTTTTCACGATGTTTTTGCTCATTAAAACGTGGTGAAACATCGCGTTCAGAACGTTGTTCTTGAAAAGATTTACGGGAATTTGTTTGAAAAGTCGGTTTGCGAGAATTGTTCATATAAAGGATACTCAAGAAAAAATTGGATAATAATTCGCCAAAAAATGTCAAATTTTGTGAGCATTATAACGAAAAAAAACCTTTTTTCTATCAATCCATCGGAGAAATATTGTAAACTAGCCCATTCCTAGAGAATACAGAGACAAATTATGTTAATCAATAAATTAAAACGAGCAGAACAAAATCTCACAAATCTGCCTTTTTTGCCTTTAGAAAAAACGCAAGTGGAATTTTTGTTTAGTCCGACTGAATTTAAAACTCAGATTATTGAATTAATTAGAAATGCCCAAAAACGTATTTATGTAACCGCACTTTACTGGCAAAAAGATGAAGCGGGGCAAGAAATTCTTGATGAAATCTATCGTATAAAACAAGAACAGCCTGACTTAGACATTAAAATCCTTGTGGATTGGCATCGTGGTCAGCGTAATTTATTGGGAGCGGAAAAATCAGCGACCAATGCTGATTGGTATGTGGAACAACGTCAAACCTATCAACTTTCAGACGATCCGAATATATTTTTCGGCGTGCCGATTAATACCCGTGAAGTGTTTGGCGTTTTGCATATCAAAGGATTTATTTTTGATGATACAGTGCTTTATAGTGGCGCGAGTATTAACAATGTGTACTTACAACAAGACGGCAAATACCGCTATGATCGCTATCAAAAAATCACGAATGCAGAATTAGCCGATTCAATGGTAAATTTTATTAATGAGCATTTATTAGATTTAAATGCTGTCCATCCGCTTGATGTGGCAAATCGTCCCCGTACCAAAGAAATTCGTTCAGCTATTCGTGCTTATCGTAAAAATTTAGCCAATCATGCAGAATACAGATTGGAAAGTGCGGTTGGTTTTTCCGATATTTTAAGTATTTCGCCATTATTTGGTTTAGGCGCGTCAGGCAATGAATTAAACCAAATCATTGAAGATTTATTTTTACAAGTTCAAGAAAATTTGGTGGTTTGTACACCTTATTTTAATTTTCCCCGTACCCTGCAAGTTAAAATTGCCCGTTTACTGGAAGAAGGGAAAAAAATCGAAATTATCGTGGGCGACAAAGTAGCAAACGATTTTTATATTCCACCGGAACAACCTTTTAAAATGGCTGGTGCCTTACCTTATTTATATGAAAGTAATCTCCGTCATTTTTGTGAAAAATTCCAACAAGACATTGAACAGGGTCGATTAACGATTCGTTTATGGAAAGATGGCGATAACACATACCACTTAAAAGGGGTGTGGGTCGATAATCACTACATTTTGCTGACCGGTAATAACTTAAATCCGCGTGCTTGGCGTTTAGATGCGGAAAATGGGTTATTGATTCACGATCCGAAGCAGGAATTACGTGATCAAGCTGAGAAAGAGTTAAACCATATTCGTCAGCATACCACCGTATTGAGTCACTATTCCGAATTGGAAGAGCTATCTCAATACCCTGAGCCGGTTCAAAAATTACTGAAAAAATTTGCCCGAATTAAAGCAGATAAATTAGTAAAAATGATTCTTTAATAGGAAAAAGGGAAATGGCGAACATTTCCCCTTGAGCTTCCCAATTATTCTAACTAGACTACCCCATTCTTTTTATCAACCAAATACTATTATGCGTGTTTCCGATTTCCATTTTGATTTACCCGATGAACTTATCGCTCGTTATCCTAAAGCAGATCGTTCCTCTTGTCGTCTTCTGACGTTAAATGGTGAAAACGGTGAAATTTCTCACCGCACTTTCACGGAGGTATTAGATCTCATTGATGAAGGCGATTTGTTGATTTTTAATAATACCCGAGTGATTCCCGCCCGAATGTTCGGATGCAAAGCCAGTGGCGGTAAAATTGAAGTACTGGTTGAACGTATGTTGGATGAGCATCGTTTTCTCGCCCATATCCGCTCCTCAAAAGCGCCGAAGGAAGGTACTGAATTATTTTTAGGGGAAGATAAACTCGGTGAAAATAACGGCATTCAAGCAGTGATGACGGCACGCCACAGCACACTTTTTGAAGTGGAATTAGAGGATAAATCCACTACACTTTTAACTGTGCTGCAACAAATCGGGCATATGCCGTTACCGCCTTATATTGATCGCCCGGATGAGGAGGCGGATCAAGAATGCTATCAAACCGTTTATAGCAAAGTACCGGGGGCAGTGGCTGCACCAACAGCAGGCTTGCATTTCGATGATGAATTATTGGCAAAACTTCGATCCAAAGGGGTAAATTTTGAATTTGTCACTCTCCATGTAGGGGCAGGCACATTCCAACCGGTTCGAGTGGAAAATATTGAAGATCATATTATGCATGCCGAATATGTGGAGCTTTCACAAGAAGTGTGTAATGCCATTATTGCCACAAAAAAAGCAGGAAAACGCGTGATTGCGGTGGGAACAACTTCCGTCCGCTCTATTGAAACCGCTGCGTTGTCTGCCGAAGAAAACGGAAATCCGGATTTGATCGAACCCTATTTTTCCGACACCTCAATTTTCATTTATCCGGGTAAAAAATTCCGTGTAGTAGATGCCTTAATCACCAATTTCCATCTACCGGAAAGTACCCTCATTATGCTGGTTTCTGCTTTTGCCGGTTTCACCCGTACAATGAATGCCTACAAAAGTGCGGTGGAAAATC
Source organism: Rodentibacter genomosp. 2 (assembly GCA_001999425.1). Lineage (GTDB taxonomy): Bacteria > Pseudomonadota > Gammaproteobacteria > Enterobacterales > Pasteurellaceae > Rodentibacter. The sequence continues at coordinate 12,772 of MLHP01000001.1, read as the reverse complement.
GCTATCGTTTTTTCAGTTATGGCGATGCGATGTTTATTACAAAAAATCCGAATGTGATAGGATTGGAATAAGTCGTTTGACTTAAAGAAAGGCAACGCCTACAATACGCCAACTACCTCTTGTTTCGGTGAATCTGCTTAGTCAGCGCTGCCTTTTAATAGCAGGCAAAGTAGGGTAATGATGACCAATTTAATTGTGAATTTAGTCATATTTTTATCTTTGATATGATTAACAATCAGGATCTACAATATAGCCTGACAGCGGTAACTGGCAGACTATCTTAGTAGATCCGCCTCTGCTCAAAGAGCATTAAAAAAATTATAGCATGAAGCCTGTGAATTTAAACAGGCTTTTTTATTAATAAAAATCTTCGAACTGTTTATTCGTTGAGGAAATAAAAATGAAGTATGAATTAGACAAAACGAGCGGCAATGCACGCCGTGGGCGGTTAGTCTTTGAACGCCCACAAGGTACATTTAAAGTGGAAACGCCTGCATTTATGCCAGTGGGTACTTATGGTACCGTGAAAGGAATGACGCCAGAAGAAGTTCGTGCAACGGGGGCTGAAATTTTACTGGGTAATACCTTCCATTTATGGTTGCGCCCGGGACAAGAAGTGATGCGTAAACACGGTGATTTACACGATTTCATGCAGTGGCATCGCCCAATCTTAACTGATAGCGGCGGTTTCCAAGTATTTAGTCTTGGGAAATTACGCAAAATCACCGAAGAAGGCGTACAATTCCAAAATCCGATTAATGGCGAGCGAATCTTCCTTTCTCCGGAAAAATCTATGGAAATTCAATATGATCTCGGCTCCGATATCGTGATGATTTTCGATGAATGTACTCCCTATCCTGCAACCTTTGACTATGCCAAAAAATCCATGGAAATGTCCCTTCGTTGGGCAAAACGTAGCCGTGATCGCTTTGATGAACTCAGCAATAAAAATGCGCTTTTCGGGATCATTCAAGGAGGCATATTTGAAGAATTACGCAAAATTTCCTTGGAAGGCTTAGTCAATATCGGTTTTGACGGTTATGCTGTGGGTGGTTTGGCCGTGGGCGAACCGAAAGAAGATATGCACCGTATTTTAGAATACATTTGTCCGAAAATCCCGGCAGATAAACCACGTTATTTAATGGGTGTAGGAAAACCGGAAGATTTGGTTGAGGGCGTTCGTCGTGGCATTGATATGTTTGATTGCGTGATGCCAACCCGCAATGCCCGTAACGGTCACTTATTTGTCACGGACGGTATTGTGAAAATTCGTAATGCGAAATACCGTGATGACACCAGCCCACTCGATCCTCATTGTGATTGTTACACCTGTAAAAATTACACCAAAGCCTATTTATATCATTTAGATAAATGCGGCGAGATTTTAGGGGCACGTTTAAATACTATTCATAATTTGCGTTATTACCAACGCCTTATGGCGGAAATTCGTCAAGCCATTGAAGATGATCGTTTTGATGATTTTGTGGTAGAGTTTTATGCGAGAATAGGGAAACCTGTACCACCGTTGCAACTTGATACTACGTCCTTACCATTATCTGAATAAGGCACAAAAAGTGCGGTCATTTTTGACCGCACTTTTCACACGAAGAGAAGGAAAATTATGCAAATTCTTGAACCTCAGCAATTCGCCAGTTGGAATGACCCCATTGAAATGCTTTATACCTGCCACAGCAAAGTAAAACGCTTTTGTCATCAACTCAGCATTTTACCGGGTTATCTAGAGAAAAATGGCGTGAACCAAGCCGTACTGAATGATGTAAAAATTATCTTACAATATTTTAATTGTGCAGCTCCGCTTCATCACGATGATGAGGAAAAAGACTTTTTTCCTGCCTTAATGCTCAAAGCACCGGAAATTCAATCGCAAGTAGAAGAATTAGAACGCCAACATATTGATTTACACGAAAATTGGCGTTTACTTTCGGAACAATTGGAAGATCTAATTGCACAAGAAAGTATTTCTGTCGATCCTGCTCTAATCCAACGCTTTGTGTTGGGTTACGATAAACACATTCTGATTGAAGAACCCCTTTTTGAATTAGGTAAGCAACATTTGACCGAAACAGAATTGAAGGCGATTGGGCAAGTTATGTCAAATCGGCGTCATCCTTGAGTTATGGATTATCAACTTGATACGCAAGATTATCGCTGCCCTTTGCCATTGCTGATGATAAAAAAATCTCTGGTTGCCCTCACAAAAGACGACAGCTTACTAGTACTCATTTCAACAGAAAGCAGTGAAAAGGAAATTGAGCAGCTGTGCGAAAGCTTAGATTGTTTATGTCAGCGAAATGAAGATCATTCATTTATTCTTCGTAGGCGTTCAAAATAAGTTTACTCGTGATAAGTTTTTATAAAAAGTTACTCGCTATTCTTCGCAACTTTCAATTACCGGTAAGCAAAGTATTACCACATTCAATTCTGTGATTTCTTTCAATATCTCTTAATTAAATAGCACCTATCGACCAAAATCACTATAATTAGTTTTTGTCGCCGAATTTTAGTCTAAAGAGGGAATAATGATGAAAAATTTAAACATGATTTGGGGTTTACTTTTGGTATTAGTGATCACGGCAATCGCTGTTTTCATTGGAAATAATGCATTAGTCGAAAGACTGAATATCAGCGCATTAACATTGGCAATTGTCATTGGTATTCTATGCGGCAATACGTTCTATCATAAAATTGAAAATTTTACACATCTCGGTGTAACTTTCGCTAAAGGAAAATTGTTACGCCTCGGCATTATTTTGTATGGTTTCAGAATTACTCTACAAGATATCGGGCAAGTGGGAGTCAATGCGGTATTAGCCGATGCCATTATGTTAGTATTGACATTTGTGATTACCTGCTGGATTGGCATTAAGATCTTAAAACTTGATAAACAAATCGTTTTTCTTACCGGTGCCGGATGTAGCATTTGCGGTGCTGCTGCAATTATTGCAAGCGAACCTGTGGTAAAAGCCCCCTCTTACAAAGTTTCTGTTGCCGTGGCGTTAATCGTTATTTTCGGCACAATTTCTATGTTTTTATACCCTGTTCTTTATCCTATTTTGATTGATTTTATTAATCCCCATCAGTTTGGTATTTACATCGGTTCTTCCGTACATGAAGTCGCCCAAGTCTATGCAGCAGGGAGTAATATTAGCCCGGTTGTCGCTGATGTTGCGGTGGTCTCAAAAATGATACGGGTGATGATGCTTGCTCCTTTTTTACTCGCCTTATCTTATTTTTTACACAAAGATAAAGAACAAAAGCACGCGATTTCAATTCCTTATTTTGCGTTAATGTTTATCCTCGTTGCCGTGTTTAATTCTTTTAACTTATTACCGACCGAATGGGTGAATGTATTAGTTCAAATTGATACTATTTTTTTAATGGCAGCCATGGCAGGACTGGGATTAACCACAAATGTGAGCACAGTGAAACAGGCCGGATTAAAGCCGCTTTTATTAGGTGCATTGGTCTTTGTATGGTTGGTTGTTGGTGGGTTTGTTATTAACTTACTGCTTTATCACTTATTAGGCTAAGGAAGGAAAATTTTTCTTTCGGAATTGATCGCTTGGAATAAATCTATGATGTAGTTACGATATAAATCAAAGCGACTATAAACAGATTTTTCTGACTACTTGAAAATTTTTCAGAATTTAGTAAAAATCGACTTCAGCCCTTAAGGCTTTATCATTCAACGATTAACTTATAGCAAATTCAGTTATACTAACCGAGTTTGACATCTCAAATTAAAGGAATAACTATGGCAACCCAATCCGACTATCGTTATACCCTCAATACAGGCGATAAATATCACTTTGATGTGGTGAGTTTTCAGCTGACCGAAGGGCTTTCCGAACCCTTTAAATTGGAATTGCAGTTATCAAGTTTTGACCCGAATGTACCGTTTTCTGCGTTGATTGATACCTCGGTGACCTTCACCTTTTGGCTCGGCGATAAAGCGGTTCGGTATGTCAATGGAATTGTCACGGGATTCGGTTTGGGGAAAAGTGGCTTTGTGCGCTCCTATTATCAAATGATAGTCCAACCGGCATTAGTAAGAGCCGGTTTGCAATCGGACAGCCGGATTTTCCAACATCAAAACAGTGAAAAAATCATCCGCACTTTGCTGCAAAAAAATCGGGTGGATAAGGTGGCATTTGAGGCTTTGCCGTTGGATTGGGAACGCGAATACTGTGTGCAATATCGGGCGCCTTTATTGAACGCTTGGCGGCAGAGGAAGGTTGGTACTATTATTTTTCCCATGAAGAAGAAAATCATGTGCTCCACTTTGGTCATCAAAGTACCACCTCCCCGATTTTAGGCACATTGACTTATAACTCCATGCCGGCAGGCGACCGCCCTTTCGCGAGCCTATGGCAATTTGAATATTGTCGAAAAGTCACCACCAATCAACACACTCTACGGGATTATACGTTTTTAAACCCTAATTACCTTACCCCCTTGAACATCAACAAAGTGCGGTCCATTCTAACGGTGTTTCCTCCTCTTCTTCTCAACTTTCCTATGAAAACTATGACTACCCCGGCAGATATAAACGGGATGAACAGGGTCGTCCTTTCAGTCGCTACCGTTTAGAGTCCGCCCTTGCCTTGTCTGAAACAGCTCAAGCCACAGGGGATGATATGCGGGTGATACCGGGTTATGGTTTTACTTTGGAAGGGCATATTAATGCCGCGTTCAATCAAGATTGGTTCGTGGTGCGGGTGGAACATCAAGGCTATCAAACCGGTGTGATGGAGGAGGAAGCCGGTGAAGAAGGCAACCGTTATGAAAACAAGCTGTTTCTGATTCCCCATCACACCCCTTGGCGTAGTCCTCAAAAGCCCCGCCCGATTATTCGGGGCACCCAGGTCGCCCATGTGGTCGGTCCGGAAGGGGAAGAGATTTACTGTGATGAATGGGGACGGGTGAAATTACAGTTTCCTTGGGACAGACGGGGAAAGTTTGATGAACACAGTTCTTGTTGGGTAAGAGTGATGCAAGGCTGGGCAGGGGCGCAATACGGCAATATGATGCTTCCCCGTATCAGCGATGAAGTCTTAGTCAAATTCCTCCATGGTGACCCGGACCAACCGATGGTCACCGGCAGAACCTATCACAGTACCACGGAACCACCCTATCTTCTGCCGAAGCACAAAACCCGTACCACGATTAAATCCAAAACCCATAAAGGCAACGGCTTTAATGAACTGCGTTTTGAAGATGAACAAGGGCAAGAAGAAATCTTCCTGCATGCGGAAAAAGACCTCAACCATATTGTCAAACATGACGAAACCACTCAAATAGGTAACGACCGTACAGAGCAAGTGGTAAGAGATGAAATCGTCAACATCGGCAATAATCGAACGGAAACGGTGGTACAAGATGAAGACCTGACGATTAACCGAGACCAAACCCACTCTATCGGACGAAATCGTATAACGAAAATTGAACAAGACGACATACTGAACATCAACAACAGCCGTTATCTTAATGTACACGGCGATACTATCATCCATGTCGGCAATGAGCTTAATATTGACATTGCGCAGAATGGCACTTGGCATGCGGGCGAAGTGTTTGAACAAATCTGCGAAACCTTTGACCTTGAGGGCTATGAGCAGGTAGAACTCAGTGGTCCGGGCGGGTCGATAATTATCAACCGGGAAGGCATCACCTTGGTGGGGGATGTATATATTGAGGGGGAGCTTTGTGAGGAAAGTGGAGAGGAAGAAAATGTCAGCCCGTTTGACAGTATAATTAATAATGGGCAACCTTTTAATTTTAACGGGTTACGTATCTCCTAAGCCACCAATATTCTAAATAGCGAGTAATAAATTATGTCAAATAAAAAACAGTATAATCAACCTCAAACTCAAAAGCAGTCTTCTACATCAAATCAAATGGAGAAAAAACCAGAAAGCCCAGTATTACCTAGAGTGGCTTATCCATTAAAAAGTAAAAATAATACAAATATTTCCCAGCAATATTTTAACCTTCTTGCCGGTGATGAAAGTGCCCGTTTTCTTTTTAATAATAGCGGTATGTGGCATCAAGGGATTCATTTACGTGCTTCAAAGTTTCTGAGTAGTGAGTTTGAAAATAACAAGGTTTGTGCGATTGCTGATGGCAAACTGATAGCTTATAAGGTTGATAGTGAATATAAAGAAGATGCGAAACCGCCTTATAAAAGTGCGGTCTATTCCACGGGATTTTTTCTGATTAAACATCAGCTTTCTTATCCGAAAGAAAATATATTGACGTTTTATTCACTTTATCGCCATATGGCAAAAATCAGTGATTATCCTCATAAAACTCAATTTGTCACAAAGTCAGCAGATAAAAATCCTGTACGTATAAAAAACAGACGTGGATTAGTCATTGCTAATCTTGCGAACGGCTTATTGATTTCTTTAAAATCTCGCAATAAAGAAGCCATCCGTCATGAGTTGGAATATTATCAAGATGAAAATGGTGTAATACATCGTCCAGCACAAGGTGACATCTGGACGATTTATAAAGGTTCATATCAGATAAGCCAACAGCATCATGAATATGGGCTTCCAATTCTTACGGCTAAAAAAATTGAAACTGAAATAGATAAAGAAGTCTTTCTTCCGGCAGAAAAGCAAATCGAGGTTAAGGCAGGTGATAAGTTAGGATTAATGGGTGAATATAATCAGATGGGTGAAAGTGGTGAGAAACTCTTACACTTAGAAGTTTTTACCTATGATGATATTGAACAATTTAAAGCAAAAGCGGAGGCAGCTTACAAACGAGATAGAGAAAAGAAAGGGATTAAAGATAACTTTCTTTATGTCGCACGAGGCAGCCAACTTTATAGTCTTATTGATAACGAGGCTGTGGAATTAGCTCAAACGGAAGTGGAAATCATGGTACCGATTGCGGATGTGGTGAAGAAAACCGTAAAAGCTAAAGATAATCCAAAGAAAACGAAAGATTATTACAATATTCAACCCTATCTTTATCAACAAGTGGAAAACGGACAAGATGTGGGAATTTATGTCGATGATAGTCATCTCACCCATGGAATTTTATTTCCGGGCATGAATATCTTCCAAGACCAAACCGATGAAATTAGTATTTTCAAACATAAAATTGCGGAATACTTAGACCCGGAAAGTCATTATTCCATGGGAGAAAAGGAAAAATTAGCCCCCGTATTCAAATCAATTTTAGATGAGCTAGACCTTGATAAAGCACAATCACAAGGCTATGGGGAAAGTCGATTTGAAGCCGGAAAATTGAAAGGATTGCTATTAAATGCAGCAGAACAAAGGCGTTTAACGGGGATTGTTGTCCAACATAAAAGTGAATGGGCAAAGAGCCAAACCTCAAAGTTTAATGAGGTCATCGCATTGGCGAGAAGATTGAAGAATAATGAAGCAGCGGATAAAATTCAAACAAGGGTCGGGGATTTAGGGATAGGCTTGAAAGCCGAGGGATTTGATAGTGAGCGGAAGGCGTATTATTTGCATCCGTTGGGGGTCATTGGGTGGTTCTCTAATTCTTGGGAAATTTTAAGTAAAGATATGCTAAGAAACATTTTTAAAAATGCAAAAGAAAAGGATATTGATGACTATTTCTACCCGATAAATAATGCAATATGGATTTTCGGTATTAAAGATATTAAGAGTTTAGCCTTTTTCCTTGGACAGACTTCTGCAGAAACGGAAGATTTAAAATATAAAGAAGAAAATGGAAATTACACGTATTTTACAAAAAGTTATGAAGGGCGATTAGATTTGGGTAATATAGAAAAAGGCGATGGTGCGAGATTTAAAGGAAGAGGTTTAATACAATTAACTGGTAGACATAATTATACTGAATTTCAGCATTATGCAAGAAAAAACTTTAATGGATACGAAGATCTAGATGTAATATCATCAACAGAAAAAGCAGATCAAATTGCTTATAGAGCTAAATGTTTTAGCTGGATTTTGGTATTGGTTTAAAGGGGAAAAAAGTACTGCTATTCAAAAGTATGTTAGAAATGAAGATTACTTTTGGGTATCTGTAAAAGTTAATGGATGGCAGAAGCAGAAAGAGCCTTATTATCCAGATAAACCTAAAGAACCTAATCATATGAAAAAAAGGATTGAAAGAACCAATATTGCTAGAGAAGCACTTGGAGTTTAATTTATGAATAAATTATTAAGTATCTTATTGATTTCTTGCTCATTTTTTGCTCAATCAAAGACTTGTATTTCTATCGATGATATATCAGTTCGCTTAGATGATAAGTTTAGTGTTGATAGTGATGCTACTAAATTTAATATTTATCACAATAATAAAGTTCTATTTTCCTATGAGGCTCTTGAGGTAGATAATAAGGTTAATAATGTAGAATATTCTGACTTGGATTTTGATGATAAGAAAGAAATTATATTGAGGGTTGATAGTGATCCTACTCATGATACGGAATATGTAGTATTAAAACTGGAATGTGATAAATTAGAAATACATCCTTTATTTTCGGAGATTAAAGGGTATGAAATCTTGGGTGATAAAAAAACGAAAATATATTATAAGAACGGATATTCTATAAAAGAGAAAATATATTGTTTTCAATTAAGTGGATATTTATGTGAGGAAAATTATACCATTGATAATGGTTATGAAATTAGAAAATTATATTCTCAAAACGGAAATATTCTTGATTCAAATATCTACCGTGATCAAATTAAATTGACACCTAATGTAAAAGTAAAATCATATCTTTACTATAGTTTAGATAAAAAGAGTAATATGTATTTAGTAAAGGGAGATAAAGTTTCTATTCTAGATGAGAAAATCGATGAACATGGAGAAAAATGGTACTTAATCAACTACAAAGGAAAAAAAGAAATCAACATGTGGATCAAAGCCGATTCAGTTGATCTAAATTAATAACTATATCAACCGCACTTCTTTATAAAGTGCGGTTATTTTTTTGTTCTTTTAAAACCAATATTGAGGTTAAACCGGATAATCCGATAGACATAAAAGCGGGTGATGAACTGGGGTTAATGGGTGAATATAACCAAGTAGGAGAAAGTGGTGAAAAGTTGTTACATCTTGAAGTGTTTACCTATGATGATATAGAACAATTTAGAAATAAAGCGGAAGTGGCGTATAAACAAGATAAAGAAAAGAAAGGCATTAAAGACAACTTCCTGTATGTCCCTCGCGGTAGTCAGCTTTATAGCATAATGAATGATGAAGAGTTGAAGTTCGAGCAAAGCCAAGTTGAAATTATGCTTCCACTTGTGGATGTGGTAAAGAAAACGTTAAGAGATAAACAAAACCCGAAGAAAACGAAAGATTACTACAATGTACAGCCCTATCTTTATCAGCAAATACAGCGCGATAAAGATAGTGGTATTTATGTTGATGATAGTCACTTAACTCATGGAGTATTGTTTCCGGGAGTAAATGTATTTGAAGATAATGTAGGGGAAATTAGTATTTTTAAATATAAAATTGCAGAGTATTTAAACCCGAAAAGTCAATTTTCCATGAAGGATAAGGAGGCGTTATGCGCTGTTTTTAAAGAGATTTTAGAAGAGCTTGACCTTGGAAAGGGAAAAACACAGCGTAGTTCCTTCGAAGTGAGACAATTGAAACATTTATTGTTAGATGAGAAGGAACAAAGAAGGCTAACGGGTATTGTGGTTAAACATAAAAGTGAATGGGCAAAGAGCCAATCGACCAAATTTAATGAGCTTATTGCGTTGGCACGAAAATTAAATGACAACGATGCAGCGGATAGAATTCAAAAACGAGTGAATGATTTGGTGATTGATTTGAAGGCGGAGGGGTTTGATAGTGAGCGGAAGGCGTATTATTTGCATCCGTTGGGGGTCATTGGGTGGTTGGCTGCATATAAAATAGCTATTTACATAACCCTAGAACAACTAGATATATTATTTCCACTAGCTGATAGGAAGATAAAAGAAGAAATTGTAGAGGTTTATAATCAATATTGTGAAAAATTTAATATGCATACACCTAGAATTATTGCGCATTTCTTTGCTCAGATAATGGAAGAAGTGGGGCAAAAAATTTCATATAAAAATGAAAGTCTAAATTATTCTTCTGAACATTTAAAGAGGCCTAAAAGTTTTATTGTTAATGGGAAGAAACTCCCCAAAGGCCCATTTTCATACTTTATAAGGAATCCAGCTGAAGCAGATAAATATGGAAGGAATAGTAGCCATCCTGCAGATCAAATTAAAATAGCTAATTTGGCATATTCAAATAGAAATGGTAATGGTGATGTTGACTCAAATGATGGATGGAATTTTAGAGGAAAGGGATTTATCCAATTAACGGGTAAGGGAAATTATAGAACAGCTCAAAAGGAAATAGATAAATATGCAAGCGATTCTTGTATTGATATTATAAATGAGCCTGATTCAATTTTAACTGTAAAAGGGGTTATGTTATCTAGTATGGGGTATTGGACCTCTCATGGATTGAATTCTATTGCGGAAAGAGGTTGCACTGATAGTGATGTAAACAATGTAACAAATGTGGTTAACTCATATACGGATTCTAAGGCGGAAAGACGACATAATTTTTCTATAACAAAGAGGGTGTGGAAATGCGAAGAATAAAAAATAAAATATTCTTAATATTTTTATTATTTTTTTCGTTTAGCTCATATGGAGCAGATTATTGTTTATTTAAGAAGATTCCTTACGGAGATGGTTTCTCAATTCATATTTTTATAAAGTCTTCAGATTGTAAGTTTGATGATAATTCCGATTCAATTATTAAGCTATTTTATCATAATAAACCTATTAAAGAATCAAAAAATATTTTTCCCAAAATAGAATATAATAATGATTATGCTTTTGAAGGAGAAAGAGACTTACGAGTAAATGGGAATGTATTGGAATTAGAACTAGCTAAGCCGAATAGGGAAATGTCAAACGCTTATAGTTTTATATTTAGATTTAATATAAATAAAGATGAAATTTTATTTAGTGATTATGAAATATCGGATTTGTGTTATATACCCAATGAGAAGTTATGCCCTAGGATCAGTAAGTTAAAAGAAAATAAAGATTTGCATAAGATCTTTAAATCGTTATTAAGTAATAGGGGCTTATTTGATTTTAATACTATCGATATATATAATAAAATATATAGGGCTTGGCAAGGCGAAGGCGAGTCCTATAAGATCTCTATAGACAAAGCACATCTCTATATAAGTCCAGGGTATGCATAAAATATGTATTTGATTAAGAATGACTCAATTTTAATATTAGATAAATTCCTAGATAAGAATAATGCCAAATGGTATCTAATTAATTATAAAGGAAAAAAAGACATCAACATGTGGATCAAAGCTGAGGCAGTTGATCTAAATTAATCAATTTATCAACCGCACTTTATAAGTGCGGTTGATTTTTTGTTCTTTTAAAATTAACAACCAGAATCTAGCCTAGAGCAATCTATAGTCATAGGCAGGATCTATTACAGTACCACCGAACCGCCCCATCTTCTCTCCAAATGTAAAACCCATATCAGGTAAATGAATCACAAGTAGATGAAAAGAGAAGATTATCCCTGGCTGTCAAGGTGGTAATAAACTTATTAACCAAATTAAGTGTACTAGATACGGTAAAGCTTATGGACCAGTTTATTGGAGAAATAAAAAACTTAGTTCTTATTCACGTTGGGACTATCTAATTTCTACAGGCAAGATAACTCAAGATGAAAAAACTATTTTACTAGCAATGTCAGAGAATGAAGGTAATATGGATGCTGTTCATTCCTATGATAGTGAAATATTAACAGCTGGTGCTATGCAAAAAACAATTAATTCTTCTGGCGCAGGGGAATTACCGATTCAAATGTTTAAGTTTAAACAACAATACCCATCACTATTTAATAAATATTTTAAGTGTTGTGGCTGGGATGTGAATAATGTTAATAATAAATATATTGCCTATTATAATGGCATGACAGGTTCAAAATTAAAGCAGTTTTTAAGGGAGGGATATTCTGTTGGTAATTATACTAAAGTTGTGCCTAATAAAGCTGTAGCTATTTTTGCAGAAGCTGTAATTATTGAAGAATATCAAGATTTACAGATTGAAGATTTTATTGATAGATTAAATAATAAAGCCTTGGTTAAAAAGCAAAAAGGGTATAATCACCAGATATCTAAGTATGTGAAATCTAATTTGGGAAAAGCAACAGTATTAGATCATGATGTTAATAGACCAGGCAATGTGGCAGAAGATTTTTCTGAGGCTTTAAATTATTTCTATAAAGTTCATTCAAATATAAATAAAGATCCTAGCACATGGGGAGAGAAGCATGAAATTTATGAGAGAGAAATCATAGAATATTATGGAAATCACAGACGAGGTACCGATATGGTTAATAGATTTAAAAAACTGAAGGGGAAACTATGAATAAAAATTTACTAATATTATTGTTATTACTTTCCTTGAATGTTTTTTCAAAAGAAATGGTTCTTTTTGAGAATGATGATTACCGACTTTATGATAAGACTAATTCTACTTGTAGTCAGTTATTTTTGTGTAATAAGAAAAGTAAAAGTAAATTATTATTAAAGAATCCTTTAGATACAGATATAAATTTAGCAGAAAAGAATTGTTTTTCCAAGAAAAATAAAGAAAGAAAGTATTAAGGTTACATTTTTTCAGAGCAACACAGAGGATTTATCTAGTGATAAAAAGTTTGGGGCTGACGTAGATTAGCTAGTATGTTAATCTAC